>CANGFT010000016.1 GCA_947453205.1 Beijerinckiaceae bacterium | reverse complement strand
AGGCTGGCAAGCCCATGATGGCCGGCAACAAATACGCCGACCTGTCGCAGGATTGCCTCTACTACATCGGCGGCATCATCAAGCACGCCAAGGCCCTGAACGCCTTCACCAATCCCTCGACCAACTCCTACAAGCGTCTGGTCCCGGGCTATGAGGCTCCGGTGCTGCTGGCCTATTCCGCCCGCAACCGTTCGGCCTCCTGCCGCATTCCGTGGACGAACAACCCGAAGGCCAAGCGCGTCGAGGTTCGCTTCCCCGATCCCACCGCCAACCCCTATCTCGCCTTCGCCGCCATGCTGATGGCGGGCCTCGACGGCATCCAGAACAAGATCGATCCGGGCGCCGCCATGGACAAGGATCTCTATGACCTCCCCCCCAAGGAGCTCAAGAAGATCCCGACCGTCTGCGGCTCGCTGCGCGAGGCTCTCCAGAACCTCGACAAGGACCGTTCGTTCCTGAAGGCCGGCGGCGTGTTCAACGACGACTTCATCGACAGCTACATCGAGCTCAAGATGCAGGATGTGATGCGTTTCGAAATGACGCCTCACCCCGTCGAATTCGACATGTACTATTCCTGCTGAGGCAGGTTCGAGGCGGGCCCTGCGCCCGCTTCCCCCATCGTCGGGCGATTTTCATCCGGGCGTGCGAGCGCCCGGATTTTTTATCCCCTGCAATCTCGCGCCTGACGCCATTATAGGCGCCGGCGCCTCTCATCCGCACTTGACCCTTGGCTGCTCAGGCGTGACCTTAGAGCCGTTTGTTCGCCGGGGGCGTCACGGGTTCATGATGACAGAGCAGGAGAGACGGGCGACGCCCTTGCTGTCGCTGCGCGGGATCGTGAAGCGTTTCGGCTCCTTCACCGCAAACGACGACATCAGCCTCGACATTCATGAAGGTGAGGCTCATGCGCTGATCGGCGAGAATGGGGCGGGCAAGTCGACTCTGGTCAAGATCATCTATGGTCTGCTGGAGCCGACCGAAGGGGAGATCCTGTTTCGCGGCAAGCCCATGCGCCTCAACGGCCCGCAGGAGGCCCGCGCGCAGGGCGTCGGCATGGTGTTCCAGCATTTCTCGCTCTTCGACAATCTCACCGTCGCCGAGAACATCGCCCTCGTCCTGCCCACCGACACCCCGCTGTCGGCCCTGCGCGGAAGAATCCTTGAGGTCTCAGAACGCTACCGCATGCCGCTCGACCCCGACCGCGAGGTCTGGTCCCTGTCGGCGGGCGAGCGCCAGCGCATCGAGATCGCGCGCTGCCTCTTGCAGGATCCAAGGCTCATCATCCTGGATGAGCCGACCTCGGTCCTCACCCCGCAGGAGGCCGAGGCGCTGTTCGACACCCTCGCCCGACTGAAGGCCGAAGGGCGCGCCCTGCTCTATATCTCACACAAGCTCGAAGAGGTCCGGCGTCTGTGCGAAACGGCGACGATCCTGCGGCTTGGCCGGAAGGTCGGCGGCTGCGATCCGCGCCAGGAAAGTTCGCGCTCGCTGGCGGCCCTCATGGTCGGCGCCGCGATCAACGACATCAAGACGCCGTCCACCCGCGCCTTTGGCGGCGAGCGCCTGACCCTCGACAGCCTGTCGCTGCCCTCCCGCGAGATCCATGGCGTCGACCTTGATGGCGTGTCCCTGCGGCTGCGCGGCGGCGAGGTCTTCGGGATCGCGGGCGTCGCGGGCAATGGCCAATCCGAACTCTTCGAGGCGGTCTCGGGCGAGCGCCTGGCTGACGCGAACGAGACGATCCGCATCGACGGCGCGGCGGTCGGCGCCCGCGACATCACCGCGCGCCGGGCGCTCGGCGCCGCCTTCGTGCCCGAGGAGCGCAACGGCCATGCGGCTGCGGGGGATTTCTCCCTCACCGAGAACCTGATCCTATCCCGCCATTCCGGGGATGGCCTGACCTCGCGCGGCCTCATCAATTTCGAAAAGGCGCGGACGCTGGCGCAGCAGGTCATCAAGACCTTCGATGTGCGCAAGGCCGGACCAGACCCCGCCGCACGGACCCTGTCAGGCGGCAACCTGCAGAAATTCGTCGTGGGCCGCGAGATCCTCAGCGAACCCAAGATCCTCGTCATCAACCAGCCGACATGGGGCGTGGACGCCGCCGCCGCCGCGACCATCCGCCAGGCGCTTGTCGATCTGGCCGCGCGCGGGGCGAGCGTGCTGCTCATCAGCCAGGATCTCGATGAATTGTTCGAGATCTGCGACCGGATCGCGGTCATGCATGAGGGCCGCCTGTCGCAGCCCTGCGACGCCCGCGCCGTCACGCGCGAGGAGATCGGCCTGCTCATGACCGGCGATGGATCGGGAGGCGGCGCCCATGCGCATTGACCTCGAACCACGGGCGACGCGGCCCCTCGCCCTTGAGATCGGCGCCCCCATTCTGGCTCTGGCCGGCGCCATCCTGATCGGCGGGCTCGTGGTCTTCCTGCTCGGAAAATCCCCGGCGCTGGCCTTCGAGGTCTATTTCATCAATCCGCTTCTGGAGGGATGGTCGCTGCAGGAGCTGGCGGTGAAGGCCTGTCCGCTCGTGATGATCGCGGTCGGCCTGAGCTTCTGCTATCGCGCAAACCTCTGGAACATCGGCGCCGAGGGCCAGTTCATCATGGGCGGACTGCTCGGCGGCTGGCTTGCCATCGCCACCCATGACGAGGCTTTTCAGGAGCTGATCGGCGGCTGGTGGATCCTGCCCACCATGCTTGTTCTGGGCGCCGT
Organism: Beijerinckiaceae bacterium; assembly: GCA_947453205.1. Lineage (GTDB taxonomy): Bacteria > Pseudomonadota > Alphaproteobacteria > Rhizobiales > Beijerinckiaceae > Terripilifer. The sequence goes on along the minus strand of CANGFT010000016.1, from coordinate 72,330 downwards.
CGGCGGGGCTATCTATGCGCTGGTGCCCGCCCTGCTGCGCGTCTGGCTCGGCGCCTCCGAAATCCTCACCAGCCTGATGCTGGTCTATGTGGCCGAGCTTGGCCTCGACTGGCTCGTGCGCGGCCCGCTGAAAGACCCCAACGGCTTCAACTTTCCCCAAAGCGTGGTCTTCGACGACATCGCCCGCCTGCCCTTCCTCGCCGAGGGCGAGCGGCTGCATGCGGGCGTGCCGCTGGCCTTGCTCGTGGCGCTGCTCGGCGCCTTCGTGCTCGCACGCACCATCTTCGGCTTCGAGGTCCGGCTGGCGGGCGAGGCGCCGCGCGCGGCCCGTTTCGCGGGATTCGACGACTCCAGGCTGACCCTGACGGTCTTCGCCATCTCGGGCGCGCTCGCGGGCCTTGCGGGGATTTGCGAGGTTGCGGGCCAGATCGGCCAGCTCACCCCGAAGATTTCGCCCGGCTATGGCTTCACCGCCATCATCGTCGCCTTTCTCGGGCGCCTCTCGCCCATCGGCATCCTCGTCGCAGCGCTGGTGCTGGCGCTGACCTATATCGGCGGCGAGGCGGCGCAGGTGGAGCTCTCCCTCAACAACGACATGACCCGCGCCTTCCAGGGCGTGCTGCTGATGTGCGTCCTCATCGCGGACACCGCCACACGCTACCGCATAAGACTGACGTTTGGAGCCGCCCGATGACGTCGGAACTCTTTCAGCTCGTCCTGATGACCGTGGTGACGGCGGCGACGCCGCTCATCCTGGCCTCCATCGGCGAACTCGTGACGGAGCGCGCGGGCGTGCTGAACCTTGGCGTCGAGGGCATGATGATCATGGGCGCGGCCATGGGCTTCGCCGGCGCCTATTCCAGCGGCTCGACCGCCATCGGCGCCCTGTGCGGCATCCTTGCGGGCATGGCGATGGCGGCCTTGTTCGGCCTGCTCACCATCGGTTTCGCCATCAATCAAGTGGCGGCGGGCCTCGCGCTGACCATTTTCGGCACAGGCCTCTCGGGCCTGCTGGGCGCCGGTTTCGTGGGGCTGAAGCGCGACAGGTCCGATCAACTGCACATCCCCGGCCTCTCCGACCTGCCCTATGTGGGCCAGCTCGTCTTCGGGGAGGATCTGTTCGTTTATGTCGCCTTCGGGCTGGTGGCTGGCGTGGCTTGGTTCCTGTCGCGTTCGCGGACGGGGCTGGCTCTGCGCGCCACGGGCGACAACCATCAATCCGCCCATGCGCTGGGCCTCTCCGTGCGGCGCATGCGGTTTCTGGCGACCCTGTTCGGCGGCGCCTGCGCCGGGCTGGCGGGCGCCTATCTGACTCTGGCCTATACGCCCTTCTGGTCTCCCGGCATGACGGCGGGGCGGGGCTGGATCGCGCTTGCGCTGGTGGTCTTCGCCTCGTGGAAGCCCTGGCGCGTCGTTTTGGGCGCCTTGCTCTTTGGCGGGGCGACCGTGCTGCAATTGCATGCACAGGCGGCCGCCTTCGGCCTGCCCGGGCAACTGCTCTCGGCGGTCCCCTATCTCGCGACGATCGTCGCCCTTGTCCTCTTGAGTTCGGGGGCGCGCAAGAACGCCGCCGCGCCGGCCGCCCTCGGGCAGGCCTTCATCGCGCCCCGGTAAGAAAATTGCATGTGGTTGAAACGTGCAATGAGAATGGTAAAGTTCAAGTCTGTCCGGAAAGGAAAATGGTAATGAAGAAAAACGCGTTCAAAATGGCCCTGATCTCGGCGGTCGCCATCGCCGCCGCCAGCACGGCCTTCGCCGCTGAAAAGCTCAAGGTCGGCTTCGTCTATGTGGGCCCGGTCGGCGACTTCGGCTATTCCTATCAGCACGATCAGGGCCGCCTCGCCTTGCAGAAGGCGCTTGGCGACAAGGTCGAGACGACCTTCCTCGAGAATGTGCCGGAGACCGACAGCGATCGCCCCATCGAGCAGCTCGCTCGCTCCGGCCACAAGCTGATCTTCACGACGTCCTTCGGCTATATGGAGCCGACCCTGCGCGTGGCGAAGAAGTTCCCCGGCGTGAAGTTCGAACATGCGACCGGCTACAAGCGCGCCGAGAACGTGGCGACCTACACCGCCAAGTTCCACGAGGGCCGCTATGTGATCGGCCAGATCGCGGGCAAGATGACCAAGACCAACACGATTGGCTATGTCGCCTCCTTCCCGATCCCGGAAGTGGTGGCGGGCATCAACGCCTTCATGCTGGGCGCGCAGTCGGTGAATCCCAGCGTTAAGGTCAAGATCGTCTGGGCCAACACCTGGTTCGACCCCGGCAAGGAGGCTGACGCCGCCAAGGCCCTGCTCGCCCAGGGCGCGGACATCATCTCCCAGCACACGGATTCTGCGGCGCCGCTGCAGGAGGCGGAAAAGGCTGGCAAGCTCGGCTTCGGCCAGGCCTCCGACCAGTTCCGCTTCGCGCCGAAGGCTCAGATGACCGCAATCGTCGACGACTGGTCGAGCTACTATATCGAGCGCACCAAGGCGGTCCTCAACGGCGCCTGGAAGTCCAAGGACACCTTCGGCGGCATGGACGCCGACATGGTGCACATGGCTCCCTTCACCAACATGCCTGACGATGTGAAGAAGATGGCCGAAGAGACCTTCGCCGCCATCAAGGCCAAGAAGCTCAATCCCTTCAAGTGCCCCATCGTCGATCAGGACGGCAAGGCTGTCGAGTGCAAGGACGGCAAGGCCCTCACCGACAAGCAGATCACCAGCATGAACTGGTATGTGAAGGGCATTGACGACAAGCTGCCCAAGTAAACGAGAACAACCGCGAGCCCAGAATGAAACGAGATCATATCAGCTTCATCTTCCGTGGCTCGCGGATCGACCTCGCGGGTTTCTCTCCCCACGCCACCCTTCTCGACTGGCTGCGCCTGAACGCGCACGCCACCGGCACGAAGGAGGGCTGCGGGGAGGGAGACTGTGGGGCCTGCACCGTCGTTCTGTCCCGCGCCAGCGACGGCAAGCTCGACCCGCGCCCGGTCAACGCCTGCATCCTTCTTCTGGGACAGGTCGACGGCGCGGAGATCCTGACCATTGAAGATCTGGCCGAAGGGGAGCAGCTCCACCCCATTCAGGAGGCCATGGTCGCCCATCACGGCTCGCAATGCGGCTTCTGCACGCCGGGCGTGGTGATGAGCCTTTTCGCCCTGCACCAGAACGCGCAAGCGCCCGTCGCGCGCCCTGATGTGGACGCGGCGCTCTCCGGCAACCTCTGCCGCTGCACTGGCTACCGCCCCATCATCGACGCGGCCATCGAATCCTGCGCCGGACCTGCTCAGGACCGTTTCGCAGCCGCAGCCGATGCGCGCCTCGCAGCCATTGCGGCGCTGGACGATGATGCGGATGTCTTCGTTGGAACACCCGACCAATTCTTCGCCGCGCCCGCCACCGAGGACGCGCTCGCCGCGCTCTATCACGACCATCCCGACGCGGTGCTTCTGTCAGGGGCGACCGACGTCGGACTCTGGATCACCAAGGGTCTGCAGGCGCCGCCCAGGATCATCTGGCTCGGCAGGCTGCGCGGCTCCTTCCGGGCCGTCGAGGCTGGTGAAAAGACCCTCTCGCTGGGCGCCGGCCTCACCCTCGCCGACGCCATGGGGCCGCTCAGTGCGCTGCATCCCGATTTCGCAGAGATCATGCGCCGCTTCGGCTCGACGCAGGTGCGCGCCTCCGGCACCATCGGCGGCAATCTCGCCAATGGCTCTCCCATCGGCGACCTCGCGCCCTGCCTCATTGCGCTGGGCGCCGAGATTGAATTGCGGCGGGCCAGCGAGCTGCGGCGCCTGCCGCTCGAGGCCTTCTTCATCGCCTATAAACAGCAGGACCGTCGGCCCGGCGAATATCTGCGGCGCATCATCATTCCGCGCCTCGCGCCCGACCGGGAATTCCGCGCCTTCAAGATCAGCAAGCGCTTCGACGAGGACATTTCCGCAGTTCTCGGCGCCTTCCACATAGGGCTGGCCGGTCGGCATGTGATCTTTGCGCGCATCGCCTTCGGCGGCATGGCGGGCACCCCATCGCGCGCCCCGCAGGCGGAGGTCGCCGCCATCGGCGTCGACCTCGACGATCCCGCCACCTGGGCGCAGGCGCTCACAGCCGTCACCGAGGACTACGCACCCATTGACGATGCGCGGGCCTCGGCGGGCTACCGCAGCCTCATCGCGCGAAACCTTTTTCTGAAGACTCTGATGGAAATTGCAGGAATACCGTCTGAAATAACCCGCATGACTGGTTTTGAGGTTCCTCATGCCGCCGAATGAATCCGGCCCCGTCTTCATGGCCGGCGCCGAGGCGCTCGCTGTGGCGAGCCATCCCGTCCGCCATGATTCCGCAAGGCTCCATGTGCGGGGCGCGGCCGCCTATATCGACGACATCCTCGAGCCGCAGGGCACGTTGCACGTGGCGCCCGGCCTTTCCCCCGCCACGCGGGGCCGCATCACCCGCCTTGACCTCGACCCCGTGCGCGCGGCGCCGGGCGTGGTCGCCGTGCTCACGCCAGCCGATGTGCCCGGCCACAACAACACCTCCCATTTCGACGACGACCCGCTGATCGCGGAGGGCGCGGTCGTGTTCCGCGGCCAGGTCATCTTCGCCGTCGTGGCCATGACGCGCGACGCCGCCCGCCGCGCGGCGCGCCTGGCGAAGGTGGAGGTCGCCGAGGAGACGCCGATCCTCACCATCGAGGACGCGCTGGCGGCGGACGCCAAGGTTCTGCCCGACTATGATTTCCGCGTCGGCGATCCTGGCGCCGCCATGGCGCAGGCGCCCCAACGGCTGGAAGGCGCGCTGCGGATCGGCGGGCAGGAGCATTTCTACCTTGAGGGGCAGGCGGCTCTGGCCATTCCCGGCGAGGCCGGGGAGATGCTGGTCCATTCCTCGACGCAGGATCCGACCGAGCTGCAGAATGTGGTCGCCGCCGTCCTTGGCCTGCCCAACGCCCTCGTCACCGTGGAGACCCGCCGCATGGGCGGCGCCTTTGGCGGCAAGGAGACGCAGGCCGCCCAGACCGGCGCGCTGGCGGCGCTGGCGGCTTTCGTCACCGGGCGCCCCTGCAAGCTGCGCCTCGACCGGGACGATGACTTCGTCATGACCGGCAAGCGCCACGACTTCCGCGCCGACTGGCAGGTCGGTTTCGACGACGAGGGCCGGATCGGCGCCTATGACGTCGCGCTCAACGCGCGCTGCGGCTGCTCCATCGACATGTCGCCGGGCGTGGTGGACCGCGCCATGTTCCACGCGGCCAACGCCTATCACCTGCCCGCGACCAGCATCCTGACCCGTCGCCTCTTCACCAACACCGTCTCCAACACCGCCTTCCGCGGCTTTGGCGGACCGCAGGGCATGCTCGCCATCGAGCGGGTCATGGACGCGGTGGCCCACGCCACAGGCCGTGACCCCCTCGACGTGCGCAAGGCAAATCTCTACCGGACGGGAACAGATGTGACCCCCTATGGCCAGACGGTCGAGGATCACGATGTGCTGGCGCGCCTCATCGACAGGCTGGAGGCTACCAGCGACTACCGCAAGCGCCGGGCCGAGATCGCCGCCTGGAATGAGGCGAGCCCCATCATCAAGCGCGGCCTCGCGCTGACGCCTGTCCAGTTCGGCATCTCCTTCACCTTGCAGCACCTCAATCAGGCGGGCGCGCTGGTGCATGTCTATCAGGACGGCTCCATCCATCTGAACCATGGCGGCACGGAGATGGGCCAGGGGCTCTTCACCAAGGTCGCGCAGGTCGTGGCCGAGGAATTCGGCGTGCCCCTCGATCAGGTGCGCATCACCGCCACCAACACCGCCAAGGTTCCCAACGCCTCGCCGACCGCGGCGAGCGCCGGATCCGACCTCAACGGCATGGCGGCGCAGGCCGCCGCGCGCGAGATCAAGCGCCGCATGGCGGAATTCGCGGCGCAGACACATGGGGTCGGCGCCGAAGACATCCTCTTCCGCAATGGCGAAGTCATCATCGGCGATGTGACCATGACCTTCGGGGAGCTCGCCAAGAAATGCCGGCAGGGCCGCGTGCAGCTCTCCCATGCGGGATTTTACAAGACCCCCGAGATCCATTGGGACCGGGCGGCGCGGCGCGGGAGGCCCTTCCTCTATTACGCCTATGGCGCAGCCTGCGCGGAAGTCGCCATCGACTGCCTCACCGGCGAGAACAAAGTCCTGCGGGTGGATATCCTGCATGACGCCGGGCGCTCCCTGAATCCGGCTCTCGACATCGGCCAGATCGAGGGCGGGTTCATTCAGGGCATGGGCTGGCTGACGACCGAGGAGCTCGTCTTCGATTCCAAGGGACGTCTCGCGACCCATGCGCCCTCGACCTACAAGATCCCCGTATCCTCGGACACCCCGAGGGATTTCCGCGTGGCGCTGCATGACGAGCCGAACCGGGCCACCACAATCCACCGTTCGAAAGCGGTGGGCGAACCGCCGCTCATGCTCGCCATCTCCGTCTACTGCGCCCTCGTCGATGCGCTCCACGCCATCGCGCCGGGACGGCAGGTGAAGCTCGACGCGCCTGCGACCCCCGAGCGCATCCTGCGCGCGGCCGAGGCCCTGAAAAACGTCTGATGGCCGTCTTCGCGAAGGTGCAGGAGGCGGTGGAGGCGGAGGGCGCGGGCGCCCTTGTGACCATTGCGCAGGTCGAAGGCTCCGCCCCGCGCGAGCGCGACGCCTTCATGGTCGTGCGCCCCTCCGGCGCCTTTCGCGGAACCATCGGCGGCGGCGCGCTGGAGTTCGAGGCCCTGGCCCAGGCGCGCGAGGCCCTCGCCCGCATGGCCCCGGCCCAGAAGCGCAAACGCTCGCTGGGCCCGGACCTCGGCCAATGCTGCGGCGGACGGGTGACGATCCGGATCGAATGTTTCGACCGCGCCAGCCTGCCCGACATCGCCCTGTGGGCGCAGGCCGAGCGCGATCCTGATCTGCGCCTGCTGCGGCGCGAGGATGCGCAGGGCGCGGTGCTGCGCCGGGTCGCGGAACATCCGGCCGATCTCGCCCCCGGCGAGGAAGAGGAGCGTCACACGCCCGCCGCGACGCCCGTCCTGCTCTTTGGCGCGGGCCATGTGGGCCGGGCGCTCGCCCTCGCCCTCGCCCCCCTGCCCTTCGCGGTGCGCTGGATCGACCCGCGCGCGGACTGGTTCCCCGAGCGCGTGCCGGCCAATGTGGCCCCGGTGGCGCGCGCGGACCCGGCGGCCGAGATCGACGCCGCCCCGTCCGGCGCCTTCGTCGTGGTGATGACCCATTCCCATCCGCTTGATTTCGACATTGTGGCGAGGGCGCTCCAGCTTGGCCATTTCCCCTATGTGGGGCTCATCGGCTCGGCCACGAAGCGGGCGCGTTTCGAGAGCAGGCTCAGGGACATGGGGGTTGACGCTGGCGGGATCGCAGGCCTCGTCTGCCCGATCGGCGCGCCCCGCGTGCGCGACAAGAGCCCCGCCGTGATCGCCGCGACCGTGGCGGCGGAGCTGCTGCGGCGGCGCGACGAGGCCTGAGGCTTTGGCGCCCGCAAGCCGCGTTTCACATAAATCCGTTTTCGTTCCGTTCCCATCTTCGCCCTGATCGTGGCATAGATGGAGACCAGACGAATCAGCAGACAACCGGCAGGACCATGGCCAGCAACGATCTCTTCGGCGGCGCCGCAGCGCGCAAGCAAGCCCCCGCGAAAGCCCCCGCGCCCGAGCCGAAACAGACGGCCCGCGGCGCCGGCACGCCCGGCGAGGCTGGCTATAACGCCTCCTCCATCGAGGTTCTGGAGGGGCTGGAGCCAGTGCGCCGCCGCCCCGGCATGTATATCGGCGGCACCGACGAGACCGCCCTGCACCATCTCTTCGCCGAAGTGCTCGACAATTCCATGGACGAGGCTGTGGCGGGCCACGCCACATGGATCGAGGTCTCCTATGAGGAGGGCGGCTGGCTCAGCGTGAGCGACAACGGGCGCGGCATTCCCGTCGATCCCCATCCCAAATTCCCCAAGAAATCCGCTCTCGAAGTCATCATGACCACGCTGCATGCGGGCGGCAAATTCGATTCCGGCGCCTACCAGACCTCAGGCGGCCTGCATGGCGTGGGCGTATCGGTGGTCAATGCGCTGGCGGCGCGGCTGGACGTCGAGGTGGCGCGCGGCCAGACGCTCTACCGCCAGAGCTTCGAGCGGGGCCATCCCGTCACCAAGCTCGAGACCGTGGGCAAAGCGCCCAACAGGCGGGGCACAAAGGTGCGCTTCCGCCCGGATGACCAGATCTTCGGCAAGGGCGCGCAGTTCAAGGCGGCGCGGCTCTTCCGCATGGCGAGGTCCAAGGCCTATCTGTTCGGCGGCGTCGAAATCCGCTGGCGCTGCGCGCCCTCGCTGATCTCCGACGCAGCCACGCCTGCGGAGGCGGTGCTGCGCTTCCCCGGCGGCCTGAAGGACTATCTGGCCCAGGACATCGAGGGCAAGCTGACCGTGGTCGAGCAGGCCTTCACCGGCAAGGTGCAGAAGCCCGAGGGCCATGGCTCCGTGGAATGGGCGGTCTCCTGGCTCGGCGAGGACGACGGCTTCGTCCAATCCTACTGCAACACCATTCCCACGCCCGACGGCGGCGCCCATGAAGCGGGCCTGCGGAGCGCCCTGCTGCGCGCCCTCAAGGACCACGCGGAGCGCATCGGCCAGTCCAAGCGCTTCGCAGCCGTCACCAGCGACGACGTGATGAACGGCTGCGCCGCGCTGATCTCGATCTTCTACCGGGAGCCGGAGTTCCAGGGGCAGAACAAGGGCCGCCTGATGTCGGTCGGCGCGACGCGCATCGTCGACCAGACCATCCGCGACGCCTTTGACCATTGGCTGGCGGCCTCGCCTTCCCAGGCCCTGAAGCTGCTGGACTGGACGGTGGAGCGCGCCGAAGAGCGCCTGCGCCGCCGCGCCGAAAAGGACGTGGCCCGTAAGACCGCGACCCGCAAGCTGCGCCTGCCTGGAAAGCTCGCAGACTGCTCGAATACATCAGCACAAGGCTCTGAATTATTTATCGTCGAGGGTGATTCCGCTGGCGGCTCCGCCAAACAGGCCCGCGACCGCGCCAATCAGGCGGTCCTGCCGCTGCGCGGCAAGATCCTCAACGTCGCCTCGGCGACGAAGGACAAGCTCAGCGCCAACCAGCAATTGTCCGACCTGACGCAGGCCCTTGGCTGCGCGGGCGGATCCCAGTACCGCGAGGCGGACCTGCGCTATGACAAGGTCATCGTCATGACCGACGCAGACGTCGACGGCGCCCATATCGCCTCGCTGCTCATCACCTTCTTCTATCGCCAGATGCCGAAGCTCATCGAGGGCGGGCACCTCTATCTGGCGGTGCCCCCGCTCTACAAGCTCACGCAAGGCGCGAAGATCGCCTATGCGCGCGACGACGCCCATCGCGCCGAACTGATGCGCACTTTCTTCACGGGCAAAGGCAAGGTCGAGGTCAGCCGCTTCAAGGGCCTCGGCGAGATGATGCCCGCCCAGCTCAAAGAGACGACCATGGACCCGCGTCGGCGCACCCTGCTGCGGGTCGAGATCAAGACCGAGGATCAGGCGGGCACGGCGGATTCGGTCGAGAGGCTCATGGGCAACAAGCCCGAGGCGCGCTTCACCTTCATTCAGGAACGCGCCGCCTTCGCCGCCGAGAAGGATCTGGTGGATATCTAAAAAATCGCCCAGACGCTGATGACAGGAGCGCGCCATGACAGAGGTGATCGAGACGCAGGAAGCCCCAGCCGCCGCAACCAACCGCTATGGCGTCCCGGCGATCCTCCTGCACTGGACAAGCGTCGCCCTGATCGTCTTCGTGGGCGCGCTCGGCCTGTGCTTCGGGCTGATTCCGCGGTCAAGCCGCCTCTTCTGGATCAATATCCACGCGGTCGTCGGCCTCGCGGTCCTCATCCTCGCAGTCTTGCGGATCGTCTGGCGCCTGCGCCATGGGGCGCCCGACTATCCCGAGGGGACGCCTGCGCTCACGCGGCGGCTCTCGGGGCCGGCGCACTGGCTGCTTTACGCGCTGATGGTCGTTCTGCCGCTGGTGGGGATCGTCGCCTATGTCTGGCACGCACGGGTCTTCGATTTCGGCCTGTTCAAGGTGAACTTCGGCATAGCCTCCAACAAGCCGGTCTATGAGGCGGCCGAGGAGATCCATGAATTCCTCGCCTTCAGCCTCTTCGGGCTCGCGGGCCTGCATGGGCTGGCGGCGCTCTGGCACCGATTCGTCCGGAAAGACGGCCTCATGGAGCGGATGCTGCCCTGGGGCCGCGCCTGAGCCACCACAGCTGCGCCGTGTGAAATCCATTGACTTTCCGCCAATAGGCCGTATGAATCGCGCGTCGAGCGAGAGGCCCCCGCGTGCCCGTTCGTCAATTCCGTTGCAAATCGTGCAGCGAGGTTTTTTCAGCAAACGCGGACAGTGGCGACCTGCGCACTCTATCGCGCCGCCACGGCCAGGCACCCCAGAATGACATTTAGAGACACAGGACTCAGCGAGAAGGTTCTCGCAGCCGTCGAAGCCGCCGGTTACACCACCCCCACCCCCATCCAGGCGCAGGCGATCCCCCACGCCCTTCAAGGCCGCGACGTCCTGGGAATCGCCCAGACCGGCACCGGCAAGACAGCCGCCTTCGTGCTGCCCATGCTCTCAAGGCTTGAGCAGGGACGCGCAAGGGCCCGCATGCCCCGCACACTCATCCTCGAACCGACTCGCGAACTCGCCGCCCAGGTCGAGGAGAACTTCCTGAAATATGGCGTGAATTCGCGCCTCAACGTGGCCCTGCTCATCGGCGGCGTCTCCTTCGCCGATCAGGAAGCCAAGATCATGCGCGGCGCGGATGTGCTGATCGCCACCCCCGGCCGCATGCTCGACTTCTTCGAGCGCGGCAAGCTCTTGCTGCAGGGCATCGAGATCCTCGTCATCGACGAAGCCGACCGGATGCTCGACATGGGCTTCATTCCGGACATCGAGAAGATCTGCAAGCTCGTGCCCTTCACGCGCCAGACCCTGTTCTTCTCGGCGACCATGCCGCCCGAGATCACCCGGCTGACCGAGGCCTTCCTGCACAATCCCGTGCGGGTGGAAGTGGCCCGCGCCGCCTCCACGGCCCTCACCATCACCCAGGGCCTCGTCGCCTCGGCGGGCGGCGGCGCCAAGCGCGAGACCCTGCGCCGCCTCATTCGCGGCGCCGAGAACTTCAAGAACGCCATCATCTTCTGCAACCGCAAGCGGGACGTGGCGATCCTGCACAAGTCGTTGATGACCCACGGCTTCCGCGCCGGCGCCCTGCATGGCGACATGGACCAGACCGCCCGCATGGCCTCGCTTGAGGCCTTCAAGACGGGCGACGTCGATCTCATCGTCTGTTCGGATGTGGCCGCGCGCGGCCTCGACATTCCCGACGTCAGCCATGTCTTCAATTTCGATGTGCCCACCCATGCGGAGGATTATGTCCACCGCATCGGCCGCACCGGCCGCGCCGGCCGTTCGGGCACCGCGCTGACCATCGTGACCCGCGACGACACCAAATATGTCGATGGAATCGAGAAGCTGACATCCGAGAAGATCAACTGGATGGGCGGCACGCTGGCTGACATCGTCGAGACCGAAGGGGCGAGCGACGAGCGCCGCAGCCGACGTCGCGGCGACCGCTCCGAGGGCTCCCGCAGCGGGCGGCCAGAACGCAGCCGCGGCCGCAGTCGTGAACCCGAATCAGCCGCCCGTGCGGAACGCTTCGCCCGCGCCGAACAGAGCCCTGACGAGCAGCCGCGCGACGTGCGCGAGCCGCGCGCCGAGCGGGCGCCCCGCGAGGAGCGCCCCGCCCGCACCCCGCGCCCCCATCGTGAGGCGCGCCAAGAGCAAGCAAGGCTGGAGCAGCCAAGGGTCGAGCAACCCCGCGAGGAACAGCCCCGTTTTGAGCGGCCGCGCGCCGACCAGCCGACGGGAGACCGCCGCCGCCCCGACCGTCGCCGCCATCATGACGACGATGACGCGCCCGTGGTGGGCCTTGGCGATCACGTCCCCTCCTTCCTGCTGCGCCCCGTGCGTCTGAAGCCCGCAAAAGTCGCGGCGGTGGAGGACTAAAGGGTTCAGATTTCCTCGGGGATCGGCTAGGCTCCCTCCCGATTGCGCCCATAGGGCGTGACGGGAGGATTCAAATTGCGACTTCATCAGCTCCGAAACGTCATCGCAGCCTGCGCAGGGCTGTTGTCTTGCGCCGCCGCTCAGGCCGCGGACAAGGTCAATGTGGCCGTCCTGAACGCGGCGGGCGACGTGGGCATCTTCATCGCCCAGGAACGCGGCTATTTCCGTGAGGAGGGCCTCGACGTCACGATCAACCATATCGATTCCGCCGTGAAGATGATGCCGCTTCTGGGCACCGGCGATCTCGATGTCGGCGGCGGCGCGACGACCGCGGCCCTCTATAACGCCGCCGACCGCAAGATCGACGTGCGCGTGGTCGCCTCGCGCGCCCGCACTGCGCCGGGCTATGGCTATCAGGCCTTGGTCATCCGCAAGGATCTCGTCGATAGCGGCAAATACAAGGGTTACAGCGACCTCAAGGGGCTGAAATTCGCCTTCGCCTCGCCGGGCTCGACCCCGCTGTCCTCGCTCAATGAAGTGCTGAAGAAGGTGAACCTGAGCTTCACCGACATGTCGCTCACCTATCTCAATTTCGGCGCGCAGGTCGCCGCGCTTCAGAACGGCGCCATCGACGGCACGATCATGATCGAGCCCTATCTCAGCCAGGTCGTCAGCGCCGGGGCCGCCGTCAATGTGACGCCGACCGAGGCCTATTATCCCAGCGCCGAGGTCTCCCTGCTTCTCTATGGCGACAAGTTCATCAAGGAGCGTCCGCAGGTCGCGACCCGCTTCATGAAAGGCTTCCTGCGCGGCGCCCGCGACCTCAAGGACGCCATCGCGGATGGGCGCTGGAAAAGCGGCCCGGTGGCCGACGACGTGATCCGCATCTTCTCCAAGGGCGTGAACATGCCCGAAGCGGTGATCCGGGGCATGACGCCGCAATTCGCCGACGCCGATGGCGACATCAACATGGAAAGCCTGCGCATCGACCTGGCTTACTTCAAGCAAAGCGGCGACGTGACCAGCACGACCATCACCGCCGACATGATCGCAGACCTCACCTTCGCGAGGGCGGCGGCGAAGGAGCTTGGGCCGTATAAGGCGAAGTGAGGCAGTTGGCAGTTGGCAGTCGGCATTAGGATTCACCAGACTGCCTAATGCCGACCGCCGAACGCCGTAAAAGGAGAAGCCCATGTCATTGCTGCGCAGCGCGGCGGCGCTCTTAGCTCTCTTCATCGCAAGCGCATCCACCCAAGCCGCTGACCGCGTCACCGTCGGCACGGTCGGCAACAGTTCGGACGCAGGCTTCTTCATCGCCATGGATCGCGGCTATTTCGCCGCCGAAGGGATCGACGCCGCGCTGACGCCTTTCGACGGGGCGCAGCGCATGATGGCGCCGCTGGGCCAGGGAGAGCTCGATGTGGGCGGGGGAACCGCCACCGCCAGCCTCTATAATTCAGCCTCGCGCGGCATCGGCATCCGCATCGTGGCGGACCGCTCGCGCATGGAGGCGGGCTACATGTTCCAGACGCTGATGGTGCGCAAGGCCGTCATCGAGTCCGGACGTTTCAAGGGCTATGCGGACCTCAAGGGCCTGAAGTTCGCGCTCGTCGCGCCCGGCGGCAGCCCCGGCTCCGCCCTCAACGAGGCGGCCCGCAAGGGCGGCGTGCCCTATGACAGCATCGACAAGGTCTTCCTCCCCTTCCCCGCCCAGGCCAGCGCCTTCGTCAACGGCGCCATCGACGCCTCGCTGATGATCGAACCCTTCGCGACCTATCTCGTCGATCAGGGGGTCGCCGTCCGCTTCGCCTCTTCGGAGGACTTCTATCCCGGCAACCAGATCGGCCTCGTCTTTTTCTCGGAAAAGTTCCTCAGGGATCGGCGCGATGTCGGAGAGCGTTTCCTGCGCGCCTATGTCCGGGCCCTCCGCGATTACAATGATGCGGTGATCGACGGGCGCTTTTCGAATGGCCCGAGGGGCGAAGCGATCGTGGCCATCCTCGCGCGCAACCTCAACATGAAGGAAGAGCAGATCCGGGGCAGCTATGTGCAGGCGATCAGCCCGGACGGGCGGCCCAATGTGGAGAGCCTGCGCAAGGATCTGCAATTCTTCCTCGCCCAGGGCGACGTGACCGACGCCAAGGTGGACCTCGACAAGATCCTTGAGCTTTCGCTGGTGGATAAGGCTGCGAAGGATCTTGGCCCCTACCAGCCGAAGCGTGATTGAAGAGCGCGCGCCGGGGGCTGGACAGACGCCCGGCTTTGCGCATGATGCTCCCGCCCGACCAGTCCACAAGGACATGACTCAACGAGGTCGGCGATGGGGAGGATCAATGCGCGCCGGTCTTTGCGCCTTTGCTTTTGCGATTGGATGTCTCGCCGCGCCAGCGGCGCATGCGGACGCTCTTGAGGATTTCTACCGCGGCAAAACCGTCTCCCTCGTCGTGAGTTCGGCCACGGGCGGGGGCTATGACACGCTTTCGCGCCTCGTCGCCAAGCATATGGTCAGGCATATGCCCGGCGCCCCCAATATCGTTGTGCGCAACATGCCCGGCGCGGGCGGCGTGATCGCCACGAACCATCTTTACAACGTCGCCTCGCGCGACGGCCTCACCTTCGGCCAACTGCAGAACACCCTGCCCTTCGAGCCCCTGCTCGGCAACAAGGAGGCCATGTACGACTCCAGCAAGTTCAACTGGCTGGGATCGCCAAGCTACGAGACCGGGCTGCTGGTGGTGCGCGCCAAGGCGCCGGTCGCCGATATAGCGGACATCCAGAAGACGGAAATCTCGGTCGGCACGCCCGGCCTGAACTCCACGCCAAGCTTCAACACGCGCCTTCTCGTCGAGGCCCTCGACATGAAGCTGCGCATCGTGCTCGGCTATCCCGGCCAGAACGAAGTCTTCCTCGCCATGGAGCGCGGCGAAGTCGACGCCTTCCCGACCTTCTATTCCTCGATCATGTCGACGCGTCCGACCTGGATCACCGACAAGACGGTGAAGACAATCGTGCAGTTCGGCCCCCAGCCCGAGCCCGACCTCAAGGACACGCCCTTCGCCGCCGACGTCGTGAAAGATCCCGAGAAGCTGCGCCTCCTCAAGGCGGCGGCGGCGCCCCTCGCGCTGGGGCGGCCCTTCGCGGCCCCCCCGGATGTTCCGAAGGAGCGTGTCGCAGCCCTTCGCAAGGCGCTGTCGGCGACCTTCGAAGATCGCGACTATCTCGAGGAGTCTCGCAAGCTGAACCTGCCGGTGAACCAGCCGCGCACAGGCGAGCAGCTGCAGTCGGTGATCGACGAGGTCTGGCTCATGCCGCAGGACACCAAGGACCGTCTGCGCAAGCTCAGCGGCATGTGAACCGCAGGCCTGCAAAGATTATCCGCTTGCAGGCGGCGCATGGCTTCGCTTAGGAGTTGCGTCGGTCGTACACAGGATTTGAAGGGAAACACTATGAAGCTGGTGCGTTATGGCAAGCCGGGTAAGGAAAAGCCTGGCCTCATCGATATGGATGGCCGGATCCGCGATCTCAGCGAGGTCGTCGGCGACATCGGCGGCGAGACGCTCTCGCCCAAGTCGCTGCGCAAGATCGCGCGCCTGCGTCCGGGCAATCTGCCGCTCGTGCGCGGCAAGCCGCGTCTGGGCTCCTGCGTCTCGCGCCCCGGCAATTTCATCGCCATCGGCCTCAACTACGCCGATCACGCCGCGGAAGCCGGCGCGAAGATCCCTGCCGAGCCCATCGTCTTCATGAAGGCCACGAACTGCGTCGTCGGCCCCAATGACGACATCGTCATCCCCAAGGGCTCGACAAAGACCGATTGGGAAGTGGAGCTCGCCATCGTCATCGGCACGGGCGGCAGCCACATCGCCGAGCGCAACGCGCTTGAGCATGTGGCTGGCTTCTGCGTCTGCAACGACGTGTCGGAGCGCGAATATCAGGTGGAGCGTTCAGGCGGCCAGTGGGACAAGGGCAAGGGCTGCCCGACCTTCGGTCCGCTGGGTCCGTGGCTCGTCACGCCCGACGAGCTCGGCAATGTGCAGAAGCTCGATCTGTGGCTTGATGTGAACGGCGTGCGTCAGCAGACCGGCAACACCTCCACCATGATCTTCGGCGTCAAGCACCTCGTGTCCTATGTCTCGCGCTTCATGAAGCTCGAGCCCGGCGACGTCATCACCACCGGCACGCCCCCCGGCGTGGCGCTCGGCCGCAAGCCCCCGAACTATCTACGCGCTGGCGACACGATCTCCTGCGGCATCGACGGCCTCGGCGCCCAGGCCAGCCGCGTGATCGCGTGGAAGAAGGGCATGTAATAAAGGAGTTCGGCAATCGGCAGTCGGCAGTCGGCAGTCGACACTGTTCCGACTGCCGACTGCCTAATCCCGACTGCCGTCGAACTGCTTACAAGCCCAGCATCAATTCCAGATTTTGCACCGCCGCGCCCGAGGCGCCCTTGCCGAGATTGTCGAGCCGGGCGATCAGCACCATGTGCCCGCGCTTTTCATTGGCGAGCACGAAAAGCTCCATGTCATTGGTGTCGTTTAGCGCCTGCGGCTCAAGCTTGCCCGAGGCGGGCGCCTCGACGACCCGCACATGGCGCGCGCCCTTGTAATGAGCGGCAAGCGCCGCCTCAAAATCCGCCGCACTGGCGCCCCCGACCATATCGAGATGCAGGGGAATGCTGACCAGCATGCCCTGCCGGAAATCGGCGACGGAGGGGACGAAGATAGCCCGCCTCGTCAGGCGGCCATAGGTCATGATCTCCGGCATGTGCTTGTGCTCGAGGCCAAGCGCATAGAGCTCGAAATCCGGCGCCGTGCGGGCCTCATAGGCCTCGATCATCG
Source organism: Beijerinckiaceae bacterium (assembly GCA_947453205.1). Taxonomy (GTDB): domain Bacteria; phylum Pseudomonadota; class Alphaproteobacteria; order Rhizobiales; family Beijerinckiaceae; genus Terripilifer. The sequence continues at coordinate 55,416 of CANGFT010000016.1, read as the reverse complement.
ACTTGCCCCCGCCCGAATAGCCGGACACCGCATTGATCGTGATCGGGAGATCCTGAGGGATCAGACCGGCGTCCGTGAGCGGGCGCAGCAAGGCGATGGCGCCGGTCGCGTAGCAGCCGGGGTTGGCGACGTTCCTCGCCGCCGCCACGGCGGCGCCCTGCCCCTTCGTCAGCTCGGGAAAGCCATAGGTCCAGCCCGGCGCGATGCGGTGGGCGGTCGAGGCGTCGAGCAGACGCGGGCCGGAGGCGCCGAGGTCTGCGACCACAGCGGCGGTCTCCACCGCCGCGTCGTCGGGCAGGCAGAGGATGGCGACGTCGACCCCGGCCAGAAGCTCACGCTTGGCCTGCGGATCCTTGCGCTTTTCGGGCGCGATGCTCACCACCTCGATGGCGGGCATGGCGGCGAGCCTGTCGCGGATGCCAAGCCCCGTCGTTCCCGCCTCGCCATCGATGAAGACCTTCGCCATCGTCCTGCTCCCTGTGATGGCGCTTCGATGGCCCGCAGGGGCGCGTCTGTCAACATGGGCTCAGGGGCTGCGGGGCGCGAGCCTCCCCGCCAGAGCCTGCAGATAGCGCTGGGCCACGCTGGCGGCGGCTATGGCGGTGATCTCGCCATGGTCATAGGCGGGGCAGACCTCCACCACATCCATGCCGCGCCAGTCGATCTCCCGACATTCCCAGAGGGTTGAAAGCGCCTGCGCCGACGAAAGCCCGCCCGCCACAGGCGTGCCGGTGCCCGGGGCGAAGGCGGGATCAATCGCGTCGATGTCGAAGCTGAGATAGGCTGGCCCCGGCCCCACCCGCGCCTTGATGCGCGCCGCCATGCCGCCAGGCCCAAGGGCGTGGCAGAGATCGGCGTCCATGATTTCGAGCCCATAATCCTGCGGCGCCACGGTGCGCACGCCGATCTGGATGGAGCGGGCGACGTCGATGAGCCCCTCGCGCACCGCGCGGGTGACGAAGGTGCCATGGGAGATCTTCGTCCCGTCATCGTCCCAGGTGTCCTGATGGGCGTCGAACTGGACGAGGGCGAGCGGCCCATGGCGATCCGCATGGGCCCGCAGCAAGGGCAAGGTCACGAAATGATCGCCGCCCAGCGTGATGAGATGCGCGCCGGCGCGCAGAATCTGCCGCGCCTGCTCCTCAATCTCGCCGGGGGCATGGGACAGGCGCTCATATTCAAAGAAGCAGTCGCCGGCATCAATGACCGAGAGCGCTGCGAAGGGGTCGCGGCGCGAGGGATATTGCGGATCGCCGTCGAAAATCGCGGAGGCCCGGCGGATCGCGGCGGGGCCGAAGCGCGCGCCGGGCCGGTTCGAGGTCGCGCAATCGAAGGGAACGCCCCAGACCACCACATCCGCAGACCCTATGTCCTTGCTGAACCGGCGGCGCATGAAGGACTGCGCGCCTGCGAAAGTCGGCTCATGGGAGCCGCCCCGCAGCGGCCCGGTTATGGCGTTGTCGATCGGCGTGTCATTCATGGCTTAGATCTGGCGATGGCCAGGCAGGACGTCAACCGTGGCCGCGGATCATGACAGGGGCCCGGACGACAGCTAGAGTGCGCCCAACACGGTGGAATCGCCGCCTTGCCCATTGGAGAACAGAATGACCGAGGATCCGCTCTTCAACGCCGAGTCCATCGCAGGCAAGTTCCTGCTCGATCCCTATATGCAATGGGCGAACGGCGAGGGCGTGCCCATCCATCTCGACTTCGGCCACGATCTTCTGGCGCTGGAGACCGCTCCCTGGGACCGCTATGGCGCGCGCGGCTGCTTCGCCCATACCCACGGCCGGGGCGACTTCATGGCCAATTATGTGATCGAGGTCGATCCGGGCCAGAAGACGCGGCCCGTAAAGCATCTTTATGAGGCCTTTTTCTATGTGCTGGAAGGCTATGGCTCGACCATGGTCTGGCTGCCCAATGGCGAGAAGCGCTCCTTCGAATGGGGCCCGAAGGCGCTCTTCGCCATTCCCTTGAACTGCATGTATCAGATCTTCAACCATTCCGGCCGCGAGCGGGTGCGCCTGTCCTGCACCAATGACGCGCCGCTGACGCTGAACCTCTATCACAACGAGGCTTTCGTCTTCGACAATCCCTTCACCTTCCCCGAGCGCACCGGCCTCGCCAGCTACTATGAAGGCGAAGGCGAGCACACGCCCGTGCATCGCGGCCTGAATGTCGCCACGCTGAATGTCTGGGAGACGAATTTCGTCCACGACCTCACAAGCTTCAAGCTCTATGAGCTGAATGCGCGCGGCAAGGGCTCGAAGAATGTCTCCTTCGTGCTGGCGGACGGGACCATGCATTCCCATACGTCCGAGATCCCCGCAGGGCGCTACAAAAAGGCCCATCGCCATGCGGCGGGCACCCATGTCCATGCGGTGGATGGCGAGGGCTATACGCTGCTCTGGTATGAAGGCGACAGCGAGTTCAAGGAGCTGCCCTGGCGCCACGGCATCATGTACACGCCGCCCTTCTGGATGTTCCACCAGCATTTCAACACCTGCGACCATCCCGCGCGCTATCTGGCCTGCAGCCTCGGCAGCCGTCGCTATCCCTTCATCGCGCTGCGCCGCCGCAGCGCCGAGGGCGGCGGGGCCGTGTCGATCCAGCAGGGCGGGCGCCAGGTCGAATATGAGGATCAGGATCCCCGCATCCATCGCAAATGGCTGGAGGCGATCCAGGAGACCGGCGTCGAATCGCAGATGGGCGACCTCTTCAATGAGCCCGCGATCATGGCGATGGACGCCTCTAAGATGACCGGGGTCATCAGCACGCCGCGCTCCACGGGCCCGGCGATTTAAGAGGCCCATGAGCGACGCCAGGAGCCAGGGCTCGCCGCCTCCCCCCGTGGGAACGCGCAAACCACTGCTGCATCGCCTGCGCATGTCGCGGGCGAACGGCTTGCTTGTGGCTGCGCCCAGCCTGCTGATCGCGCTTGGCGTCGCCGACTATTTCCGCCGTTTCGAAGGCTCAGGCCCCAACCTGATCTGCACGGCGGCCATCACCCTCGCGCTGTGGGCCGCGCTCGTCATGGCGACGCGCCGGGCGCTCGCCTCCACCATCCTCATAGGCGCGATGATCGCCTTCATCGTCGGCGTGGCCCTGGTCAAACGCTCCGTCGAGATGATGTCCTTCCACGCTTACGATCTCTTTTTTTATTTTCCCGACGCTCGGCTGCTCGCGCATTTGTGGGCCGAGCACAGGGGATTCATGATCGCCGTGACCGCAGGCGCGGTCGTGACCGTGGCCGGCGTCATCTTCGGCTGGCTGATCGAACAGCCGCGCCTGCGCCGCCTCCACGCCGCCTGCCTGTGCGTCGTCTGCATCGTGATCGGCGGCGCGGCCTCCCATGAGAAGATCGAACGGCGGCACACCCAGTTCTACTGGGAGGACCTCTTCGTCTCCTCCTTCTACGGCTCCTGGCCGGAGACTTTGGAGACGCTGCTGCGGGGACAAATTCTTGAATCCGCCCCCGCATCCCGGCGCCCCGCGCTGCTGCCCATGGAGCTGCAGGCCTGCGCGCCCTCGCGCAAACCGCCGCATATCATACTGGTCCACGAGGAATCCGTCTTTCCGCCCGCGATCTTCCCGCAACTGGCCTATGACAAGCGCCTCGACGCTATGTTCCGCTCCTTTGACGGACGCCTGCGCCGCATGCGCGTCGAGACCTATGGCGGCGCCTCATGGCTGACGGAATTCTCCGTCATGACGGGCCTTTCGTCGCGGTCCTTCGGCGGCATCCGTAATTTCCTTCAGACCTATATGGTCAACCGCATCAACGAGACCCTGCCTCAGGCCCTCAGCCATTGCGGCTATCGCAATGTGCTCTTCTACCCCATGCTGAAGAGCTTCATCTCCAGCGCCTCCTTCTACAATTCAGTCGGCATCAAGGAGATCTTCGACGCGAAGGACCAGCAGGCGCCCACGGCCTTCGAGCGCGACCGCTTCTATTTCAATAATGCGCTGAAGGAGCTTGACGCCCATATGGCCGCGTCAAGGGCGCCACTGTTCACCTTCGTCGAGACCATGTCGACCCATTGGCCTTATAACGTGACCTTCTTCCCCGACGAGGCGGTTCCCGGCGGCGGCCCGGGGGTCGACGCCGAGATGAACGAATTCCTGCGCCGCCTCTGGCTGTCGAAGACCGATCTTGAGGAGCTGCGGTCGCAGCTTGCGGCGCGCTTCCCAAGGGAGCGTTTCCTGATCGTGCATTATGGCGATCATCACCCGGTCGCGACGCGCGGGCTGCTGGGTTTTCCGCCGGAACTTGAGTCCGAAGATGTGGAGCTGCCTCCGGACTCGCAGGGCTTCATCACCTATTTCGCCATTCAGGGCGTGAACTTCACGCCGCGTCCCCTGCCCCAGATCGACCCAGTGGACGTCGCCTATCTGCCCGCGCTCATCCTCTACGCCGCCGGGCTCCCGCTGCCCGACAGCTACATCGAGCGCCTGCGGCTGATGAAGCAATGCAACGGGCGCTATTACGACTGCGCCGAGCGCGAGGAGATCCTCGATTTCCACCGCAGGCTCATTGAGGCGGGGCTGCTCAAGCCACGCTGAGGGCTCAGAAGTTATAGACCTTCCACGAATAGGCCCAGGTCTCCGTGAGGAGGCGCTGGCCGGTGCGCAGCTTGCAGGTCATGGTGGTCACCTCGGTGGGATGAACCTCCACATCGAGCATCACGCGGAAACCGCCAGCCGCCGGATTGGGCACGAGGAACTGACGGAAGATCTTGCCATTGCCTGCGCTCGACACGATCTCGACGGCGGAGGGCTTAGCCAGATGAAAGGCGAGGTCGCCGCCTGTGAAATCGATCATGAACCGGCGCGTGTTGCGCCCCACCGCCTCGCCAGCGCCAAGGGCATAGGCGGGCGCCGTGAAGGTGTTGAGGGTGTAGCCCAGCGTGTGCAGCTGCAGGCCGTCCGTGAGCGAGCGCATGCGGTAATTGAAGCTGAAGGGCTTCCTGGCCTCCGCAGCTTCATTGGGCACGAAGGCGACGATGATGTTGTCGAAGGTCTCGTCCTTGGTCGCCAGCTCGATCAGCTCGATGCGCCCCTCGCCCCAATCGTCCTCAGGCTCGATCCAGTAGCTCGGACGTTCCTCGTAATTCAGCTCGATGTCCTGATAATGGGCGAAGGAGCGGTCACGCTGGATCAGCCCGTAGCCCCGCACATTGGTCACGGGGAAATTATGCACCTCCTGCACCAGCGGATTGTGCAGGGGTCGCCAGATCCATTCGCCGTCATTGGTGTGGATCAGCAGGCCGTCGGAGTCATGCAGCTCGGGACGGAACTCGTCGTATTTGTTCCGGTCGTTCAGATGCCGGTCGTTCTCGCCGAGGAAATACATGGAGGTGAGCGGCGCGTAACCGATGCGTGACACGCTCTTGCGCGGGAAGATCGTGGCCTCGACCTCGACGGGGGCTTCGGGGCCTGGCTCGAAGACGAACTTGAAGGCGCCCGTGAGGGAGGGGCTGTCGAGCAGCGCGCTGATGGTGATGGCGCTGGCCTCGCCCACCGGGGTCTCGATCCAGAACTCCCGGAAGAAGGGGAATTCCTCCTTATTGTCCAGCAGGCCCGTGCCGATCGACAGGCCGCGCGCCGAGAGCCCGTATTTCTGGTCCCGGCCCAGCCAGCGGAAATAGCTCGCGCCCAGAAAGGACACGAATTCATCGGCTCGCCGGGGATCGTTCAGGGGATAGTGGACGCGAAAGCCCGCCACGCCCAGATCAGGCGGCAGGGGCTTTGAGAATTTGATCGGGCCGTAATCGAAGAGCTTCGCCACATTGGCGATGGGCTCGGCGCGCCCGTCCGTGACCAGATTGATCGTCACCGGGCGCTGGAAGAGATGGCCGGGATGGAAGAGCTGGAGGCGAAACCTGCCCCCCTTCTCCCCCAGCGGCGCCTTGTCGGCGCGGAAACGGATCTCGCGCCAACGGTCGAAATCAAGCCGCGCCAACTCCTCGGGCAGAGCGATCGTCGTGGCGCTATGCTCTCTGGTGGAGAGTTCGCGGGCGCGCTTGAGGACATCCTCGAAGCCGAAGGCCGCCGGCTTTTCGCCGCCCCCCTTGTCCGCCCCCGGCCGCGCAGGCGCGCCCTGCGCAAGGGCGGGACGACGCAGCGCGAGGCTGGCGGCTGCGGCGAAGACGGCGCCAAGGAGAGAGCGGCGAGATGGACCGGTCATGGAAAATCTGTGCTTGAGGATCGAATTTCACAGGAGAACCGGAGCGTCATCGCTTCGTTTCACGCCCACCTCCCGCATGCGCGGACTATATCGACAAGCAGAAGCCTGCGCCAGCGGCCCACAAGCCGAAATATCCGGCCATGGTTGACGCAACGGGCCGTCAGCGGCGGCGGCGCAGCCGTCACAGGTGTGCTGCTTTATTCCTATCGACCCCGACTTGCGCGATGGCGGGCCCCAAGCATATTGTGCAATGCAATATAATCATCCGACCCCAGCCCCGGAGATTTGCATGTCCCTCACATCCCGCAACGCCGTCGTCACCGGATCCACAAGCGGCATTGGCCTGGCCATCGCCCGCGCCCTCGCCAAGGAAGGCGCCAATGTCCTCATCAACGGTTTCGGTGAGGCAGGATCCATCGAAAAGGAGCGGTCGGGGATCGAGAGCGAATTTGGCGTGACGTGCCTTTATGACGGCGCCGACATGACCAGGCCTGCGGAGATCGCCGCCATGGTGCAGAACGCGGAGGCCAGGCTGGGCTCGGTCGACATCCTCGTGAACAATGCGGGCATCCAGTTCGTCTCGCCGATCGAGGATTTTCCCATCGAGAAGTGGGACCAGATCATCGCCATCAACATGTCCTCGGTGTTCCACGCCATCCGCGCGGCCACGCCCGGCATGAAGGCGCGCAAATGGGGCCGCATCATCAACACGGCATCGGCCCATTCGCTCGTCGCCTCGCCTTTCAAATCCGCCTATGTGACCGCCAAACACGGCGTCGCCGGGCTGAACAAGACAGTGGCGCTGGAGCTGGCGACCTTTGGCGTCACCTCCAACTGCATTTCGCCGGGCTATGTCTGGACCCCCCTCGTCGAAAAACAGATCCCCGACACGATGGCCGCGCGCGGGCTCACCCGCGACGAGGTCATCAACAATGTCCTGTTGAGCGCCCAGCCGACGAAACAGTTCGTGACGGTCGAGCAGGTGGCGGCGCTGGCCGTCTTCTTGTGCTCAGACGCCGCCTCGCAGATCACAGGAGCCAATTTCTCCATGGATGGCGGCTGGACCGCCGCCTGAGGCGCCCCAAGGCGAAGACGCCCCGGCGCCTTCGCTCCTCAACATTCCCTGACGTTTTCATCGACTGTAATTTTTATCGAGAGCATGTGCGGGTCGCATGAAAGCATCGCCGCTCTAAACTCTTCTGCAGGCCATCAACGCCGCAGGAGAGAAACAATGATCCGCATCATCTTGACCATGGGCGTTCTGGTCGCCGGGGTCACCACGGTCATGGGACAGGCAGATCCCATCGCGGCGCGCAAAAACACCATGAAAGACGTGGCCAAGGCCAATGCAGAGGTCGGCAAGATCATGAAGGGCGAGGCGCCTTTCAAGCTCGAGACCGTTCAGGCCGCGCTGAAGGTCATGGCGGACAGCGCCAAAACAATGCCGGACCTCTATCCCGACACAGCAAAAACCGGCGGCGAGACCCGGGCGTTGCCGAAAATCTGGGAGGCCAAGGCCGACTTCACCGCGCAATGGGCCAAGTTCGGCAAGGACGCCACGGAGGCGGCGGCGAAGATCACCGACGAGGCTTCGTTCAAGGCCTCCTATGGCGCAGTCCTCAGGAATTGCGACGCCTGCCATGACGCCTACCGGGCGCCCAAGACCTGATGGCGGGACGCGCGCTCATCATCATCACGCTTGCGGCTTGCGCGGGTGTCGCAGGCTGGACGCTCAGCGCGCCCCGTCCTGTCGCCCTGGCTGACGCAGCAGGGCTTGAGGGCGCGGGCGACGCGCAGCGCGGCAAGGTGTTTTTCGATGCGGGCGGATGCGCCTCCTGCCATGCGACGCCGGGGCAGGACGAGCGATTGAAGCTTGGAGGAGGGCTGGAGCTGAAGTCGCCCTTCGGCTCCTTCATCGCGCCCAACATCTCGTCCCATCGCGAAGATGGGATCGGCGCATGGAAGGTCGCGGACCTCGTCAACGCCATGCAGGCGGGCGTCTCCCCCGCGGGCCAGCACTATTACCCGGCCTTCCCCTACACGACCTATGCGAAGGCGAGGCCTGCCGACATTGCGGACCTCATGGCCTATCTGCGCAGCCTGCCTGCGGTCGCCGGAAAGGCGCAGGATCACAAGCTCGGTTTTCCCTTCAATGTCCGACGCGGGCTCGGCCTGTGGAAGCTCGTGAACTTCAAACAGGATGCCCTGCACCATGATCCCGCGCAGGGCGCGGACTGGAGCCGGGGCCGCTATCTGACCGAGGCCTTCGCCCATTGCGCCGAATGTCATTCGACCCGCGACGCTCTGGGCGCGATCGACCCGACTTATCGCTACGCCGGCGGCGTCGACATGGACGGCGGCGGATGGGTTCCCAACATCACGCAGGCCGCCATCGCCGACTGGTCCGCCAAGGACATCGCCTGGATGCTGAAAAGCGGCGACACGCCAGAGGGCGACGTCGTCGGCGGCTCCATGAAGAGCGTGGTCAAGAACATGGCGCAACTGCCCGACGCAGACCGCGACGCCATCGCGCTCTACATCAAGTCGCTGCCTGCGCGCGCGGGCCCGCCAAAGCCGCAGAAGAAATAGCGGGCCTTACGCGCGCTTCATCCAGGCTGCGATCCGCCCGACGCCTTCGCGCACAGCCGCCTCGCTTCCGGCGAAGGACAGGCGCATCGTGTGGCGGCCGCGCGCGCGGTCGAAATCAAGGCCCGGCGTGACGGCGACGCCAGCCTCATGCAGCAGCCTTTTGCAGAAGTCGGCGGAATCGTCGGTGAAGCGGCTGATGTCGAGATAGACATAAAAGGCGCCGTCGACGGGCTGGAAATCGCAAAGCCCCATCCCTGGCAGTTCCTGCAACAAAAGCGCGCGATTGCGCGCATAGCCAGCCTTCACGGCTTCAAGCTCGTCCATGGCGTCGAAGGCCGCCTCGGCGCCGATCTGGCTGAGGAATGGCGCGGAGATGGCGAGGCTCTGTTGCAGGCGCTCGACCGGACGCACCAGATTTTCGGGCAACACCAGCCAACCGATGCGCCAGCCCGTCATGCAGAAATATTTGGAGAAGGAGTTCACCACGACTGCGCTGGATGAAAAGGCCAGCGCCGTCGCGGCAGGCCTTTCATAGGTCAGCCCGTGATAGATTTCGTCCGAGATGAAGCGGACGCCGAGCCTGTCGCAGGTCTTGCAGACCGCTTTCAACTGGGCGTCGCTCATCATGACGCCCGATGGGTTGGCGGGGCTCATCAGCAACACGCCCTGCAGCGGCGCCCGTTTATGCGCAGCCTCGATCATTTCGGCGGTGACGACGTAGCGCGTGTCAGGCCCTGTTTCGAGCGAGACGCATTCGATCCCGAGCGCGCCGAAGATGTTGAGATAGGCGGGATAGCCCGGCGCCGCCACAGCCACGCGCGCGCCCGCATCGAACAAGGCGAGAAACGACAGGACGAAGCCGCTCGACGAACCCGTGGTGACGACGACACGCGCAGGATCGACCCCGACGCCATAAGCATCGCGATAATGGTCGGCGATGCGCGCGCGCAGGCTCAGCCGCCCCACAGCCTCGGTATAGCCGATGCGTCCGGCGTCGAGCGCCCTGCGCGCTGCGTCAAGAACGGGCCGCGGCGCGGGGGCGCCGGGCTCGCCAAGCTCGAGATGCACGATGTCGCGGCCCCCGCGCTCAAGCGCGCCCGCCGCGCCCAGAACGTCCATGGCGAGGAAGGGGGCGACCCGGCTTCGGAGCGAGGGCTCAAACATGGGGAGTTTTCCCGAGGTTTCGGTCATTTGCCGCACGGCTCTCCTGTTGCGTCTCGCGCCTGCGCCAAGTTAACGCCATAATGCGCGCGCTTCCCTCGTGGGGAGATTCACAGGATGGCGTTTATGGTTCAGGTGGTTCGGCAGACCCCTATCAGCAAGGTCGCAAGGGCGCCAGCGCGCGGCGCCGCCCTGCTGCTGGCGCTCGCAACCGCCCTGGCCCCCGCGGCCCGTGCGCAGGAGGGCGCTGGGCAGAACATGCCGGGCGTCATCCGCGACGCCGAAGTCGAGCAGCTCCTGCGCGATTACGCGACCCCGATCTTCAGGGCTGCCGGCGTCAATGGCGGGGCGACCAAGATCATCCTCATCGGCGACCGCAGCTTCAACGCCTTCGTCGCCAACGGACGCAAGATCTTCGTCAATGTCGGCGCGATCATGGAGGCCAAGGCGCCCAGCGAAATCATCGGCGTTCTGGCCCATGAGACAGGCCATATCGCAGGCGGGCATCTGGCTGGCATCCACGCGGAAATGGCCAAGGCCCAGATCTTCGCCATCGCAGGCATGCTGGTGGGCGCAGGCGGCATGGTCGCGACGGCGCGCAGCAACCGGCCGGGCTCGCAGGTGGGCTCTGACGCGGTGGGCCAGATGGGCATGATTCTGGGTCCTCAGGAGCTCGCGCGCCGCTCGATCCTGTCTTATGTGCGCTCGCAGGAAGAGGCCGCCGACCGCGCCGCCGTCAAATATCTCGAAAACACCGGGCAGTCCGCCAAGGGCCTGCTGGCCACGCTGGAGCGGTTTGAAAACGAATCTCTGTTCAAGACCTCCTCCATCGACCCCTACACCCTCTCCCATCCCCTGCCCCGCGAGCGCCTTTCGAATCTCGAAACCGCCGCCAGGGCGAGCCCGACCTTCAAGTCGCCGGAGCAACCGGCCTTGCAGGCCCGGCATGATCTCGTGCGCGCCAAGCTCGTGGGCTTCATGGGAACCACCGCCGAGATCGGGCGGCGCTATCCCTTGTCGGACCAGTCGCTGGCGGGCAAATACGCCCGCGCCGTCTCGGCCTACCGCTTCGGGCGGATCGCCGACGCGCAGGCGCAGGTCGACGCCCTCATCGCCGCCCAGCCGAACAACCCCTATTTCCATGAACTCAAGGGCCAGGCGCTGCTGGAGTCGGGCAAGGCGACGGAGTCTCTGGGGCCGCTGCGCAAGGCGGTCGGCCTCGCCCCGAATGGCCTGCCCATCAGGGTGCTGCTCGGCCATGCGCTGGTCGCCGCCGATCAGGCCGACGAAGCGGTGAAGGTGCTCACGCAGGTCACCCAGAGCGACCCGGAGGATGGCGAGGCCTTCCAGTATCTCGCCATGGCCTATGACAAGAAGGGCAATGTGCCCCAGTCCCAACTGGCGGCCGCGCAGGGCTTTTTCCTGAACGGGCGCTATATTGAGGCCAGAACCCAGGCCGACCGGGCCAAACGCCAGTTTCCCGAGGGCTCGCCCGGCTGGCTGAAGGCGGATGACATTCTGAATTATCGTCCACCCAAGTTCTGACTGCGTATCTGACCAGCGCCCCGCCATTTCCGCTTCTGGAGCTCAAGCATGTCCATCGCCTCTTTCCGCCAGCCCCTCATGGGCCTCGCAACGGCGCTCGCCCTCGCCCTTGGCGCGCTGGTCAGCCTGTCGGCAGGCCCTGCGAGGGCGCAGCTCAGCCCGGCCCAGCGCACGGAGATCGAGGGAGTCATCAAGGATTATCTCATGAAGAATCCGGATGTGATCCGCGATGTCCTCACCGAGATGGAGCGCCGCCAGAAGGCGGACGAGGAGGCCGCGCGCGTGAAGGCCGTCACCGACCTCGCCCCGCAACTCTTTGATTCGCCCCGTCAGGCGGTGCTGGGCAACCCTAACGGCAAGATCACGCTGGTCGAATTCTTCGACTACAACTGCGGCTATTGCAAAAAGGCCCTCGACGATGTGGCCAAGCTGCTGAAGGCCGAGCCCGACCTGCGCCTCGTCATCAAGGATTTCCCGGTGCTGGGCCCCGGCTCCGTCGAGGCTGCTGAGATCGCCACCGCCATGCGCAATCAGGCCAAGGGCGACAAATACTGGCAATACCACACGAAACTCCTGACGACGCGCGGACAGATCGGCAAGACGCAGGCGCTCGCCGCCGCCAAGGAGCTGGGCGCGGACATGGACCGGCTCGCCAGGGACGCCGCGAGCGCGGAGACGCGGGCGAGCCTGCAGGAGGTGATGATGATCGCCGACCGCCTGCAGCTCTCGGGCACGCCGACCTTCGTTCTGGGCGACGAGGTCATCGTGGGCGCCGTGGGGCAGGAGGATTTGCGCGCCCGCATCGGGAACCTGCGCAAATGCGGCAAAACCGCCTGCGGGTGAGCGCTTAGCCACAGGGCTTTGCGCCCCATGGCTTCCCTCGCAGGCCCAATCGCGATATGAGGGCGGTCCTGCGCTTGCTGGCGCTGCGTGAGTCCATCTCCCACCAGAGCGACATGCCAGTCATCCACATCCTGAATGGTCCGAATTTGAACCTGCTCGGGACGCGAGAACCGGCGACCTATGGGTCGGCCACGCTCGCCGACATCGAGTCGCGCCTGCGCGCCATCGGGGATGCGCGGGGGGTCACGATCACCTTCCGCCAGTCCAACCACGAGGGCGATCTGGTGACCTGGATTCAGGACGCAGGCGCTTCGGGCGAGCCGGTGATCCTCAACGCTGGCGCCTACACCCACACCTCCATCGCCATCCATGACGCGATCCGGGCCTCGAAGGCCCATGTGGTCGAGGTGCATCTGTCGAACGTGCATGCGCGTGAGAGTTTCCGTCACCAATCCTTCATCGCCCCCGTGGCCGCAGGCGTGATCCTCGGCTTTGGAGCCTTGTCCTACGAACTCGCGCTGGAGGCCGTTCTGGCGGACGCGCAGCAGAAGAAGAGCTGACCCATGAAGAAACCCCAACCCAAGGCGGCCGCCGCCCGCGCGCCTGCAAAGAGCGCCGCGAAGAAGGCTCCGGCGAAAGCGGCGGCGAAATCCGCCCCCGCGAAGAAGACGGCTCCCGCCAAACCGGCGCCGACCAGCGGCGTCGACACGGCGCTGGTGGAGCAGCTCGCCGTCATCGTCGCCCAGCACGATCTGTCCGAGATCGAGGTGGATTTCGAGGGTCTGCATGTGCGCGTGGCGCGTCAGGCGCAGCTCGCCGCGCCCATGATCCAGCACGCCGCCCCCGCCCAGCCCATGGCCTATGCCCCGGCGCCTGCGCCAGCCCCCGCCCCCGCCGTCGTCGCACCGCCGCCGACGCTCTCCGTTTCCACCCCCACAGGCGCCGAGAACCCCGGCGCCGTGAAGTCCCCCATGGTCGGCACCGCCTATCTGCGCCCCTCGCCCGACGCCAAGCCTTTCGTCGAGATCGGCAGTCAGGTGAAGGCGGGCGACAAGATCCTGCTGATCGAGGCCATGAAGACCTTCAATGAAATCACGGCTCCGCGCGGCGGCACCGTCACCGCTCTTCTCGTCGAGGACGGCCAGCCCGTCGAATACGGCGAACCCCTGCTCGTGATCGAGTGAGCGAGGCTCACCGGAAGGCCGTCATGTTCGACAAGATCCTCATTGCGAACCGGGGCGAAATCGCGCTGCGCATCCTGCGCGCCGCCAAGGAGCTCGGCATCCAGACCGTCGCGGTCCATTCGACCGCCGATCGCGACGCCATGCATGTGAAGCTCGCCGACGAGTCCGTGTGCATCGGCCCGCCGGCCGCGCGCGACAGCTATCTCAACATCCCCGCCCTGCTCGCGGCCTGCGAGATCACGGGCGCCGAGGCGATCCATCCGGGCTATGGCTTCCTGTCGGAGAACGCCCGCTTCGCCGAGATCCTCGCGGACCACAACATCGCCTTCATCGGCCCCAAGGCGGAGCATATCCGCATCATGGGCGACAAGATCGAGGCCAAGCGCACCGCCAAGCGGCTCGGCATCCCCTGCGTTCCCGGCTCCGAGGGCGGGGTGACCGACGACGACGAGGCCATGCGCATCGCCAAAGACATCGGCTTCCCCGTGCTGGTGAAGGCGGCGTCTGGCGGCGGCGGGCGCGGCATGAAGGTCGCGCGCACCCCCGCCGATCTGTCGGTCGCCCTATCGACGGCGCGCACCGAAGCCAAGGCGGCCTTCGGCGATGACGCGGTCTATCTCGAAAAATATCTCGAAAAGCCCCGCCATATCGAAATTCAGGTGCTGGGCGACGGGCGCGGAAACGCCATCCATCTGGGCGAGCGCGACTGCTCGCTGCAGCGCCGCCACCAGAAGGTGCTGGAGGAGAGCCCCTCCCCCGCGCTGAACGCCGAGCAACGCGGCCGGATCGGCGAGATCGTGGCGCAGGCCATGCGCGACCTCGCCTATTCGGGCGCCGGCACGGTCGAATTCCTCTATGAGGATGGGGAGTTCTATTTCATCGAAATGAACACCCGCATTCAGGTCGAACATCCCGTGACCGAGATGATCACGGGCATCGACCTCGTGGTGGAGCAGATCAAGATCGCGGCCGGCTCGCCTTTGACGCTGACGCAGGCCGATGTGAACTTCTCGGGCCATGCGATCGAATGCCGCGTGAACGCCGAACATCCCTCGACCTTCCGCCCCTCGCCCGGCAAGATCAGCTATTTCCACCCGCCCGGCGGCCTTGGCGTGCGCGTCGATTCGGCGGTCTATCAGGGCTATACGATCCCGCCGAACTATGACTCGCTGGTCGGCAAGCTGATCGTCCACGGCCGCAACCGCAACGAAGCCCTGATGCGCCTGCGCCGCTCGCTCGACGAGTTCATCGTGGACGGGATCGAAACCACCATCCCCCTGTTCCGCACCCTCGTGCGCAACACCGACGTCCAGAACGGCGCCTATGACATCCACTGGCTGGAGAAGTTCCTGGCGACCGGGGGCATGGGCGAGGGGTGAGGCTGGGGCTGAGCCGGACGGCGTAGTCTGTTGCGCCCCGGCGGCCGTCAGGCTATGTGACTTGCGCTGGCGCCTTGGCGCTGGGCTGGCCTTGCGGGGCCGCATGTCGGGGTATGGCGCAGTCTGGTAGCGCATCTGCTTTGGGAGCAGAGGGTCGCAGGTTCGAATCCTGCTGCCCCGACCAATCCTCAAGTCAAGCGATCACCGCCCAAACAGAGGGTGCTTCACCTGATCGCCGGGCTTCAGGCCAATCTTCGCTGCGACGCCCGCATTCACCTCCAGCACGGCGTAAGCCGGCGGGCCGGAGGAGATCGTGCGCTCCGACATGGGCTCGGTGTTGGCCGCCACATGGGTCACCGTCCCGTTGCGGGCGATGAAGATCATGTCGAGGGGGATATAGGTGTTCTTCATCCACATGAGCACGGGCTGCTCGGTCTTGAAGTCGAAGAGCATGCCCCGGTCGGCGGGCATGAAACGACGGAACATGAGCCCGCGCGCCCGCTCCTCATCCGTGCGCATGACCTCGACGGCGAAGCTGTGAGCGCCGCTGGCGGTGGTGATTTGGAGCGGTTCGGTGGTGGCGGCCGGCGCCTGCGGCGCGCTCTGGGCCCGGGCGGGGGGGATCGCGCCTGAAACAAGGACGGAGGCGCCGACGAGGGCCTGCGCGACGTAGAAAAAGAAAGCCAGCGATCTCGAAAAACGCATCCTTGAACTCCGCGACAGGAGAGGCGCAACCATGCCTCGTCCCAAAGGCCGGAGCAAGCTCTCCGGCCATGCGGCTGACGCCCTCAGTGCGAGGAGGGCATCGCTGTCTCGAGCGGCCGAACCTCAGCCGCCATCAGCCCCTTGGAGCCCGGCCCGAAGCGGACCAGAAGGCCATCGCCCGGCTTGAGGTCGGCGAGGCCGAACTTCCGCAGGGTCTCCATATGCACGAAGATGTCCTCCGTGCCCTGTCCGCGCGTCAGGAAGCCGAAGCCGCGCACGCGGTTGAACCACTTCACAATGGCGATCTCGTAGCCGCTGGTCGGCACCACCTGCACATGGGTGCGGGCGGTGAGCATGGAGGGATGGGTCGCGGTCGATTCGTCGAGCGAGATGACCCGGAACACCTGCATGCCCTTGACGCGTTTCTGGGCCTCGCAGACGATCCGCGCGCCTTCAGGGGCGCTTTGATAGCCGTCGCGGCGAAGAATCGTCACATGCAGCAGGATGTCATGGCCGCCCTCGTCCGGCACCACGAAACCATAGCCCTTCGCCACATCGAACCATTTGATGCGGCCAGCGACCTCGACCAGCTCCAGCGACGTCTCCTCAGAGGTCGTCTGCCCAGGGTCTACGCCTGCCGTCTCAACAGTAAAATCCTTGCTGGACACGAAGTCAGCCCTCACAAAGCCCGGGCTCGCCCGTCCCGGAACATCAGTTCAGCGAATCGATTCAGCCCGTCTGGGGAATCACCCATTAACCATAGCATCAGGCCGGACCTGTCCAAGGGGACGCAAGGTAAGCGGTTGTGGACGACTCACTTTTCGTCCCGCACTTTTGCAAAAAAATCCAATGGCCTCGGATCAACCGCCTTGCCGGGCGACCCATCGGACCATGGGCGGCGCTTCAAGCAGAGACCGCACGGCGTCGAGGGCTTTCGGGGTGAGGTCGTGGCGCGCGCTGGCCATGGCGACGAAGGCGTTGCAATTGCGCCCGCCTGCGAAGACCGCCAGCGCGGCGCCGCTTTCAAGCTGGTAGCGGCGAAGGCGCGCCGTCATTCCCGCAAGCGGCTGGGCCTCTCCCGCGCCAATGGGCGCGAACCTTTGCGAGATGAGCGCCGCATCGCTGACGCGCTCGAGATCCTCATCGTCCGCGACGCCCGCCACGCAGTCGCACATGCCCTTCTTGACGCGGGCGTAGACCATGACCTCCTCGCCGCATTCGGCGGCGTCGCAACGGAAGGCCCGGCCGGACGGCCAGCCGTCGCGCAGGAAGGGCCAGGCAGCGTCACGCCATACGGAGCCAGGCTCCACGAGCGAGGCGGGCGCGAGCGCAAGGCGCGCGCCCAAAAAGCCAAGGCCGCCGACGAGGGCGGCCAGGGCGAAGGCGCAGGCTATGACGAGGCCGGGGCGCATCAGCCCCCTGCCCCGCCCCGCGATGGCTCAGCCCTCTCAGGCATAGGCCTTCATGACATGGCGCGCGATCACCGTGCGCATGACTTCGCTCGCGCCCTCGGTGATGCGGTAGCTGCGCTGCTGACGCCACATGCGCTCGATCGGCAGATCGGTCGTCAGACCAATGCCGCCATGGATCTGCAGGCAGCGGTCGATCGCCGCGAAAGCCATTTCGTCGGAGAAATACTTGCAGTGATAGGCCTCGACGCGCGCCTCCTGCCCATCGTCGATGAGCGAGGCCGCGCGGCGCACCAGGAGGGTGGCGACGTCGAGGTTCATCCAGATGTCCGTCAACTGCCACTGGATGCCCTGACGCTCGGCGAGCGGCTTGCCGAAGGTGGAGCGCTGGTAGGAGTATTTGACGGCCATTTCGAGCGCGCGTTCAGCCACGCCCAGAGCGCGCGAACCATGCTTGACGCGGCCGGCGCCCAGCCACTTCTGCGCAAGGCCGAAGCCCTTGCCCTCTTCGCCCACGCGGTGGGAGACGGGCACGCGCACATTGTCGAGCACGATCTCCCAGGGCTTGTCGCCCATCATCGTCTCATACTGGGCGGTCAGCTTCACGCCGGGGGTGTTCATATCGACGATGAAGCAGGAGATGCCGCCGCGCGAGCCCTTGGCGCGGTCGGTCGCGGCCATGAGCTGCATGAAGTCGGACTTGCCCGCGCCCGTGATGAAGCGCTTCACGCCGTTGATGACGTAGTGATCGCCGTCGAGCACCGCGGTGGTGCGCATGCCGCCGGGATCTGAGCCCGCATCCGGCTCGGTCTGGGCGAAGCAGCCGCGCTTTTCGCCGCGCAGGGTGGGCAGCAGATATTTCTCGCGCATCTCGCCCTGAAGCTGGAACAGGATGTGGCGGACCTGCGGGCCCGTGATGCCGTCCTCGCGGGCGGGCAGCGCGATGGTGCGGCCAAGCTCCTGCCAGACGATGGATTTGGCGAGCAGCGACAGGCCGGGGCCGCCATGCTCTTCAGGCACGTCCATCATCCACAGGCCCAGCTTCTTCATGCCGTCCTGAAACTTGGCGCGCCACTCGGGCTTAAGCTCATTGCCCTCGAGCGTCTCGCGCTCATAGGGAATCATCTCGTTGTCCACGTAGCGCCGCAGGCTCTGCTGGAGCATCTGCAGTTCTTCGGGCAATTTGAAATCCATCATTTTCTTTTTCCTCCCTTGGGTCGTCTATTCCGCCGCCTCGCGCGGCAGGTCGAATCCACGATAATCCTTGTCGCCAAGCTCGCGGATCGCCGGCAGAACTTCGCTGGCGAAAAGCCGGATGTTCTTTTCGGTGAGGTCGGGCGGCAAGGAGCCGAACATCAGCATACACAGCAGTTGCGAAAAGCCCATGCGATGGTGGCGCTCGGTGATGGCCCGGCGCACCGTGTCGGGGCTGCCGCACAGGATGATGCCGCGCTCGATGAGCGATTCAATGGTGACGCTCCCGCGGTTCTTCGCCTTCATGGTCAGAACATGATTGAGCGACTCGGGGCTCATGTAGCCCGGCGGGAAGAACATGAGCTCGCTGGCCTTGGGCAACAGCACATTGAACATCAGCTCGATATGCGCCCTGGCCTCGTTGATCGCCTGCTCGTCGGTCTCGGCCACATAGACCGGCGCGCACCAGGCGATCTGGCTGGAGGAGGCCTCATAGCCATACTGGCGCCAGGCGGTCTCGCGGTACATGTCGAGATATTTCGCCACCGCCTCCGCCGGGCTGTAGGTCTGCAGATAGACATATTTGCGGTCGGGGTGCGCCGCCCATTCGATGGTCTCGCGACTGCCCTGCGAGGGGCACCAGATCGGGGGATGGGGCTGCTGGAAGGGGCGCGGCCACAGGTTCACATATTCGAGATGGTAGTGCTTGCCCTCATAGGAGAACGGCCCCGTCTCGGTCCAGGCGCGCACCACGAGGTCAGCCGCCTCCTTGTGGCGCTCCAGCGAATGGACGGGATTGGCGCCGAAGGAGAAATACTCCGTCCCCACGCCGCGCACGAAGCCGCTGATAAGCCGCCCGCCGGTGATGACGTCGATCATGGCGTGCTCTTCGGCGAGCGTCAGCGGGTTTTCGCGCAGGCAGAAGGCGTTGCCCAGAATGGCGATGCGCCCCTTCGTGCGCCGCGCAAGGGCTGAGGCCATGACCACGGGCGAGGGCATGAGCCCATAGGCGCTCTGGTGGTGCTCGTTGATGCACACGCCGTCAAAGCCGAGCTCGTCAGCCAGCTCCAGCTCGTCGAGATAGCGATTGTAGAGCCGGTGGCCCACAACAGGATCGAAATGGTCGTTCGGAAGAACCACCCAGGCGCTGCGATAGGTCTCGCGGATGCCCGGATCAATGTCCGCATAGGGCATAAGATGAAAACTCATGACCTTCATGGCTTGTCCTTCCCTGTCTTCCTCACCCCGCTCCCCCGAGCTTTCGTCAGCCCAGCGTCGGATCAAGCACGATCTTACCCATTCCCGGATCGCTTTCCATGAGGCGATGCGCCTCAGGGGCCTGCGACAGGGGCAGCACATGGGCGATGCGCACCTTGATCTTGCCTTCCGCCGCCGCTGCGAAGCAAAGCGGCAGATCGGTGGGCTTGTAGCCGGGCATTCCCTTGATGGTGATGCGCTTGTCGTAGAGGTGGTGGAAATCGATGGTCGCTTCGGGCCCGCCATGGGCGCCCGCCGTCACCATGCGCCCGCCCTCGCCCAGCGCCTTGAAGGCCTTGGGCAGAACCTTGGGGTTGGCGATGTTGTCGTAGAGGACCTGCACGCCCTTGCCGCCGGTGATGCGCATGACCTCGGCGGTGAGATCCTCGGTGGCGTAGTCGATGGCGTGGTCCGCGCCAAGCTCAAGGCCAGAATCAGCCCGCGCCCGCCCGCCCGCCGTGCAGATGACCTTCGCGCCAAGGACGTGTTTGGCGATCTGGATGCCGACCGAGCCAAGATTGCCGCTCGCGCCCATGATGAGCACCCATTCGCCAGCCTTGAGCTGCGCGACGTTGCACAGGAGGTTCCAGGCCGTGGGGCAATGGCGCATGACCACCGCCGCCTCGTGGAAATCGAGGTTCTTCGGCAGGAGATTGGTCTTGAAGGCGGGCACGCAGACGAGTTCGGCGAAGCCGCCGGGACGCTTGATGCCCATCATGCCCTGCGGCCCCGCATAGCCCGCGCCATCCTCGGCGCAGGGGTCGAGCGGCATCCCGCCCGCCGAGGCCACATGGTCGCCCACCTTGAAGCGGGTCACGCCCTCGCCCACGGCGTCGACCACGCCCGCGCAATCGACGCCCAGAATCAGCGGCAGCACGGGGTGGCGATGGGCCTCAGCGCCCGCGCGCACGGACACATCGAGCACCCGGTTCACGGTCGCCGCATGAACCTTGATGCGGATCTCGCCAAAGCGCGGCTGCGGGTCCGGAACGCTCTCGTAGCGCAGGACGTCGGGCGGGCCGAATTCGTGCAGAACGACCGCCTTCATGAGCGCGCATCCCCCTTGAAATCACGCCGCATGAGCTTCAGCGTGGCGCGGCCGAGGATGCCGTAGGGATTGGCGAGGGTCTCCGCGATCTCGAAGTGGTTATAGCCTCTGGCGCAAACCAACTTGACAGACTTTCCAGCCTTTTCAACGGCTTGCGCGAATTCCTTGCTTTGACGCTGGAACTCGGGGGATTCGCAGTCCCCATAGGCCACGACGATGGGGCAATGCAGCCGATCGATGTGGCGGATGGAGGAGAGCTGCTCGACCATCTCATCGGTGAAGTTCACATATTTACTGCGGGCCGAAAGCCGCACGGGGGCGAGCTCATACATGCCGCTGCACACGACGCCGCCCTTGAGGATGCTGTTGGGGACGCCGTATTGGCCCTCCCAATCGGTCGTCAGGATGTTGCCGGTGAGATGGGCGCCGGAGGAATGGCCGAAAACATAGATGCGCTCGGGGTCGGCGTCGAAGGAGGCGGCGTTCTTCCACACCCAGGCCACGGCCCGGCGGACCTGATCGATCATGGGAAAGAGCGACCCGCCGACCTCGTCCACATTGTTGAAGTCGAGGGCGATGTAGTTCACCCCCGCCCCGTGGAAGAGTTCGGCCGGCGCATGGCAGCGCGCGGACGAGCCGCTGCGCCAGGCGCCGCCGTGGACATAGATGAGGATCGGCGCGCCGGGCTGTTTGGCCTTGAAGAGGTCGAGCTTCTCGATCTCGGTGGGTCCATAGGACAGGCGGATCGCGCCGCCGAGCCGCTCACGCGCCCCCGCGCTGTTGATCTCACCGCGCGCATGGACGATGGACTGGTTGGGCGCCCAGTTGGCCTGATCGTAGCAGCGGTCAAGCTCGACCTGATCGTAATCCATGAAAACGAGCGGTCCCTTGACGCGCTCAGCCTGCTCACCCTGCCCGCTCATATGTCCTCCACATCCTCTGGCCGCACAGTGGCGCCTCTGAGCGCTCGCCTGCAAATCACGTCTGCGCTTTCAGTCCGCCTGTCAGCCGTCTCCCAGCAGCGCATGGACCTCCTCGCCCCGCACCTCGACCGGATAGGTCTTCAGGTCGATGGTGCAAGGCGCCAGCACCGCCTTGCCGGTGCGCACGTCGAAGCCGCCGAAATGCATGGAGCATTCAATCAAATCGCCATCCAGCTCGCCTTCGGTCAGGCTGGAGAGGCCATGGGTGCAGCAATCGTCGGTGGCGTAGAAGGAGCCATCGACATTATAGACCGCCAGGGCAGGACCATCCGCACGGTCCACGCGGCGCATGGAGCCGGGCTCGAGGTCTGACACCTTGCACAGAAGCAGCGATTTTTCGGCCGACATGCGGTTCTCCGGATCAATGTTGCGGCGCAACATGGCGCGACAGGCGGATCGTTGGGTCTCCTTATGCCAAAACCGGAGCGAATTGACACTCCCGAGGGGCAAAACTATTCATGTCCTCACACTCAACCCAGCATTTTAGGGATCCGCCCATGTCGGCCAATGGCTCCTACGTGATCGACGACAAGGAGAGAGGGATCTTTCTTCTCGATCGGTCGGTCCATGTCTCCGAGGATATTCTGCGCGACGAAATGCGCAAGATTTTCGCGAAATGCTGGATTTATGTCGGCCATGCTTCGGAGGTGAAGAACCCCGGCGACTTCGTGACCCGCAAGGTGGCGGGACGCCCGATCATCTTCGTGCGCGACCAGAAGGGGCAGGTTCGCTGCCTCTTCAACACCTGCCGCCATCGCGGCTCCGTCGTCTCGACCGAGCGCTGCGGCAACGCCCGCCGTTTCATGTGCGTCTATCACGGCTGGAGCTATGGCAACGACGGGTCGCTCGCCCGCGTGCCCAGCGAGGAGGCCTATACGGCGGCTTTCGACAAGGGCGATCTGGGTCTCAAGACCCCCGCCCGCTTTGAGGGCTATAAAGATTTCTGGTTCATGAATCTCGACCCGGACGCCCAGCCCCTCGTCGATTATCTGGGCAAGGCGACGGAATACATGGATCTGGTCGTCGACCAGTCCCCCTCCGGCAAGATGGAAGTCCTGCCGGGCACGCAGGAATATGACGTCGCCGCCAACTGGAAGCTGATGGTCGAGAACAGCGTGGACGACTACCACCTGCCCACGACCCATTCGACCTGGCTCAACTTCATGAAGAATTCCGGCGTCGTCATGGAGCCGCCTAAAGGCGCGGGCATGGTGCTGCCCACCAAGGGCCTCGCCATCGATCTGGGCAACGGTCATTTCACCACGGACAATGTGAACTTCCGCGGCCGCCCCGTCGCCGCCTGGATCCCGCTCTATGGCGAGGCCGCCAAGGAAGAGATGGCCGCGATCCGCGCCGAGCTGGTGGAGCGCCTCGGCGCCGACCGCGCCAAGCGCGTGGCCGACACCAACCGCAATCTTGTGGTCTTCCCCAACCTCGTCATCAACGACGGCTCCTCCGTGACGATCCGCACCTTCTTCCCCAACGGGGTCGACAAGATGCATGTCACGGCCTGGGCGCTGGGCCCGGTCGAGGAGAGCGAATCGGCGCGGGCGCGGCGCCTCGACGCCTTCCTCACCTTCTACGGCCCCGGCGGCTTCGCCACGCCCGACGACGTCGAGGCGCTGGAGATGGTGCAGAAGGGCCTCGCCAACTGGCAGGACGACCGCTGGTCGGAGATGTCGCGCGGCATGGGCCATGAGGACGGCGAACAGCTCAACAGCGATGAATTCCACCTGCGCCTGTTCTGGCGGAAATGGAACGCCATGATGGGAGAGCAGGCATGAGCCCCGTGACCCGCGCCGAGGTCGAGGACTTCCTCTATATGGAGGCCGATCTCCTCGACAACTGGAAGCTGGCGGAGTGGGAGGCCCTGCTGACGGACGACGCGGGCTATTACATCCCCGCCAATGACGACCCGCAGGGCGACCATCGCAAATCGCTCTTCATCATCGCCGATGACCGCGAGCGCATCCACCAGCGCATCATCCGGGTGATGGACCCCAACTGCCACGCGGAGTTCCCGAAGTCGCATCTGTCGCGCATCGTGGGAAATGTGCGGATTCTTTCGCAGGACGGCGAGTTCGTGACGGTCGCCTCGACCTTCGTGGTCCATCGCTATCGCCGCTATGAGCGGATGGGCGAATATGTGGGCGCCGCCCGTCATATCCTGAAGCGCGACGGCGACAGCTTCCGCATCAGGGAACGCCGCGTGTTCCTGAAGTCGCACGAGCTGGGATCGCTGGGGTCCGTGAGCTTCATGCTGTGACGCCAAGGCTGGGGGCCGGCCCCTTTGGGGGGCGGGCTGCGAGCATTCAGACGTTTCCGACCTTTTCCGCCAACCAGGCCTTGATCAGGGACTGGTAGGGAACATCACGCTTGTTGGCCGCAATCTTGATGCTATCAAGAAGCGACACTGGCAAACGGAGCGAAATTGAGGTCGTCGAAGGCTTGAGGTTCGGCAGCCGAACACGTTCAGCCTTGCTCCAATCAACATGAGGGCTGCTGTCGTTGGCCTCCCAGAAACGCCGCTCGTCGGCTTCGGTCGCAAATTTTGGCATAGCCTTAGAATTCTTGCTCATAGCGCGCCCTTTCCTTCCGGTGCATGGCCCTGGCGGAGATGACCCTGATCAACTGGCCCCCTCCACGCAACGTGAAGGTGATGTGAAGAAGTCGCCCGACGTCTGTTCGGCCAAGCGCATGCAATCGCAACTCCTCCATGCTGTGGCTGACGTCTTCGACGACAAGCAATGGCTCATTAAAAAACACTTGCTCAGCCTCAGCTTGACTGACGTCGTGTTTTTCAATGCTCTTGCGACCATTGCCACCGTCCCATTGAAAGCCTTCGATGCGTGAAAGATCGATCATTTTGTATATTACCATCATATACTAAAAAATCAATGAGGCTCCAGGGAGCGGCGGGATTTGGCTATCTTTCCTGAAACTGATTAAGCTGATGCTTACGCCTCCATCGGGACCAAGCCGCGACATGTCCGACCTTGAACTCACCCTCGCCTGCTGGGACTACGACCGCACCCGGCCTCTCATCGACGGGCGGGTGAAGCCCGAGGGGATCAAGCTCAACATCGAGGTGCTGCGGCCCCGGCAGATGTTCCCGCGCATGCTGGAGCATCAGGAATTTCACGCTAGCGAAATCTCGCTCGCCTCCCACGCCAGCCTCATCGGGCGCGGCGATTCGCCCTTCGTGGCGATCCCCGTGATGCTGTCGAAGATCTTCCGCCATTCCTGCTTTTATGTGCGGGCGGGCGCGGGCATCGAACGGCCCGAGGATCTCAGGGGCAAGCGCGTCGGCACGACCCAGTTCACGGCCACCGCGACCACCTTCATGAAGGGCATGCTGCAGCATGAATATGGCGTCGCCCAGCACGAGATGCACTGGTTCATGGGCGGGCTCGACAAGCCGACCGAACATCCGCTGATCCCGCTGAACCTGCCCTCCAACGTGAAGCTCGATTTCGTGCCTGACGGCGACACGCTCGAGAAGATGATGGAGGAGGATCGGCTGGACGCGCTGATCTCGATCTATATTCCCCCAAGCTTCCTCAAGGGGACGCCGCGCATCAGACGGCTCTTTCCGGACTACAAGCAGGCGGAGAAGGATTATTTCCGCAAGACCGGAATCTTCCCGATCATGCACACGCTCGCGCTTCGCGCCGACACCTATCGGAACGATCCGTGGATCGCCAAAAGCCTCTATGACGCCTTCGAGAAGGCCCGCGCGCTGGCGCTTGACGAGCTCTATGACACCGACGCCCTGCGCCTTGGCCTGCCCTGGCTGCTTGAGCATGTGGAGGAGCTGTGGTCGGTCTTCGGCGAGAACTGGTGGAGCTACGGGGTCGAGGCCAACCGGGCGACTCTGACGGCGCTCGGCCAGTATGTGCACGAACAGGGCGTCTCGCCGCGCGTGGTCACGCCGGAGGACATGTATGTCCCGGAGCTGCGCTGACGCCCGCCTCACCCGTCGCGGCTTCTGCGTCGCCCTTGCGCTGACCATCATCCCTGCGCACGCGCAGGAGCCGGGAGACTTCGCCGCTTTCCTCGAAACGCTCTGGCCTGCGGCGAGGGCGCAAGGGGTCAGCCGGGCGACGTTTTCGCGGGAAGCCGCGGGGCTGACGCCCGACCCCAAACTCATGGGCGGCGGCGTGCGGCAGGCGGAGTTCGAGCGGACCATCAAAACCTATATGGACGATGCGGTGACGCCGGGGCGCGTGGCGCGCGGCCGCGAGGCGGCGCAACGCTGGCGCGCGGAGCTTGCGGCCATCGAGAATCGCTATGGCGTCCCCGCCGAGATCATATTGGCGGTCTGGGGCATGGAGACGGATTTTGGCCGGATCCATGGCGAGAAGGATGTGCTGCGCTCCATCGCCACCCTCGCCTATGCGCGTCAGGACAATGCGATTTTCGCCGAGGAATTCGTGGCGGCGCTGGTCATGCTCGAAAAGGGGCTCGTGAGGCGCGAGCGGTTCAAGGGCTCATGGGCGGGCGCCATGGGCCATCCCCAGTTCATGCCCTCGTCCTATCTGCGCCATGCGGTCGCCTATGAAGGCGCCGGGCCCGCGGACATCTGGAATTCGGCGCCCGACGCCCTCGCCTCCATCGCCAATTTTTTGAGTCAGCAGGGCTGGACACGCAGCCTGCCATGGGGCGGCGAGGTCATGATCCCCAAAAGCTTCGACTGGGCGTCGCTGAAGGGGCCGGTGCGGGGCTTTGCGGGCAAGGGCGTGGCGCCTGCGGGGGGCGCCGCGCTGCCCCCGGCGGCGGAGGCGACCCTCTTTCTGCCTGCGGGCGTGGGCGGTCCCGCCTTTCTGCTCACCGACAATTACTGGCTCATCAAGCGGTACAACAATTCGGATTCCTACGCCCTGTCGCTCGCCGTTCTGGGCGAGCGCATCGCCGGGCGGGCTGGCCTCGCCGCCCGCTGGCCTGCCGATTTCCGCCTGCTGCCCCGGGCCGAGCGCATCCGCCTGCAAGAGCTTCTGACGGATCAGGGCTTCTATGACGGCAAGATCGACGGCCGCTTCGGCCCCGCCTCGCGGGACGCCATCCATCGCTTTCAGCGCGCCGCCGGGATGCGCCCCGCCGATGGCCATCCCTCGCCCGCCCTGCTGGAGCGGCTCAGACGCGCGCGCTGATCAGGGCGCGGATTTGCGTGGGGCGGATAGGGCTTCGAACAGCAGCACCAGCGCCCCAGGCGCCAGAACCGCCAGCAGAAACAGCGCATGCTGCAACAAAGCCGCCGCCAGCGCGGCCTCGGGCGAGACGGCCAGCCACTGATAGGCCGCCACCACGGCCAGTTCATAAAGCCCCAAATTGCCCGCAGGCGAAGGGATCAGCGTCACGATGGCGATGGAGGCGACGACCAGCAGGATGATCTGCGGCTCGACCACAATGCCGCAGGCCTTGGCGACGCACCAGGCGCTGAAGCCTTCGAGCATCCGCCGCAGCAGCATGAAGGCCACGGCGCCGCCAAGCCGCGCGGGACTGCGGACGGCCTCAAGATGGCCCGCCCAGTCCCCTACCCGCTCGATCCAGCCGCGGGCCCGACCGCCGATGCGCGCCCCGAAGTCATAGATCAGCCCGCCGGACCGGCTGATGACGATGAGGCCCGCCAGCCCGCCGCCTACGCCCGCCAGCAATAAGACGCCCATGCCCTGCAGAAGAGGCTCGCCCGGAACAAGGGCGAAGGCGAGGCCGACGAGCAGGGTCTTCACGATGCTGGTGGTGAGGCCTTCCAGCACCATCAGCGAAGCGGTTCTGGGCCGGGAGAGGCCAAGCCGTTCGGTGATGAGCACGAAGGCCGTCGCGCCGCCGCCCACGACCGAGAAGGCCTGGATCGCCGAGGCCACCACGGCAAGCACCCGTGTCAGCGCGACGAGGGAGACCGGCGCCTTGCGGCCGATGAGGCAGGCCCAGCACAGGGTCCACAGGGGCGTGTTGGGCAGAACGACCAGCAAGCCGACCAGCAGCCAGAGGGGATCGGCGCGTCGGGCCGCCGCGAGAACCTCGCCCCATGCGAGCGAGGACGCCGCATAGACGAGCCCTGCCGCCAGCACCGCCCAGACGGCGATCCAGATCAGGCGGTTGCGATGGTCGGGCGTGGCGGCGCGGGTCATGGAATCGCTTCTATAGGCCAGCGCCGGGTTGCGCGACAGGCCGGAACTGACCATGATCCCTTCAAATTCCGCAGGGAGCATCATGGATGGACGCCGAGGCCGCAAAGCCGCGCAAGCAACGCCCCCCGCCAAAGGAGGCCTTCATCGACGGCATCGAACATGTGACGCCGGGGGTGATCCGCATCTCCTGTTCAGGGCCGGAGCTCGCCGCATTCATGCAGCCAAAGCCCGCCGGCCATATCAAGCTGTTCTTCCCGCCTGAGGGGGTGGTCTGGCCCTCGAAAGATCCTGCCTCCGACATTCCAAGGCCGCCGTCGCGCACCTATACGCCGCGCCGCTTCGACGCCGCGCGCCATCGCCTCGAGATCGAATTCGTGCGTCACGGCGAGGGCCTCGCCTCAAGTTGGGCCGAGCGGGCGCGGATTGGCGAGCGCGTGCTGATCGGCGGTCCGGGCGGGGGCTACCCCGTGCCCGAAGATGCGCGCCATCTCGTCATCATCGCCGATGAATCGGCCATGCCCGGCGCAGGCATGGTGCTGGAAGCCCTGCCGCCGGACTGCCGGGCGCAGGTGATCTGCGAGGTCGCGAGCAAGACCGAAGAGCGCGCCCTGAGCCCGATCGTGGCCTGCGAACCCCTCTGGCTGCATCGCACGGACAAGGCGGCCAGGCCCGGCGCCCTGCTCGAAGAGGCCGTTCGCGCCATGCCTGCGCCTGCAAACGACACGTTTTTCTGGGTGGCCTGCGAGGCCGCCGCCATGCGCCGCATCCGCGACATCCTCATAGCCCACCACGGCGTCGAGCGGGCGCGCCTGCACATGCGCGGCTACTGGAAGTTCGGCGAAGCCAACCATCCCGACCATGATTACGGCGCGGACTAGACGCCTCGCCTCACGCCAACCCCTGTGAACCCGAGGACATCCAATGCTCACGCTTTATCATGGTGCAACCGCCGTCTGCGCGGCCAAGGTGCGCGTCACCCTCGCCGAAAAGGGCGCGGATTACGACAGCCGTCCGGTGAACCTGCAGACCGGCGAACAGTTCGACCCCGCCTACATGAAGCTGAACCCCAACGCCGTGGTGCCGACCATCGTGCATGACGGCAAGGTGCTGATCGAATCCACCGTCATCAATGAATATATCGACGATGTCACTCCCGGCCCCGCGCTGCGTCCGGCGGACGCCTATGGGCAGGCGCGCGTGCGACTGTGGACCAAGCGCGAGGACACGATCCACGACGCCATCAACACGATGACTGCGGCGATCCTGTTTCGCGCCGAACTGCTGCCAAAGCCGCCCGAAGAACGCCGCAAGCGGTACGAGAAGATGCCCGATCCCGCCAAGCGGGCGAAGTGGGAGGAGATCATCGAAAAGGGCCTCGACTCCGGGCTGGTCGATGAAGCCTTGGCGCGTTTCGCCAAGCTTTTCCGCGATATGGAGAAGGCGCTGGCGGACGGGCCATGGCTGACGGGCGAGGCTTTCACCCTCGCCGACATCGGCCTGATCTCATTTTTCTATCGGCTTGAGATGCTGTCTTGCTCGGGCATGTGGCGGGAGCATTTCCCGAAGGTGAGCGACTGGTTCGAGCGCTGCAAGGCCCGCCCCAGCTTCAAGACGGCGATCCTCGACCATATCCCTGCGCCCGCCGTGGAAAGCTACCGCCTGCACTCGACGCCCCTGCGGCAAAAGGTCGAGGCGCGCTTTGGCCAGGTGCTGCAAAAGGCGTGATGACGACAGCGGCGCGGCTGCTCCCGCGCCGCCATCGCCTTTCCATCAGCGCGCATCCGTCGTGCAGCGTCCGTCGGCTATCTTGAAATAGATGGGGTCGCAGGGGAGGTTGTCGGTGGCGCACATCCTGATGCAGTGGCCCCAGGGGTCTGGCCAGTTATAGCGGTCCACATAGCCGCCGACGGCGCGGCCCTGATAGAGCATCCGCCCGTCATGGGTGTGGTGATAGCTGGCGTAGGGGGGATGATGGTGGTGGCCGCCGGCGAAGGCGGGCGCAGCCGCCCCCAACATGCCTGCAGCCGCACAAACGGCGGCGATGACACGCCTCATGCCCATGGTTCACTCCTGTTGGTTCGAGGCCCCCGCAGCGCCCGGGGCGACGCCGCGCTGCGACGTCCCGTCGGCGGATCGGGCAGATGGGGGAAGTCGGCGGCCTTGTGATCGGTTCCGGGCCGGGGCTCGCCCTAAGCCATATTTACGAGCCCCCCCGACTGGCGTAGGCATGGATCGAAAGCAGTTTCAGGAGAGGGCGATGATCTTTCACCGCAACGAGGCCAAGGAATGGGCGCGCGAGAACATGCGCGGGATCTGGGCCGCCGCCCTCACCCCCTTCACCCCCGGCAGCCTCGCCATTGACGAGGCGGCGGTGCGCCGCAATTTCCGCCACTGGATCGAGGATCTCTCCATCGACGGCTTCTTCGTGGCGGGCAAGCAGGGCGAGTTCTTCTCCATGTCGCTCGCCGAGCGCAAGCGCATCTTCGAGATCACGCTGGAGGAGACGCAGGGCAAGGCGGGCTCCATCATGTCCTGCTCCGACCAGAACATGGACACCGTGATCGAGCTCGCCAGACACGCCGAAAAGATCGGCGCGACCTCCATCGTCGTCCACGCGCCCGTGCTGCACTTCACCCACAAGCAGGACGAGACGCTCTACCAGTATTACAAGACGATCAGCGAGGAGGTGAACCTCGCCATCGCCCTGTGGAGCCATCCGGACTCCGGCTATCTCATGAGCCCCGAGCTTTGCGCGCGCATCGCCGACCTGCCCAACATCGTCGCCATCAAATATTCCGTGCCGCGCGAGATGTATGTGCGCCTCACGGAAATGGCGGGCGACAAGATCATCGTCTCGACCTCGAGCGAGGACGAATGGTTCGACAATATCGTGGAGCTCGATTGGCGGCTCTATCTCTGCTCAAGCCCGCCCTACCTTTTGCAGACCAAGGCCGACAAGCGGATGCGCGAATACACCGACCTCGCCTTCGCCGGAAAGGTGGCGGAGGCAAAAGCCATCCGTGACAGCCTCGACCCCGTGCGCAAGGCGCTGTCCTCGACGCGCCCGCCCGAAAAGCCCCACGCCCATCCCAAATACTGGCAGGAGCTGCTGGGCCAGGCGGGCGGCCCGGTGCGTCGCCCCATGCTGGACCTGACCGAAGCCGAGAAGGCCGCGACCCGCGCCGCCTTCGAGACCTGCGGCCTGAAACTGCCCTGACAGGAGAGAGCCATGCGCAAGCCTTTCAGCTTCAAGGGCTGGATCGAGGAAAACCAGCATCTGCTGAAGCCGCCCGTCGGCAACAAGATCCTCTTTCCCGATCATGACGGGCTGATCGTTCAGGTGGTCGGCGGCCCCAACCAGCGCGTCGATTTCCATGACGATCCCGTGGAGGAGTTCTTCCACCAGATCAAAGGCGACATGATCCTGAAGGTGGTGGATCGCGGCCAGCATGAGGACATCCGCATCCGCGAGGGCGACGTGTTCCTGCTGCCGCCCCATATGCGCCACTCGCCCCAGCGCCCCGTGCCCGGCTCCATCGGCCTCGTCGTCGAGAGCCCGCGCCAACCCGGCATGAAGGACGGGTTCGAATGGTTCTGCATGAACTGCAAGGGCCTCGTCCACCGCATCGAGGTCGCGGTCACCGACATCGTGAAAGACCTGCCGCCGCTTTACGAGAAGTTCTACGCTGACCCCAAGGCGCGCACCTGCCAGGCCTGCGGCGAGGTGCATCCGGGCAAGACGCCCCCGCCCGGCTGGGTGAATATGTGATCTGAAAGCCCCGTTTGCGCTTGGCGTCCGCTTGCCTATGATGGACGCCAGCACCGTTTCACTGATTGGGAGATGACCATGCGTTTGAAGACCCTCGCGCTCGCCAGCGCAGCCCTGTTCGCCGTCAATGTCGGCGCCCAGGCCCAGCAGACCCCGGTGAAGCTGGGCATCCTGACCACCCTCTCCACCCCCGGCGGCTATCTGGGCGAAGACGTGCGCGACGCCATTCTGCTCGCCATCGAGGAAGAGGGCGGCAAACTGGGCGGCGTTCCCGTTCAGACCTTGATTGAAGATGACAAGCTAAAGCCCGCAGACGCAAAGCAAATCGTCGAAAAGTGGCTGGAGACTGACAAGGTGAAGCTCTTCACCGGCGTCATCTTCTCGAACGTCTCTGTCGCGACGGTCCCCACGGTCCTCGAAGCGGGCGGCATCTTCATCAGCCCCAACGCCGGGCCCTCGAACTTCGCGGGCAAGGCCTGCCACAAGAACTACTATGTGACGAGCTGGCAGAACGACAATCTGCATGAATCCGCCGGCGCCCTCGCCAGGAAGCTCGGCTATAAGAAGATGGTCCTTCTCGCCCCCAACTATCAGGCGGGCAAGGATGCGCTCACCGGCTTCAAGCGCATATATGGCGGCGAGGTGGTCGAGGAGATCTTCACCGGCCTCGATCAGACCGACTTCTCGGCCGAGATCGCGCGCGTGCGCGCCGCCAAGCCTGATGCAGTCTTCCAGTTCCATCCGGGCGGCCCAGGCATCGCCTTCGTCAAGCAGTGGGCGCAGTCCGGCCTGAAGGATCAGATCCCCATGGTCGTGGCGGCGCCCTCGCTCGAGCAGAAGATCGCGGCCGTGACGGGCGAGGCGGCCATCGGCATCGCCGCGACCACCCATTGGAACACCGATTTCAAGAACCCCGAGAGCGAGGCCTTCGTGAAGGGCTTCAAGGCCAAGTACAACCGCGAGCCGACCGTCTACGCCTCACAGGGGTATGACACCGCCAAGCTCATCGGCGCCGCCCTCAAGGCGACCGGCGGCAAGCTCGACGACGACGCCTTCCGGGCCGCCATGCTCAAGGCGGACGCCAGGCTGACCCGCGGCCCCTTCAAGTTCAACAACAACCAGCACCCCATTCAGGACTGGTATGAGGTGAAGGCCGTGAAGGGCGCGGACGGCAAGGTCTCGCTGGCCACCGCAGGCAAGGTGCTGGAAGCGCACAAGGACGCCTATGCGCAGGACTGCAAGCTCTAAGGCTCCGCTGATCCACACATAGCGCCAGCTGCTCCCCTCCCCCTTGTGGGGAGGGTATGACGCGCTCACCCCTGAGCGCCGGAACCCCATCATGCAGCTTCTCTTCGAGCAGCTTCTCAACGGGCTGCAACTCAGCCTGACCCTGTTTCTGCTCGCGGCCGGCCTGACGCTGGTGTTCGGCATCATGGGCGTCATCAACCTCGCCCATGGCTCCCTCTACATGCTCGGCGCCTATGCGGGCGCGCTGGCGGCGAGCAAGATCGGGGGCTTCTGGCTCGCCGTGCCTGCGGCCCTGATTGCTGCCGGGCTGATAGGCGTGGCCATGGAGCTGCTGGTCATCCGCAGCCTTTATGCGCGCGACCATCTGAGCCAGGTGCTCGCGACCTTCGGACTGATCCTGTTCTTCAACGGCGTGATCGCCTGGGGCGTCGGGCGCGCGCCCCTCCAGATGGACATGCCCGCCCTGCTCTCGGGCTTCCTTGAGATCGCCCCCGGCCTGCCCTACCCCACCTATCGGCTCGCCGTGATGGGCGTCGGCGTCGTCGTGGCGCTGGGTCTCTGGTATGTCATCGCGCGCACGCGGTTGGGGATGCTGATCCGCGCAGGCTCCGACAAGCGCGAAATGGTTTCGGCTCTGGGCGTCGACATCGCCAGCCTCTTCACGCTGGTCTTCGGCCTCGGCGCCCTGCTCGCGGGGCTGGCGGGCGTCATGGTGGGGCCGATCCGCTCGGTGCAGATCGGCATGGGCGAGCAGGTGCTCATCACCACCTTCGTCGTCATCGTCGTCGGCGGCATCGGCTCGATCCGGGGCGCCTTCGTGGGCGCGCTGCTGATCGGCATGTGCGACACGCTGGGCCGCGCCTTCGCGCCCATGGTCCTCAAGCTCTGGCTCTCCGGCCCCCTCGCCGACGGTCTGGGCGCCGCGCTCGCCTCCATCATGATCTATCTCGTCATGGCCCTTGTGCTGATCGTGCGCCCGCGCGGCCTCTTTCCGGCGGGAGGCTGAGATGGCGATCAACCGGCAGATCGTGGCTGGCCTTCTCATCGCCGCATGTCTTCTCGCCGTTCCCTTCGCGGCGCCCTATCTCGGCGGCAACTATGTCATCACGCTCGCGACCCGCGTGGTGATCTTCGCCATCGCCGCGTCGAGCCTTGATCTCCTGATCGGCCGGGGCGCGCTGGTGAGCTTCGGCCATGCGGCCTATTTCGGCCTTGGCGGCTATGTCGTGGGAATCTGCGCCTTCCACCTCGCCAATGATGTGACGATCTTCGGCTGGGCGGGCAGCAACGAGGCGCTCGTCGTCTGGCCGCTGGCCATGCTCGTCAGCGGCTTCGCGGCGCTGGTGATCGGGGCGCTGTCGCTGCGCACCTCCGGCGTCTATTTCATCATGATCACGCTGGCCTTCGCGCAGATGATCTATTTCGTCTTCGTCGCCCTGAAATATTACGGCGGCGACGACGGCCTCGCCATGACCTCCCGCAACCTCTTCGCGGGGACGCGCATCACCAATGCGCAGACCTTCTACTGGATCAGCCTTTGCGCGCTTGCGCTCTGCCTGCTCATCCAGTGGCGGCTCGTCGTCTCGCGCTTCGGCATGGCGCTGCGGGGGGCGGCCTCGAACGAGCGGCGGATGGCGGCGCTGGGCTTCTCGGTCTATGGCTACCGCCTGGTGGCCTTCGTCATCGCGGGCATGATGGCGGGGCTCGCGGGCGCGCTCTGGGCCAATCTCAACCGCTTCGTCTCGCCGGACATGCTGGGCTGGGTGCGCTCGGGCGAATTCATGGTCATGGTCATCATGGGCGGCGTCTCCTCGCTGCTCGGCCCGGTCATCGGCGCGGCCGCCTTCCTGCTGGTGGAGACCGCGCTGGCGGGCTGGACCGAGCACTGGCAGATCGCCTTCGGGCCCTTTGTCCTGCTGGTCGCGCTCTTCGCGCCGCGGGGCATCTGGGGCCTTCTGCGCGGGAGGGCGGGCCCATGAACGCGCTGACGCTCGAGGGCGTGACCAAAAGCTTCGGCGCCCTGCGCGCCAGCGATGATGTGACCCTCGCCATAGAGGCGAACTGCTGCCACGCGGTCATCGGCCCCAATGGCGCGGGCAAAACCACGCTCATCGGCCAGATCACCGGCGAGATCCGGCCCGACGCCGGACGCATCCGCTTCTTCGATCAGGACATCACGGACTGGACGACGCCACGGCGGGCGCTGGCGGGCCTCGGGCGCTCCTTCCAGATCACCCAACTCTGCGCGGATTTCTCCGCGCTCGACAATGTGGCGCTGGCTGTGCAGGCGAGGCAGGGCCATTCCTATCGCTTCCTGCGCGCCGCCGGGTCCGACGCCCGCCTGCGCGATCCCGCCATGGCGGCGCTGGAGCGGGTGGGCCTTGGCGAACGCGCGCAAATCCGCGTCGACGTCCTCTCCCATGGCGAGCGTCGCCAACTTGAACTCGCGGCGGCGCTGGCGACCGAGCCGCGCATGCTGGTGCTGGACGAGCCCATGGCGGGCATGGGACCGCAGGAGAGCGAGCGCATGATCGCCATCCTGCACGCCCTGCGAGGCGAAGTGACGATCCTCCTTGTCGAGCATGACATGGACGCCGTCTTCGCCCTCGCCGACCGCATCTCCGTTCTGGTCAACGGCGCCGTGCTGATGACTGGCGACCCCGCCGCCGTGCGCGCCGATCCCGCCGTGCGCGCCGCCTATCTTGGAGCGCCTGCGCCATGATGCTCAGCGTGCAGCACATAGAAGCGGCCTATGGGGACGCGCAGGCCCTCTTCGGCGTCAGCCTCGACATCGGCGCTGGCGAGGCGGTGACGCTCATCGGCCGCAACGGCATGGGCAAGACCACGACCATCCGCGCCATCATGGGCCTGACGCCGCCGCGCGCGGGCGCCATTCATTTCGAGGGCCAGCCCATCCATGGCCTGCCGCCGCACGAGATCGCAAGACGCGGCATCGGCCTTGTGCCCGAGGGGCGGCAGATCTTCGTGCGCCTGAGCGTTGAAGAAAACCTGATCGCCACCGCCGCCAACCGGACGAAGGGCGCCTCGCCCTGGACTCTGCCGCGCATCTTCGAGCTCTTCCCGAGGCTCGAAGAACGGCGGGGCCAGTCGGCGCGCACCCTGTCGGGCGGGGAGCAGCAGATGCTGGCCATCGGCCGCGCCCTGATGACCAATCCGCGCCTGCTCATCCTCGACGAGGCGACCGAGGGCCTCGCGCCGCTCATCCGTCAGGACATCTGGAATTGCCTCGCGGCTCTGCGCGCGCAAGGCCTCTCGATCCTGATCGTCGACCGCAACCTCGATGAATTGATGCGCCTCGCCGACCGCCATAACGTCGTGGAGAAGGGGCGCGTCGTATGGAGCGGCGCATCGCAGCAGCTCGCCGCCGAGCGCGAGCGGATCGAACAGCGGATCGGGGTGTGACATGACCGATTTCGTCTATCGCTACTGGGATCAGACCGAGCTCAACCGCCAGATGAGCGCGCGCGGCACGGTGCCGGACATCACGCCGATGATGGCGGATTACGCGCGCGAAAGCGCCGCCGCCCGCGCCGCCCTGCCCTGCGAGCTGAACGTCGCCTATGGCCCGACGCCCGCCGAGCGGCTCGATGTCTTCCCCGCGACAAGGCCGGGCTCGCCGATCTTCGTCTTCATCCACGGCGGCTACTGGCGGATGCTGGACGCCGCCGACAGCACATTCATGGCCCGCACCTTCGTGGAGGCCGGCGCCGCCGTCGTCGCGCTGAATTACGCGCTCGCGCCGTCCGTGAGCGTCGAGGAGATCGTGCGCCAGTGCCGGGCGGGCCTCGCGTGGGTCTACAAGAACGCCGCGCGGATGAATGGCGACGCATCGCGCATCCATGTGTCGGGCTCATCGGCTGGCGGCCATCTCGGGGGCATGATGATCGCAGGCGGCTGGGCGGGCGACTACGGCCTGCCCGAGGGCTTCGTGCAATCGGCCTCGCTGCTCTCGGGCCTCTTCGATCTGGAGCCGGTGCAGCTCTCGAACTGCAACGAATGGCTGCATCTGGACCCGGACTCAGCCACGCGCCTGTCGCCCCAGAACCGCCTGCCCGCGCGCCCCCTGCCCCTGCTCATCGCCTATGCGCCCAATGAGACCGAGGGGTTCAAGCTGCAGTCGGAATGTTATGCCGCCGCTTGCAGGGCCGCGGGCTGCGCGGTCGAGATCGTCTGCGAGCCCGGCACGAACCATTTCGACCTGCCGCTCCGATTCATGGATGCAAACGCGGCGCTGACGAAGGCGACGCTGGGGGTCATGGGGCTTTAAGGCTCGATATGCACCGCCAGCCACACGCTGGGCTCGCGGGTGTCAGTGGCCTCCACGCGATGCCTGCAATGAGGCGGAATCGTCACCCAGTCGCCGGGGCGCAGGATGCGCGGCGCGGGCTCATCTTCGAAGCGAAGAACCGCCGTCCCGCTGAGCAACGCAACCCATTCGGTCTGCGGCTGCGCCTGCCATGCGCCGGGGGCATCAGCCTGCCCCGTCGAGACGATGCGCTCGATGCGCAGGCCCCGCGCCTTGAGCAGCGTGTCGAAACGCTCATCCGGCGCCTTTCCCGCAAAGCCGTTGAAAAGATTGCCCGCCTCCATCACCACAATCCCCCACGAGGGCCTCAGGATCGCGCGAGAGCAGATGCTGCCTGAGGACGCTGTCCCGCCCATGGAGCATGGCTTCGCCGCCATGGCCCTTGTTCAAGGTGGCACGATCGTTCTGTCGGAGAAAGAGAGCGGCCGCATTCAGCTGCGCAAAACGATGCAGTTGCCGCCGGCCTCGCGGATGCGCGAGCAGGTGGTCTGCGCCGCCTCGCGCGTCTGCGCGGGCACGCGGACCCTGTAGAACGCCTTTGTCCCCCGGCTGCGCAACAATGTGCCGATGATCATGGGCTTCACATCGCCCAGAACATTCGCATAGGCGCGGGCCTCCCGCGCGTAGGACCGCAGCGCCAGTTCCTTCGAGAAATTGCCGGCGAGCTGAACGCCCCAGGGCGCGAGCGGGGGAATGGCGGGTTCGGCGTCGGCGCCGACGATCTGCGGCTGGCCCGCCCGGCCCCGCCGCAGGGCGGCCGTCACCTGAAGGCAGGAGGTCCGCTCGGCGGCGTCAGAAGCAGGCGGCTCCTCGCGGCCGCGCTGGGCCCAGTCCTCGGCGGAGAGGCCGGTGATGGCGATCACATAGCGGCGGGTCTCGTCCGGCAGGCCCCGCGTCTTGTCGAGCCACGCCTGCACCCGTGCGGGGCCCGCGTTATAGGCGGCGGCGGCGAGGCCGAAATTGCCGAACTCCTTGCGCAGATCGAAAAGATAGCTCGCCGAATGGGGGATCGCCTGTTCGGGATCGAAGGGGTCCGCAAGCCCCCGCGCCTGAGCCGTGCCGGGCATGAACTGTGCGATGCCCCGCGCCCCCTTGGGGCTCACCGCGCCATTGCGGAAGGCGCTCTCGCGCCAGATCAGCCGTGCGAAAAGCTCGACCTGGAGGCTGCGCTCCCTGGCGGAGGCGTCGATGAGGCGGCAAATGGCCTCGTCCACGCTCTCCATCGGCGCGGCCCAAGCCCGCCCGCCGGAGGCGAGCAGAAACAGCAGAAGGAACAGCGGGGCGGCGCGCATAAGGCTGAGATAGGACGCAGGAGCCTTGCCGGAAAGATCCGATCCAGTCCTGGGAACCAAGCCAAAGGGTTCAATCAACCTTGGCGGGGATGAAGCGTTGGTGATCGCGCCGCCGTGTCTGCGGCGCCGAACCGGGAGCACCCCATGTCCATTCGAAAGCCGCTTCTTGCCTTGGCCGCCACGGCCGCCTTCGCCGCCGCCGCCCTGCCCACAACCCCTGCGGGGGCCACCAGCGTCATTTACGCAGCGCCCGCCACCGCCAGCGCGCCATGGCCCGTCTGGGTCCTTGGCGGGGGTGTTCTGAGCATCATGGTGCGCGCGGCCTATGTCTACAGAACGGAATGTCGGCAACTGACGGGCGAGGAAGCCTTCGGCGGCCTGGGGCCCTGGCCCGTCTATCATCAGGCTCGCAACGAGTGCAAACCTGCGGCGGCGCCTGTCATCGCCCGCAGCTCTGTCGTCGGCCGCTACTGAACGGCCCGCAGCAGCAGATGGGGCCGGGCCAGCGCGTCCGGCCTCAAGCCTCTCAGGCGCCCAGCCCCTGGGCGCGCTGCATGTCCTCGGGCTTGGCAGGCTCGATGGCGACGCTTTCGCCGCAGCCGCAGGCGGAGGTCTCATTGGGGTTCTTAAACACGAAGCCCGACGACAATTTCGATGTCTCGAAATCCATTTGCGTCCCCAGCAGGAACAGCACCGCCTTGGCGTCGATGAGCACGGTCACGCCCTTGTCCTCGACCACTTCGTCGAAAGGCTCGGCCTTCTGCGCCCATTCCATCGTATAGGACATGCCCGCGCAGCCGCCGTTCTTGACGCCCACGCGCAGGCCCGCGACCGGCGCCTCCGACTGCGCCATGATCTCGCGCACGCGCTCGGCGGCGGCGTCCGTCAGGGTCATGACCTTGAAGCGAGATTTCACGCTTCCCATTGTTCTCTCCTGTTTCGGCCGGGTTCAAGGCCCGGCGACGCAGCGCTCTTCAATCGGGTTTTAAGCCCCGTTGAAAACAACTCACCACATGTCCAGAGCGATCTTCGCCTCTTCGGACATTCGGGTCTGATCCCACGGGGGATCGAAGACCATGTTCACCTTGACGCCGGAGACGCCGGGAACCGCCGTCACGGCGTTCTCGACCCAGGTCGGCATCTCCCCGGCGACCGGGCAGCCCGGCGCCGTCAGCGTCATGTCGATGGTGACGAAACGGCTGTCATCGACGTCGACCCGATAGATCAGGCCGAGTTCATAGACATCGACGGGAATTTCGGGATCGAACACCGTCTTCATGGCGACGATGAGATCCTCGGTCAGGCGCTCGAGCTCCTCGGGCGCCATGGCCGCAGGCAGGTCCATCTCGGGCCTGTTGGGGCTGATCCCCTGATCGGCGGATGCGTCGGTCATCTTGCGCTCCTCACGCGAACAAGGCTTCGGCCTTCGCCAAAGCCTCCACCAGCGCGTCGACTTCTTCGTGGGTGCTATACATGGCGAACGAGGCCCGGCATGTGGATGTGACCCCATAGTGGCTCATCAGCGGCATGGCGCAATGGGTGCCAGCGCGCACAGCGACGCCGGAGCGGTCGATGACCGTCGCGACGTCATGGGCATGAGCGCCCTTCATCTCGAAGGAGATGATGGCCCCCTTCCGGGCGGCCTCGCCGAAGATCCGGATGGACTTCAGCTCGCGCAGCCGCTCCTCAGCATGAAGGCGCAAGGCGTCTTCATGGGCGCGGATCCTGGCCCGGCCCGCCGTCTCCATGTAATCAAGCGCCGCGCCAAGGCCGATGGCCTGAACGATGGGCGGCGTGCCCGCCTCGAAGCGATGCGGGGGCGTGTTGTAGGTGACGCGCTCGGTCGTGACCGTCTCGATCATCTCGCCGCCGCCGAGGAAGGGGGGCATCTTCTCGAGCAAGGCCTTCTTGCCGTAGAGCACGCCGATGCCCGTGGGGCCATAAACCTTGTGGCCGGTGAAGGCGTAGAAATCGGCGTCGAGGTCGCGCACGTCAACGTCCAGATGCACCACGCCCTGCGAGCCGTCGACCAGCACCGGCACGCCATGGGCGTGGGCGATGCGGACCACCTCCTTCACCGGAACGACCGTGCCCAGCACATTCGACATATGGGTTATCGCGACAACCTTCGTCCGCGGCGAAAAGGCCCGCTCGAATTCGTCCATGCGGAAATTGCCGACCTCATCGACGCCCACCCATTTCAGCACGGCGCCCTTGCGCTCGCGCAGGAAATGCCAGGGCACGATGTTGGAGTGATGCTCCATGATCGAGAGGATGATCTCGTCACCCTCGCCGATGGACTGGCCCAGCGAGGACGCCACAAGGTTCAGGGACTCGGTCGCCGAACGCGTGAAGATGATCTCGTCCGAAGAGGCCGCGTTCAGGAAAGCGCGCGTGGTCTCGCGCGCGCCCTCAAAGGCGTCGGTCGCGGCGTTGGCGAGATAGTGCAGCCCGCGATGCACATTTGCGTATTCGTTCTCATAGGCATAGACCATGCGGTCGATGACCTGACGCGGCTTCTGGGCCGAGGCGGCGTTGTCGAGATAGACAAGCTGCTTGCCATAGGGTTTGAGCGCGAGGATCGGAAAATCCGCCCGCACCTTCATCACGTCATAGGGCGCGTCATTCGTCATGATGCTCTCCGCGCGAGCCAGCCGCTCAAGCCCGCCCCGAGCCTCTCGCGAATGGCCTCGTCCTCCACAAACTCCAGAACCTCGCGCGCGAAGCCCTCGATGATCATGCCCTCCGCCTGCGCCCGCGGAATGCCGCGCGCCATCAGATAGAAGATCTGGTCTTCATCGAGCTGCCCCACCGTCGCGCCATGGCCGCAAACGACGTCGTCGGCGAAGATCTCAAGCTCGGGCTTGTTATACATGGCCGCGTCGTCGCTGAGCAGGATCGCCTGGCTCTTCATGCCGCCATCGGTCTTCTGCGCATGGGGACGCACGACGACCTTGCCCTGAAACACGCCGCTCGCCTCGCCATCGAGAATGGTCTTGAACATCTCCCGGCTTTCGCCATGGGGCACGGCATGCTCCACCACGAGGGTCGTGTCCGCGTGTTGCTTTCCCTTGAGCAGAGATACGCCCCGCAAGGCGATCTTCACGCCTTCGCCGACGCCGCGCACGAAGGCCTGGCGGCGCAGCACCTCTCCCGCGCAGACGAAAGCGAAGGAGCTGAAGGCCGCGTCCTTGCCCACCTCGGCGATGAGCGTCGCGACATGCAGTTCGGGCGAGGCCGCGCAGGTCTCGAAGACATGCGAGAGCGAGGCCGCCTCGCCTAGCCGGAAGATCATGGCGCTGTTGCGCTGGACCCTTGCGGGCGCCGCATGGCTTTCGAGGATGGAGGCGCGGGCGCCTGCGCCCACCATAACGAGGCAGCGCGAGATGTCGCCATGGGGCGCATCGCCGCTCGCGGTGAAGCTGAGTTCGATGGGCGCGTCGATCTGCGCGCCGGGCGCCACTTCGATCAGCACGCCATCGCGGGCCATGGCGGCGTTGAAGGCGGCCATGGCGTCGTCGGCGCCCTGATCGGGAAAGAGCGCATGGATCAGCGCTTCGTCCGCGCTGGCGAGCGCGTCACGCATGGCCGTGAGCTTCAGACCCGCAGGCAAGGCGCCTGTCGGCAGCGTGCAGACGCCGTCCTGAATGGCCACGCGCAAGCCGCTTTCCGCCTTCGCGGCCACGCCGGACGCGATGGGATAGGCCTCGCGCATGAGGTTGCGCAGGTCCGTATAGTGCCAGGCCTCGATGCGGCGATGGGGCAGCCCGCGCTCATGAAAGACATCGAAGGCGCGGGTGCGCGCGCCGCGCACGGCGTCGCCGCCCGGCAGACTCGCGCTCGCCTGCGCGAAGCTCTCCACAAGGGAGGTCTCGGCCTTCGTTCGTATGACGGGGGGACGCGGGGTCATGGCCGCCTCACGCCGCATCCGCGACATAATCGCGGTAGCCGTTCTTCTCAAGTTCGAGCGCGAGGCCCTTGTCGCCTGACTTCACGATGCGGCCGGCGGAAAGCACATGCACGCTGTCGGGCACGATGTAATCCAGCAGGCGCTGGTAATGGGTGATGACGAGGAAGGAGCGGTCTGGCGCACGCAGCGCATTCACGCCTTCCGCCACAATGCGCAGCGCGTCGATGTCGAGGCCGGAGTCCGTCTCGTCGAGAATGGCGATCTTCGGCTCAAGAAGCACCATCTGCAGCACTTCCATACGCTTCTTCTCGCCACCGGAGAACCCGACGTTGAGGGGGCGGCGCAGCATCTCCTGGGACACGCCGAGCTTGTCGGCGGCGGCGCGGACGCGCTTGATGAAGTCGGGCGTCGTCAACTCCTCTTCGCCGCGCTGCTTGCGCTGGGCGTTCATGGCGGCCTTGAGGAAGGTCATGGTGGTGACGCCGGGAATCTCCAGCGGATACTGGAACGCCAGAAAGATCCCCTTGGCCGCGCGCTCATGCGCCTCCATGGCGAGGATGTCCTCGCCGTTGAGCACGATCGAGCCTTCGGTGACCTCATAGCCGTCACGGCCGGAGACGACATAGGAGAGCGTCGACTTGCCCGAGCCGTTCGGCCCCATGATCGCGGCGACCTCGCCGGGCTTCACGGTGAGCGAGAGCCCTTTCAGGATTTCCTTGCCATCGATGTTGGCGTGGAGATCGGTGATGGTGAGCACAGTGCGTTCCTTCATTGGACGGGGTCGGCGATGCGCCGGAAAACAGGGACGACGGGGGGTCGGCTCGATCAGCCGACGCTCCC
Organism: Beijerinckiaceae bacterium; assembly: GCA_947453205.1. Classification (GTDB taxonomy): domain Bacteria; phylum Pseudomonadota; class Alphaproteobacteria; order Rhizobiales; family Beijerinckiaceae; genus Terripilifer. The sequence goes on along the minus strand of CANGFT010000016.1, from coordinate 12,415 downwards.
TTCGAGGCTGACCGCGATGAGCTTTTGCGCTTCCACCGCGAATTCCATGGGAAGCTGCTGCAGCACGTCGCGCACGAAGCCGTTGACGATGAGCGCGGTCGCCTCCTCGCCCGAAAGACCACGCTGCATGCAGTAGAAGAGCTGGTCGTCGGAGATCTTGGAGGTCGTCGCCTCATGTTCGAAGACGGCGCTGGCGTTGCGGCTCTCGATATAGGGAACCGTATGGGCGCCGCAGGCGTCGCCGATCAGCAGGGAGTCGCAATTGGTGAAGTTGCGCGCCCCCTTGGCCTTGCGATGGGCGAAGACCTGGCCGCGGTAGGTGTTGTCCGACCGGCCGGCCGCAATGCCCTTGGAGATGATGCGGCTCGACGTGTTCTTGCCGAGATGCAGCATCTTGGTGCCGCTGTCGACCTGCTGATGTCCGTTGGAGATGGCGATGGAATAGAACTCGCCGCGCGAGTCATCGCCCCGCAGGATGCAGGATGGGTATTTCCAGGTGATGGCGGAGCCCGTCTCGACCTGCGTCCAGGAGATCTTCGAACGGTCGCCCCGGCAATCCCCGCGCTTGGTCACGAAGTTGTAGATGCCGCCCTTGCCCTCGCTGTCGCCGGGGTACCAGTTCTGGACGGTCGAATATTTGATCTCGGCGTCTTCCAGCGCCACGAGCTCGACGACTGCGGCATGAAGCTGGTTCTCGTCGCGCTTGGGCGCCGTGCAGCCCTCCAGATAGCTCACATAGGAGCCCTTGTCGGCGATGATGAGCGTGCGCTCGAACTGGCCGGTGTTCTTCTCGTTGATGCGGAAATAGGTCGAGAGCTCCATCGGGCAGCGCACGCCGGGCGGCACATAGACGAAGGAGCCGTCGGAGAAGACGGCGCTGTTGAGCGTGGCGTAGTAGTTGTCGGTCACGGGCACGACGGTGCCGAGATATTTGCGCACGAGCTCGGGATGCGTCTGCAACGCCTCGGAGATCGGGCAGAAGATGACGCCCGCCTTGGCGAGCTCCGCCTTGAATGTGGTGGCGACCGACACGGAGTCGAAGACCGCGTCCACCGCCACGCGCCGCTCGGCGGCGCCCTCGACGCCCGCGAGGATCTCGCGTTCGCGCAGGGGGATGCCCAGCTTCTCATAGGTGCGCAGCAGCTCGGGATCGACCTCGTCGAGGGACTTGGGACCGGGCGTGCGCTTGGGCGCCGCATAGTAATGCAGGTCCTGGAAATCGATCTTGGGGTAATTCACGCGAGCCCAGACGGGCTCCTGCATGGTCAGCCAGCGCTTGTAGGCGTCAAGGCGCCATTGCGTCATCCAGTCCGGCTCGTCCTTCTTGGCCGAGATGAAGCGGACGATGTCCTCATTGAGGCCCTTGGGGGCCATATCGGACTCGATGTCGGTGACGAAGCCATACTTATAGGCGTCAACATCGACAGACCTGACCTTATCGACTGTCTCCTGGACCGCCGCCATTGCTATTCTCCTCACCCGACCGGTTTCAAGGACCGGCGGTTCAGGCCAATGATGCACAACCAGACCAATGCGGCCCCCGCCTTCCAGATCTGGCGAAAGGGTCAGGCGCGCGCGGTCCGGCGCTCACGAATACTCCATACCGTCTTTTGGAACGTCTCGCAAAAGCGTTCCACGTCACAATCTCGCGTGTCGTAGCCAAGGCTCACCCTGAGGGCGCATCTGGCGAGGCCCGCCTCCACCCCCATGGCCGCCAGCACATGGGACGGCCGCACCTTGCCGGAGGAGCAGGCGGACCCCGAAGAGATCGCGAATCCCGCCAAATCCAGCGCAATCAGAAGGGTCTCGGCTGGCAGACCCGGCACGGCGAAGCAGCTTGTGTTCGCCAGCCGCGGCGCGCCCGCGCCAAAGACCACGAGATCGCCGAAGGCCGCGGCCAGCGCCGCCTCCAACCCATCACGCAAGGCCCCAAGCCTCGCGATTTCCGTTCCATCCGGGTGGGAAACCGCAGCGGCTGCGCCAAATCCTGCGATGGCGACCGGGTTTTCGGTGCCGGACCGCAGGCCCCGCTCCTGTCCGCCGCCACGAATCAGCGCCGCCTCGATATGGAGATCGCCGCGGGCGAACGCCAGCGCCCCGACCCCTTTCGGCCCGCCGATTTTATGGGCGGAGACGAATAGCGCATCTGCGCCGAGGGCGGCGGGGCTCACATCCATGCGTCCCAACCCCTGCACGGCGTCGCAGACGAGAAGCCCGCCCGCCTCATGCGCAAGCCCCGCAGCCTCAGCCACAGGCTGGAGCACGCCGGTTTCGTTGTTGGCCGCCTGAACAGCGACAAGGGCCCGCCCCTCAATTCCCTCCAGCAGCGCCTTGAGCGCGCAAAGATCGAGCCGCCCCTTTGGGTCGAGCGGGACGCGGTGGATGCGCTCGGGCGCGAAACGATGGCCCTCGAGGACGCAGGCATGCTCGCCAGCCGAGACGATGAGATCCGTCACCTGCCCCGCCTTGTCCCGCAGGCTGGGGCTCAGGACGAGATTGGCGGCCTCGGTTCCGCCCGAGGTGAAGGTGACATAGCGCGCGTCAGCGCCAAGCGCCTGCGCCACCTGCCCCCGCGCTTCGTCGATGAGCCGCCGCGCCGCCCGCCCCTCTTCATGGACGGAGGATGGATTGCCCGGCAGATCGAGGGCGCGCAGCATCGCGTCGCGCGCCTGCGGGCGCAGTGGGGCTGTGGCGTTGTAATCGAGGTAAACCCGTTCCATGACGCCTCCCATAGCACGCCTCATGCGCCCTTGGGCAAAGAAGCGTCAGACGGCAAAGCCCGGGGAGAGGCCGAATTTGATCCGGGCGGAGGACAGCTCCGGGGTGTCCTGAACCGTGCGGACATCGATGGTGTAGAGGCCGGGGTCCAGAACGACCGGCGTCACACTGCGCTCATAGCCGAAGGCGCCGCCGCCGAAAATGACTTGACCGACCACATCGATCCCCTCGACCACATCCGAAAAGATCAGGCGTTGGGGCTGCTCATCCGCCTTCACCAGCTCGATCCAGAGCGGAATGACGCCGCGCCGGTCGAGGATCCGATAGACATAGACGCCCTCATTCACGCCCTGCCAGAGATGGACGTTGGCCTCGTCCAGCGTGCAGCCTTGAAGGGCCATGATTTTGCGCAGGGTGACAGGCGCAGGGTCCACGGCGTCAACGTCATGGGCGTTGATGAGCACTTTCTTCGTGCGCAGGATGTCGGACAGTTGGCTGACCGCAAGCTGGCCCGTCGGCGCGAAGGCGAGGCAGATGTAGTAGCCAGCCCTCTGGGTGATGCGGAACCGCTCGAACAGGCGCAAACCTTTGGCGCTGGCGTCGAAATCGACGAGGAAGCGGTCCTGATGCTGGAAATCGGCGGGATTGACCGGCTCGGCCTGGGCAGGTTGGGGGGAGACGCCGGGGAAAGCATCGGCGGCGCCGGGCGAAGGAGACCCTTCAGGCGCATCAGACGCCTGGCCCAGTCGCAGGCCCTTAAAAAATTTCGTGATCACTCCGCCGCGCCTCTGGTCGCCGTCATAATTTTTTCGAAAATTGCGCAAACTTCGCAATGCCAGTCATAATAAGCTCGCCGTCGGCTTTTGCAATTTCAAAAAGGCCCGAACGGCGCGCGCGGCGGCCTCGATACATGCCAAAAGACTTGCATTCGCCCGGCGAGGCCGTGCTAGAAGGCGCATCCGAACGCTCTCGCGCTCTCGAAAAACAACCGGCCGCTCGCCATATCAGCGGCGACGCGCCTTCTGCGCCCTTTTTTGGAGATACGATGCCTGAAGTCATCTTCACCGGCCCCGCCGGACGTCTCGAAGGCCGCTTCCATCCTTCAAAGCAGCGCGGCGCTCCCATCGCGGTCATTCTTCATCCCCACCCCCAGTTCGGTGGCACGATGAACAACCAGATCGTCTACAATATGTATTACGCCTTCGCGGAACGCGGCTTTTCGGTGCTGCGCTTCAATTTCCGCGGGGTGGGGCGCAGCCAGGGCTCCTTCGACCACGGCCAGGGCGAGCTTTCGGACGCCGCAGCCGCTCTGGACTGGGCGCAGAGCATCAACCCGGAAGCGCGCGCCTGCTGGATCGCGGGCATCTCCTTCGGGTCGTGGATCGGCATGCAGCTCCTGATGCGCCGCCCGGAGATCGAGGGCTTCATCTCCATCGCGCCCCCGGCCAACCGCTTCGATTTCTCATTCCTGGCGCCCTGCCCCTCCTCGGGCCTCTTCGTCCATGGGGATCAGGACCGCGTCGCGCCGCTCAAGGAAGTCATGGCGCTCATCGAGAAGCTCAAGACCCAGCGCGGCATCCTGATCGAACATGCGGTGATCGAGGGGGCGAACCATTTCTTCGAAAACCGCGTCGAGCCGCTGATCGAGGAGATCGGCCGCTATCTCGACCGGCGCCTCGACAACCCGCCCCTGCTGCCGACCCCTGCGCGGGCGGTCAAGTAGTCACGCTCAGGGGGTCGTCAGCACGCCGCCACCTTGCGGCGCGCTCACCCCTGTCGTGGTCGGGAAGGTGATCGGCAGCCCCTCCATGCTGCGCACGGCGAGATAGGCGAAGGCCTGCGCCTCCATGGCGTCGACCGACCAGCCATGTTCCTCGGCCGTCGAGACCTTGCAGCCGAGCCGCGCGCCAAGCTCCCGCATCAGGGTGGGATTGCGCGCCCCCCCGCCGCAGACCACGAGTTCGCCAGGCTTCTTCGGCAGATGCGGCAGAAGCCGCGCCACGCTCGCGGCGGTGAAGGCGGTCAAGGTCGCGGCTGCGTCCTCCAGCGAGAGCGCATCAACGGCATCCCTGAGAAAAGCGTTTCTATCAAGTGATTTAGGTGGCTTTTTCTCAAAATATGGATGAGCCAGCAAAAGCGCCAGCGCCGCCTCATCCACCTGCCCTCTGGCGGCGGTGCGGCCGCCGCGGTCCATGGGCTTGCCGGCACGGGCGTGCATGAGATCGTCCAGGAGGGCGTTTCCCGGCCCCGTGTCGCAGGCGATGGGGTCGCAGCCATCATCGACATAGGTGACGTTGGCGACGCCGCCGATATTGAGGAAGGCGACCGGCCCCTTGAGTTCGGCGGCCTCGATCAGCGCCCGATGATAGACCGGCACGACAGGCGCCCCTTCCCCGCCCGCCGCCACATCGGCGGCGCGAAAATCATAGGCGACGCGGATGCCGATCCGGTCGGCCAGGGCCTGCCCGTCCCCGATCTGGACGGTGAGGCCCTCGCGCGGCCGGTGGATGACGGTCTGGCCGTGGAAGCCCACCACATCGACCTCGCGCGCCGCGATCCCGTGCTGTTCGAGAAACCGCTCCACCGCCTCGCCGTGACGGCGGGTGACCATCTCCTCGCAAGCGCGGATGGCGGGCGGGCGGGCGCGGCGATCGCTCAAGCCAACGGCTTCATCGAGGGCGGCGCGCAGCAGCTTGCGGTCAGCGGCGCCATAGGGGCGAAAGAGGCTCGGACCCTGCCGCACTTCCTTGCGCCCGTCGGTCGTGATGAGCGCGACGTCCACCCCATCCATGGAGGTGCCGGACATGAGGCCGATGGCGGTGTAGAGGGGCATGAGCGAATCCGCGGAAACCCCGAGGCTAGCATTCAGCCGCGCTCAAGGCTGCGGCCTCCAGGCAACGGGCGTATGAAATCGCTGCCATGCGGAGCGAATGTGATGTAGCCTGTCCAAAACCAAGGGGAGAACCACCATGCTCGTCCAGCGCCTGCGCATAGCCTTCGCGACCCTCGCCATCGCCGCCGCAACATCAGCCTTCGCCCAGGCGCCGAGCGCGCGCATTCGCGGCGCGGTCGAGAAGCTGGACGGCGGCGTCGCCACGGTGAAGACCACAGAGGGGCAGAGCGTCACGCTGAAGCTCGCCCCCAACCTCTCCGTCTCCGCCGTGGCCCGCATCAACGCGTCGGACATCAAGCCAGGCTCCTACATCGGCGCAGGCGCGCGGCCCATGCCGGACGGCTCCCTGAGCGCCATTCAGGTCATGGTCTTCCCGGAGGCCCAGCGCGGGACGGGCGAAGGCCATCGCGACTGGTCGGCCATGCCCCAGACCACCATGACCAACGCCACCGTCTCCGAGGCCGTGAGCGCGGTGAACGGCCCGGTCGTGACCCTGAAATACAAGGACGGCGAGAAGAAGCTGGTCATCGGGCCCGACGCCACGATCCTGACCTCCGTCCCCGCCGAGGCCGCCGACCTCAAGGTGGGCGCCGAGCTCGTCACGACCGCCACCAAGAACGAGGACGGAACCTTCTCGACTGCGCGGGTGACCGTCGGCAAGAACGGCGTCGCACCGCCTTTGTGAGGTCAGGAAATGCTGAGAAAAAGGGCTAGCGCGCGGTTGACCTGAAGCATGAGCGCATCGTCGGCCTCGCCGATGACGCCCCCGATCCGCGCGACAGGGACTGCGGTCATCTTGTCGATGGCGATTTGGGAGGGAGCGCGCAGCCCATTTTTCTCTGAAGGCAAGACAGTCAGCCGGATCTGATCGGCCTGATCTCTCAAGGTTGAGGTCAGCGGACAGATTAAATAGGACGGCAAATCGGAGAACAGATCGCTCTGCAGGATGAGCGCGGGACGCGGCTTGCCATAGTCGCCAGATGTGGCGACGACGACAAACTGACCACGACGCATCAGCCCTCCGGCCATTGATAAATCTCGGTGATGAAGTCCATCAGCTCATCGCCAGCCGGATCGCTGGCCGCGATCGCCTGCGCCTGCGCACGGCGCTTGCCTGCGAAAGCGGGGTCGCAGACATCGGGAACCCAGATTTGGATGGGACGCAGCCCTGCCGCCCGCATCCTTTCACGATAGTTCGCCAGACGCCGTGATGGCGAAACGGGGCGGCGAGAGATCGTGCGCTTCGGGGACCGTGCCATTTGAATGTTCCTTGCGTAAAATATTACCTTTCGCGACGTTGAACTTCAACCAGCGCCCCACGCCGCCATTGCGATTTTCGCGCCCCTCCCCTAAACCTCGCCCACCCCGCGAGGTCACCATGTCCGCTACATTCGTCCCCAAGTCCGATTTCCTGTCCGTGCTGATGGAGCGCGGCTATATCCACCAGTGCTCCGACTTCGAAGGCGTCGACGCCCGGGCGAAGGCGGGCGAGCTCACCGCCTATATCGGCTTCGACTGCACGGCGTCGTCGCTGCATGTGGGCTCCCTCGTGCAGATCATGATGCTGCGCTGGCTGCAGAAGACCGGCGGCAAGCCCGTGCCCCTCATGGGCGGGGGCACCACGCGGGTCGGCGACCCCTCCGGCAAGGATGAAAGCCGGCGCCTGCTCTCCCTCGACGACATCGAGGCCAACAAGACCAGCATCAAGCAGGTCTTCGCCAAATTCCTGACCTTCGGAAACGGCCCCACCGACGCCGTCATGCCCGACAACGCCGAATGGCTGACCGCGCTCAACTACATCGACTTCCTGCGCGATGTGGGCCGCCACTTCTCGGTCAACCGCATGTTGTCCATGGACTCCGTGAAGATGCGCCTTGAGCGCGATCAGGAGCTCTCCTTCATCGAATTCAACTACATGTGCCTGCAGGCTTATGATTTTGTTGAGCTTCATCGCCGGTATGGCTGCCTGTTGCAGATGGGCGGATCAGACCAGTGGGGCAATATCGTCACGGGCATCGACCTTGGGCGGCGCATGGGCGCGCCCCAGCTCTACGCCCTCACCTCGCCCCTTCTGACCACCGCCTCGGGCGCCAAGATGGGCAAGACCGCCGCGGGCGCCGTCTGGCTGAACGCCGACATGCTGCCGGTCTATGACTACTGGCAATACTGGCGCAACACGGAGGATGCGGATGTAGGCCGCTTCCTCAAGCTGTTCACCGACCTGCCCATGGACGAGATCCGCCGCCTTGAGGCGCTTGCGGGGGCGGAGATCAATGAGGCGAAGAAGATCCTCGCCACCGAAGCCACCGCCATGCTGCATGGCCGCGCCGAGGCCGAAGCCGCCAGCGAAACGGCGCGCAAGACCTTCGAGGAAGGCGCGCTGACGACGAGCCTGCCCACGGTCGAGATCGCGGCCGGCGAGCTTGCGGCTGGCGTTGGCGTGCTGAACGCCTTCGTGAAGGCGGGCCTCGTCCCCTCCACCGGCGAGGCGCGGCGTCAGGTCAAGAGCGGCGGCCTGCGTGTCAACGATGCGCTGGTCACCGACGAGCGCGCGCAGCTCACCAACGCCGATCTCATGGGCGAAGGCGTCATCAAGCTCTCCTTCGGCAAGAAGAAGCACATCCTCCTCGCGCCGCGCTGAGGCCTCAGCGCCGCAACGGCTGGGGCGGCTGCGTTTCGGCTGGCGGCAGACCGGGAAACGGTCCTCCCGGATCCAGTGCGCCAAAGAGATTGCGCAGGAATCCCGGCGCTATGGCCGACAGCGGGTTGATGGTGAGCTGCGGCGCGCTCACGGCCCCCACCGCGCGGAAATTGAGCGCAAACAACCCCTCATTGGAGGCACCCCCAAGGATCGGTCCAAAGACCGGGATCTGCGAAAAGAGGTTGTTGACCCCGTAGAAGGGCACGAAGGTTCCCACCACATTGAGGCGGTCACGATCGAAATCGAGGGAGCCATCGAGCTTGACGCCGATCTGCGCCCCATAGAGCAAGCCATCGCGCACCGTGATCTCGCTCCCCGAACGGGTGAAGGCGGCCTGCATGCGGGTGAAGACGGCAGCCGTGGTGTCGATCCTGATGGCGCCCTTTTCATCGCGCGCGGCGACGCCCTCGGTGACAAGACGCCGAAGGGCTGGCTCATCGCGCAGGATGAAATCGCTGACGCGGAAAGAGCCGTCGACGCCGGAGGAATCGACACGGGCGGCCAGCTCGAACCGGCCGCCCTCCATACGTTTGTAGAAATCGAGGAAACCGAGGAAGGCGCCGCCATCCGGCGTTGAAATGGAGATGACGGGATCGCCGCTCGCCGAGCGGGTCGTGACGCCGATGACCGCAGCGCGGCTCGTGCGGGCCTGCAACTGGAAGTTCCGCACCGCCCCGGCATGACGCGAGAGCTTCAGCTCCAGCCCCGTGAGGTTCTGGCGATTGCCGCCCACGGCGGTCGCGGCGCGCAGATCAAGCTCGATGTCTCTGGAGGCGCTGATGTCCTTGCCTGCATTGTCCGAGAAGACGCTTTTCAGGAAGGGCCGCGCGTCGACGGCGCCGGCGCGCACGGCGATCTTGAGGCCGTCCCTGCCCTCGTCTGCGTCGACCTTCATGTCGTCGCCAGGGGAGAGGCGCAGTTGGGAAAGGCGGGCGGAGCGGAAGCCGCCGGCGGGGTCGAGCTCGATCACGCCGCGGGCTGACGCGCCCCCGGCCGCCTCGAAGGCCAGTTGATCGATGACAGAGCCGCGGGGATTGCTGTCGAAGAGAAACGTCGCCCTGGCGGGCCTGCCTGCGGGCTTCACGAGGCCTGGCAAAACGCCATCGATGCCCGTGCGCTGGAGGTCCAGCTCCACCTGCGCTGGCCCCGGCTCCTTGACGCCGAAGGCGGAGGTGACGCGCGCGGCGATGGGGCCGGTCACCCCCGCGCCAAAGGACATGCCCATCCGGCTGCGCCCGGCCTCATCCAGCGTGAAGCCGATGGTGGCCTCCATGTCGCCGCCCGGCGGCTTCTTCATTTCAAGGGTGGCGGGAGCGCCGAACAATCGACCCTGCCCGGTCGCCTTCAGTCCTGTCGCGTCGCTGACCACGTTGAGCACGCCCTGCTCCAGCTTCTCCTTGCCCACCAGCTTGTCGATGCTGAGATTGGCGATGCTGGCGTTGACGCGCACCGTGGTGTCGCCGGGCTTCGCATCCTTCTTGCTCAACTTGAGATTGACGTTGAGCTGGGCTTCGACCTGCCCCTTCATCACGGAACTGTCGATCTGCATGCCGCCATAGGGCTTCATGCCGTCCCGCCCGAGAATGTCGGCGACAGCCTCCATGGACCCTGTCAACCGCGCAGAGACGACAGCGGGCGCAGGCGACTGACGGTTGTCAGGGGCGGTGAACACGCCCTCGGTCAAGGTCAGCTTGCGTCCGTTGCGTCCCTCCATGGCGCCGCGGGCGATGTTGAGGCTGATCGTGTGTCCGGTGGCGACGCCGACGGCCTCGACGCCGACCAGCGGCGGAACGCCAGGCAGTAGCTGCAACACGCCGTTGGAGATGGTGAAATCGAACCGCATCGATGGATCGGGCGGCGGATCGTGCCGCCTGAGCACGGCGAACGCCTCAGCGTCGAAATCGAGAGAGAGCTTGCCAGCGATGGCCGCACCCTGCAACCTGTCCATCAGATAGCCCCGGACGGGCGGCGCCACAGGGCTTGGCCAGAGACGCAGAACGGCGGTGGTGGGCATCTTGCCGATGGTGAGGCCGATCCGCAGCCGCGGCTCCGCCGGATCCTTGAACGCGGCCTCAAGCGATCCCGCGAGGTCGATATGCGGGCCGAAAGCCTCAAGCCGGTCGATACTCAAGAGCCCCGCCTCCGCGGAGAAGCGGGCGGATATGCGCCCGCGCTCCAGAGGCATCAGGAATTCGCCCGCCCGCTCCGGACCAAAGACCGAGCCGGGCAGGCTCGCGAGTTCGATCCGCCAGGCCTCGCCCGGCGCCTGCGGGGGCGTCACCGCTCCATTGGCTGAGATCAGCGACGTCCCGGCGCGCCACTCAAGGCCGTCCAGCACGAAGTGTTGCGCCGCCGGGTCGAACCGCAGCGCGCCGCGGAGAGAATCGATCAGGAAGGGCTCGTGGTCGGGATCCCTGAGATAGACATAGCCCGAACCGAAGGAGAAAGACCCGCCCGAGGCGCCAAGCCGCCCATCAGATCCCACCATCAGCCGGGTCCGAAAGGACAGGGGCATGTCGAAATCGAAATCGGGGTCGCGCAGTCCGGCCACCAGAGAAATTTCGTCGAAGGTCAGATCGCTCACCTCAACATCGAGCGTCTGATCGGACGGCGAGCCGACCGTGCGCGCCTCAACACGCCAGCGCCCATTCGGACCGCGGGCGGCAAGGCGCAGATGCGCCATGGAGCGGCTCTTGTCGAAAGCGAATTCGAGGCCCTCGAAGGTCACCGCCCGCCCGGTCGCCTGATCTTCAAAGGCGAGCCTGCCGCGGGCGACGCCCACATGCCTGAGTTCGCCCAGAATGGCGTTGCGGCTGGTGGCGATGTCCATGACAGCGCCAAGAGCGTCGGCCATGACTTGCGTCACAGCGGGTTTCTGACGGGCGGACGCGTTCTCGCCGGACGGACTGGCGGGGCCTCGCAGCAGGACCGGATCCTGTCCCGCAGAGACGGACACCGACCCATCGGGCTGAACAGAGAGGCGAACATTCAGATCGAAGAGTTCAAGGCGCGTGGGCGCGAATTCAGCTATCAGCAGCGCGGGCAGATGGATCAGAACCTGCGCGCGGGGCGCGGTGATGATCGCGCGCCCGCCAGGGTCCGTCACGACGAGGTCGGCGATGCTGACCCCCGGTCCCCGCTCGCCATTCTCAATGGCCGCATCCGAGAACCGGAACCGATAGCCTTCGCCCAACCGCTCATCGAGGGCCGCTTCGATGCGGCTTTTGAAGGCCTCAAGCGAGATGGGGCCCTGACTGAGGCGAAAGGCGATGAACCCGGCGCCCAAAGCGCCGAGAAAGGCGAGCCCCGTCACAACATAGGCCAGAGCCACGAAGGCGCGGTGGAAGGGCCCTCGACGCGGCGTTTGAAGCGGCAAGCCCGCAGCACGGCGCTGCGCAAATCGGCCACGCAGTTTCTCCAGCGCCGTATCGGGCCGCTTATGATGCGTTTCCTCGACCAAAGGGCCCGGAACCTTCCTCAGCGGGATTGCCAATCCCTGCCATGATTCGGCAAAGTGCAGCTTATGCGGGCTTACATCTGAACGGGTCAGCCCTCAAGCCACATGGCGATTCAATGGGACGAAAGGAAGGCGCAATGTCGAACATACCCGCAGCCGGGACCAAGGCCCCCGCATTCGATCTCCCGACCGATGGCGGCGGCAAGCTGAGCCTGAAAGCGCTCAAAGGCAAGAAGGTGGTCCTCTATTTCTATCCCAAGGACGACACCTCCGGCTGCACGCGCGAGGCGATCGACTTCAACGGCCTCAAGGCCGATTTCGAAAAGGCGGGCGCGGTGGTTGTCGGCGTTTCCCCGGACTCGACAGCAAGCCACGACAAATTCAAGAAAAAGCACGGCCTCGACTTCGCCCTCATCGCAGATGAGGAGAAGTCCATGCTCGAAGCCTATGGGGTATGGGTCGAGAAGAGCATGTATGGCCGCAAATATATGGGCGTCGAGCGCACCACCCTGCTCATCGACGCGGGCGGCAAGGTGGCGCGGGTCTGGAGCAAGGTGAAGGTTCCCGGCCATGCCCAGGAGGTTCTGGAGGCGGCGCAGGCGCTCGCCTGAAAGTTTCCGGAAAATTAACCCTGATTGCAAATATT
>CANGFT010000015.1 GCA_947453205.1 Beijerinckiaceae bacterium | reverse complement strand
TATTGATGTCGACTATGATCTGGACGGTGAGCAATGGTATGCAAGCGCCATCAACTGGTTCGACGCCAGGGGGAATTTCTATCAACAGACTGGTGTGGCGGATAATGGCGATACGTGGTTAGCCGGGATCGAAAACAACGAGGTTCAAACGTGGACTGTGTCGGACGGCGGGGAGAATGAGCCGTGGTCGGTCGTCGTTTACAGCGGCCCTCGTTCCGCCACTAATGAATGGAGCTTCGTCTCGACTTACTATGACGATGGAAGCCGTATTGACGTCGACTATGATCTGGACGGTGAGCAATGGTATGCAAGCGCCATCAACTGGTTCGACGCCAGGGGGAATTTCTATCAACAGACTGGTGTGGCGGATAATGGCGATACGTGGCTGGCCGGGATCGAAAACAACGAGGTTCAAACGTGGACTGTGACGGACGGCGGGGCGAATGACGCCTGGAGCACTGTGGTCAATAAAGAATATGATGCGCAGCGCGGCGAGTGGCGCAGCCTTGAAATTCGTTATGATGACGGAACATGGTCCCGAAGCTATCTTAACGATGATGGTGATCATACGGAGTTATCCGTTTCATCGGACAATTCGGTGACTGTCAGGAACACAAACGGCGTGAGCGTAAAATTCGACGGGGCCTCTCTTTCGCATGCGGTCTATAGGGCAGGAGAGGATGGGCCATCGGCCGACCTGAATTTTGTTTTTTATAAAGATCAAAGGTCCGATTTTGCGCAGGAAAAGTCTCAGCAGATCAATCCACTGAAGGAGTTTGGTCAACTGGGAGCCGCCGCCTTTTTCGCCTTTGGCATTTGGTCGCTGATGCAAGCTGGAAAAATTGATCAGGCTGATAGTCCTGGTTTGCCACTGCCTGGAGGCATCCCTGATGGCTCCCAGTTCATTTTCAGCACCGAGGACGGCACTCATTATTATTCTGCGCCCAATGGACAAATTTGGGTTCATTCGCCTATTGACGGTATAGGCCAAAGCATAGATTTGGCGCCTGGCCAAACCCTGGCCACTGACAAAGACGGGTTTTGCACATGGGTGACGGTGAACCGGAATGGCGTATCCGATCAAGCTTTGGAGTTCCAGCAACGCATCACTGGCATGCCCAAAGGAATGGAATGCCGTGTCGGCGGCGTTGATTTTGACGGCTTTGATTATCTGAAGGGGGTGTATCTGGAAGCTAAGGGAACTGGATATAATGAGCACTATCATGCGAATGGGGAGTTGAAGGATTTATGGTTCAGTGGGGATACGGACTGGAGAGTGCAGATGAAAAGACAAGTTGAAGCCGCCAACGGGATCGTTATCGAATGGCACATCGCAGAAGACGCCACAAACGGTTTTATTAAGTCGGTCCAAACATATATAGAAAAAGAAGAGCTTTCCGGGCTTGTGATCGTCGTGCAGGAAAAACCCTAACCTGAAATAGGAATTGACTATGATGGTACGCGCATCTTGGGGACCTCGGTTCGAGAGCTATGAGGCCTGCGTTAATAAGTTGGAACGTATTCTTCCGGCTATAGATTGCGCAATTGGCGATCATCCGCCTTGGCTGGTTTCCGGGGGGCGATCAGCAGAAATAGCGGGGAACGTCGGTCAACATATGTATCAAAATCTGTCTGATGTTGATAAGTCCCCATTGGAATATATGGGTTGGTCAGTCAGCCTCCATCGAGGCTCTCCGCGCTCCCTGTCAGTTTTCCGTGTTCAATCAGGCGCGGAGGCTTGGACCGGCAATAGCGTCTTTCTGGAGTTTCCAGATCAGCTTGATGCCGATTGGCGGCCTATCCGCAGTCTCATACTAGAAATTCAAACAATCTACGAACCTGATGCCATCATAGTCAGTTCTACGGAAGGGCTGGGTCGTCGAGTAAAAACCGGCCAGCCCAGCCCCGTCGTCGACTGGATGGTCTATCTCGCCAACACCATCATTCCCGCCGAGGAGCTTCCCATGGTTCATTCGGTGGAGCGGGTCGGGTCAGGCACGCTGGTCATCCTCAAGAAAGAGCCGATCAATCTCGAAAAGCCCGAAGACCTCGCGCTGGTCGAAGCGGTCGAGCCCGTCATCCGCAGCCATCAGCCAGACCTTTCATTGAAGCCGCCGCCGCGCAGGCCGCGAACGACATGACCTTCGAATTTTTCCTCAGACTCCCGTGAGGTCGAGCGGAGCAGCGGTATGAAAGTGCGCGCATTTTGGGGGCCTCGGCTCGAGAGTTATGCGGACTGCGCCAGCAAATTGGCTCGGTTGATCCCTGCCATCAACAATGGCCTTTGCGACGATGAGGCTTGGCTGGAAAACGATGGCGCGCCTGTTGATCCAGCGCCAGAGGTCATCGGACGCTATATGGATCAGTATATTTCGGAGGTTACCGGCAAGCCCTTTGATGACAGGGGGTGGTGCGCATTCTTTCATCGGGGAAGTGGCGTGTTTTCAACACTGCGGCTGCAATGCGGCGCATCATCATGGACTGGAAATAGCTTGATATTGTTGTTTCCTGATGACCTTCCATACAATTTTCAAACAATAAGTCAGCTCATTATTGAGATTCAGTCGATCTATGATCCCAATGTCATCACAGCCAGTTCAGCAGAAGGGTTGCATCGGAACGCCGAGTCGGGCCAGCCCAGCCCCGTCGTCGACTGGATGGTCTATCTCGCCAACACCCTCATTCCCGCCGAGGAGCTTCCCATGGTTCATTCGGTGGAGCGGGTCGGGTCGGGGACGTTGGTCATCCTCAAGAAAGAGCCGATCAATCTCGAAAAGCCCGAAGACCTCGCGCTGGTCGAGGCCGTCGAGCCCGTCATCCGCCGCCATCAGCCAGACCTCGAAATGAAGCCGCCGCCGCGCAGGCCGCGACAGGCGCAATGATGTCGCCGCCAAGGGCGTGAGAATGGGCGGCGTGTCGCAGCGGATAAGGACGATGGTTTCATGGCCGCATTTGATAAATGCAGTGAGGAAATGACTTAGCTAGGCGAATCTTATGTTTGCTGGAAGCCTTTGAATGATAGGGGTCAGCGCATGAGCATATTGGCGTTTTGGAGGGCGCGTTCCGAGGACTTTGACGCTTGCGCGGAAAAACTGGCGCGAAGCATGGTCGCAATCAATAGGGCCCTTGGCGATGATGAGCCATGGCTGGATGTCAAAGGGGGCGTGATTAATCAGGCTCCTGACGGTATTGGAAACCATATGGATCAGCATATATCTGACACTGGTCAGGTCTTGGGCGATATGGGGTGGTGCGCAAATTTTCATCGGGGCGCGCCGGGAGGCTTTTCGACTCTCGAAGTTCAATGTGGAGCTGGAGCCTGGACTGGAAATATTGTTTGGTTAAAATTTCCCGATCGTTGCCATATCGAGCCGTCGATAGCTCGCGAACTTTTGGTAGGGATCCAGTCCATATATGATCCCGAGGCAATGTCGAGCTTTTCATCCCAAGCGGTGCAGCGTCGTCTTGATAAGAATCCTCCGCCCCCTCGTCCTATCGTCGACTGGATGGTCTATCTCGCCAACACCCTCATTCCCGCCGAGGAGCTTCCCATGGTTCATTCGGTGGAGCGGGTCGGGTCGGGGACGCTGGTCATCCTCAAGAAAGAGCCGATCAATCTTGACACCCCCGAAGACCTCGCGCTGGTCGAAGCGGTCGAGCCCGTCATCCGCCGCCATCAGCCAGACCTTTCATTGAAGCCGCCGCCGCGCAGGCCGCGAACAACATGATCTCGAATTTTTCCTCAGACTCCCGTGAGGTCGAGCGGAGCAGCGGTATGAAAGTGCGCGCATTTTGGGGGCCAAGGCCAGAGGGGCGTGAAGCCTGCGCGAGAAAGTTGGCTCCTCTTATTTCCGCGGTCAATCAAGCCCTTGGCGATGATGAGGTGTGGATGGAAGACGAAGGTGCGCCTGTCGATCCTGCGTCCGACGACATCGGTCGTCACATGTACCAGCATAAATCGGAGGTAACAGGCGATCCAATCGATTACATGGGCTGGTGTGCGAGCTTCCATCGTGGTCGCCCCCGTGCTTTTTCAGTTCTTCGTCTTCAATGTGGCGCATCCACATGGACCGGAAACAGCATTGGTCTCGAATTTCCTGATAAGCTTCTGTTCGACTGGGCGTCAATTCGATTGCTGATAATTGAAATGCAATCACTTTATGATCCGGATGCCATCAGTAGTGAATCTTGGCCTGCAGTTAATCGGCGGGTCGATATGGGCCAGCCCAGCCCCGTCGTCGACTGGATGGTCTATCTCGCCAACACCATCATTCCCGCTGAGGAGCTTCCCATGGTTCATTCGGTGGAGCGGGTCGGGTCAGGCACGCTGGTCATCCTCAAGAAAGAGCCGATCAATCTCGAAAAGCCCGAAGACCTCGCGCTGGTCGAAGCGGTCGAGCCCGTCATCCGCCGTCATCAGCCAGACCTCGAAATGAAGCCGCCACCGCGCAGGCCGCGACAGGCGCCATAGCCCCCTGAACCAAAAAGCCCTCCCCGCGCGAAACGGGGAGGGCTCTCTCGTTGGAGTTTTGGGATGGCCCCCGGCTCAGGCCAGTCCCGCCTTCAGGCGATCCGGCGTGAAGGGGGCCTGGCGCAGGCGCACGCCAGTCGCGTCGAAGACCGCGTTGGCGACGGCGGCTGCGATCGGGCGCAGGGCCGGTTCGCCCGCGCCGCCCGGGGGCTGGTCCGGACGGTTGACGAGCACCACGTCGATCTGGTGCGGCCGCTCGGTGATGTCGAGGATGGGATAGGTCATCCAGTCCACGCTCGTGACATTCTCCTTCGAGAACATCACTTCCTCATGCATGGCGCGGCTGAGGCCCATGACGACGCAGCCTTCGATCGTCTTGGTGAGCAGTTGCGGGTTGACGACGAGGCCGCAGTCATGGGCCACGACGAAGCGCCGCCCATGCACCTTGCCGGTCTTCAGGTTGACGTCGACCTCGGCGACCACGGCGACGCGGGTGCCGTCGCGCTGGGCATAGGCCATGCCCTGGCCGGTCGCGATGTCGCCCTTCACCTGCTTGCGGGCGGCGGTGCGGGGCTGCCAGCCCGCCTTTTCCGCGGCGGCCTTCAGCACATCCTTGTCGCGGGGATCAGTGACCGTCGCCAGGCGATAGGCCACGGGATCCTGCCCCAGCGCATAGGCCAGCTCGTCAATGAAGCCTTCATTGGCGAAATGGGTTTCCGGCCCCAGGGGATCGCGCATATGCGAGGACCGCAGGGGGCTCATGGAGTCCAGCAGGGGCGGGATGACCTCCCAGGTCTGTTGCTTGACCGGGAAGGCGTAGGAGTTTTCCGGCGGTGCGTAGGTGAGGCCGGGCTTGGCTGCGACGCCAAGCATCTGCCCGCCCAGATTGTCCGCCGGATCGGATTCGTTGGAGGCCACGTTCAGGCGGTCGAAGCTCTTGGAATGGAAGTGCCAGGCGACGACCTTGCCGTCCTTCACGCCTGCCTTGATCGTGTGGATGGAGGCGGGCGCCTTGGGGGTCCAGCCTGATCCCTCATGCCGCATGCCCTGATAGCGGATGGGCTTGCCCGTCGCCTTCGAGAAGATGGCGGCGAAGACGGCGGCGTCGCCTGCGTCATTGCGTCCATAGGAGCCGGGGCCGGCCACCCACATCGCATGGACCGATTCCGGCTTCACATCGAGGATCTTGGCGACGCCGAGGGCGGTGTAATGAGGCTTCTGGCTGCCGGTCCAGACCTTGGTCATCCCGTTGGGCTGGTAGTCCACGACCGCGCAGGCCGGGCCCATGGAGGCGTGGGAATGGAACGGCCATTCATAGGTCGCCTCGATGATCTTGTCGGCGCCTTTGAAGGCCGCCTCGACGGCTGCGGGCTCGACATTGCCTTGGCCGCCGCCGCTCTTGATCGCCTTGGCCTCGCGGATGTGCTTGTAGAGATCCTTCTGCTCGGGGAAGGGGGCCTTCGCATCCGACCAGGTCACCTTGAGGTCGCGCGCGGCCTTGATGGCGTCCCATTCGCGCGGAGCCACGACGCCGATCATGTTCTTCTCCCAGACGACCTTCGCGCCGGGAATGTTCTTGATCGAGGACTCGTCCACCGCCTTGGGCACGGCGCCGGCGATGGGCGGCATGATCGTGCGGGCGTGCAGCATGCCGGGAACCTTGATGTCCACGACATAATCATCCGTGCCCGTCAGCTTCCAATGCACGTCGCGGCGGGGGGCTGACTTGCCCACCACCGTGTAGGTCTTGGGATCCTTGAGCTTGGCGCGCGTCTTCATGGACAGGCCGTTGCCGATCTGGCCGTTCCACTCGACTTCCGTGTCGAACCAGCGGCCGCCGATCAATGCGCCGTAGCTGGTCTTTTTCGCCGGATTGCTCTTCGACGTGATGACGCCATTGGCGACGGTGAGATCGTCGATCGGCTGGCCGAGCTCCTTCGAAGCCAGCTCCAGCATGACCAGCCGCGCCTCGGCGGCGGCGTTGCGCAGGGCTGCGCCGCCCTGGCGGATGCCGCTGGCGCTCGAGGCGCCGCCCTGGTTGAGGCTTGTGCTCGTGTCGCCTGCGAGGACGATGACCTTTTCGGCAGGCAGGTCGAGCTCTTCGGCGACCATCTGGGCGACGCCGACATCCGTGCCCTGGCCCATGTCCATCTTGCCGAAATAGGCGATGGCGGAGCCGTCAGCGCGAATGGAGATGTAGGAGGCGAGCTTGGTCGGCACGAGCGGCGGGCGCTGTTCGAGGCCGAAGGTGGCGGCGGAGGCCTTGTGTCCCGGCATGAGCACGGAGACGGTCAGGGCGCCGGCCGCGCCGATGAAATGACGACGGTTGACGTGATTGTTCATGATGTGACGTCCCTCAGGCCGTGGCGGCGCGGCGAACGGCGCGCATGATGGAGACATGGGTGCCGCAACGGCATTTCAGGCCGGTCAGGGCGTCTTCGATCTGGGCGTCGGTGGGCTTGGGGGTCTTTTCAAGCAGCGCGACGGTCGTCATGACCCAGCCATTCATGCAATAGCCGCACTGGGGCACTTCCTCGTCGATGAAGGCCTGCTGCACCTTGTGGGGCTTCCCGTCCTTGATGAGGCCGCCCATGGTCACGACCTTGCGCCCGGCGACGGAGTCGACGGGGGTTGCGCAGGAGCGGACGGGTTCGCCGTCGATCAGCACCGTGCAGGCGCCGCATTGGGCGAGGCCGCAGCCGAATTTCGGATTTTTCAGACCAAGGTCGTCGCGCAGCGCGTAGAGCAGCGGCATGTCCGCGTCGGCGTCTATGCTATGGGCTTTTCCATCGACGTTGAGTTCGATTTTGGCCACGGGGGATCTCCTCCTGATAGGGGCCACATGCCCCTTGGCGCCATATTGCTCAATCCTCGTCGAGCGTCCAGAGGGATATGGGCGCAGACCTGAGGCGGCTTGAGCGCGCCTGTGCGTCGCCCGTTGGCAAGCGCCTTTTCCTCGCCTAACCTGCATCCGGGATGAAACGAACAAAAGGCCGTGATCATGAGGCTTGGTATCTGGACCCCGGCGCCGCTCTCCATGCGCCCCGACCCCGTGTCGCAGCCTGTGGTCGATGCGCTCACACGGCATGGGGGAGGCGTCGACAAGAATTATCTCTATGCGCTGGACACGCTGCAGCGCGCCGAGGAGCTTGGCTTTTCGATCAGCCTCATCGCCCAGCGCTTTCTGGGCCCTGATCTCGACTCCTGGATCTTCGCCTCAGCGCTGGCCGCAGGCACCAAATCCATCGAGCTCATGGCCGCCGTGCATCCCGGCATCATGGACCCGCGCATCGCTGCGAAAATGGGCGCCTCCATCGACCGCATCAGCGGCGGGCGCTTCTGCGTCAACATCGTGAATGGCGGTCGGCCCCATGAATTCGCCGTCTTCGGCGAATGGATCGAGCAGTCCGAGGCGCGCTACCGGCGCATGCACGAATTCATCAAGGTGATGAAGGGCATGTGGACCAGCGACGACTTCTCCTTCGATGGGGAGTTCTACAAGGTCGAGCACGGGACCGTGCCGACCAAATCCGTGCGCGAGCCTCATCCCCCGGTCTACGCCGCCAGCCGCGTGGACGAGGGCATGAATGTGGTGGCGCAGGAATGCGACACCTGGTTCGTCAACTACAACAAGGATTTCCACTTCTACGACGAGAGCCTCAAGCGGATCGAAGCCGAGGTCGCGATGATGGAGAAGCGCACGCGCGAGCTCGGCCGCAAGATGAACTATGGCATCAACGGCGTCGTGCTGCTGGCCGATACGGACGAGGAGGCGGTGGCCATCGGCGACGGCTATCTTGCTCAGCTCAAGGTCGACCCCTCCATCTTCTCGGCCTCTGGCGCGCTCGGGGCCAATCTCATCGGCACGCCGAAGACGGTGCTGGAGCGCATCAGGCGCTACGAGGATATGGGCGTGGGCATGCTGATGCTGCAGTTCTATCCCTTCCGGCAGGGGCTGGAGACCTTCGCGCAGGAGATCCTGCCCCATCTGAAAGTGGATCGCGGCGAGCGGGCGCGGCTTGCCTTGGACGCCGTTCCCGTGTGAAGGCAGGCGCATCGAGCCAGCAGGAGCATGCCCATGAGCCTTTTCCCCTTCGCCCGCATGGGAGCCTTCGCCGCCGCCTTGCTGGGCCCGCTGCTGGCGCCTCTGGCTGGGGCCAGGGCGCAGAGCCCGGCTGATTTCTACAAGGGCAAGTCGGTCGATCTTTATATCGGCTACAGCGCGGGCGGGGGCTATGACGTCTACGGCCGCCTCGTGGCGCGCCATCTTGGCAAACACATCCCCGGCAATCCCACGGTCGTGCCGCGCAACATGGATGGCGCGGGCTCCCTGCGCCTAGCCAATTTTCTCTACAATGTCGCGCCCAAGGACGGGCTCGCCCTAGGCGCCCTGTCGCGCGGGGCGGCCTTCGATCCGTTGTTCGGCTCGCCCGGCGCCCAGTTCGACGCAGCCAAACTCAACTGGATCGGCAGCGCCAACAATGAGGTCAGCGTCTGCGTGGTCTGGACCGCGACCTCCGACGTCAGGACCGTCGACGACATGCTGCGCACGCAGGTGCTGATGGGCGGCTCGGGCGGAGCGGCTGACACTGACCAGTTCGTGCATGTCATCAACGGCGTGCTCGGCGCCAAGATGAAGCTCATTCTGGGCTATCCCGGCGGCAACGAGATCAACCTCGCCATGGAGCGCGGCGAGGTGCAGGGGCGCTGCGGCTGGTCATGGTCGAGCGTCATCTCCACCCATCCCGAATGGCTGCGCGACAAGAGGGTGAATGTGCTCGTCCAGCTCTCGCTGACCAAACATGCGGACCTGCCGGACACGCCGCTCATCATGGACCTCGCCAGGTCCGAGGAGGACAAGAGCATTCTGGGCCTCGTCTTCGCGCGCAATGTGATGGGCCGTCCCTTCGTGGCCCCGCCCAATGTGCCTGCCGACCGCGTCGCGGCTCTGCGCAAGGCTTTCTTCGAGACGATGAACGACAAGGAATTGCTCGCGGAGGCGCAGAAGACGGCGATCGAGGTCAATCCGGTGCCTGGCGAGGACATCCAGAAGCTCGTGGTGGACGCCTACAAGACCCCGCCGGAGATCGTGAAGAAAACCGGCGAGATCCTCAAGGGACCGATGTGAGCCGGGCGAGCCGCTTATCGGCATTCGGTCACTACGCCCCAACGCTGCGCGTCGAGAACGCTGCGATCGAAGCCCGGTTGGGGCTTGAGGCGGGCTGGATCGAGCGGCGCACCGGCATAAAGGCGCGCCGTCACGCCGATCCCGCGCAGGCCCTGAGCGATCTGGCCGTCGCCGCAGGGGAAGATC
Source organism: Beijerinckiaceae bacterium (assembly GCA_947453205.1). Classification (GTDB taxonomy): domain Bacteria; phylum Pseudomonadota; class Alphaproteobacteria; order Rhizobiales; family Beijerinckiaceae; genus Terripilifer. The sequence continues at coordinate 66,071 of CANGFT010000015.1, read as the reverse complement.
TTTTCTCCCGTCAGGACGGCGCCCGCGATGTGGGGCTTTTGCTGCTGGCGACCTCGACCCCTGACCATCTGCTGCCGCCCAGCGCGCCGCTTGTCGCCGCCCGCCTTGGCCTCAAGAGCGCGGGCGCCTGCGATCTGGCGGCGGCCTGCGCGGGCTTCGTCTACGCCCTCGTCATGGCTGATGGCTTCGTCCGCGCGCAGGGGCGGCCCGCCCTCGTCATCGCCGCCAATCTGCTGAGCCGCCGCCTCGACCCCATGGATCGGTCGAGCGCCGTGCTCTTCGCCGACGCCGCCGGCGCGGTGCTGCTCACCCCGAGCGATGAGCCGGGCTGCGGCCTGTTGGGGGTGGACCTTTCGAGCGACGGCGCGGGCTATGGGCTGGTGCATATCGAGGCGGGGGGCAGCCGCAAACCCTTCACCCAGGCGCAGGACGCCCGCGAGACCCTCATGCGCATCGCCGACGGGCAGGGGCTCTACCAGCAGGCCGTGGCCATGATGACCGCCAGCGCCCGGCGCGCGCTGGAGGCGGCCGGGGTCGAGGCCGGGCAGATCACGCGCTTCGCCCCCCATCAGGCCAATGGCCGGATGACCGCCATGGTGGCGCATCAGCTTGGCGTTGCGCCGCAGGCCGTCCTGTCGAGCATCGCCGACTACGGCAATTCCTCCGCCGCGACGATCCCGCTGACCCTCGCGCTCGCCCATGCCGCGCGCCCCTTTGGCGCCGGTGAGCGCCTGCTCGTGACGGCGGCTGGCGCCGGTCTGACGGGCGGCGCGGCGGTGATCGGGTTCTGAGCGGGGATTCTCGCGTCGCAGGATTGGCCTTTGGGCGGCTTGCCATTATGGTCGCGCCAATCAGATCGCAGCGCGGAGCGGCCATGGCTCCGGTCGCTTCAAGGGAGAATGCCTGATGACCGAATCGAAGAAGCCCGCCTCTGTGGGAGAAGGCTATCTGCGCGCGCTGCTCGCCAGCGGCGTGAAGCATGTCTTCGCCAATGGCGGCACCGATTTCGCCCCCATCATCGAGGGTCTCGTGCAGATGAAGGGCCGCGGCGAGCCCGCCCCCAATTTCATCACCGTGCCCCACGAGAACGTCGCCATCGCCATGGCGCAGGGCTATTCGAAGGTGTCGGGCGAGCCCTCCTGCGTGATGGTCCATGTGAACGTGGGCACCGCCAACACGATCTGCGGCCTGATGAACGCCGCGCGCGACAATGTGCCCGTGCTGCTCGCCGCAGGCCGCACGCCGCTCACGGAGACCGGCCATATCGGCTCGCGCGACGTGCCGATCCATTGGGCGCAGGAGAATTTCGACCAGAACGGCATCGTGCGCGAACATGTGAAGTGGGACTATGAGCTGCGCCAGGGCCAGCCGGTCAACACCGTCGTGTCCCGCGCCATCGACATCGCCATGACCGAGCCGCGCGGCCCCGTCTATCTGTCGCTGCCGCGCGAGACCCTTGGCGACGACCTCGTCGACGCCGGTCCGCTGCCGCGCGCCGCCTCGCGCGGCGCCGTCCCCGCCGCCCCTGCGCTGGAGGCTCTGGAGCAGGCCGCCGACATGATCGCCCGCGCACAGACGCCGCTCATCATCACGGGCCGCTCGGGCACCTCGCCCGGCGCCTTCGAGGCGCTTGGCGCGCTGGCGCTCGACCACGCCATCGCCGTCGCCTCCGGGCCCGCCCCCAACATCGCCTCGGCCAATCCGATGAACCTCGGCCTGCTCTCGAAGCCCTTGCTGGAGTCGGCGGATCTCATCGTGGTGCTGGATTCGCCGGTGCCGTGGGTGCCGCGCAACATGCAGCCCAACGCCAACGCCAAGGTCATCCATATCGGCCATGACCCGCTGTTCCACACCTATCCCCTGCGCGGCTTCCCGATGGATCTGGCCATCGCGGGCGCGCCGGGGGCCGCCATCGTCATGCTGCGCGAGATGCTGGCGACGAAGCTGCGCGACAAGGCCGCCGTGGTCGATGCGCGCCGCGCCCGCATCACCGAGATGCGCGCCAAGATCGACGACATGCGCAAGGGCCTCATCGAGAAGATGTCCTCGACAGCGCCGATCAGCCCGATCTGGGTCGCCCATTGCCTCAATCAGGTGAAGAACAAGGACGCGATCATCGTGGAGGAGCTGGGCGCGCCCTATCCCTTCCTCGACATCACCCGTCACGACAGCTTCATCACCGGCGCCTCGGGCGCGCTGGGCATGGGCATCGGCCAGGCGCTCGGCGTCAAGCTCGCCGCGCCCAACCGGCAGGTCATCTCCACCGTCGGCGATGGCTCCTACATGTTCGGCGTGCCGCTCGCCGCCCATTTCGTGTCGCGCGCGGAGAAGCTGCCGACCCTGACTATGGTCTTCAACAATTCGCAGTGGTTCGCCGTGCGCCGCGCCACCATGTCCATGTATCCTGATGGCGACGCCGCCAAGCAGAACAGCCTGCCGGTCGTCGATCTCGCGCCCTCGCCCGATTTTGAAAAGGTCGTCGAAAGCTGCGGCGGCCATGGCGAGCGCGTCGAAGATCCCGCCAAGCTCATCCCGGCGCTGGAGCGCGCCCTGCGCAAGGTCGAGGACGGCCAGCAGGTGCTCTTCAACGTGGTCACGGGCCTGCGCCAGTATTGATCCGCGTGCATTGACGAAAAGGGGCCGACGGGGCGGACCGTCGGCCTCTTTGTTTTTCTGGCGCCGCAGCCCGCAGGCCTATTCCCCGGCCATGCGCAAATTCGGGCCCCTGCTTTCCAGCGCCCGCAGGGCGCTCTCGCGCTCTGCGATGTAATTGCGGGTCATGGGCGCCACGCCCACTTTCTTCGCCAGTTGAAACTGGCAGTTCACATGTTGCCCCAGCCGGAAACAGGCTTCCGAAGACGTCAGGTAAAACTCCCACATGCGGCAGAAGCGTTCGTCGTAAATGGCGGCGGCCTCTGCGCGGCGCGCCATGAAGCGCTCGCGCCAGGCCTTGAGCGTTTCGGCATAATGGAGCTGCAGGACTTCGATGTCGGTCGCGATGAGGCCCGCGCGTTCGATGGACGGCAGCACTTCCGACATGGCGGGAATATAACCGCCGGGAAAGATATGTTTGGTGATCCAGGGATTGGTGACGCCCGGCCCATCCGTGCGGGTGATCGTATGGATCAGCGCCACGCCATCGTCCGCGAGCAATTCCGCGATCCTGGCGAAATAATCGTCGAAGAAGCCGACGCCCACATGTTCGAACATGCCCACCGAGACGATGCGGTCGAAGCGTCCGCGCGTCTCGCGGTAGTCCTGCAGACGAAACTCGGCCCGGCCCCCCAGATGTCGCGCCCGCGCCTGCGCCACGCTCAACTGTTCGGATGACAGCGTGACGCCGGTGACCTGCGCGCCGCAGTGTGTGGCGAGATAAAGCCCCATGCCGCCCCAGCCGCAGCCGATGTCCAGCGCGCTATGGCCGGGCTCCACCAGCAGCTTGGCGGCGATATGGCGCTTTTTGGCGAGCTGGGCGTCTTCGAGCCCAAGTTGCGCATCTTCAAAATAGGCGCAGGAATACTGGCGGTCCTCATCGAGAAAGAGCGTGTAGAGCCTGTCGTCGATGTCGTAGTGATGGGCCACATTGGCCTTGGCGCGCAGCAGCGTGTTGTTCTGATGCATGCGCCGCAGCGTGACGCGCGCGCGGTTGATGAGGCGCATCCAGCGCGAGCCCTCCAGGGTCGCTGTGTTGCGCAAGCCAAGCTGCATCACATCGAGCAGTGCGCCGCGTGTGACGACCATCTCGCCATCCATGTAAAGCTCCCCGAACTCCAGCTCGGGATCGCGCAGGAAACGCCGTTCGGCGGTCTTTGTCCGGAAGCGGATGGCGAGGGGCGGGCCGCTTCCATCGCCGACCCTGAAGGCGGGTCCGGAGGCGCTCTCCACGTCGAGGCTTCCGGTTCTGATGAGGCCGTTCAACAGCCCTTGCAGCATGCTCGTCATGGCCGCTCCGTTCGAGGCGAGGCCCGGCCGGGGAGCGGCCGAGGGTTCGCAAGACCAAATTCTGCGCCTTTCCCAACATTTGCGGGCGGCGCCGCCCGTCCGCACGGGAACCTCGTGGCGTCGCCGACGGTTCAAAAAAGGCGTCGTGACGCCCGGATAACGGCCAAGGTGGCCATTGGTTCAACGCGTTCGTCTGGAGGCTTTCTATGTCCCGTCTCGCCCCCCTGGCTCTTGGTTTGACACTCGGTTTATCGGCGCTGACCGCGCTCTCGGCTCCCGCCTTCGCCCAGCGCCATGGCGGCGGCGGCCACTTCGGCGGCGGCGGCGGGCATTTTGGGGGCGGCGGCGGCCATTTCGGCGGTGGCGGCGGCTTTGGTGGCGGCGGGCGCATGGGCATGCCGTCCTTTGGCGGCGGCGCGGCCTTCGGCGCAGGCGTCCGGGCTGGACGTTTCGGCCCGATGGCGGGGCCTGCCGGCTTTGGGGCCGCGCGGTTCTCGCCGGGCTTCACGGCCCGGCCCGGCTTCGGCCAGATCTCCCGCGCCCGCTATGTGACGCGGCCCGGCCTTGCGGGGCGTCCCTACGCCTACAACCGCCACCATCGCTGGGGACGCTGGGACCATCGCCGCGGCTGGTGGGGGCCCGCCGTTGGCGTCGGCGTGGTCGGCTGGCCCTGGTGGGACGACTACTATGCCGGGCCCTATTACGGGGTCGGCTATGACGTGGGCTATGGCGGCTGGGGCGGCGCCTGCGCCACGCCGGTGCGCGTCTGCCAGCTCTATCAGCCCGCGCCTGTGGGCGCGGGTTGCTCCTGCCGGACCCCGTCCGGGCGGGCGCGGGGCGTCGTCACGCCCTGAAAACCGGGCATGAGCCCTTAGTAGACTGGACCGTTTTCCTTCTCTATGTGATCCAGCTCAATGTTCGGGTCAGGCGGAGGCGGCAGGGTGAGACCATCCGCCGCCTCCCCGCTCGACGCAGGTTGGTTTATGTGGTCACATCCTGGCTGAGCGTCAGGCGCGAGAGGTCATCCGCAGCGGCGGATCGGCAGGGAAAACGGGCATGGATTACGAGGCCATCTTCCATCAGGCGATCGACCGCCTGAAGAGCGAGCGTCGCTATCGGGTCTTCGCGGATCTCGAACGCGACGCCAGCCGCTTTCCCCTGGCCCTCTGGCGCCCCGAGGGGCAGGCCGATCAGCCGCGCGAAGTCGTGATCTGGTGCTCCAATGACTACCTGGCCATGGGTGGCCATCCCAAGGTGGTGGGCGCCGTGGTCCATGCGGCCGAGCGTCATGGCGCGGGCGCGGGCGGCACGCGCAACATCTCGGGCACGCACCACCCCATCGTGGAGCTGGAGCAGGAGCTCGCAGACCTCCATGGCAAGGAGGCGGCGCTCGCCTTCACCTCCGGCTGGATTTCGAACCTCGCGGGCATTTCGACCATCGCGAGCCTGCTGCCCAACTGCCTCATCCTGTCGGACGAGCTGAACCACAACTCCATGATCGAGGGCGTCCGCCGCTCGGGCTGCGAAAAGCAGCTCTGGCGCCACAATGACGTCGCCCATCTGGAGGAGCTGCTGATCGCGGCCGGTCCCGACCGGGCCAAGCTGATCGTATTCGAGAGCCTCTATTCCATGGACGGCGACATCGCCCCCGTCGCCGCCATCGCCGACCTCGCCGAGAAATACGGCGCCATGACCTATGTCGACGAAGTCCATGCCGTCGGCATGTATGGCCCGCGCGGCGGCGGCGTCTGCGAGCGCGAGGGCGTGATGCATCGCATCGACGTCATCGAGGGCACGCTGGCCAAGGGCTTCGGCACGCTGGGCGGCTATATCGCGGCCAGCGCCTCCATCATCGACGCCGTGCGCAGCTATGCGCCGTCCTTCATCTTCACGACCGCTCTGCCCCCCACGGTCGCCGCCGGCGCCTGCGCCGCCGTGCGCCACCTCAAGGGGTCATCGGTCGAGCGCGAGCGCCACCAGCGCATGGCGCTCCTCACCAAGCACGCCCTGCGAGCCGCAGGCCTGCCGGTGATGGACAATCCGTCCCATATCGTGCCGGTGATGGTGGGCGACGCCGAGACCTGCAAGAAGGCGAGCGACCTGCTGCTCGAGCGTCACGCGATCTACATTCAGCCGATCAACTATCCGACCGTCGCCATCGGCACGGAGCGCCTGCGCATCACGCCGACCCCGCGTCATGAGGAGGCCCATGTGGCCGATCTCGTGGAGGCGCTGGTGGATGTCTGGACGACGCTCGGCCTGCCCTTCGCCGAGTCCAAGATCATTCCCCTGCGCCGCGAGGCCGAGGCCGTCTGCGCCTATCCCGAAATGAAGCGCGCGGCCGAATAGGCTGCATCACTCCTTCTTCTGCAGGAACAGGCGCACCACCACGGGCATGCCGAAGTTCAGCAGGAAGAAGCGCGCCAGATGGTGCGCGGCCACATAGAAGGGGTCGAAGCCCAGGGCCAGCGCCAGAATCGCCATGGCCTCGAACCCGCCGGGCGAAAAGGCCAGAAACGTCGCGCCGAAGGGCAGTCCGAGCACCACCGAGATCACGCCGGCGAAACCTGCGGCCACCAGCACGGTCAGGGTGATCGAGCCCACGATGATGGGCGACTGGCGCATGAAGAGCCCCCAGTCAAAGCCCGCGAAACGCGAGCCCGACCAGGCCCCGATCAACACCTGTCCGCAGACGAGGGCGAGCTGGGGCGCGCGTCCGTCCGCGAATTCAAGGCCATGGGCGAGGGCTGAGACGCTCATGGCGCCCAGCATCATCCCGCCCGCCATCTTGAAACGCGTCAGGATGAAGCCAACGCTGGCGCCCGCCGCGCATTCCACCGCGAACAGGATCCAGCTGTCGTCGGGCCGACCTGATCCCAGCGCCAGATGGAAGCCCGATTCGGCCACCAGCACGGGCACGAAAGCCATGAGGAAAAGCACGCGCATCATCTGCACCGCGACGACGCGGGGCGTATTGGCGTTGGTGGTGGGGATGATCGAGAGAATATAGGCGAGCGCGCCGGGAATGGAGGCGAGCAGGGCGGTCGAGCGGTTCCAGCCCGCGAATTTCTCGCACATGAAGGTGGAGATCGCCGCCATGACGAAGACGCAGATCATCATGGCCGTCACGCTGGCGGGATAGGTCGCGACATTGCGCAGCGTCTCCGGCGTCACCGCCGCGCCGATGGAGACGCCCGAAACCAGCATGGCGATGAGCCGCAGGCTGCGCCCCAGCGGCACGATGGTCGCGGGCTTCAGCGACCCCATGATCGCCACGGCGATCAGCGAGCCGGACATGGCGCCGGCGGGGATGCCGAGCCACATGAGCGCGAGGCCGCCCACGAGCCCGATCGCGACGGTCCCGAGCTGGCGGCTCATGGGCTGTTCGACGAGGAATACCTTGCTTTTGCTGACGGTGGTCATGGGCTCTCGTCCCCGTCGGGGACGGGAGTTGCGGCGCAGAATGGATTCAGATGCCGCCATAAACCATGCAGGGGCCGGGCCAGCAAGCGGTGAGGCGCTGCGTCAGGACGACGCCAGCCATCTGGCGAGCCGGTCCGCCGCCTCGCCCATGGATACGGGATCGCGCGCGAAGCAGATGCGCATGAAGCCTTCCCCGCCCGGGCCGAAGGCGGAGCCCGGCGCAAGACCCAGATTGGCCTCCTCCACGATCCGCATGGCCGCAGCGCGGCTGTCGACCACCCCATCGAAGGCGCAGAAGAGATAGAAAGAGCCGGGAGGTCGGGCGAAACGGGCGCGTCCGCTGGCGGCGAGGGCGTCGCACAGCACGTCGCGGCTCGCCCGCAGCCGCGCCATCTGGCGGCTGAGGAAGTCCTCCCCCTCCTCAAGCGCCGCCGCCGCCGCGCGCTGGGTCGGGGTGGCGACGCCGGAGGTCGAATACTGGATCAGGTTCTCGATGATGTCGCCCAGCTCCGGCGGCGCCTCCAGCCAGCCCACGCGCCAGCCTGTCATGGCCCAGTTTTTCGACAGGGTCTGCACAAAGAGGATGCGGTCCGTCGGCGCCATGACGTCGTGGAAGGAGGGCGCGCGTGCGCCTTCAAAAGAGATGCGGCCATAGATCTCGTCGGCGATGATCCACAGCCCGTGCTCGCGGGCGAGCGCCAGCAGGGCCTCGAGTTCGGGCAGGCCTGCGGTCCAGCCGGTGGGATTGCCGGGGGAGTTGATGACGATGGCGCGGGTGCGCGGCGTGATGGCGGAGGCGACGCGCCGGGGATCGAGCCGCCAGCGCAAGGCCCCGCCTGCCTCCGACCCCAGCTCCAGGGGAACGCAGACCGTGCTCGCGCCGGAGATGGTCAGCGCCGCCTCGAAATTCGGCCATGAGGGCGCAGGCGTGATGACTTCGTCGCCCGGCCCCGCCAGCAGCCGGATCGCGATCTGCAGGGCGTGCATGCCCCCGGCCGTCACGAAAAACTGCTCTGGCGAGAAGTTGCCGCCCGGCCCGCCATAGCAGCGCGTCATATAGGCCGCGATGGCCTCGCGGAAGGCGGGCAGGCCGCGCTGGGCCGTATAGAAGGTCTCCCCCGCCGCGAAGGAGCGCCGGGCGGCCTCTGCAATGAAGTCGGGCGTCGGCAGGTCGCCCTCGCCGACCCAGAGCGGGATCAGCCCTTCGCGTCCCCGCCCATAATTGAACAGCTCCACGATGCCGCTCTGCCGGGCGGCGCGCGCTTCGGGCCTGATGGCGTTAAGAAGGGAGGGGGAGGTCATGGGTTCGCTCCGGTCGAAGCGGCCTTTTAGCATGGCGCGGCGCCAGCGCCATCGCCCGGATGGGCTGGCCCCCTCCGGGGCGCGGGTGCTAGGTTGCTCCGGCATGAAGAGACTGGAGCCGCAATGATCGCCGGATGGGCCGCGGTGCTGACCGCCCTGATCTATCTCTGCGCCTTGTTCGCCGTCGCCCATTTCGGCGAGACGCAGGGGCGCAGGATCATCGCGGGGCGCGCGCGTCCTCTGATCTATGCTTTGGCGCTGGGCGTCTACTGCACCTCCTGGACCTTCTTCGGCTCGGTGGGCCTGGCCTCCTATCGCAGCTTTGACTTCCTGCCGATCTATCTGGGCCCCATCCTCGTCTACGCGCTGGGCTACCCCCTGCTGCTGCGCGTCGTGCGCCTCGCCAAGGCGCAGAACATCACCTCGGTCGCCGATTTCATCGCGGCCCGCTACGGCAAGTCCGAACAGGTCGCGGCCCTGGTCGCGATCATCGCGGTCATCGGCGCGGTGCCTTACATCGCGCTTCAGCTGAAGGCCATTTCAAGCTCGCTGGCGACGGTGCTTGAGTCCCTCGACGCAGGCCGCGCCGTGGTGAACGGGTCGTCGGGCGGCAATGTCTCCATAGGCGTTGTGATCGTGCTGGCCGGTTTCGCCATGGTGTTCGGCACGCGCCAGATCACGGCGACCGAGCATAGCGACGGCCTGATGACAGCCATTTCGACCGAGAGCGTCGTCAAGCTCGTGGCCTTCCTCTGCGTCGGCGGCTATGTGACCTGGTGGGTCTTCGACGGCGTCGGCGATCTCACCGCCCAGGCGGTGAACAGCGATAGCGTGCGCGCCATGCTGTCTTCGCCCTTCGACGCGGGAACCTGGATCACCAATACGGTCTTGTCGGCCTGCGCCATTTTGCTGCTGCCGCGGCAGTTTCATGTGGCGGTGGTGGAGAACCGGGACGAGCGCGATGTGCGCACGGCGTCCTGGATGTTTCCGCTCTATCTCATCGCCATCAACATCTTCGTCATACCGCTCGCGGTGGCGGGCCTGCTGGTCTTTCCCGAGGGGGTGCTCGACCGCGATCTGACCGTGCTCGCCTTGCCCCTGTCGGATCATTCCTCCGTCATCGCGCTCATCGCCCTGCTGGGGGGGCTTTCGGCGGCGACCGCCATGGTCATCGTCGAATGCGTCGCCCTGTCGATCATGGTGTCGAATGATCTGGCCATGCCGCTGCTGCTGCGCGGTCAGGCGGGCGGCGACCTCGCGGGCCTGCGCAATGCGGGCACGGTGGTGCTGTTCATCCGCCGCGCGGCCATCATCGTCATCATGGCCGCAGGCTATCTTTATTTCCGCATGGCGAGCGAGGCGGCCCTGTCGGCCATCGGCCTGCTTTCCTTCGCCGCCATCGCGCAGGTCGCGCCGGCTTTCCTGGGGGGCCTGTTTTGGTCGCGGGCGACGGCGCGCGGCGCCATGGGCGGGCTTGTCTGCGGATCGCTCGTCTGGGCCTATACGCTGCTGCTGCCTTCGCTCGCGCCCGCCTCAAACATCATCGCCGGGCTCGTCGCCCAGGGGCCGCTCGGCCTTGCGTGGCTGCGCCCGACCGCCATTCTGGATCTTGGCCTGCCGCCGCTCGTCCATGGCGTGCTGCTGAGCCTGTCGGTCAACATTCTGGCTTTCGTCGGCTTCTCGCTCACGCGCCGCGCCACGGCCATCGAGCGGCTGCAGGCGGATGTCTTCGTGGGCCCGAGCGGGCCGCCGATCGCCGAGACCTTTCGTTTGTGGCGCACAGCGATCACGGCGGGCGAGCTTGAGGTCACGGTGGCGCGCTATCTGGGCGCCGAACAGGCGCGGCAAGCCTTCGCGCGCTACTTCGAGACGCGCGGCCTGGCCTCCGCGCCCACGGCCGAGGCTGATGTGCATCTCCTGCGCTTCGCCGAGCATCAGCTCGCCTCCGCCATCGGCGCCGCCTCGTCACGCCTTGTCCTGTCGCTGCTTTTGCGCCGACGCACCATGTCGCGGCAGGCGGCGCTGCAGCTCATCGACGACGCCTCCGCCGCCCTCCAATACAACCGCGACCTCCTGCAGAACGCGCTCGACTTCGCGCGTCAGGGGATCACGGTCTTTGACAAGGACATGCGGCTGATCTGCTGGAACCGTGAATTTCGCGAACTCTTCGAATTTCCCGTCGATCAATTGACCGCAGGCATGGGCCTTGAGGAGATCCTGCGTTTCAACGCGGAGCGCGGCATCTATGGGCCGGGCCGGGTGGAGGACCATGTGGCCGCGCGCATCCGCTCCCTCATCGAGGATAGCGAGCCCGTCCGCCTGCGCCTTTCGCCCAGCGACAATGTGCTGGAGATCCGCTCGGCGCGCATGCCCGATGGGGGGCTGGTGACGACCTATACGGATGTGACCGAAACGGTCGAGGCCGAAGAGGCGCTGGCCGCCACCAATGAAACGCTGGAGCAACGCGTGCGCGAGCGCACCGAGGCGCTCGTGCGGCTGAATGATGAGCTCGCCCGCGCCAAGAGCGAGGCGGATGACGCCAATCTGTCGAAGACGCGCTTTCTCGCCGCCGCCAGCCACGACATTCTGCAGCCGCTCAACGCTGCGCGGCTCTACGCCACGACGCTGGTCGAGCGCATCGACGCGGGGGCGCCGGGCTCCATCGGCGGCGAGACGGAGCTTGTGCGCAATATGGACGCATCGCTGGAGGCGGTGGAGGAGATCCTCACCGCGCTTCTCGACATATCGCGCCTTGACGCCGGCGCCATGAAGCCGGAGCTCTCGGTCTTCCGCATCGACGACATTCTGGGCCAGCTCAAGATCGAACTGACGCCGCTCGCCCGCGAGAAGGGCCTGGCCATCGACTTCGTTCCCTGTTCGCTCAGCGTCAATTCCGACCGGCGCCTGCTGCGTCGCCTGCTGCAGAACCTCATCTCCAACGCGATCAAATATACGGTCAAGGGCCGCGTTCTCGTGGGCGTGCGTCGACGTGGCGGCATGATCGAGGCGCAGGTTTTCGACACCGGGCTCGGCATCCCCGAATCCCAGCAAAAGCAGATCTTCAGGGAGTTCGAGCGCCTCGCCTCGGCGGCGAAGACGGCGCGCGGGCTGGGCCTTGGCCTCTCCATCGTCGAGCGCATCAGCAAGGTGCTGGGCCACAGGATCAAGGTGCGCTCCAAGCCCGGCGTCGGCTCGATGTTTTCGGTTCTGGTCCCCGTCTCGGCGGCGCGTGCCATGGCGGAGCAGAGCGTGGCCGAGGCGCCCTCGGCGCCGCAGACCTTGCTCACGGGGCTGCAGATCATCGCCGTCGACAATGAGCCGCGCATTCTGGCGGGCATGAACCATCTGCTCACGGGCTGGGGCTGTTCGGTCGCCATCGCGGCCAATCTCGAGGAGGCGAAGGCGGCGCTTGAGGCGCGGGGCGTCTCACCCGATGTCATCATCGCCGACTATCATCTGGACGATGACGACGGCGTTGCGCTCATCGGCGCCTTGCGGATGGCCTATGGAATCGAAATCCCGGCCATTCTTGCGACGGCCGACCGCTCCCCCGAGGTGCGCGACCTCGCCGCCTCCCTCAACATCCGCGTGCTCAACAAGCCCGTCCGCCCCGCCGCCCTGCGCGCCCTGCTGTCGCAATGGCGGGTGACGCAAGGGGCTGCGGAGTGAGATGGTCTGCCGCGGTTTGAAATCTCCCCCCGTTCTCATCATGCCAATCGACAAGCCGCTTCATGGAAGCGCTTTGCCTCGACATGCGGCCCCGAGGTCGGCGAGCCAACTTTAGGGGGTCCGTTCACAGGGGGGTGGGAGGAGCTTTGTTCAGAGGGTTGAAGGCCCCATCCGCAGCACCGGCTTGATCGCCGCGCCGGTCTCCGCGTCGTGCATGGCTTCGTCGATCGCTTCGAAATCATAGAAGCGCACGAGCCGGTCGAAGGGGAATCTCCCCTCCATGAAGAAATCGACGAGGCGCGGGATGAAGATGTCGGGCACGCTGTCGCCCTGCACGATGCCGCGCACCGAGCGGCCCCGCAGCATGGCGCCGAGGATGTTCACGGGCACGGTCTGGGTCGGGCCCTTGTTGGCGATGAGGCCGCAGGTTCCCAGCGGCCCCACGCATTCGATGGCCTGACGCGTCACCGCCTCGACCGCCGTGGTGTCGAGGCTGAAATCGACGCCGCGTCCCGTCTGCGCCAGGATCGCCGCGAGCGCATCCTCATGCGCGCCATTGATGACATGGGTCGCGCCAAGCTCGCCCGCCAGCGCGAGGCGCTCTGGCGCAATGTCGATGGCGAAGATTTTCGAGGCGCCCGCGATGCGCGCCGCCATCACCGCCGCAAGACCCACCGCGCCCGTGCCGAAGACCGCGATGGTCTGGCCAGCGCCAAGACGCAGCGAATTCAGGACCGCGCCCGCGCCCGTCTGCAAGCCGCAGCCGAGCGGGCCCAGCAGCTCCAGCGGCGCGTCCTTGCGCACCCTGATGGCGTTGCGTTCATTGGCGATGGCGTGGGTGGCGAAGGAGGACTGGCCAAAGAAATTGCCATGCACCGCTTCGTGATTGCAGGTGAGCGTCGTCGATCCATCGAGCCGCTTGCCGCCGAAGCAGACGGCGGCCACCTCGTAGCAATAGGAGGGCTTGCCGGAGACGCAGGTGGGGCACTGGCCGCAGGAGTCGAAGGTCAGCACGACATGGTCGCCGACGCTGAGCTTGCGCACATTGGCGCCGACTTTCTCCACCACGCCCGCGCCCTCATGGCCGAGCACGATGGGGCGCGGCGAGAGGCCGGGGACCATGGCCACCTTGATGTCGGTGTGGCAGATGCCCGTGGCGACCACGCGCACCAGAACTTCATCGGCGCGCGGTTCGTCAATGGCCACGCATTCGATGGGCATGGAAAGGGATTGGCCGCGCAAGACGGCCGCGCGCATGTTCATGTTGGCGTCCTTCAAACGGCTGAAGCCGTCTCTTCCTGCAGTTTGCGGCGGAGGATGCGGCGCACCGCGGTCACCGCCTTGTCGGCGTCCAGATTGACGAGCACGCCGCCCTCAGGATCGCTTTCGATCATCTTCTGCTGGTCGGCGAGCACATGCTTGTCTTCGTCAAAAGCGGTGGCGTTCATGCGCTTCAGGAGATCGCCGACCTTGGGGTCGTCGATATGCATGCGCCGGCAGATCGACCAGAAATAATGGGTGGTGCGCTCCGTCTCGGGCGTCAGGTGGTTGAGCACGACATGGTGCACGAGATCAGGATCGTCGCGCAGGCCCGTGGGGCAGGCCTCGAGCCTGATATGCACATGGTTGGGAAGGAGGAAGCTGAGGTTCTGGAAGCGGTCGATGTTGCCCTCGAAATGCCGCATGGTCCGGAAGATGGGCGCAGGCTCGACATTGGGCATCTCGCGCCGCGCGCGCACCACATCGCCCTCGACGGTCACATTCAGCGGGTTTTCCTGAATGCCGCTTGAGGCCAGCGTCGTCTTGTGGACGAAGGTGAGATGGGTGAGGTCCATCAGATTGTCGACGATCAGCCGCCAGTTGGCCTCGACCAGCAGATGATCCGTCTCCGCCGCCCAGCCCGGCCCGCCATTCTCGGGGAAGTCCGGGATCATCGCGGGATCGGCCAGCGCCGCCTCGCCCATCCAGACATAGACAAGCCCATCGCGCTCAAGGAGCGGATAGGCGCGCGTTCCAAAGCCATCTGGCACGGCGCTCTGCGCCGGGATCAGCTTGCAGCCGCCATCGGCGCCGAAGCGCAGGCCGTGATAGCCGCACTCGATCTCATCATGGATGAGCTGACCCTTCGAGAGCGGATATTGCCGGTGGGGGCAGCGGTCGGAGAGGGCTACGGCGCGGCCGTCCTCGCAGCGATAAAACACCAGCGGCTCGCCGCAGATCATGCGCGCAAGCGGCTTGCGTCCCACCTCCCTGGCGCGCGCGCAGACATACCACTGATTGCGCAGGAATGACCGCTCGCCCATGGCGTCCTCTCCCGATCAGGCCGCCTGGCTGTTCTTGATCGCACGCCAGATGCGCGACGCCGTCAGCGGGAAATCGACATGATTGATCCCGAGCGGCCGCAGCGCGTCGATCACGGCGTTGGCGAGGGTGGGCACGGAGCCCGTGGTGCCGGCCTCGCCGACGCCCTTGGCGCCCAGCGGATTGCCGGGCGCGGGGATCGGGCGGTCGAAGAGCTTCAGCTCCTTCGTCAGATCGCCGGCGCGCGGCATGCAATAGTCCATGAAGCTGCCGCTGAGCATCTGGCCGCTCTGGTCGTAGACGCAGACCTCGCCGAACACCTGCCCAAGCCCCTGCATGATGCCGCCATGCACCTGGCCTTCGGCGAGGGTGTGGTTGATGATGTTGCCGCAATCATCCACGCCCACATAGCTCAGCAACTCAAGCTCGCCGGTCTGCGGGTCGATCTCCAGCTCCGCCACATGGGCGCCGGTGGGGAAGGAGCGCTGCTGCGCGCCTTCGAACTTCGTGTCGAGCTGGCTTTCGCCATCCTTCGAATAGATGCGCGACAGTTCGGTGAGGCTCACCGCGAGGTCGGTGCCGCGCACGCGATAGGCGCCTTCGGTGAATTCGATGTCCTCAACGCCTGCTTCGAGATGCTGGGCGGCGAGTTCGCGGCCCTTCTTCACCACTTCCTGCGCCGCCTGGAACAGAGCGCCGCCATGGCTCATGAGGGAGCGCGAGCCGATGGTGCCGTCGCCGCGCTGGGCGGGGCCGTCCGGGTCCGAAAAGCGCAGGGTGATCTCTTCGGGATCCATGCCGAAGACCTCGCCGACGATTTCGGGATAGGTCGTCTCATGGCCCTGCCCCGAGGGGCCGGACACTGTGTAGAGGATCGGGTTGCCGGAATCGCCGAACCGGATGGCGACCTCCTCCACCGGGCTGCCGCCGCCGCCCGCAGGCTCGATGAAGGCGCAGCAGGAGATGCCCCGCAGCTTGCCGCGCGAAAGCGATTCCTGACGGCGCTTCTCATAGCCCGCCCAGTCCGCATGCTTCACCACATCGTCGATGAGGCCCTTGGGGTCGCCGCTGTCATAGACCGAGCCCGTCGGCGTCTTGTAAGGGAAGGCCTCGCGCGGAATGGCGTTGATGCGCCGCATCTCGACGCGGTCGATGCCCATCTCGCGCGCCGCCTCATCCACGAGACGCTCGACGATGTAGCTCACGTTGGGACGCGCCGCGCCGCGGTAGGGGGTCGTGGGCGTCGTGTTGGTGAGCACCACGCGATGCAGGCCATGCACGACCGGAATCGTATAGACGTTCACCGCATGCATGGAGGGGGGCAGGGTGTTGGTGAAGGGGCCGGGGCTGGAGAGATAGCCGCCGGTGTTCACGATCCACTGGAAGCGCACGCCAAGGAACTTGCCGGTCTTGTCGAGCGCGAGTTCGCCGAACAGCTTCGCGGCGCGGCCGTGATGGTCGCTGACGAAGGTTTCGGAGCGGGTGGAGACCCATTTCACGGGACGGCCGACCTTTTTGGCGGCCAGCAGAAGCGAGCAATATTCCGAATAGGCCTCGCCGCGGATGCCAAAGCCGCCGCCGACGTCGTGAGCGTGGACGCGCAGCTGCGATTCAGGGATCCCCGTGCCGACGGAGAGGCCCGCGCGCATCATCGTCATGCCCTGCGAGGGCGCGTAGAGATCGTAGACATCCTTCTCGGCGTCATAGGTGACGAGCGCGGCCTTGGGCTCCATGGGATTGCCCACGATGCGCGGCGCGTCCGCCACGAGCTTGGTCACATGGGCGGCGCTGGCGAAGGCCGCGTCCGCCGCCTCCTGCGAGCCATATTCGAAGTCGAAGACGAGATTGTTCGGGACGTGGTCATAGAGCTGCGGCGCGCCGGGCTTGAGCGCCTCCTCGGCGTCCACCACCACCGGCAGATCGTGATAGTCGACCACGATCTTCTCGGCGGCGTCCTGGGCGATGATCTGGCTGGTGGCGACCACGAGGGCCACTTCCTGGCCCACGAAGCGCACCCGCGTCTCGGCCAGCACCTCACGATGGACGGTGATGAACTTCATGCCGCCCTTGCCGGGATAGTGGATCAGAGACGGCGAAGAGCCGAAGCCCGCCGCGATCGTGTCCGCGCCCGTCAGAACCGCCAGCACGCCCGGCGTCGCAAGGGCCTCGCTGACGTCGACGCCGCGGATCTCCGCATGGCCCCGGTCGGAGCGCAGGAAATGGGCGTAGACCTGATCGGGGAAGCTCCAGTCGGAGGTGTAACGCCCCCGGCCCGTGACCAGACGATGATCTTCGCGCCGACCGTGAAATTTGCCGCTCATGCTAGCCTCCCGAAATTCTCAAGTGCTGTTTCACCACAGGGGGCGCGATGCGCGCAAGGGGCTCAGTCCCTGAGCCAGGCCACGCCGAAGGCGCCGGGCCCCAGCGTCGTGGCGGCCCAGACGAAGGCGGAGAGCCAGTTCGCCGCCTGAAAGGGCCCGCGCGGCATCTGCGCCGCCCCCGCCGCCAGCGGCACGACCGCCCGCAAAGGCCCGAAGAACCGGCCGATGAACACGCCCGGCGCGCCCCATTTCTCGAACAGCTCATGGGCGCGGGGCAGCAGATCGGGGTGTCGCGACAAGGGCCAGAGCCCCGCGATCTGCTGGTGATAATGATAGCCCAGCCAGTAGGAGACCCAGTCCCCCAGCGCGGCGCCGATGGCGGCGGCGAGCCAGAAGGGCCAGAAATCGAGGCCGCTGGCGCCGATCAGGGCCCCCACCCCCCATAACATGACGGTGGCGGGGAGCAGGAGCGAGATGAAGGCCAGCGATTCGCCGAAGGCCAGTGCGAAGACGATGGGCGGCCCCCAGGCCTCATGGGCGCGGATGAAAGCAACAACCGACTCGACCATCTGGTCCATGGGGATCACTTCACGATGGTGAGTTTTTCAGCGGCTCTGGTGATGCCCGTGTAGAGCCAGCGGTTGCGATGTTCGCGAAAGGCGCCGCTCTCGTCAAATAACACGACTTCATCCCATTGTGATCCCTGCGATTTATGCACCGTCAGAGCATAGCCGAAGTCGAATTCGTCGGAATCGCGGCGCAAGGCGAAGGGGATTTCGTCCTCGCTTTCGAAGAAGGCGGGCAGCACGCCGACCCGCACCGCCTTGCGGCCCGGATCATCCTCGGGCGTCAGGCTCAGGCGCAGCTTCCTGGCGCGCATGGGCGAGACGGTCTTGACCTTCCACAGACTGCCGTTGAGCAGGCCCTTGGTTCGGTCGTTCTTGAGGCAGACGAGCTTGTCGCCCGCCTCCGGCGTGGTCTGGGTGAAGCCGAAGAGTTCACGCATGCGCTTGTTGAAGAGGCGGCGGGTGCGGTTCATGCCGACCAGCACCTGATCGGCGCCCGTGACGGCGGCCGAATCGATGTCGCGGCGCGGGATCACCCGGCAATCCCCCCAATCGCCATAGTCGAGCCGCCCGCCCTCGCGCACGATCATGGACATGCGCACGATGGGGTTGTCCGCCGCCTGCCGATGCACTTCGGTCAGCATCACGTCAGGCTCGACCTCCGTGAAGAAGCCGCCGCCCTTGACGGGGGGCAGCTGGGCGGGATCGCCGAGCACCAGAACGGGTTTGCCGAAGGAGAGCAGGTCGCGCCCCAGCTCCTCGTCCACCATGGAGCATTCGTCGATGACGATGAGGCTCGCCGATTGCGCGGGGCTTTCGTCGTTCAGGACGAAGCTCGGCTCTTCCGAATCAAGATCCTTGGGGCGATAGATCAGGCTGTGGATGGTGCGCGCGTCCTTGCAGCCCTTGGAGCGCATGACCAGCGCGGCCTTGCCGGTGAAGGCGCCGAAGCAGACCTCGCCGTCGATGTCCTCGGCCAGATGCCGCGCCAGCGTGGTCTTGCCCGTGCCCGCGAAGCCGAACAGGCGGAACACCTGCGGGCGCCCGCGCTTCAGCCAGGCCGACACTTCGGCCAGCGCCTTGTCCTGCTGGGGCGACCAAGCCATGGCGAGGGGAATCCTCAAGGGGTTTGCGACGCCCTGTCTGTGGCATAGCGGACCGGCGGAGGCAAACCGTCAGGCGGCCGCCACGGCCTCGGTCGCATAGACGAGACTCCGGGCGACCTGCAGCAGGATATGGCTGCAGACCGAGGATTTCATGGGCGAGCGATGGAAGCGCTGGGTCACCACCTCCATCAATTCGTCGAGCACGAGATCATCGAGCTCGTCGGCGAAGCCGGGCGGCAGGCCCAACCGCTGCACGTTCCAGCTCATCTCCCCGCGCAGCTTGCGGATCTCGTTCTGATCGTCGAGCAGCATGGCGCGCCAGAGCTGGCTGTGGGTGAAGGCGACCACGCGCACAGCGGTATGACGGGGGCCGAGCGCCCGCCCATATTGCTCCCCCAGGAGATCGCAGACGATGGGGAAGCACCAGAGGGCCATCTCCTGCCGCTCGGAAAGATCAAAATCACGGGCCAAGGAGCGCCTCCTGTTCGTCTTTTGAAAAGCTATGTTAAAGTTAATGAATCATAGTTAACAAAAAATGTATGGTCTGCGCCGGTCTTGCGGCGCTCCGGTTTACCTCACCGGCCCGCAGGCTTAGGATCGCAGAAACGATGGAGGATCGCATGAGAGACTGGATGAAGCTTATCCCCGAATCCGAGCGCCAGCTCTATGCCAAGGCCGGATTCATGGGCGACACCACGCCGGGGCGGCGCAGCGCCCTGATCGTGGTCGATGTGACCATGGGCTTTTGCGGCTCCGAAGGGCTCAGCCTCGATGAGGCCGTGGCCGAATATTCCACGGCCTGCGGCCCTGCCTCCTGGGTCGCCATGCCCCGCATCGCCCGGCTCATCGAGACCTTCCGGAAGGCTGATCTGCCCATCGTCTATTCCCTCAGCGATCTCGCCACCGGCGCCTTCGTGGGCAAGGCGACGAAGGGCAAGCGCAGCGGCCCGCCGCCCCAGGGCTTCAACAATTTCCCCGCCAGCATCGCGCCGCGCCCGCAGGACTGGGTGGTCGCCAAGATCCGGGCCTCGGCCTTCTTCCAGACGCCCCTCACCGGCTATCTCATCCAGAACGGCGTCGATACGCTGGTGGTGTGCGGCGTCTCGACCTCGGGCTGCGTGCGGGCCTCGGTGGTGGATGGCTTCTCCCATGGCTTCAAGACCTTCGTGGTCGATGAATGCTGCTTCGACCGGTCGGAGTTCGCCCACGCCGCCAATCTCTTCGACATGCACGCCAAATACGCCTCCGTCATCTCGCTGGACGAGGCGCAGGCCATGATCGCGGGCCCCGCCGCCGCCGCGGCCGCGGAATAGGGCGAGCCGATGGCCGAGCACGATCCCTTCCCGCTCTTTCCCTATCGCGCCATCCCTGACGCGCCGAAGATAAGCTGGCCCAACGGCGCGCGCGTCGCGGTCTGGGTGATCCCCAATGTGGAGCATTTCCACCTTGAGATCGGCAACCCCGCGCCCGACGTGCGCAACCATTCGCGCCGCGACTATGGCAATCGCGTCGGGCTCTGGCGGCTGATGGACGTTCTGACGAAACACAGGATCAGGGGCACGGTCGCGCTCAACGCCGAGATCGGCCTTTATTACCCGCGCATCATGCAGGCCATGATCGACCTCGACTGGGAGTTGATGGGCCATGGCATGACCAATTCGAAGTTCATGTCGGGCCTGTCGAACGAGGGCGAGCGCAAGCTGATCGCCGACACCCGCAAGGTGATCGAGGACTGGGGCCGGAAGATGCGGGGCTGGCTGGGGCCGGGCCTCACCGAGACCTTCGACACGCCCGACCTCCTGAAGGAGGCGGGCGTCGAATATCTCGCGGACTGGGTGAACGACGATCTGCCCTATCGCTTCAACAACGGCCTCTATTCGATCCCCTATTCGATCGAACTGAACGACATGCCCTTGTTCAACATGCCCAGCATCAGCATCGAGGATTTCAAGCGCCGGATCATCGACAGCTTCGATGTGCTCTATGCGGAAGGCGCCGCCAATGGGCGGGTGCTCGGCATCGCCCTGCATCCCTTCCTGATCGGCGCCGCCCACCGCATCAAATATCTCGACGAGGCGCTGGCTTACATCGCCGGGCATGAGGGCGTCTGGTTCGCGACGGGCGACGAGATCATCAGGGCCTACAAGGCGCAGGAGGCGGGCGCCTGATGGCGCCTCTCGATCCCGGCGCCTTCCTTCAGGGCCTCTTCGCGCAGGCCGTGGCCAGCGCGCAGCCGGACCTCTGCCTGCCCCCGCATCTGCCCGCCCCGCCCAAGGGCCGGCTGGTGGTGATCGGCGCAGGCAAGGGCGCCGCGGCCATGGCGAAGAGCGTCGAGGATCACTGGCCGGGGCCGCTCGGCGGCGTGGTGGCGACGCGCTATGGCTATGGCGCGCCCTGCCAGCGCATCGAGATCATCGAGGCCGCCCATCCGACACCCGACGAGAACAGCGTCAGGGCCGCCCACAGGCTGCTGGAGGCCGTGCGCGGCCTCACCCCGGACGATCTCGTGCTCTGCCTCATCTCCGGCGGCGGCTCGTCCCTGCTCTGCCTGCCGGGCGAGGGCCTGACGCTCGCGGACAAGCAGGCCCTCAACAAGGCGCTGCTGGCGAGCGGCGCGCCCATCAGCGACATGAACGTGCTGCGCCGCCATCTCTCGGGGATCAAGGGGGGGCGCCTCGCGCTGTCCTGCCATCCCGCCCGCGTTCTGACGCTGGTGATTTCGGATGTGCCGGGCGACACGCTGGAGGACATAGCCTCCGGCCCCACGGCGCCTGATCCCACGACCTGCGCGGACGCGCTCGCCATCGTTGCGCGCTACGCCATCGACCTGCCGCCCGCCGCCCACGCGCTCCTTGCGAGCGGGCGCGGGGAGACCGTCAAGCCAGGCGATCCCCGGCTTGCGGGCCAGGAGATCCGCCTCGTCGCGACGCCCCGCATGGCGCTTCTGGCGGCGGCTGAGGCGGCGCGCGCGGCCGGCGTCACCCCCGTGCTGCTCGGCGACGCCATCGAGGGCGAGGCGCGCGAGGTCGGCAAGGTCATGGCGGGGCTGGCGCGCAGCGTCGCCGACCATGGCGAGCCGGCGCCGCGCCCCTGCGTGCTCCTCAGCGGCGGCGAATGCACGGTGACCCTGCGCGGCCAGGGCCGAGGCGGGCGCAATGTGGAGTTCCTGCTGGCCCTCGCCATCGCGCTCAACGGCAAGCCCGGCGTCTTCGCGCTGGCGGGCGACACCGATGGCGTCGACGGCGCCGAAGAGGTCGCGGGCGCCGTGATTGCGCCCGACACGCTCGCCCGCGCCCATGGGCTCGGCCTCGTCCCGCGCGACATTCTGGCGCAAAACGACGCCCATGCCTTCTTCGAGTCCCTGGGCGATCAGGTCGTCACAGGGCCCACGCGGACCAATGTGAACGACTTCCGCGCGATCTATCTGCCATGAGCGCGCCCTCGGAAAAGGCCCCGCATGGCTCGATCCTGAGCGAGATCGAACTGCCGCTTTTCGCCTGCCTCTGGCTGCATTCGGTGCTCGTCTACATGGCCGTGGTCATCGCCCGCGTGACGACCTCCTACGCCATGCTGGACCTTGATCTCTCCTTCTTCTGGGTGGGCGTGGTCTCGGCGGCCTTCTCGGTGATCCCGATCTTCATCGCGGTGCCGCTCGGCCGCATCAATGATCGCGGCCACGACAGCCTGACCATCCGCGCTGGCTCGGCCTGCCTCTTTCTCTCCGGGCTGATCTTCTGCTTCACGACGCCGGGCGTCCTCGCCCTGTTCATCGCCACCGCCGTTCTGGGCGTCGGCCAGATCTCCTGCATGGGCGGACACCAGATGGTCTCCATCCGCGCGGGCAAGACCGTGCGCGGACGCGACGCGGTCTTTGGCTATCACATGGTGGCGATCGCCACGGGGCAGGGCTTCGGCCCGCTGATCGTGGGCTGGATCGCGGGAGACGCGCGCCAGCCCCCCATCGAGCTCCTGTTCCAGATCATGGCGGCGATCAGCCTTCTGGCCGCCTTCGCCTCGCTTCTGCTGAAGCCGGGCCCCGCGCGGGACGGCAAAACCGCGGGCGCCCAGCCGGTGCGCCTGATCGACCTGTTGAAGATGCGCGGCCTTCTGGCCTTCGTGACCGCCAGCGTCATGACCATCACCGCCCTCGACCTCATCGTCGTCTATCTGCCGCTTCTGGGCGCCGAGCGGGATATGGATGTCGCCACGGTGGGGCTCATCATGAGCGTGCGGGCGGCCTCCTCGATGGCGGCGCGGCTCGTCTATGTGCCGCTGGTCGACCGCATCGGACGCAGGCCCCTGACCTATCTGTCGATCCTTGCGCCTGCGGCGGCCTTTCTGGTCATGGCGACGCCTGCGCCCCTGTGGATCCTCTATCCGACCATGGTGGTGGCGGGCATGGGGCTGGGCGTCGCCGCGACCCTGACGCTCTCCGGCGTCGTCGACCTCGCCCCGCCCGGCGCGCGGGCGACCGCCATGTCGCTGCGCCTCACGGGCAATCGGCTGGGGCTGATCGTCATCCCCATGGGCGCAAGCCTGGTCGCCACCTTCACGGGGGCTGCGGGGGTTTTCGTGATCCTGGCCGCCTGCCTTGTGGGCTCCGCCGTCGGGATCAGGACCAGTCGCCCCCGCGATGGTTGACTCCAAACCGGCTGGGCGGCACACAGCCAACGCGCCCCGGAAAAGGGCGGCGACAGGGAGCATTGCGGTGCAGAACAGCGTCAGCCTCACCCTCATCGGCTTTGGCGAAGTGGGACAGATCTTCGCCCGCGATTTTCTGGCGCGCGGCGATGTGCGCGTCACCACCTATGACCTGAAGTTCGACGCGCCGGAGACCGCAGGCCTCATGGACAAGGCCCGCGCGGCGGGCGTCGCGCCAGCCGCCAGCGCCGCAGCGGCGGCGAGCGGCGCGGACATCGTGATTTCGGCGGTGACCGCCTCCTCGGCGCTCGCCGTGGCCGAACAGGCCGCGAGCTGGCTCAAGCCCGGCCAGATCTTCTTCGACATCAACTCCGCCTCGCCGGGCACCAAGACGAAGGCCGCCGAATTCGTGAACGCCTGCGGCGCCCGCTATGTGGAAGGCGCCGTCATGGCCCCCGTGCCCGGACCCGACCTCAAGGTGCCGATCCTCGCGGGCGGTCCTGCGGCGGAGGAGGCCTCGACCATCCTCAATGCGCTCGGCATGAATGTGAAGGCCGTCACCACTGAGCCCGGCCGCGCCTCCGCGATGAAGCTCTGCCGCAGCATCATGATCAAGGGCATCGAGGCGCTGATCGTCGATTGCGCCGCCGCCTCGAAGCAATGGAACGTGCAGAGCGAGGTCTTCGCGAGCCTTGAGGCCAGCTTCCCCGGCATCGATTTCGCCGACCTTGCCCGCTACATGGCCCAGCGCGTCAACCAGCACGGAATCCGCCGCGCCGCCGAAATGCGCGAGGCCGGCATGATGCTCGACGATCTCGGCATGGACGGCTCCCTCGCCAGAGCCGTCGCCGATGCGCAGGAGCGCGGCGCCGGCAAGGCTGGCGCGTAACCCCATTCAAATCCCCAACCAGACAAGGTGACCCATGGCCCGCACACCCACAATCCAAGGCCCCGACCTGCACCCCAAGACCCCCGCCTTCAAGGCGCCTCCGGGGAGCTGCGACGCCCATACCCATATCTTCGGACCTGACGCGCAATATCCCTATGCGGATGACGGCAGCTACATTCCCCCGGACGCCGGCCTCGATGATTTCCGCAAGCTGCATGACGCCATCGGCATTGAGCGCGCGGTGATCGTGAACGCCAGCTGCCACGGCCTCGACAACCGCGTGGTGACCGACGCCATCGCGGTGAGCGGCGGCAAATACAAGGGCGTCGCCAATATCGACGACAGCTTCACCGAGGCCCAGATCGACGAGCT
The DNA here is from genome assembly GCA_947453205.1 of Beijerinckiaceae bacterium. Classification (GTDB taxonomy): domain Bacteria; phylum Pseudomonadota; class Alphaproteobacteria; order Rhizobiales; family Beijerinckiaceae; genus Terripilifer. The sequence continues at coordinate 41,539 of CANGFT010000015.1, read as the reverse complement.
GAACAAGGGCGGAATCATGGGCTGCCGCTTCACCTTCCTGAAGCGCCTCGGCCGCACGCCGGACATGAGCTCCTTCTATCGCGTCGTCGACAAGATCAAGGGTTTCGGCTGGCATGTCGTGATCTATCTCGACCCCGAGACCGTCGCCGAATTCACGCCCATCCTGACCAAGCTGCCCCTGTCCTATGTCATCGACCACATGGGCACGGTGAAGGCCGCCAAGGGCCTCGACCAGCCGAACTTCAACGCCCTCCTCGACCTCGCCCGCAATGACGAGAAGTGCTGGGTCAAGTGCTGCGGCTTCGAGCGCGCTTCGGCGACCGGCAAGCCCTTCCACGACGCCGTGCCCTTCGCCGCCAGGCTCGTCGAGGCGATCCCGGACCGCGTGCTCTGGGGCACCGACTGGCCGCATCCCAATGTGTCGATCATGCCCAATGACGGCGAGCTCGTGGACCTCATTCCGCTCTTCGCCCATGACCCCGTCGCGCAGAAGAAGATCCTCGTCGACAATCCCGCGCGTCTCTACAAGTTCTGACGTGGAGCGGCAGTCGGCAGTCGGCGTTCGGCAGTCGATCGCATTTGCAAAATCTGAAACCGGAGACACACAATGATCAAGCCCGTCGTCGTTCAGAAGATCGAACGCGCCGACCAGAGCGTCGTCGACCGCCTCGCGCATCTCGGCGTCTCCACGACCCATGAAGCCATGGGCCGCTTCGGCCTGATGAAGCCCTATATGCGTCCGATCTATCCCGACGCCGCCGTCGCGGGCACGGCCGTCACCGTGCTCGCCCAGCCCGGCGACAACTGGATGCTGCATGTGGCGGTGGAGCAGTGCCGCAAGGGCGACATCCTCGTGGTCGGGGTCACCTGCGACAACACCGACGGCATGTTCGGCGAATTGCTGGCGACCTCGCTGAAGGCGCGCGGCGTCGTCGGCCTCGTCATCGACGCGGGCTGCCGCGACGTGCGCGGCCTCAAGAAGATGGGCTTCCCCGTCTGGTCGCGCGCCATCTCGGCCAAGGGCACGGTCAAGGCAACCCTTGGCAGCGTGAACATTCCCGTGGTCTGCGCAGGCGAGATCGTGAAGCCGGGCGACGTGGTCGTGGCCGATGACGACGGCGTCGTGGTGGTGCCGCGCAAGATCGCCGAAGCCGTCGCCAAGGCGGGCGAAGCGCGCGAGGCCAATGAGGGCGACAAGCGCGCCCAGCTCGCCGCCGGCGTGCTCGGCCTCGACATGTACAAGATGCGCGAACCCCTGGCGAAGGCCGGCCTCACCTATGTGGACACGCTCGAAGACTGAGCCGGACAAGAATGCGCCCCGCGTCGATTTGGCGCGGGGCGTTTTCCTTCAGGAAACCAATTTAACGATCCCGATAAGCGATGGCCCTGGCGCCTTTGGCCATGCCCTCAAGTTCCGAACGCGCTGGAACGGGAATGAGAAGAAGGCCAGCTCCCTTCGGGATGAACGCGAGTTCCTGACCGGGTCTCCAGCCCCGCGCCACGCGCAGTTGCTCAGGAATTGAAATTCGAAAATTGCTGGAAAGAATGGCGGTGCCGGACATCGCCCTGCCTCGTGATCGAAAAGGTTCAGCTTTTCAAGGTAGAAGCTGGAGCGGGCGAAGGGAATCGAACCCTCGTATGAAGCTTGGGAAGCTTCCGTTCTACCATTGAACTACGCCCGCGTCGCTGCAGCCTCTATACCCGCTCCCGCCCCTGTTTCGCAAGAGCGAAGCGTTCAGCGCAATTCCCCCGCCAGCCGCCGCATGAAGGCGACGCCCTCGGCGAGCTGGCTTTCTTCAAGATATTCATCGGGCTGGTGGGCCTGGTCGATGCTGCCGGGGCCGCAGACCACGGTGGGGATTCCCGCGCTCTGGAACCGTCCGGCCTCGGTGGCGTAGGAGACCGCGATGGTGGCGTTGCGGCGGCTGGCCTTGAAGGCCAGCGCCTCGGCGGGCGAGCCGGGCTCGGGCGCTAGGCCGGGCACCTCGACCTCCGCCAGCGTCTCGATGGCCGCCTGCGGCGCATAGCGGCGCAGACGGGGCAGGACGTCGCGGGCGATGGCCCCTTCGAGATGGCGCAGCGCCGCATCCTGCGGCACGCCGGGCAGGCCGCGGAACTCCCAGTTGAAGGAACAGTCGCGCGCCAGAATGTTGCGGGCGGTTCCACCCTGAATGACGCCCACGCTGATGGTCGACTGGCCCGGAATGAAACGCCCGCCGGGGTCGCCCAGCGCCGCGCAGTCGTCCATGAAGCGGTAGAGCTCGCTCACCAGCGCGCAGGCGGCCTCGATGGCGTTGGCGCCCAGCATGGGGTTCGACGAATGGGCCTCATGCCCCCGCACATGCGTCACATAGGTGGCCACGGATTTATGGGCGTCGGCCACCTGCATGAGCGTCGGCTCGCCCACGATGACGGCGCCGGGGCGGGGCAGGTCGCGGCCGAAGCGGGCGATTGTGTCCACCGGGCCAAGGCAGGTCGTCTCCTCGTCATAGCTGAGCAGGATGTGAATGGGCCGCTTGAGGGGCAGGGCCTGAAATTCGGGAATCATGGCCAGCGCCAGCGCGTCGAAACCCTTCATGTCGCAAGCGCCGCGCCCGTAGAGCCTGCCCCCTTCGCGGCGCAGCCGGAACGGGTCGGAGCTCCAGACCTGCCCCGCCACCGGCACCACATCCGTATGGCCGGACAGCACGACGCCGCCGTCCTGCATGGGGCCTATGGTGGCGAAGATCGCGGCCTTGTCGCCGGCGGCGTTGGGAATGGTGACGAAATCGACCCCGAGGCCGCGCAGATAGGCTTCGACATCCCTGACGAGGGCGAGGTTGGATTTGGCGCTTTCGGTGTCGAAAGAGACCAGCCGCTCGAGGAGCTGGATCGCCGCTTCGAGCCGCTCAGTGGTCACGCAGAAGCCCTCAGTTCAGGACGCGCTTGATATAGGGGCTGTCGAGGGAGAAGGTGGGGATCTCCACATCGAAGCTCCCGCCGTCTTCATCCACCATGCGATAGGCGCCGCCCATGAAGCCTGAGGGCGTGGGCAGCGGGCAGCCCGAGGTGTAGCGGAAGCTCTCGCCTTCCCGCAGGATCGGCTGTTCGCCGACGACGCCCGCGCCCCGCACCTCGTTGAGCTTGCCGTTGGAGTCGGTGATGCGCCAGTGGCGCGCCACGAGCTGCACCGTGCGCGAGCCGCGATTGGCGATCTCGATCGTATAGGCCCAGAAATAGCGGCCTGCCGAAGGGTCCGACCGATCCTCCTGGAACTCGGGCTCGACGGTGATTTCAATCTGGTCTGTGAGTGCCTGGTACATCATGTCATTTTGCCGGATATGCGGCGGTTCGTCGAGCCCTTGCATAAGGCTCGCCTGAAGGCCATTTTCCCGCCCGACCGGACGACAGGCCGGGAGCGGAGCGAATCATGGATCAGAACGCAAGGGAAAATGACCTTAACCTGCGCCTGGCGCAACCATCAGACGCGGAGCCCGCCTGCGCCCTCGTGCGCCGCTCGATCATTGAGCTTTGCAAACTTGACCATGGAGACGATCCGCTCATGCTCGAAGGCTGGCTCTGCAACAAGACGCCCGAGAACATGCAGGTCTGGATCACGACGCCCGGCACGACCTGCTTCATCGCCGAAGTCGGCGGGGCCATGGCGGGGGTCGGCGTCGTCATGGACCATGGCGAGGTGCTGCTCGCCTATGTGGCGCCGGAGCTGCGCTTTTGCGGCGTGACCAAGGCCCTGCTCGCGCGGATGGAGGTCCACGCCAAGGCCCAGCACGCCGACCGCATGAGCCTGACCACCACCGACACGGCCTATGAGTTCTTTCTGGCGCAGGGCTACAGCGCGGAGGAGGAGGTCGGCGATCTCTTCAGCGACGACCAGCACTCCCTCATCAAGGAATGGCCGAAGGGCTGAGGCCTATTCAGGATAGACCAGCAGCCACAAGCCGCGCGCCACATAGATCGCGCTGAAGATGATGATGATGATCTTCGTGTATTTGCGGAAATCGCCATCGGTCATGCGGTGCAGCACGATGGGGGCGAGCGAGGTTCCTGCAATGGTCATCGTCAGAAAGGCGCCCCAGGCCCAGATCGGAATGTCCGTCACCGCATCGGTGGCGATGGCGCCGAAATAGAAGATCCGCACCACCTGCGAGAAGAGCTGGGTGACCGCCTTGGTCGCCACCACGGTCTTGCGGTCGAGCGGGCTCGCCTGAAAGAAGACGTCGAGGATATTGCCGCCCTGCCCCACAGTGAGCTGCAGCAGCATGACGATGGCGCCGCAGACATAGACGACGCCGCGCCGGGTGATGTCGGGCGCGAAGGACTTCGGCAGCGCGAAGGCGGCGAAGGGCATGAGGCCGATGCCCAGATAGACCATCGGCTTGCCCGGCACGAAATTGATGAAGGTCATGAAGACATAGGCGGCGAGCGAGCCCGCGATATATTTCCAGGTCAGCGTCCAGTCGACATGCTTGCGCCACAGCCACCCACGCCATGCGCCTGAAACGACCTGCACGGCGGCGAATACGACCAGCGACGAGGCGACGGGCAGATAGAGCAGCAGGCAGGCCAGCAGGATCTGCCCGCCAGCCATGCCGAAGATTCCTGAGACGAACGAGCTCAGAAGGCTGATGGCGGAGATGAAGAGCAGGACGCCGGTCGTCATTCCCGGCGGTCAGTTCTTGCGCGCGGCGAGGAAGGCCTCGTGCTGGCGGGCGAGATCGCCGCTCAGCGCAGAGGCGATCAGCGCGCGCGTCTCGGCGATCCCGTAGAGCGCCACGAAGGAGCCGAAGCGCGGCCCGCGGTTCTCGCCCAGCAACACGCGATAGAGCATGTTGAACCAGTCGTTCGACACGCCAGGCCGCTCGGGGGTGGCGCCCTTGGCCTTCAGATCCTGATAGCGCGGAATGGGGCGGGCCACGTCATAGAGCGCGGTCTGGATGTCTTCGGCGGAGGCGCCCTCCGGCAGGCCCGCGAGCATGGCGTCGAGTTGGCGCAGGGCGCCCGCCTCCACATCGTCGGCGACATGATAGGTCTTGGACGGGCGCACGAAATCGCGGAAGTAGGCCACGGCATAGCCGACCAGCGCATCAAGGCGCGGATGGGTCTGGGGCGTGACGCTCGGCGCATAGCGGCGCAGGAAGGCCCAGAGCACCTGAGGATCCTCGCTATTGGCGACGGCGGCGAGATTGAGCAGCATGACGAAGGAGACCTGCGTGCCCGCGCCCTCGCCTTCGCCGGGATGATGCAGCACTTCGGGCTCGGGCGGCGCGCCATTGTGGATGTGCCAGACCGGATTGCCGAGGCGGTTCTTCCAGTCCTGCCGCCCATAGCCCCCGAGGAATTGCAGATATTCGTCGACGGCGCGCGGGATGACGTCGAAATAGAGGCGCTTGGCCTCGCGCGGCTTCTGGAACATGAAGAGCGACAGGCTCTCGGGGCTGGCGTAGGTCAGCCATTCCTCGATGGTCAGGCCATTGCCCTTGGACTTCGAGATCTTCTGGCCCTTCTCGTCGAGGAAGAGTTCGTAGTTGAAGCCTTCGGGCGCGGTTCCATCCAGCGCGCGCACGATGTTGCCGGAGAGCTTCACGGAATCGATGAGATCCTTGCCCGCCATCTCGTAATCGACATTCAGCGCATACCAGCGCATGGCCCAGTCGGGCTTCCATTGCAGCTTGCAGTGGCCGCCGGTGACGGGCGTCTCGAAGGCCTCCCCCGTCTGCGGATCGCGCCAGGTGATCGTGCCCGCCTTCACGTCCATGGCTTCAAGGGGAACCTGCATGACGACGCGGGTCTTGGGATGGATCGGCAGGAACGGCGAATAGGTGGAGGCGCGCTCGGCCCGCAGCGAGGGCAGCATGATCGCCTGCACCGCCTCGAACCGCTCCAGCATATGCAGCAGGGCGGCGTCGAAACGGCCGGACTTGTAATACTGGGTCGACGAGGCGAATTCGTATTGGAAGCCGAAGCGGTCGAGGAAGGCCTGCAGCATCGCGTTGTTGTGGTGGGCGAAGCTCTCGAACTTGCCGAAGGGATCGGGAATCTCGGTGAGCGGCTTGCCCAGATGCGGGATCAGGCTTTCCTTGTTGGGGATGTTGTCGGGAACCTTGCGCAGCCCGTCCATATCGTCGGAGAAGGCGAGCAGGCGCGTGGCGATGCGCCCTTGCGTCAGGATCTCGAAGGCGTGGCGCACCATGCTCGTGCGGGCCACCTCGCCGAAGGTGCCGATATGGGGCAGGCCCGAGGGACCATAGCCCGTCTCGAAGAGCACATTCGTCTGGCCGGTCTTTTCGACGCGGGCGACGAGTTTGCGCGCCTCCTCGAAAGGCCAGGCCGCTGACGTCAGAGCAGCTTCATGAAGCGACGGGAGCCCGGAGGCCGCGGGAGCGGCAGTGGTCATTTCAGATCCTTGTGGAGGCGCGCGGACGATCTGAAAGAGGCCGCGCGAGAGCGAGGCACACTAGGCAGCGCGGCCCCCAAGGTCAACCAATCCGCCCGCCGCGAAGCGAGCTGCGCGCAAGGCCATGGGTGGTCTTGGCCCAATGGTGCGGACGCATGAAGAGATCGACCAGCGCCAAAGCCGCCGCAAGGCTCATCAGGGCTTGATAGAACGGAGCCAGCAGCAGCAGCGGCAGCAGGCGCGTCAACCTGCGCCGCCGCGCGCCCATCGCCATGGGCGCCAGAAGGGCGAGCGCGCCAAGGGCGGCGATGGCGCACCAGAGCGCGCTCACGATCATCTGCTCCGGGGTCTGCGGCGAAAGCAGTCCGCCCCATATGGCGTCATGGATCAGAAACGCCGCATAGAAGGGGCCGAGCAAAGGGCCAAGCACGCCCCCCGCCAGCGTGGCGATGAGCGCTGCGGCGCGGAGCGCGCCAAGCTCACGCAGGAGACGAAGGGGATCGCGCAGATGCACGATCAAGGTCTGCGTCCAGCCTTTCATCCAGCGGCGGCGCTGGGCGAGCCAGGCGCGCGGCCTCGCCGGCGCCTCTTCCCATGTGGGCGCGTCCAGCGTCCCCACCGCATAGCCCATGCGGGCGAGACGGAGGCCCATGTCGGCGTCTTCGGTCACGTTCCAGGCGTCCCAGCCATTCAGGCGCCGCAGAGCCTCGATCCGGAAATGATTGGAGGTGCCGCCCAGCGGGATCGGCAGGCCAAGGCGGGCGAGTCCGGGATCAAGCACATCGAATAGCCCGGCATATTCCAGCGCGAAGAGCCCGGCCAGCCAGCTGTCGCGGGCGTTGTCGATGAGGAGCGGGCATTGCAGGCAGGCCAGATGAGGCGGCGCCTGCGCAAAAGCGGCGGCGAGGCGGCGCAGTTGCAGCGGGTCGGGATCGTCCTCGGCGTCATAGACGGTCACCAATCGCCCGCGCGCCTCGGCGAGGCCGACGTTGAGCGCGCGGGGCTTGGTGCGCGGGCGGCCCGGCGGGACGATCACGACAGCGAAAGTCGGCCCTGGCGCCAGCCGCTCGAGCGCCGACTTCGTCTCCTCGTCATCAGCTTCGATCAGGAGCTTGATGTCGAGCCGGGCGCGGGGATAGTCGAGCCGCTCCAGCGCATCGAGCAGTCGCGGCAGCACCGCCGCCTCCCGGTAGAGGGGAACGAGGATCGTGTAGGGCGGCAGGGCGTGGTCGGGGGGCTCCGGCCCCGTCCAATCCTTTGGCGCGCGGCCCGCGAGAGCGGCCGTCAGGCGCAGGAGAATGGCGCCGATGAGGATCAGCGAAACAAAGCCGCTCATCACAAGCCAGACCGCCCCGCCCGCGATGAAGGCCGCCAGCCCTGCTGCGACCAACAAAGCGAATGCGACGCCCACCCTCAGCGAGGGAACCCGTTCGGCCGTCAGGCCTTGCTTTTGGGCCAGCGCCGCTATTTCCGGATCGGGCGGCGGCGCCTCTGCGGCCAAGCTTGCCTGCCGCGCGGCCTCATGCGACGAATCCTGCGTCGCAGTCGCGCCGGGACGAGAGCGTGACGCAGAAGGCATCGGGCGGGGCTCGGTGGATCGAAGGCGGAATTTAAAGCGAAGGGCGATAGCTTGACCAGAGCAAAAAATCTGCTCCTTTTCCTCGCCGCCAGCCTCGCCCTCTGCGCCGCCAGCCTCGCCATGGCCGAGGGCGCCCGCATCCCCAATTTCCATGATCCCCAGCGCCGCCTCGACCGGCCTGACGTCAGCGCCCTCCGCGTCATCCGCTTCCTCACGGAAGACGATTATCCCCCCTTCGGCTTCCTCATGCCCGACGGCGTCCTTGGCGGCTTCAATGTCGATCTCGCCCGCGCCCTCTGCGAGGAGCTGCATGTGCAATGCACGATCCAGCCCCGGCGCTGGGACACGATCCTCGACGCGGTGGAGCAGGGCCGGGCCGACGCCGCCGTCGCCTCCATCGCCATGACGAAGGCCAACCGCGCCCGCGTCGATTTCACTGCGCCCTATTACAAGACCCCCGCCCGTTTCGTCGCCCGCGCATCTCTCGCGCTCGCCGAGCCAGACCCGCAGAGCCTTGCGGGCCGGACCGTGGGCGTCGTCGCGCGCTCGGCCCATGAGGCCTATCTGCGCGCCTTCTTTGCGAAGGCGGCCCTGCGGCCCTATGACAACGCGCTGGCCCTGCGCTCTGCTTTGAAGCGCAACGAGGTGGAGATCGCCTTTGGCGATGGGGTCTCCTTCGCGCTCTGGCTCAATGGCGCGGACGCCGGCGGCTGCTGCGCCTTTCGCGGCGGGCCCTATACGGAATCGCGTTACTTCGGGGAAGGCGTGGGGATCGCCCTGCGCAAGGATGACGGGGGCCTCAAACGCGCCCTCGACTATGCGCTCAAACGCATCACGGAGCGCGGCGTCTATGCGGATCTCTATCTGAAATATTTCCCCATAGGCTTTTATTGAAGGCCTACATCCACTTGCGGATTTCCTTCAACGCCGCCTCGTCGTCGCCAAGGTTCAGCGGGCCGATGAAGCGCATCTGCTTGTCCATGAGATAGACGATGGCGCTGTGGTCCATGCTGTATTCGCCATCGGCGGTGGGGTTCTTGCGGGCATAGACGCGATAGCCCTTGAGCATCGGCTCAAGAGCTGCGCGCTCGCCGGAGAGACCGATGATGCGCTTGTCGAAACTGCTGAGATAATCCTTCAGGATCGCGGGCGTGTCGCGTTCAGGATCGACCGAGACGAAGACGCCCCTGACCTTCGCGTTCTCGCCGAGCTTGCGGAAGAGTTCGGAGACTTCGAAGAGGGTCGTGGGGCACACATCCGGGCAATGGGTGTAGCCGAAGAAAAGCACCACCGGCTGCCCCCTGAGGTCGACGTCGGAGACGCCCTTGCCGTCAGGGCCGGTCAGGGTGAAAGAGGCGCCGATGGAGGAGGGCGGCGGCGCGCCGGGGCCGGAAAAGGTCAGCCATGCCGCGACCGACACAAGCGCGAGGCCAAAGCCAAGCACGATCGTGGGCAGGAGAACCCGGGGGGACAGCGTCATCGTCGATCCCGTCAGAAACAGCCCTGCGCGAAGGCGAGCATGTCGAAAAAGATCTCCGACCCGAAGCGCAGCCAGAACAGCACGGCGGAGAGTGCGAGCAGACCAAAGCCCGCGCCCGCGATCTTCAGGGCGAGGCGGGTCTCGCGCGCCATAGGCTGGCTTTGCGGGCTCTCGATGGTCGTCATGAACAGCACTATAGCGCCTTTCCCTCAGGCGCGGAAATGTTTCGAGAGCTTGAGGCCCTGCGCCTGATAGTTGGAGCCAAGCCCCGCGCCATAGAGGCTGGCGGGCGTCTCGGCCATGCGCTCATAGACGAGTCGCCCGATGATCTGCCCGTCCTCCAGAATGAAGGGCACGTCATGGGAGCGCACCTCCAGCACCGCCCGCGCCCCAAGCCCGCCCGCCTCGGCCGCGCCGAAGCCCGGATCGAAGAAGCCGGCGTAATGGACGCGGAACTCGCCCACCAGCGGATCGAAAGGCGTCATTTCAGCCGCATGGTCGGGCGGCACGCGCACGGCCTCCTTGGAGGCGAGGATGTAGAACTCGCCGGGATCGAGGATCAGCCCGCCCGTGCGCCCCGGCCGCTGGTCGGCGTGAATGGGCTCCCAGTAATGTTTGGGGTCGCAGGCGCCGACCTTGTCGACATCGATCAGGCCGGTGTGGCGCTTGGCGCGGTAGCCCAGAATGGAATCGGGACCGAAGCCCGCCAGGTCGATCGAGACGGCGACGCCGTTATGGAAGGAGGGATCGGCGCTGGTGACGATGGGCTCGCGCGCATGGAGCGCCCGGTGGCCCGCGTCATCGAGCACTGCGCCGCCATTGCGGAACCGCATCTGGGAGAGGCGCGAGCCCTGCCGCGCCAGGATCGGGAAGGTCTTGGGGGAGATCTCGGCGAAGAGCGGCCCCTTGTAGCCCGCCCGCACCGTGTCGAAGGAGCGCGTTCCGTCGGTGATGACGCGGGTGAAGACGTCGATGCGGCCGGTCGAGCTTTTGGGGTTGGCGGCGGCGCTGAGGCTCTCCGGGAGGTCGAGGCTCTCCATGAGCTCGGCGACATAAACGCAGTTCGTTTCGAGCACCGCGCCCTCAGTGAGGTCGATCTCGTGCAGCCGGAGATCCTCCACCCGCTCCATGACCGTCGCCGAACCCGGCAGGAAGCTTGCGCGCATTCGCCAGGCCCGCGCGCCCAGCCGCAGGTCGAGGCTCGCAGGCTGGATCTGTCCGGCCGCGAAGGGCGCCGCATGGCCGATGAGCCCGGCATCAGCCATGGCCTTGATCTGGCGGGCGGCGAGAATGCCGCTTCCTTGCAGCCAGGGGGCGGTGGAGTTCGTGTCGGTGGGCACCGGGGTCGATCCTTTGGCTTGATCCTTCAACGCGCGAAAGCCCGTCACCTCCCGTAGCGCATCGCTGAATTGACGCCAAGCGGATCGGGTCTTAGGGTCGCAGACTTCTGTGGTCATTTGAGCCGGTCGGCTTGCCCGCCACATAAAAAAACGGGCTAAAAGGCCGGGTGGGCGCGCTTGCTTGACCATCCCGGCCTCGAGGAACAGAGGAACGAAGATGTCGAGCGCCGAGACTACGCCTCCCGAGACCCCTGCCAAAACCGCCAAAAAACTGCGCCCTGCGACCCGGCTCGTCCATGGCGGCACGATGCGGTCGCAGTTCGGCGAAACCTCCGAGGCCCTTTTCCTCACCCAGGGCTATGTCTATCCGGACATGGAGACCGCAGAGGCGCGCTTCAAAGGCGACTCCCCCGGCTTCATCTATTCGCGCTTCTCCAATCCCACCGTCGCCATGTTCGAGGAGCGCATGGCGCTGCTGGAGGGCGCGGAGGCGGCGCGGGCCACCGCCAGCGGCATGGCCGCCGTCACCGCCGCCATGCTCGGCCAGTTGAAGGCGGGCGATCATGTGGTGGCGGCCAAGGCCCTGTTCGGCTCCTGCCGCTACATCGTCGAGGATCTGCTGCCCCGCTTCGGCGTGCCCTCGACCCTCGTCGACGGCACGGATCTCGACCAGTGGCGCGCCGCCATGCAGCCCAACACGCGCGTCTGCTTTCTCGAAAGCCCCACCAATCCCCAGCTCGAAATCATCGATGTGGCGGGGGTCGCGAAGATCGCCCATGACCATGGCGCGAATCTCGTCGTGGACAATGTCTTCGCCACGCCGCTCCTGCAGAACGCTTTTGAGCTGGGCGCCGATTGCGTGGTCTATTCGACCACCAAACATATCGACGGTCAGGGCCGCTGTCTTGGCGGGGTGATCCTCGCCTCGAACGAGTTCATCCAGACCCATGTCCACAACTTCCTGCGCCAGACCGGCCCTGCGCTTTCGCCCTTCAACGCCTGGGTGATGCTGAAGGGGCTCGAGACCCTGCCGGTGCGCCTCATGCAGCAGCAGCGCAACGCTATCGCCGTGGCGGATTTTCTGGCCTCTCGCCCGGAGATTGTCCGCGTGCTCTATCCCACTCGCAAGGACCATCCCCAGCACGCGCTCGCCATGCGCCAGATGACCGGCGGCGGGTCCGTGGTGGCCTTTGATGTTAAGGGCGGCAAGGCCGAGGCCTTCGCCTTCGCCAACGCCCTGTCGATTGTGAAGATCTCGAACAACCTTGGCGACGCCAAGAGCCTCATCACCCATCCCGCCACCACGACCCACCAGCGCATCGGGCCGCAGGCGCGGGCTGAATCAGGGATTGGCGACGGAATGCTGCGCCTGTCCTGCGGCCTTGAGGATGTGGACGATCTCATCGAGGATCTCGCCGCCGCCTGCGACGCGATCAAATAGCGGAGCCTTGTCCTACTGGCTCGACCAGAGGATGCGCGCGATCCAGGCCACCTGATCCATGGTGAAGCTGCGGTCCTCATGCTCGGGATTGAGGGATTTCAGCTCGATGGTCTTGGCGGTCTGGCGCTTGAGCTCCTTGGCCAGCACCTCGCCCTCGAGGGTCTTCACCACGACGCGGTCGCCCCGGCGCACGGCGGCCTCGGGATCGACGATGATGATGTCGCCGTCGCGATAGACGGGAGCCATGGAATCGCCCGCGATCTCCAGCGCATAGGCGTGGGAGCCGCCGATATGGGGAAAGGCGACCTCGTCCCAGCCCGCCCCGACCGGAAAGCCGCCGTCATCGAAATAGCCGCCCGCGCCCGCCTGGGCGACGCCGATCAGCGGAATGGTGCGGGCAGGATCATCCTTGACCTCGCGCGTCATGCCCAGAAATTCTTCGAGGCTGGAGCCCGTGGCTTCAAGGATCTTCGAGATCGACTCGGTCGAGGGCCAACGCAGCCGCCCGTTGCCGGAGGAGCGTTTGGACTTGTTGAAAGTGGTCGAATCAAGCCCCGCCTTGCGCGCGAGGCCGGAGGCGGTGGCGCCATGGGCGGCGGCGAGCGCGTCGATGGCGCCCCAGATCTGGTGGTGGGTGAGCATGACCAACCCTCTTGAGACGACGTTCCTAGATTAGGAAGATTTATATCTTTTTTTCTTTGGGCGCAACAGTCCTGCCTTTACGTCAACCGCCCCATAAAGCTTGAGCTTTACATAAAAGCCGCGTGGGCTCGGTTGTTTCGAGCCCGCCCCCCCGATAGGGTGCGCGCCGAACCGACAGACAGGATTCCACCTTGGCCCTCATCTATAAAATCACGCCGCGAGCAGAATGGACGAACGCGCAGGCGACAGGCGTCTTTCTGGGGGCGCCCGTCGATCTCGCCGACGGCTTCATCCATTTCTCCACCGCCGATCAGGTGCAGGAGACCGCCGACAAACATTTCGCAGGGCAGGCCGACCTGCTGCTCGCCGCCTTCGAGGCGGAGGCTCTGGGCGAAGCGCTGCGCTGGGAGCCCTCGCGCGGCGGGCAGTTGTTTCCCCACCTCTATGCGCCCCTGCCCACCAGCGCCGCCGCCTGGGTGAGGCCGATGCCGCTCGGCGCCGACGGCAGGCACGATCTCTCGGAGCTTCTGTCGTGATCGACCTCGCCGCGCGGCTGCTGCAACCCTTCCTGCATATGCTGGAGCCCGAGACGGCCCACGGCGCCTCCATCCTCGCCCTCAAGTCCATGCCGCCGATCTCCATGGGCTATGACGATCCCCGCCTCAGGGTGCGTCTGTGCGGACTTGATTTCCCCAATCCCCTGGGCATGGCGGCGGGCTATGACAAGGGCGCCGAGGCGCCTGACGCTCTGTTCCGCCTCGGGTTCGGCTTTGTCGAGGTGGGCACGATCACGCCGCTGCCCCAGCCGGGAAATCCGAGGCCGCGCATGTTCCGGCTGCCGGGGGATGAAGGCGTCATCAACCGCCTCGGCTTCAACAGCGAGGGCCATGGCCCGCCCCATGCGCGGCTCATCGCCCGGCGCGGACGTCCGGGCCTTGTCGGCGTGAATGTGGGCGCGAACAAGGATTCGGCAGACCGGGCGGGCGACTATGTGCTGGGCGTGAAAGCCTTCGCCGATGTCGCGAGCTATTTCACTATCAACATCTCATCCCCCAACACGCCGGGCCTGCGCGACCTGCAACAGGCCGCCGCCCTCGACGATCTGCTGGCGCGCGTGCTCGAGGCCCGCGACGCGGCGGCGCAAACCCATGGCCGCAAGCCGGTCTTCCTGAAGATCGCGCCCGATCTGGCGCTGGGCGATCTCGACGACATCGTGCGCGTGGGCGCCGCGCGCGGGATCGACGCGCTGATTCTCGGCAACACCACCATCACCCGCCCGGCGAGCCTGCGCGAAACCGCCGTCGCGCGGGAGGCGGGGGGGCTTTCTGGCAAGCCGCTGTTCGAGCTTTCCACGAAGATGCTGGGCGCCGCCTTCCTGAGGGTGGAGGGACGCTTCCCCATCATCGGCGCGGGCGGCGTCGACGGGCCGGACAGCGCCTTCGCCAAGATCGAGGCGGGCGCGAGCCTGATCCAGCTTTATTCCGCCATGGTCTACAAGGGCGCGGGCCTGCCAGGCGCCATTTTGCGCGGCCTCGCCGCAAGGCTCGATCAGGAGAATCTCGCTGGCCTCAGCGACGTCGTGGGCGCGCGCGCGAAGGAATGGGCGGGCGACTTCGCCTGACCCTTAAGTCTGGCTCTTAGGCCTGCGCCTCGCCGAAGTGATCGCCCTCGATCTTCTTGGCGGTGATGACGGCTTGCGTGCGGCTCTCGACGCCGAGCTTCTGCAGGATGGCGGAGACATGGGCCTTCACCGTGGCCTCCGACACCGTCAGCTCATAGGCGATCTGCTTGTTGAGCAGGCCTTCCGACAACATCATCAACACACGCACCTGCTGGGGCGTCAGCGAGGCCATGCGGCGCACGATGTCGGCGGTGTCCTTGTCGGCGGGGCTGGAGAGATCGACGTCGGGCGGGGTCCAGGCGCCGCCTTCCAACACCTTGCGGATGGCGCCGCGCATGGCTTCAAGGTCGGTGGTCTTGGGAATGAAGCCCGAGGCGCCGAAATCGATGCAGCGACGCATCACGCCGCGATCCTCATTGCCGGAGACGACCACCACCGGCACGCCGGGATGCTGCGCGCGCAGATACATCAGGCCGGAGAAGCCGCGCACGCCGGGCATGGCGAGATCGAGCAGGACGAGATCGACCTCGTCGTTCGCATCGAGCTCCTTCGTCAGAGCGTCCAGATCCGGGCACTCCACGATGGCGCAACCCTCCACGGCGCCGGCGACGGCCTGACGCAAGGCGCCGCGCACGAGCGGATGGTCGTCGGCGATGATGATGCGGGTCGTTGCGGTCAAGGCGATGTTCCCCCCAATGTTCTCTTGGAACCCTCCTATTGGCGAATACTCTTGCAATCCTGTCAATCGCCCTATTGTTAAGGCGTTTCGCCGTAGTCCGCGCAGCCCGTGGAGACACCGTGATGAAGCAGATGTCGGGGTCCGGCCAGCAGCGCCGCGAGGACGCCATGGCCCGCGCCGCGATCGACGGGCGGGCGGCCTTCGCGGCTGGCGCCTTCATCGCAAGCCTCGCGATCCTCGCCCTGCTCGACCGCATCGGCGCCCCCGAGCGGCTGGTCGCGACGCTGGGGCCGGGGCTGGCGTTGGCCGGCCTCGCCATCATCGGCGTCATGCTGCGCTCCATGCGGATCTTCGGCTTTCACGCCGCCAGCCGGGCGACGCCCGCCGTCTATGCGGGCCTCGCCATGACGGCCATCGGCGCGGGGCTCGCCGTCCCCTTCACGCCGCCCCTGCCGGAGGGCGCCTCCCTGTCCAGCCTGCTGACGGGCTTTGGAGCGGGCATGGCGCTGGCGGGGCTGGTGACCGGACCCTTGCTGCGCAAATCCGGCGCCTTCTCGGTCGCCGACCTCATCGCCATGCGTTTCCCCAGCCTGACCCTGAGCGTCGGCGTCACCCTCGCCATATCAGCCATCGGCCTGTGTCTTGGTCTGGCGGGCCTCGCCATGGCGCAGCAGGCCCTGGCGCCCGCGCTTGGCCCGCAGGCGAGCCTCATCCTTGCGGCGGCCATCGTGGGGCTGATCGCAATTCCCGGCGGCATGGCGGGGCTCATCTGGGCGAGCGCGGGGGCGGCGGGCCTTGTCATCGCAGCCCTGGCGGCGCCGCTTGCGCTGCTGACCGCGAGCGGCGCGGCCATGCCTCTGCCGCTGGCCGCAGACGCCGCCTTCGAACAGGCGCTGGCCCGCATAGCCCAGTGGAGCGGCGGGGGATCGGCGCCGGGTTCCGATGGACTGTTCATCGGCGCCCTTGCGCTGGGGCTCGGCGCCCTGCCGCCGCTGCAGGCCCCGCTCATGACGACCCGCCGGAGCGACGAAGCCAGAGGCGGCGGTCTGGCGGGCCTTGTATGGTGCGCGCTTCTGGCGCTCATGGCGCTTGTCAGCATCGCCGCAGCGGCCCTTGTCCTGCGGCCGGGCGACGCCCCGCCCACCGGCGCCTTTCTGCTCTGGAGCCTGCCTGACCTCAACGGCTTTGGCGCCGCCTTCTCGGGCCTCGCCGCCGCAGGCCGCATGGCCGTGGCGCTGGCGCTGAGCGCGGCGGGATTCCTGACGCTCGGCGCCGCCTGGGGCGAGCGCTCCCGCTATCGCCTGGAAAAGACGCAGGCCCTGACCAGTCGGCGCCTCGCCCTGACGCGCTGCATCCTCCTTGGCGCCATCGCAGGCGCGGTCTGGCTGCAGCTCAACCTGAAGACTGATCCGCACCTTCTCATCGGCGCCGCCATCGGCCTCAGCGCAGTCGCCGTGGCGCCTCTGCTGGCGCTCGCCCTCTGGCCGCGCACGGATGGAGGGGACGCCGCCGTCGCCCTCGTCGCGGGCCTCGCCATGGCGGAGGCCGTGGTTCTGCTCTCTGACGGAGCGCCCACGAGGGCGCTTCTGGCGGGCGCGGCGGTGGCGGGCTTTCTCGCAGCCCTCGGCGCCGGGCTCGCGGCGAGCCTGCGTCATCCCGCAGGGCCTGTCAGCGAGGGCGACGCCTTCCTTCATGGCCTGCTGCATGGTCCGGGCGATGTGCTGCGCCCCGACAAGGACGCCTGAACGGTCGCCTGAGGCTCAGTCGCGCAACAAACGCTCCAGCGCCTCGATCCGGTCCGCGTCTTTTGCGGGCTTGTCCCACCTGATGCGCGCGATGCGCGGAAAGCGCATGGCGAGGCCGGACTTGTGCCGCGCCGAACGATTGAGCCCTTCAAAGGCGATTTCAAGCACGAGCCCGTCGCCCGGCCCATGGCTCACCTCGCGCACCGGGCCGAAGCGGTTGAGGGTGTTGTTGCGCACCCATTTGTCGAGCAGGCCAAGCTCTTCGTCGGTGAAGCCGAAATAGGCCTTGCCGACCGGAGCGAGCTCATCGCCATTGGCGCCTGCGCGCCAGACGCCGAAGGTGAAGTCGGAATAAAAGGACGAGCGCCTGCCATGCCCGCGCTGGGCGTACATCAGGACCGCATCCACATTGAAGGGATCGCGCTTCCATTTCCACCAGGGCCCCTTGGGACGGCCGGGAACATAGATGGATTGCAGCCGCTTCAGCATCACCCCTTCGATGGCGTCCGCGTCTTCGCCAGCGCCCGCGCTCGATGGACTGAAGCGCGCCTGCGCCAAGGCCTCCCAGGAGTCGAAGGGCACCAGGGGCGACAGGTCGAAGCGCGCGGGCTGGCTGCGCGCGATCAAGGCCTCAAGGCGCGCGCGCCGCTCCATGAAATGCAGGGGACGCAGATCCTCGCCATTCTCCATGAGCAGATCGTAAGCGCGGATATGCAGGGGATGATCGGCCAGCAGCCTGGCGCTGACGCTCTTGCGGTTGAGCCTTTGCTGGAGAACGCCGAAGGGCTGCACGCGGCCCTCGCGCACCACCAGCAATTCGCCGTCTATGGCGACCTCGCCAAAACCCGCATTCCCCAAGGCCTCCAGCATGTCGGGGCAGCTTTGCGACATATCCTCGCCCGTGCGCGAATAAAGCCTCTGCACGCCGAGCCCCTGCGCGTCGAGCCCTGCGACCGCCTGCACGCGCACGCCATCCCACTTCCACTCGGCCGAGAAGTCGGTGGGGTCGAGCGTTGCAAAATCGCGCTCGTCGAGGGCGTGGGCGAGCATGGGCGTGCGGAAGGGCGCGGGATCGTCGGTGACGGGACGCGGCTCGCGCCCCTCGACCCATGCGAAGAGATCGAGATAGGGCGCGCGCAGGCCATGCCAGACTTCTTCGACGTCGTCAGGCGCAAGCGCGCCCATGGCGGCCACCGCCGTCTTGGCGAGCCGCGCGGAAACGCCGATGCGCAGGCCGCCGGTGATGAGCTTCAAAAGCGCCCAGCGCCCGGTCTCGTCGAGCATGTCGAGCCAGCCCGCGAGACGCTGCGGCAAGGCGGCCTTGCTGGTCTCATGCAGCTGCTCGACGATGTCGGACAGGGATGGCGGCGCCAGCGCCTCGTCGCGCGCCTGCGGCGGCGGCCAGAGCAATGCGGCGGTCTCCGAGAGATCCCCCACATAGTCATAGCTCATGGCGAAGAGCGTGGGGTCCGTGCGCTCGCTGATGAGCGCGCGGATGAGCGCGGGTTTGGCATGGGCGAAGGTGAGCCCGCCCGTCATGGCCGCCAGCGCATAACCCCGGTCAGGATCAGGCTGGCTGCGGAAATAGTCGGTCAGCAGGCGCAGCTTGTTGTTGCGCGAGGGCTCATAGGCGAGCCGGTCGAGAAGCGCGGCGAAACGGTTCACGGCTGCGTCTCCGGCGCAGCTTCCGCCTCTTCTTCATCGCCATAGCCGATGAGATGGAGCGGGCGCGCGCGCAGGCCCCGCTGCGTCGCCCAATGGGCCAGCGCATCCTCCGCGCCATGGGTGATCCACAGCTCCGAACAGCCGGTGTCCTCCACCGTGGCGCATAATTCGTCCCAGTCCGCGTGATCGGAGATCACCAGCGGCAGCTGCACGCCCCCCTGGCGCGCCCGCGCCCGGATGCGCATCCAGCCGGACGCGAAAGCGACCACGGGGTCGGGGAACTTGCGCGCCCAAAGATCCTGCGTCGCGGAAGGCGGGCATATCACGATCTCGCCCCCGAGCTTCGGGCGATCCTGCGCGGCGACCTTGCGGATGTCGCCGAAGTCGAGGCCCTGGGCCTGGTAAAAGGCGGTGACCTTCTCCATGGCGCCATGGATCCAGATGGGACGATCCCAGCCCGCCTCGCGCAGCAAGGCCATCACGCGCTGGGCCTTGCCGAGCGAATAGGCGCCGACGAGATGCGCGCGGTCCGGAAAGAGCCCGCAGGAGGCGATGAGCTTCTCCACCTCGCCCTGCGCGTCAGGATGGCGGAAGACCGGCAGGCCGAAGGTCGCTTCAGTGATGAAGGCGTCGCAGCGGATGGGCTCGAAGGCGGGGCAGGTCGGATCGCGCGCGCGCTTGTAATCGCCGGAGACGACGAGACGGCAGCCCTGCGCCTCGATCAGGATCTGCGCGGATCCCAGCACATGGCCCGCGGGATGGAAGGAGACGCGCGCCTCTCCCAGCGTCAGAGGCTCGCCATAGGCCGCATCCTGCGCGCCGCCGGCGAAACGCTCGCCAAGGCGCAGCTCCATGATACCCAGCGTCTCGGGGGTCGCGAGCACCGCCCCATGGCCCGCGCGGGCGTGATCGGAATGGCCATGGGTGATGAGCGCGCGCTCGACCGGCCGCAGGGGATCGATATGAAAATCGCCTGCGCGGCAATAAAGCCCCGCAGGCGTGAGAGAGAGGACATCGCCAGCCGCCATGGACCCTACATAATCGCTTTTCGGCGATTTTTGAGTCCCGGGGCGCCGATCAGGCCGCGTTGGCTCCGGCGCTCGCCGCGCTGGCCGCGATGACGGAGGCGTGGGGAACGCCATTGGCGCCCGCGAGGCGCTCCTGCGTCTGGCGCAGCTCCTCGATGGCGCGCTCGATGTCGTCGCGCTGGCGCTGGAGCATGGAGAGCTGGGCGAGGATCTGCGTCTCATCGAGCGAGAGCTCGAAGCTGCGCACGGGCTCGGCGGCCTGATTCGCGATGAGGTCGCGAATCTCGGTGAGGGTGAAGCCGAGCTGCTTGCCCTTGAGGATCAGCTCAAGGCGGGCGCGCGCCGCAGCGTTATAATAACGCGTGACGCCATTGCGGATCGGCTGCAGCAAACCACGGTCCTCATAGAAGCGAAGCGCGCGCAACGTGACGTTGTATTCGCGGGCCATCTCGCCAATGGTCAGGACATCCTGAGGCGCCTCAAAGCCCTGTGAAATGGATGGATTCTGTCCCATCGCAAACTCCCTGGTCACTCGGTTTCACCAATCGCCGCAACACTGCGTCACGGCGCGTTCGATGGGCCGACTACACCCGAGGGTTCTGGTGATTGCAACCATAAATTGTGCTATTGCTTAATTTCAACTAAACTGAGTCGCGCCTGTGTCAAAATCGAACCAGCGTTAACCTGACCTTTACCATGATTACCGAAGCTCAAATCCATTACGCAGCCCCGATCACGGATTGGTTCGCGCGTCGGGTCTGGACTTTTTAGCTGGCCACTACGGATTTGAGATGAGCAGAGCGACCCCTTGGAGCCTCCAGAGCGTCCATCCCGACATCAAGGATGCGGCGAGAGACGCTGCGCTGCGCGAGGGGCTTTCCCTGCGGCGGTGGATTGACCGGGCCGTGGAGGACCATGCCGCCGAACATGGCGTCGAGCCCCAGGATCTCGATCAGGATGAACGCGACGCCGCGATTTCGGAGCGGCTTGCGCGCATGTCTCACAACGGGCCGCCGCGCCTCTCCACCGTCGACGCCGCCTCAAGGCGCGCGTCCTTCCGCGCCGAAGGCCATGGCGCCAACAAGGTCGAGGGCATGCTCAGGGATCTGGCGACGCGCCTGCGCGACAACCCCCGCACCCAGACGCCGAAACCCTCGGGTCCATCAACGCCTGAAACGCCAGCCCCTGCGCAAACGCATCAGGCCCAGCGATCAGCGCTCCAGGACGCCCTGCAGGAAGCCCTGCGCGTCGCCAAGCGCGAGTCAGAGCCCGAGGCCGAGCGGGACGCCGAACCTTCGCCGCCCCGCTCCACGCCGCCCCGTTCAGCGACGTCTGGCCCCGCGCCGCAGCGTCCCGCGCCGCTGCCGCCGCGCGAGCAGAGCCGGGCCGAGAGCGCAGCCCTGCGTCAGCAGATCGACGAACTCGCCCGCAATGTCGCGAAACTCCCCCGCAAGGGAGCGCTCGAGCGCGACACGGCCGCCGACGAACAGACCCTGCGCAAACTCACCGCAAAGACCGACGAGATCCGCGACCTTCTGTCCAGCGTCATCGCAAGGCCGACCCAGACGAACCGCATCGAGCGCCAGCTCGATCTGCTGGGCGCGCGCATCGACGAACTCTCGGCCTGCGCGCCGACCATGGCCGATTGCAACGAGCTCTCCCGCGGCCTTGGCGAGATCCGCAGCCTCCTGAGCAACGGGCGCAATCCCGACCTCCTCGAAGCCCTCGACCGCAAGATGGATCAGCTGTCGCGCAAGATGGAGGCGATGGCTGGCGAGCCCGGGGACTCCCACAAATTCGACGACCTCGCCCGGCGCATCGACAATGTGCACCGCAGGATCGAAGCCAACATCCATCATGCGCCGAAGCCTGACACCACCGTCTTCGAGCGGATGATCGAGGAGTTGAAGCGCAAACTCGACCAGCCCGCGCCCAGGGTCGAGATCCCCACCCTCGACTTCTCGGCGATGGAGAGCGAAATCCGCCGCCTCTCCAACAAGATCGAGGCCGCCAGCGCCCGTCCTGAAAACCCTGCGCTGGACAGCCTTCGCCGAGATGTCGCAAGCCTTGCGGCGCGCGTCGACGCCCTCTCCGCCACGGTGCAGAGCTCCACGACGCTCTCCACTCAGGCGAATGAGGCGTCGCTCGACGCCCTGCGCAGGGAAGTGCAGGGTCTCGCCTCGCGCATCGACAAGATCGCCTCGACAGCGCCGGAAGTTTCCGTGCTCGACGGGCTGCAGTCGCAGATGGAGATTCTGGTCGATCGCATCGAGGCCCTGCCGCGGCGCGATCCGCCGGGCGTCCATGCGCTTGAAGCGCAGATCGTCAAGCTCGCCGGCAAGATCGACTCCATCGCAGGCCCCTCGCGCGAGGAAACCATGCTCGCGCAGCTTCAGACCGAGATCGCCCGTCTCTCGAAGCGGCTCGAAACGGCGCCGGAGGAATCCGCCGCCCCCGCGCTCGCCATGCTGGAGCAGGTGCAGCTGCATCTGTCGCAGCTGCCTGCGCAGCAGAACGCCGGACGCGCGCCCGCCCAAGGCATAGACCATTCCATCACCGACATGGTGCAGCAGATCCAGGCGCTGCGCGAAGCGGCGGTGGACGCCGTCGAAGCCAGCGAGCGGCAGACCCGCCAGGAGGCCGCCGCGCAGCAGGCGCCCGAGCCCGCCGTGAACGAGGCCCTGCAGCGCGAGCTCGCCGACCTTCGCGCCCAGCAGGAGAGCGCCGAACAGCGCACGACGCAGGTGTTGAGCGCCGTGCATGAGACGCTGAACCGGCTTGTCAGCCGCTTGAGCGATCTTGAGGACGACCTCACCGAAGTGCGGCCGGAGCCAGTGGCCGCCGCCCCCGCTCCCGCTCCCGCTCCCGCGCCCGCGCAGCCAAACCCGGTGAAAGAACCAGCGCCCGAGGTTCGCGCGCAGCGGCAGGACGCCCGTCAGGAGCCTTTGCTGGAGACGCCCGCCCCCGCGCCGCGCCTCGACGTCAGGCTTCCGCAGGTGAGCAGCCCTGCGCCCGCCAGCGAAGCCATACCGACGCGCCAGCGCGAACCCGGCCCCGCTGCGGTCCTGTCCAATCAGGCGAGCTTCATCGCCGCCGCGCGCCGCGCCGCCCATGCGGCGGGCGATGATCCCAGGCCCAGGGCTCCCAAGCCCACGACCATGACGCGGATCGAGGGCCTGATCGCCCAGATCAGCGCGCGCGCCACCGAGGTGCGGGCCGAACCTGTGGAGACGCTCCCCAAGGCCCAAGCTCCCCAGGCCCAAGCTCCCGAGGCCCAAACACCCAAGGTACAAACACCTGAGGCCCCAACACCCAAGGCCCAAGCTCCCAAGGCCGCCGCGCCCAGGATCGATGCGCAGGCGCCAGCGGGCCAGCCGCAGACAGACGGCGCTTTAACCGCTGTTCGCCGGGTGCTGAGCGCGCGTCGGCGCCCCATGCTGATCGCGCTGGCGGGCCTTTTGGCCATTCTTGGCTCGTTGCAGGCGCTGAAGCTCGTGCGCAGCGGCGACGCGCCTTTCTCGCTGGGTCAGGCCAGCGCCCCGCCCGCCGCCATCAAGGCCGCCTCCGTCACGCCGCCCGCGCAGGCTCCGGGGCAGGCTCCGGCGGAGGCGCCGATGGCCGCTCCCGCCCCCCTCGCTCCCGCCGCTCTGGCGCCCGCTCCCGCCATCACGCTGGCGAGCCCGGAGACGTCTCCGGCGCCCGGCTTCACGCCGCCGCTCGCCGCCAATGGTTTTGATGCGCCCGCGGCCGCCCCTGCGCCCCCGCAGCCCTCCAGCCTCACCGAGGCCGCAGCCAGCGGTCAGGCCAACGCGCAATATGAAATGGGCGTGCGGCTCGCCGAAGGGCGCGGCGTCACGCAGGACAATCAGGCCGCCTTGCAATGGCTCGACAAGGCCGCCAGGCAAAATCTCGCGCCCGCCCAATATCGCCTTGCGGCCATGCTGGAGCGCGGTCTGGGCGCGCCGAAAGACCTCAAGCGCGCGCAGGATCTTTATGGCAAGGCGGCGACGCAGGGCCATGTGCGCGCCATGCACAACATGGGCGTGCTGAGCGCCGAAGGCCTCGAGGGCAAGCCCGACTACGCCTCCGCCGCAAGCTGGTTCCGCAAGGCCGCCGACTTCGGCCTCCGCGACAGCCAGTTCAATCTGGCGATCCTCTATGCGCGGGGCATGGGCGTCGACAAGAACCTGCCGGTCTCCTTCGCCTGGTTCAACGCCGCCGCTGCGCAGGGCGACACGGATGCGGCGCACAAGCGCGATGAGATCGCAGCGCGCCTGACGCCGACCCAGATGTCCGCCGCCAAGGCCATGATCGAGGCCTTCCGCGCCCGCACGCCTGACCCGGCCGCCAATGAGGTCGCCCAGCCGCCGGGCGGCTGGGACACGATGGCCGTCTCCAGCATAGCCCCCCCGAAGCCCGCCGCGCGCACCACGGCGCCAGCGCCCAAGGCGAAGGTGTCGAAGCTCAATCAGTGAGGCAGGCGCTCATCGGCACGGGATAGACCCGCCCTCGCCCCAGCACATGGGCGAGCGGGGTGGCATTGGGAAAGAGCGGCGCGAAGGCGGCGTCGCGCACATTGAGCCCGCCCGCAAAGGCGCCGAAGGCCGGCAGCACGCAGCGCGATCCATCGCTGGCGAAACAGCGCCGCCGCAGGCTGCCCGCCCGTGACGCCACCCGCGCGCAGGGATGCAGATGGCCCGCGATCTCGCCGGGCGCAGCGCCCGCCTGCGGCTCGTGGCGCAGGGTCAGGGGGCCAAGCGTCAACTGCGCCATGCAGACGCCCCCAAGGCCCTGCGGCGGCTCGGGGTCATGATTGCCGGAGATCCAGATCCAGTCGCGACCACTCTGCAAGGCGCCGAGCGCCGCGCGGTCCGCCTCCCCCATCCGCGCGCCGCCAGCCCGGTCATGGAAGGAATCGCCGAGCGCGATGATCGCTTTGGGCGCATGACGCGCGACGACCGCCGCAAGCCGCGCCAGCGTCGCCGCCGTGTCATAGGGCGGCAGCATGACGCCGCGCATGGCGTAGGCCGAGCCCTTCTCGAAATGCAGGTCGGCGACGACGAGCGCGCCATGGTCCGTCAGCCAGAGTGCGCCCGACACATCAGGCAGCGCGGCGACGCCCTGCAGCTCCATCATTGCGGCGGTCATAAGCTCACCTGTCAGCCGCCCATCGCTTCATCCACGAGCAGTCCCGCCGCCTGGGCGAGGATGTCATCCTGGGCCTCGCCATAAACCGGCTCACGGCCGATTTCCAGCATGATGGGAACCGCAAGAGGCGAGATGCGCTCGAGATGCTTGTGGATGATGCGCCCCTGCACCCGCGCGAGCATCTGCGCGAGGCGTTCAAGATCCAGCAGGCCGGTCATGGCGTCGTCGCGCGCGGCGCGCAGCAGGATGTGGTCGGGCTGATGGCGGCGCAACACGTCATAGACGAGGTCGGTGGAGATGGTGACCTGCCGCCCCGTCTTCTGCTTGCCGGGAAAGCGCCGCTCGATGAGGCCCGAGATGATCGCGCAGGTGCGGAAGGTGCGCTTCATCAGCGCCGATTCCTGCAGCCATTCCTCGAGATCGTCGCCCAGCATGTCCTGCGCGAAGAGATCGCCCATGGAGAACAGCGCCTTTTGCGCGCGCGTCCCCACATCTCCAAGGCTCCAGACCGCCAGCGCATATTCGCTCGCCACGAAGCCTAGGGGCTTGAGGCCCATGCGCTCCATGCGCCGCGTCAGCAACATGCCGAGGGTTTGATGCGCCAGGCGCCCCTCGAAGGGATAGGCGACGAGATAATGGCGCCCGCCCCGCGCAAAGGTCTCGACCAGCAGTTCGCCCGGCGGCGGCAGAAGCGATTTTTCCTTTTGCAGCCTGAGCCAGTCCGCAACTTGCTCGGGCAAGGCGCCCCAGGCCTCGGGCGAGGCCAGCAATTTGCGCACGCGCGCGGCGAGATAGGTCGAGAGCGGAAACTTGCCGCCCGCATAGGAGGGCACCTTGGGCGTATCGGAACGGGCGCGCGAGACATGCGCCTCGTTCTCGACGATGCCTTGCAGCGCCAGCACCTCGCCCCCGAATAAAAAGGTGTCGCCGGGCGCAAGCGTCTCCAGAAAATACTCTTCGATCTCGCCAAGCACGCGCCCGCCCCGCGTCACGCGCCCCGTATAGGGCGCGGCGCCGCCCGCAGGCTTCGGCGCGCCGCGCACAAGACGCACCTTGAGCATGTCGGATTCGACGATGGCCCCGACATTCATGCGGTAGGACTGCGCGATCTTCGCGTTGGCGATGCGCCAGCGCCCATCCTGCAAGCGCCTGATCTTGGCGAAGCGGTCATAGCTCTGCAGCGCATAGCCGCCGGTGGCGACGAAGGTCACGGCGTCGTCGAAATCTTCCCGCGCCAGGCGCGCATAGGGCTCGGCGCAGGTGATCTCTTCATAGAGCTCATCGCTTAGAAAGGGCGCGGCGCAGGCCATGCCCAGAACATGCTGGCAGAGAACGTCGAGCGATCCGGTGCGCGCGGGCGGCGTATCCTGCGCGCCCTCGGCCGCGGCCTCGATGGCCGCCGTGCATTCGAGCGCTTCAAAACGATTGGCGGGCACGAGAAGGGCCTGCGAGGATTCATCCAGCCGATGGTTGGCGCGGCCGATGCGCTGCAGCAGGCGGCTCGCGCCCTTGGGCGCGCCGATGTTGATGACGAGATCGACATCGCCCCAGTCGACGCCGAGATCCAGCGTCGAGGTGCAGACCACCGCCTTCAAGCGGCCCGCCGCCATGGCCTCCTCCACCCGGCGCCGCTGGCCAGCGTCCAGCGATCCGTGATGGAGGGCGATGGGCAGCGCGTCCTCATTCACATGCCAGAGCTGCTGGAAGGTCGCCTCGGCCTGCGCGCGCGTGTTCACGAAGACCAGCGTCATGCGCGCCGCCTTGATGCGCTCGTAGATTTCGCCGATGGCGTGGCTCGCGCCATGTCCCGACCATGGCAGGCGCTCGCGCGTGTCGAGCATGGCGATGGCGGGCGGGGCGCCGGGCGCGGCCACCACCAGCTCCGCCATTTCGCGGGCCCCGCGCTGGGGCGCCAGCCAGCGGCGCAGTTCGTCGAGATCGCGCACCGTGGCGGAGAGGCCCACCATGGTCATCTGCGGCGCGAGCTTGCGCAGGCGCGCGAGGCCGAGCGCCAGCATGTCCCCGCGTTTGGAGGCGACGACCGCATGCAATTCATCGAGCACCACGCGCTGCACGGTCGCAAAGAGGCGCTCCGCATCGGCGCTGGCGAGCAGGAGCGCGAGCTGTTCGGGCGTGGTGAGCAGGATCTGCGGGGGATCGCGCCGCTGGCGCTGGCGTTTGGAGGGCGATGTGTCGCCGGTGCGGGTCTCGACCCGCAGGCCAAGCCCCATGTCGCGCACGGGCGTTTCGAGGTTGCGCGCGACATCGACCGCAAGCGCCTTCAGCGGCGAAATATAGAGCGTATGCAGCCCCTCGCCGCGCGCGTCATCGCGCCCCGCAAGGTCGATGAGGCTCGGCAGGAAGCCCGCCAGCGTCTTGCCCGCGCCCGTCGGCGCCACCAGAAGCGCGCTTTCGCCCTTTTGCGCCAGTTTGAGCAGCGCGAGCTGGTGCGCGCGCGGGCGCCAGCCGCGCGCGGCGAACCAGGAGCGGAAAGGATCGGGCAGGCTGTTGGGGGCGCGCGTCACGGCGGCATCGTAAATCGCGAGGGCCGCCCGCGCCAGCCGCCCTTTTGCTTCGCGCGCAAACAGGCTAGCTTCAGGCCAAAAGGGAGGCTTTCATGTCCGTTCTGTTCTCACCCCTCGACATCGGCCCGGTGCGCGCGCCCAACCGCATCGCCATCGCGCCCATGTGCCAGTATTCAGCCAATGACGGCTGCGCCAGCGACTGGCATCTGCACCAGCTCATGAGCTACGCCATGTCGGGCGCGGGCGTGGTGACCATGGAGGCGACCGGCGTGCTGCGGGAGGGACGCATCTCCCATGGCTGCCTCGGCCTCTATTCCGACGAATGCGAATATGCGCTGGCCCGCGCGCTGCAGGCCGCGCGCTCCGTCGCCATGGCGGACACCAAATTCTCGATCCAGCTCTGCCACGCCGGCCGCAAGGGCTCGACCCACAAGAACTGGGACGGCGGCGGGCCGCTCAAGGCCCATGAGGGCGCATGGACCACCTGCGCCCCCTCGGCCATCCCCTATGCGCCGGATTGGCATGTGCCGCAGGAGATGAGCGAGGAGGAGATCGCGCGCGCCATCGAGGCCTATGCGCAGGCGGCGGCGCGCGCGGCGCGCATCGGCTTCGACATGATCGAGCTGCATGCGGCACATGGCTATCTGATCCACCAGTTCCACAGCCCCGTCTCCAACAAGCGCACGGACGCATGGGGCGGGGACGCCTCGAAGCGCCTCCGCTTCGCCTATGCGGTGGCCGAAGCCGTGCGCGCCGCGACGCCCGCCCATATGGCGCTTGGCGCGCGCATCACCGGCACGGATTATCTGGAAGACGGGCTCACGGCGGATGACGCGGTGGAGATGGCGCGCGGCTTCAAGGCGCGCGGGCTCGATTATGTCTGCGTGAGCTCCGGCAACATCATCAACGGCGGGCGCCCGGCGAGCGGGCCCGGCTTCAACGTGCCCAACGCCGCCAAAGTGCGGGCGGAAGCCGGGATCGTGACGCGCACCGCAGGCTTCATCGCGGACGCCAGACAGGCCGAGGAGATCGTGGCCGAGCGCGGCGTCGATCAGGTCGCCCTGGCCCGCGCCTTCCTCGACGATCCCCGCTGGGGCTGGCACGCCGCGGAGAAGCTTGGCGTGAGCCTGCAGCTGCCGAAGCAATTCAACCGCGTGACGCCCAAGTCCTGGCCCGGCGTCAAGATCGCGCGCGGGGGGTGATCTGCGGCTCAGGCGTCCCGCCGCGCCCAGTCCGATCTCAGAACGAAGGGATTCGTCGGCCTTGCGTGCGAGCTTCAGAGAGGGGGCTGATCGCCCGCCCTTAAAAACACCACCTGCGTGCCGCCATAGACCCGCCGCTCGAGTTCGTCAAAACCCTCGGGCGCCTCAAAGGCGGCCTCGGCGCTTTCCTCCACCACGCAGAGCGCGCCCTGCGCCAGCCAGCCGCCGTCGCGCAGGCTCATGAGGCAGGGTTCGGCGAGGCGCTTGCCGTAGGGCGGGTCAAGGAAGGCGAGCCCATAGGGCTCCTGCGGGGGCATGGCGCCGAGCCTGGTCGCGTCGCGGCGGAAGATTTTGGAGACGCCGCCGAGCCCCAGCGCATCCACATTGCCCCGCACGAGGGCGCGTCCTTCGGTCGAGTCGTCGACGAAAAGGGTGAATGTCGCGCCTCGCGACAGGGCCTCTATGCCGAGCGCGCCCGTGCCCGCGAAGAGATCGAGCACGCGGGCGCCGTCGCAGGCGTCATCATAGGCATGGGCCAGCACGTTGAAGATCGCCTCGCGCAGCCGGTCTGACGTCGGTCGGACCTCAGGCCCGGTCGGCGCGATCAGATTGCGCCCGCGCATCTCCCCCCCGACGATCCGCATGGCGCCTCAGCGCTCCCGGCGCGGACCGCGCGGCTTGTCGCCGCCGGCGCCTGGACGTCCGCCGGAGCCTGGACGTCCGCCTGGCCGACCGCCGCCGCCTGGCCGACCGCCAGGTTTTCCGCCTGTGGGACGCCCGCCGGGACGGCCTCCAGCGCCGCCGGGCTTGCGGAAGGGCTTGTCGCCGCCTGCGCCGCCGCGCTCCTCACGAGGCTTGAAGCTGCGCTCGCCCTCGGCGCGCGGCTTGCGGAAGGGCTTGTCGCCGCCTGCGCCGCCGCGCTTCTCACGGGGCTTGAAGCTGCGCTCGCCCTCGGCGCGCGGCTTGCGGAAGGGCTTGTCGCCGTCTGCGCCGCCACGCTCTTCACGGGGCTTGAAGCTGCGCTCGCCCTCGGCGCGCGGCTTGCGGAAGGGCTTGTCGCCGCCTGCGCCGCCACGCTCCTCGCGCGGCTTGAAGCTGCGCTGGCCCTCGGGGCGCGGATTGCGCTCGGCGGCGAAGCGGCGGCCGTTGCGGGTGGCGTCGGCCTCGGGGTTGAAGACGGCCTCTTTGGGGTTGGCGGCGACGACCCGCTCGACCCGCACGGCGCGGCCCTTGCGGTCGGCGGTCTCCTGCCGCTCCACGCGCTTGCGCGGGCCAGTGCGCGCCTCATCGCGCCCTGTCTCGCGCAGAGCCGAGACATGCATGCGCGCGCCGGGCTTGGGGCGGCCGAGCTGTTTGCGCTCGGGTTCCGGTTCGCGGGGCGTGAAGGCGCGCCGCTCTCCCGAATCCATGCGCGGGCGCCGCTCGCCACGGTCGCTTCGTTCGCGCGGGGCCTCCCTGTCGCGGCCCCTTGCGGGGGCGCGCGCCGGGGGCTCCTCGATCACATAATCGAAGATGGGCGCCTCGAAATCGACGCTGGCCTCGGCGGCCAGCGCCTCGCCGAGCTGGTCCTTCAGGATGCGGGTCTTGATCTCCTCGATCTCGCCTTCCGCCAGTTCGCCGAGCTGGAAGGGGCCAAAGGAGAGGCGGATGAGCCGGTTGACCTCGAGCCCGATATTCTCGAGCACGCGCTTGACTTCGCGGTTCTTGCCCTCGCGCAGGCCAAGGGTCAGCCAGGTGTTGGCGCCCTGCGCCCGGTCGAGCGTCGCCTCGATGCCCGCATAGTCCACGCCATCGACGGTGACGCCTGCGCGCAGCGCGTCGAGCTGGGCCTGATCGGTCTCGCCATGGGCGCGCACGCGGTAGCGCCGCAGCCAGCCGGTGGCGGGCAGTTCGAGCAGGCGCGCGAGGCCGCCATCGTTGGTGAGGAGCAGCAGGCCCTCGGTGTTGATGTCGAGCCGCCCCACGGTCACGACGCGCGGCAGGGTCTTGGGCAGCACGTCGAAAATGGTGGGCCGGCCCTCTGGGTCATTGACCGTGGTGACGAGGCCGCGCGGCTTGTGGAAGAGCCAGAGGCGCGTGCGTTCGCGATGGGGCATGGGCGCGCCATCGACGACAACCTTGTCATTGGGGCCTACATTGAGGGCGGCGCTGGCGATGACCACGCCATTCACCGCGACGCGGCCCGCCGCGATCCATGCCTCGGCGTCGCGGCGCGAGCACAGGCCGACGCGGGCCATGACCTTGGCGATGCGCTCCTCGCCCTCGGCGCGCTCGACCGTGCGCACATTGGTGGCGCCGGGCTTGTTCTTGCTGAAATTGGGCTTGCGGCGCTGCGGGGCGTCGCCGCGCGAGCCCTCCTTGCGGTCGGCGAAGCTTTTGCGCTCGCCGAAAGGCTTGCCCTCCCCATGGGGTTTCCTGTCGCCGAAGGACTTGCCTTCTCCGAAGCTCTTGCGTTCTCCGAAGGTTTTGCGGTCGCCGAAGCTCTTGCGTTCCCCATAGGGCTTGCGCGCCCCGGCCTCGCCCTCTTTTTCGGGGGGCAGGCCGTCGCGCATCACGCGGCGCTCGCCGTCGTCCCAGACGGGGCGGCTGCGCTCCTGGCCCAGAGGATCGTAGGCGCCGCTGGAGCGTGGCTTGTCGCCGAAGCTGCGGGCAGGGGGGCGTCCGCCGGGTTTGCGGGGACGGCTCTTGTCGTTGTCGCGTTTGTCGTTCATGCGTCCTGATAGCAGAGGGGCGCCCCGAGGGGGAGCAGGAATATCGTTTCATGTCATCAAAGGATGCAATCGCGCCCGATCCCCTGACCCGCGCCTTCGAGGAGGCGAGGCTGGCGGGGGCGCGCGGGGAGGTGCCGGTGGGAGCGGTGGTGGCGCGCGACGGCGCGGTGATCGCCGCCGCAGGCAACCGGACGCTCGCCGACCGCGACCCCACGGCCCATGCCGAGGTGCTCGCCATCCGCGCCGCCTGCGCGGCGCTGGGCAGCGAGCGGCTGGTGGGCTGCGACCTCTATGTGACCCTCGAGCCCTGCGCCATGTGCGCGGGCGCCATCTCCTTCGCCCGCCTGCGCCGGGTCTACTACGGCGCCCCCGACCCCAAGGGCGGCGCCCTCGACCATGGCCCCCGCTTCTTCACGCAAGCGACCTGCCACCACGCCCCGGAGGTCTATGGCGGCCTGCGGGAGAGCGAGGCGGCGGAGCTGTTGCGGGGGTTTTTCCGGGAGAGGCGGTAGGGGAAACGATGTTGACCTCTTTGTGTAATATTATAACATTACACAACTTCGCTCCCCGCTCAGGCCCCGCCATGCTCACCCGCCGACATTTCCTCGCCGCTTCCTTGCTCACGCCCTTCGCGCCTGCACATGCGCAGCAGGGGGCTAAAGTGGATGTGCTCGCCAGCTTCTCGATCATCGTCGATCTCGTGCGGCAGGTCGGTGGCGAGCGTGTCGCTGTGCGCTCCATTGTGGCGCAGAGTCAGGATCCCCATGACTTCGAGCCCTCCCCCAGCGACGTGCGCCGGGTGATGAAGGCGCAGCTCATCGTCATCAACGGGCTGGGCTTCGAGCCCTGGGCGGATCGCTTCGTCAGGGCCGCCAATTACAGGGGCGAGCGGCTCGTCGCCTCCAGAGGCGTCAAGGCCCTTTCGGAGCGCGGCGCCATTGATCCCCATGCCTGGCAGGATGTGGAGAATGTGAAGCTCTATGTCGAAAACATCCGCGAGGCCCTCAGCAAGGTGGACCCTTCCGGCGCCTCTGATTACGCCCGCAACGCCAGCGCCTATGGGCGCGAGCTGGACGCCCTGCATCAGGAGATCAAGGCGGCCTTCGCCGCGATCCCCAAGGCGCAGCGCAAGGTCATCACCTCCCATGATTCCTTCCATTACTTCGGCGAGGCCTATGATGTGGCGTTTCTGGCGCCGCAGGGCGTCAGCAGCAGCGCCGAACCCAGCGCCCGCGATGTGGCGGCCATCATCAGGCAGATCCGCGAGCAGCGGATCAAGGCGGTCTTCTTCGAGAATGCGCTGCCCCAGCAGCTCGCCCGCCAGATCGCATCGGAGACGGGCGTCAAGGTCGCGGGCAAGCTCTATGCGGATGTGCTGGGGGACGATGTGCGCAGCTATGCGCAGATGATGCGGCACAATTACACGACGATTCTGGCGGCCCTCAAATAGGGCGCGGGGTCAGAGGAACCCCAGCAAGGCCTCGGCCGTCGCCTGCGGATTCTCCTCCGCCAGAAAATGACCGCTGTCGATGAGCACGCCCTGCGCCTGCGGCGCGAAGCTGCGCCGCCAGACATCGACCGGCGCCTCTTTTGCGCCCTTCGTCAGATAGAAATCGCCGGTCGCCACGAGGGTCGGGCAGGCGATGACGCGTCCCGCCGCCGCATCCGCCTGATCCTGCGCCAGATCGATCGTGGCGCCCGCGCGATAATCCTCGCACATGGCGTGGATGCGCGAGGGGTCGCGCCAGCTTGCGCGATAATGGCCCATGGCGCGGGCGTCGAAGCAGGAGAGGCTCTGCCCCTTGCTCCATTTCGCCAGAAGCCCTTCGTAATAGGCGTCGGGATCCCGGCCGATCTGCGTTTCCGGCGCCGGAAAGGGCTCGGACAGAAAGCGCCAATGGGCGGCGGGGGTCACGCCGCTGTGGATGTTCTCCCAGACGAAAAGCGTGGGGATGATGTCGAGCAGGGCGAGCTTCGCCACATGGCCGGGATGGTCGAGCGCGAGGCGATAGGCGACGCGCGCGCCCCGGTCATGGCCTGCGATGGCGAAGCGCACATGGCCGAGCTGGCCCATGACGGCGACCACATCCTCGCCCATCCGGCGTTTGGCGTATTCAGCGCCGCCTTCGCTCCGCGGCGCCGAGGACCAGCCATAGCCCCGCATGTCCAGGACGACCGTGGTGAAGCGCGCCGCCAGAGCGGGCGCCACCGCATGCCACATGGCGTGGGTCTGCGGAAAGCCATGCAGCAGGACCAGCGGCGGCCCCTCGCCGCCCACCCGCGCGAAGATGCGACCGGCCTGCGTGTCGAGCCAGTGGGAGGCGAAGCCGGGAAAGAGATCGGTGATGTCGGTCATGGATGCGCCCGCGCTGCTCTGTCAGGGAATGATGGCGCGGGGGCGCGGCCCGGGCAAGGGGCCAGCGCAAAAGGGGCCATGGCAAAAGGGGCCAGCGCAAAAGGGGCGCGGGAGAGGGGGCGCGGGTTCAGCGCGCCCCCACCCTGGCCTCAGCCGCGCGCCTTGAAGGGCGCGGGGGTGGTGACGCGCTTGTCGGTCGCCAGCGCATATTCCCACTGCTTGGTCTGGGCGTTGGCCTTGAGCAGATGGCACTTGATATGGCCGTCGCCCGTGTCGCGCATGGTGATCTTGTTGATGCCCTGATAGCCCTTGAGCCCATCAAGCCCGCCCCGGATCAGCTCGCGCGCCTTCTCCGCCGGCGTCGTTCCATCAATGCCCGCCTTGCGCATGATGTCCGCCACGAGGAAGACCGTGTCATAGGGCAGGGTCGTGTTGCAGACATTGATGGGCTGGGGCAGATTCGTCGTCGCCTTGGTGCGCTCGATGAAGCGGCTCACATAGTCCGTATATCTGGGATTGGCGGGATCGGGATCATTGGTCGAGAAGCCGATGGTGTAGACATTCTTGCCCGCCGTGCCCACCGCATGGATGAAGCCCGCGCCCGCCCAGACCAGCGAGTTGAGCAGGATCGGCTTGTCGAAGCCCTGCACCTCCAGCTCCTTGACGAGCGGCAGCGAGGTCGGGCCCAGCGAGCTGACGAAGACCGCATCGGGATTGGCGCCGCGGATCTTGATGGCGTCGGCCGAGAAGTCGGTGGTGCGGGTCTGATAGGAGGCGGTGGCGACGATCTCGAGGCCGCTTTCTTTGGCGACCTTGGTGAAGAGCTCCATGCCGGCGGCGCCGGAGGCCTCCTGCGCGTCGTCGGCGATGGCGATCTTCTTCACATTGGGGTGCAGCTTGATAAATTCGGCGACGCCCTCGGGGATCGCGGTGTCATCGGGCGGTGCGATGCGCAGCGCATAGGGGGGCGCGGAGATGCCGGCCTTGGATGCGGTGAAGCAGATGGCTGGCATTTTCGTAGAGTTGGCGATGGGCGCGATCGTCTCCCATGAGGTGCCGGTCAGCGGACCCAGCACGATCACAGACCCGTCTCCCATGGTCTTGCGGAAGCACAGCACGGATTGGGCGGGCTGCAGCTGATCGTCCTCCTGGAGCAGTTCGAGCTTGCTGCCATTGACGCCGCCTGCGGCGTTCACATCATCCACGGCCATCTTGAGGGCGGCGTTATAGAGGATGCCATAGACCGAGCCGATGCCGGTCATGGCCAGAATGGAGCCGACCTTGATGGCGGGCTTGTCGGCCGCGAAGGCGAGGGGCGCATGGCCGCTGACGGCCAGAGCCGCAGTGCTGGCGAGGAGTTGGCGACGGTCGAGCATGTGATCTCCTGTGTTCCGCATTTCAGTTTGGCGTTTTCGGTGGAAGGGAAAGCTCATCCTGAGCCCAGATAATGGCTGAGCATGGCCGCATCATGCAACAGGTCCGCGCCTGACCCGCTCGTGACGATCTGGCCCTGGCGCAGGATATAGGCGCGATCAGCGAAGCGCAGGGTTTTGTGGGCGTTCTGCTCCACGATCAAGATGGTCATGCCGCTCGCCTTGAACTCGCGCAGCACCGCGAAGGCTTCGTCGACCATCACGGGCGAGAGGCCGAGCGAGGGCTCGTCCACCAGCAGCAGCCGCGGACGGTTGACGATGGCGCGGGCGAGGGTGAGCATCTGTTGCTCGCCGCCCGAAAGATTGCCCGCGCGCTGGGAGATGCGCTCGCTCAAGCGGGGAAACCGGGCGAAGACGCGCTCCAGCGCCGCATCGAAGGGTTGGTCGGTGGGGCGCAGGTCATAGGCGAGGCGCAGATTCTCGCGCACGGTGAGGCGGCCGATGGCGCCGCGTCCTTCGGGCAGATGCAGAAGCCCATCCCGGATGAGCCGATGGGCTGCGACGCCTGTTGTGTCGGCGCCATGGATGCGCACGGCGCCCTGCTGGCGCGCCAGCATGTTGGAGACGGCGCGCAGCAGGGTCGTCTTGCCCGATCCATTGGCGCCGAGCACGGCGATGGTCTCACCCTCCAGAGCGTGCAGCGTGACGCCGCGCAGCGCCTTGATGGGCCCATAGGCGACGTGAAGATCGGCGACCGAAAGCAGCGGCTCAGACATCGGCCTCTCCCCGCCCCAGATAGGCCTCCACGACCTGCGGATGCGAGAAGACCTCATCCGCCGAGCCTTCGGCGATCTTGCGGCCATAATCCATGGCGACGACGCGGGTCGAGAGTTCGCGAATGAAGCCGATGTCGTGTTCGATGACGATCATGGAGGGGATCAGATCGGCGTTGCCGCGCAAATCGGCGAGCAATTCCTGGGTCTCCTGTTCGTTCATCCCGGCGGTCGGCTCATCCAGCAAAAGCAGCCGCGGACGCGTCGCCAGCGCGCGGGCGATTTCGAGCCGCCGCGCTTCGCCATAGGGCAGGGAGCCCGCAAGCTGGTCGGCCTTGTCGGCGAGGCGGACGCGTTCGAGCAGGTCCCGAGCGGCCTTGACGAAGGTCTCGCTCCCGCCAAAGCTCAACATCGAGAGGAAAGGGCGATCCGCATAGTCGCGCAGGGCGCAGGCCACGTTCTCGGCCACCGTCATGCGCTTGAACAGGCGGATGTTCTGGAAGGTGCGGGCGAGGCCGAGCCGGCCGCGCTTGTGCAGCGGCAGATTTGAGATGTCGACGCCGTCGAAATGAACGGAGCCGCCCGACAATGTGTAGAAACCCGTCACGCAATTCACGAAGGCGGTCTTGCCCGCGCCATTGGGGCCGACGAGGCCGAGACGGTCGCCTTTGACGAGCGAGATCGAAAGATCGTCGATGGCTGTGACGCCGCCGAAGCGTTTCGAGATCGCCTGCACATCCAGAAGGGGCGTCATCGTCATGCGCCGCGCTCCTTGTCCGCCCGCAGGGTGCGCAGGCGAAAGTCGAGGAGGCCGTTGGGGCGCACCAGCAGAAGAACGATGATGACGGCGCCGAAGACGAGGGGGCGGTAGCTCGCCAGCCCGCGCACGAGTTCGGGCAGCAGCGTCATGACGCTCGAGCCGACCACCGGCCCCCACATGTTGTTGACCCCGCCGAGCACCACATAGAGCACGACATAGATCGACACGAAGATGTTGAAATGGTCGGGGTTGATGAAGACCATGTAATGGCTGTAGAGCCCGCCCGCGATGGCGGCGAGGCAGGCGCCGGCGGCGAAGCAGACGATCTTGAGATAGACGACGTCAAAGCCGAGCGAGGCGGCGACCCGCTCATCCTCGCGCACCGCGTCGAGCTGGCGTTGCAGATGCGAGCGCGAGAGCCAGAGAAGGCCCGCGCCCACGATGGCGATGAGGCCCCAGACATGCCAGTTGGTCGTGCCCATCATGCCGGTCATGCCGCGCACGCCCCCGACATAGTCGGTGTTCTGGATGAGCGTCTGAATGATGAAGGAGAGGCCGATCGTGACGAGGATGAGGTAGACGCCGCGGGTGCGCAGGGCCGGATAGGCGAGCAGGGCGCCGACGAAAGCCGCGCCAGCGCCCGCCAGCGCCAGCGCCGCATAAAAATTCATGCCCCATTTCATCGTGAAGACGCCCGCCGCATAGGCGCCCAAAGCCATGAAGCCGCCATTGGCGAAGGACAGGCTGCCCGACAGCAGGATGATGTAGACGCTCCAGGCCATCAGAATGTTGACGCCGGTGAGGAAGAGCAGATCCTGACTCACGCCCGCTGCTCAGTCACATGCGCCCCGCCGAAGAGGCCGCCCGGGCGCGCCAGCAGCACAAGGATCATCAGCGCCCAGACGATGATCTCGCCCAGCTTGCCAAAGCCGAACTGGATCGCCAGCGATTCCACGACGCCGACGAGGATCGCGCCCAGCACCGCCCCGCGCAGATCGCCCATGCCCCCGATCGCCATGATGGCGAGGGCCTTGAGCCCGAAGGTGAAGCCGACATCGGACGAGGCTATGCCGTTGCGCAGGCAGAACATCAGCCCGCCCGCCCCCGCCAGCACGGAGGCGATGAAGAAGGTCTGCTGATTGACGCGTTTGACGTCGACGCCCAGCAGGGTGGCGAAGGTGGGAGATTCCGCTACGGCGCGGATGTTGCGGCCCATGGCGGTGCGCGAAATCAGGACATGCAGCGCCGCCATCAGCACCAGGGTCACGGCGAGGATGACGATCTTGACGCCCTGCACCTGCATGCCGAACAGGCTCACGCTGGCCCTGCGCCATTCGATGGGCACGGGAACCGCGACAGGCTCGCCGCCCCAGGTTTTCTGCACGAGGTCGATCATGATGAGGCCGACCGCAAGGGAGCTCAGCGCCGCCGTCACCTGAGCATCAGGACTCGTGAATTTGCGGAAGCTGACGAATTCGACGACGAGCCCGAGCAGGCCGCAGACCACCAGCGCCAGCACGCCCGCAAGCCAGAGCGGCGCCCCAAGGCCGACGCTGGCGATGACGACGAAGCCGCCGAGCATGAAGAGTTCCGACAGGGCGAAATTGAGCTTGTCGAGCACGCCGAACACGAGCGTATAGCCCAGCGCCACCAGCGCATACATGCTGCCGAGCACGACGCCGTTGATGATCTGCTCAGCAATCATGACCGTTCCCCGCCGACGCTTGTTGCGCCGCGCTCCCCTGAACGTGCAACCCTAGCGATCAGGGAGCCGCCCTGCAACTCCATGAGATCAACAACGATGTGATCCGCGCGTCAAAGCCCCCAGAGGGGCTGGTGCGCCTGCAGGTCGGATGGGCTAGACTGGTCTCAGGGAGGAACGATCATGAACATTCCGGCAGGTCACATCGCGCAGACCGATCTTACGCTCGAAGCCTCGACCGGCTTCGCTCGCGCCCGCCTCGGGCTGATCATTCCCTCCTCGAACCGCCTCTCGGAGCCGCATTTCCGCAGGTTTCTTCCCGCCGACGTCGCGGTGCACACAACGCGCCTGCGGATGACGGGCGTCCACAACAAGCCGCTTCCGGAACTCCTTGAGGACGTTTCGCGCGCCGCCGGAGCCCTTGGCGACGCGCGCTGCGACGTCATCGTGTTCCACTGCACGGCCAATTCCATGGAGCATGGGCCGGAGGGCGAGCAGAAGATCCTCGCCGCCGTGCGCGAGGCCTCAGGCGCGCAGGCCCTGTCGACGGCGCAGGCCGTGGTGGAGGCGCTGCGGGCCAGCGCCATGCGCTCGATGGTGCTGGTCTCGCCCTATTCGCAGTCCCACAACGACCACGAGAAGGCCTATCTGGAAGCCCTCGGCTTCAGCGTGGTCCACGATGTCGCGCTCGGCGCGCCTTCGGTCGATTATCCGCATGTCACCCCGGCAAAGTGGCTTGAGGTGACCCGCGCCAATCTTCGCGACGAGGCGGACGGGATCTTCCTCAGCTGCACCAACACCACGCAAATAGATGTGATCGACGCGCTCGAGGCGGAGACGGGCAAGCCCGTGGTCAATTCCAATCAGGCGACGATCTGGGCGAGTTTGAAGCGGCTGGAGCCCAAGCTTGGCTTTGTGCCCCGCCCGGCGGCGCTGGGCGCGCTGATGCGGCGATAGGCGGCGCCGTCCGCCGTCTTTGCAGGGCGGACGAACTCGCGTAGACTGTCGGGCAATGGGTGAATGTCCGGCAATCCGGGCCTAATTCGAGGGAACGTGATGCTGCAATCGGTGAAGTCCACGTCTGTTTCCGTGCCGACGCGCGAGGAGCTGTTGAGCCGCGCCGAAAGCATGATTCCGCGCCTCGCGGCCCGCTCCGCCGATTGCGAGAAGGCCCGCAAGGCGCCGCGCGAGACGGTTGAGGAATATGCGGACCTTGGCCTGCTGCGCATCTGCCAGCCCTCTCGCTACGGCGGCTATGACCTTGGCTACGACGTCATGTGCGAGGTCATCCAGACCCTGGCGCGCGGCTGCGGCTCGCAGGCCTGGGTCCACATGGTGCTCGTCGACAATCCCCTGAAGCTCGCCGCCTTCAGCCTCGATGCGCAGGACGAGGTCTGGGGCCGTGATTCGGGCGCGCGGATCTGCGTCGCCATCGCCGCCGTCGGCAAGGCCAAACGTGTTCCAGGCGGCATCGTCTGGACGGGCCTGCACGGTTTCTCCAGCGGCGTCGACCATGCGGACTGGGTGATATGCGGCGGCAACATCATCGAGGACGGCAAATCCCCCGAGGGCTGCTTCGCGCTGATCCCGACGAAGGAGATCGAGCTGATCGACGACTGGCATGCGGTCGGCCTCGCGGGCACGGGCAGCCGCAGCTTCAAAGTCAATGAAGTCTTCGTGCCCGACCATCGCGTCCTCTCCAAGAAGGACTATGACGCCGGCACCTCGCCCGGCACGCTCTATTACACCTCGCCGATCTCCAAGCTGCCGCGCGGCGGCGTGTCGGCGGTGAGCTATACGGCGGTCTGCGTCGGCGTCGCCGAGGGCTTCCTGCAGAACTACATCGACTTCACAGCCCCGCGTAAGTCGCGCGGCAATCCGGTCGCCGACCAGATCCCGATCCAGATGGGCATCGGCCAGGCCTCCGCCGAGATCGAGGCGGCCTCGCGCATGTATATGGGCGCGGTGCGCGAGACTATGGAATTGCTGGAGCGGGGCGAGACGCTCTCCAAGCTCATGGGCGCGCAGGGCAAGCGCAACGCCGCCTTCGCCTGCCAGCTCGCCATGGGCGCAGTGCAGCGCCTCTTCAACGCGGCGGGCGGCCGGGCGCTTTATCTCGACAGCGTCCTGCAGCGCCAGTTCCGCGACTGCTTCGCCGCCGCCGCCCATCACTCCGTGGTCTGGGACGGCGCCGCTGCTGAATATGGCAAGACGGCCCTCGCAGTGGCCAAGGCCCGGCTCAACGCCTGATCCTCACCGACAGCGCCCCGGCCTGCGTGACAGCGGGCCGGGGCGTTTTTTATTGGGCGTCACCCACGCCGCCAAACGAAAAGGCCGCCCCCGAAGGGACGGCCCCGATGTCTTGCACGTTTGGGTTGAATGGACTTCTTAGAAGTCCATTCCACCATCCAAGCCGCGCCTGCGCGGCTTGGACTCTTTTAGGGATTCTTGGGTTGAATGGACTTCTTAGAAGTCCATTCCACCCATGCCGCCCATGCCGCCGCCGCCGGGCATCGGCATGGCGGGACGATCCTTGGGGGTGTCGGCGATCATGGCTTCCGTCGTGATGAGGAGGCCGGACACCGACGCCGCGTCCTGAAGGGCGGTGCGGACGACCTTGGCCGGATCGACGATCCCCGCCTTGATCATGTCCACATACTCTTCGGTCTGGGCGTTGAAGCCAAAGGTCTCGGAGGTGTTCTCGCCGATCTTGCCGACGACGATCGAGCCTTCGCAGCCAGCGTTCTCCACGATCTGACGGATCGGGGCTTCGAGGGCCTTGAGGACGATGTTGATGCCGGCCTGGATGTCGGCGTTGCTGTTCTTGAGGGCCGCGACGGCCTTCTTGGCGCGGAGCAGAGCGGTGCCGCCGCCGGGAACGATGCCCTCTTCCACCGCAGCGCGGGTGGCGTTGAGCGCGTCATCCACGCGGTCCTTCTTCTCCTTCACCTCGACCTCGGTCGCGCCGCCGACGCGGATCACCGCGACGCCGCCAGCGAGCTTGGCGAGACGCTCCTGGAGCTTCTCACGGTCGTACTCGGAGGTGGTCTCTTCGATCTGGGCCTTGATCTGGGCGACGCGGCCTTCGATGTCCTTCTTGTCGCCGGCGCCGTCGACGATCGTGGTGTTCTCCTTGTCGATGCGCACCTTCTTGGCGCGGCCGAGCATGGGGAGCGTCACGTTCTCGAGCTTGATGCCGAGGTCTTCGGCGATCATCTGGCCGTTGGTCAGGATCGCGATGTCCTCGAGCATGGCCTTGCGGCGATCGCCAAAGCCAGGAGCCTTGACGGCCGCGACCTTGAGGCCGCCACGCAGCTTGTTGACCACGAGGGTGGCGAGCGCCTCGCCCTCGACGTCTTCAGCCACGATCAGGAG
>CANGFT010000014.1 GCA_947453205.1 Beijerinckiaceae bacterium | reverse complement strand
GACTGGTTCAACAATCGCCGCTTGCTCGAACCCATCGGCAATATCCCGCCTGCAGAAGCCGAGGAAAGTTATTATGCACAACTGGACGAAACAAATTTGGCGGCTTAACTTAAACTAACAAGCCTCCGACGAACCCGGGGCGGTTCAAACGGGCAGGTCGCCATCATGTTTTCCAGACGAGGCGGCATGTCCTACGAAGATTTCAAGTCATATCTGAGATTGCTCAAGTCAGAATCTCGGCTGGATGTCCGAATTCATTGGCCTGTGATCGACGTTGATTCTGTAAGCGCTCAGGATCATTCCAGAGTAGCCGGGCTTCAATTGGTTGACATTGCGGCTTCGTCATTTTCAGCCGCTGTTGAACATAACAGATATGGTCATTGTGAAGACCGATATGCTCGAATGCTGAAACCTATTGTTTACAAGCATAGCGGGAGGTCGATCGGCTATGGATTGAAATTCATACCAAGGCTTGAGGACTGCCATTTAAGCGCTGAGCAATTGCGGTTGATTGAAGCCTTTGAATGAAGCGGCAGCCCCCCGGCCCATGATTGCGATCTCTCGCCTGCAATCCCTAGGATTGCTCTGGGTGGTTCCGGCGCATGGCTGCCTGACAGGATCATTACAATAAATTGCTTTCTTAATCAATGAATTTTTGCCATGAGCACCCTCTACCTCAACAAAAAGCCCCGGAACCTCCGGGCTCCGGGGCCTTGCTCGTCCATGCGCCTCGATCAGGCGACGGCGGCGACCGCGCGCTTGGCCATGACCGTGATGAGGTGGGCGCGATATTCGGCGTCCGCGTGGATGTCCGAGTTGAGGCCCGAGGCGGGGACGCTCTTGCCGTCCAGCGCGGCGGGGGCGAAGTTCGCCTCCAGCGCGGCCTCAAACTCCTTGGCGCGGAACACGCCCTTCGAGCCCGCGCCGGTCACGGCGACGCGCACATGGCCGCCGGTCTTCGCCACGAAGACGCCGACCAGCGCATAGCGCGAGGCGGGGTTGCGGAACTTCTGGTAGTTCGCCTTCTCCGGCGCGGGGAAGGAGATGCTGGTGATGATCTCGCCTTCCTCCAGCGCCGTCTCGAACAGGCCCTTGAAGAAGTCGTCCGCCTTGATGGCGCGCTTGTTGGTGGTGATCGTCGCGCCCAGCGCAAGGCAGGCGGAGGGATAGTCGGCCGCCGGGTCGTTGTTGGCGACGGAGCCGCCGATGGTGCCCTTGTTGCGCACGGCGGGGTCGCCGATCATGCCCGCGAGCTCCGCCAGCGCGGGGATCGCGGCCTTCACTTCGGCGGAGGTCGCGACGGTGACGTGGCGGGTCAGGGCCTTGATGGTCACGACGCCGTCCTTCACCTCGATGCCCCGCAGATCATCAATGCGCGAGAGGTCGATGAGGTCGGAGGGGCCAGCGAGGCGCTGCTTCATGGTGGGGAGCAGGGTCTGCCCGCCCGCGAGCAGCTTGCCGTCCGCATGGTCGCCCGCAAGGGCGGCGGCCTCGGAGACGGAGCCGGGCCGGTGGTAAGCGAATTCATACATGGTCGTCTCCATCAGCTTCGCCGGATGAGCGGCGATAAGGGGTCCGGCCTTCGCCGGGAAAGGGTTATTGCGCAGCAGCTTTCGTGACGGCGCGCTGGGCGGCGCGCCAGAGGGCCTGGGGCGTCGCGGGCATGGGCACGTCTTCATGGCCCAGCGCATCGGTCAGGGCGTTGACGACGGCGGGCGGCGCGGCGATGGCGCCAGCCTCCCCGCAGCCCTTGATGCCAAGGGGGTTCGAGGGGCAGGGCGTGTTGGTCACCGCGACCTCATAAGACAGCAGATCGCCCGCGCGCGGCATCTGGTAATCCATGTAGCTTGCGGTCAGGAGCTGCCCGGCCTTGTCATAGACCGCGCCTTCGAACAGCGCCTGCCCGATGCCCTGGGCGATGCCGCCATGGACCTGGCCTTCGACGATCATGGGATTGATGAGATTGCCGAAATCGTCCACCGCCGTCCATTTGTCGATGGCGACCACGCCGGTCTGCGGGTCAATCTCCAGCTCGCAGATATGCACGCCAGCCGGGAAGGTGAAGTTGGTGGGATCGTAGAAGGCGCCCTCCTTCAGGCCCGGCTCCAGCTCCTGCCCCGAGAACTTGTGGGCGATATAGGCCTGCAGCGCGAGGGAGGCGAAGTCGATCTCCTTGTCGGTGCCCTTGACCGAGAACTTGCCGTTCTTGAACTCGATGTCGTCTGGCGAGGCCTCAAGCACATGGCCCGC
The DNA here is from genome assembly GCA_947453205.1 of Beijerinckiaceae bacterium. Taxonomy (GTDB): domain Bacteria; phylum Pseudomonadota; class Alphaproteobacteria; order Rhizobiales; family Beijerinckiaceae; genus Terripilifer. The sequence continues at coordinate 75,377 of CANGFT010000014.1, read as the reverse complement.
GACCTTCTTCGCCTTGGCCTCGATCTTGTCGAGCGCCTTGACGATGGCGGACATGCCCACCGCGCCGGAGCGCGAGCCATAGGTGCCCATGCCCATCTGCACCTTGTCGGTGTCGCCATGGACGATGGACACATTGTCGATGGAGATGCCGAGCCGGTCCGAGACGAGCTGGGCGAAGGTGGTCTCATGGCCCTGCCCATGGGCGTGGGAGCCCGTCAGCACCTCGACCGTGCCCACAGGGTTCACGCGGACCTCCGCGCTCTCCCAGAGGCCCACGCCTGCGCCCAGCGAACCCACCGCCGCCGAGGGCGCGATGCCGCAGGCCTCGATATAGGCGGAGATGCCGACGCCGCGCAGCAGGCCCTTGCGCGCAGACTCGGCCTTGCGCTTGCCGATGTTGGCGTAGTCGGCCAGCTCCAGCGCCCTGTCGAGCGCCCGGGGATAATCGCCGCCGTCATAGCACATGATCACTGGCGTCTGATGGGGGAACTGGGTCACGAAGTTCTGGCGGCGGAATTCGGCGGGGTCGCGGCCAAGCTCGCGGGCGGCGACCTCCATCAGCCGCTCCACGACGAAGGTAGCCTCGGGCCTGCCCGCGCCGCGATAGGCGTCGACGGGGGCGGTGTTGGTGTAGACCCCGTCCACTTCCGCATAGATGGCGGGGATGTCGTACTGGCCCGACAGAAGCGGTGCGTAGAGATAGGTCGGCACGCAGGAGGAGAAGGTCGAGAGATAGGCGCCGAGATTGGCGGTGGTCTTCACCCGCAGGCCGAGGATCTTGCCTGTCTCGTCGGTGGCCAGCTGCGCATGGGTGACATGGTCGCGGCCATGGGCGTCGCTCAGGAAGGCCTCCGAACGGTCGGAGGTCCATTTGACGGGACGGCGCACCTTCTTGGCGGCCCAGACGCAGATGGTCTCCTCCGCATAGATGAAGATCTTGGAGCCGAAGCCGCCGCCCACGTCCGGCGCGATCACGCGCAATTTATGCTCGGGGGCGATGCCGATGAAGGCGGAGAGGACGAGCCGCGCCACATGGGGGTTCTGGCTGGTGGTGTAGAGGGTGAAGCTCTCATTGCCCTCGTCATAGTCGCCCACGGCGGAGCGCGGCTCCATGGGATTTGGCACGAGGCGGTTGTTGACGATCTCGAGGGTTGTGACGTGCTTTGCCCTGGCGAAGGCGGCGTCGGTCGCGCCCTTGTCCCCCAGCGACCAGTCATAGACGACGTTGTCAGGCGCGACGTCATGCACCACAGGCGCGCCGGGCTTTGCGGCGGCGGCCGTATCGGCGTTGGCGGGCAGCACGGTATAGTGGACCAGGACCTTTTCGGCGGCGTCCCTGGCGATGGCCCAGGTCTCTGCGATCACCACGGCCACATGGTCGCCCACATAGCGCACCTTGCCCTGGGCGAGGGCCGGATGGGCGCCCGCCTTCATGGGCGAGCCGTCCTTGGAATGGATCATCCAGCCGCAGATCAGGCCGCCCACCTTGTCGGCGGCGATGTCGTCTCCGGTGAAGACGGCGAGCACACCCTTCGTCTTTAGGGCGGCGCTGGCGTCGATCCCGTCGATCGTCGCATGAGCATGGGGGGAGCGCACGAAACAGGCGTAGGTCTGGCCGGGACGGTTGATGTCGTCGGTGTAGCGGCCCTTGCCTGTGATGAAGCGGAAATCTTCCTTGCGGCGGACGGATGCGCCAATGCCTGTCTCGGTCATGGTTCCCTCTCCCCAAAAATGAACGCGTCGCGCCGGAAAGCCGGCGCTGGCGATTACTCGGCGGCCGACGCCATGGCCTGCGCGCCCGCGCCAATGGCCTTCACGATGTTATGATAGCCGGTGCAGCGGCACAGGTTGCCCTCCAGCTCCTCGCGGATCGTGTGTTCGTCGAGGTTGGTCCCCTTGCGGTTCACCAGCTCCACGGCGGTCATGATCATGCCGGGGGTGCAGAAGCCGCACTGGAGGCCATGGTTCTCGCGGAAGGCGGCCTGCATGGGATGCAGCACGTCGCCCTTGGCCAGACCCTCGATGGTCGTGACTTCGGCGCCGTCGCAGGTGAGGGCGAGGGTGGTGCAGGACTTGATGGCGTCGCCGTTCACATGGACCACGCAGCAGCCGCACTGGCTGGTGTCGCAGCCCACATGGGTGCCCGTGAGGCGAAGATGTTCGCGCAGGAACTGAACCAGCAGGGTGCGCGGATCAATCTCGGCGCTGACGTGCTGGCCGTTCACCATCATGGATACGGCGGTCATGGGCATTCCCTCCAAAGAACGAAACTGGATTAAAACTGATATGCCGAGCGGACGACGTCAAGCAAGCACTTGCTTGGCCGATGCAGCAAAAAGGCGGGGGCGGGCGCCTGCGTCTTGTCGGGCGCGCCGGGGCGTGGAACTGTGCCGACCTCAGGCGCAGGGAGGCGCAACCATGGATGAGAGCGTGGAGGCCGGGATCGCAGGCGATTTGCGGGTCCGCTGGGCGCAGGCCTTCGCTGCGCGCGATCATGACGCCCTCGTCGGACTCTATGTCCCGGAGGCGCTTTTCTTCGGCTCCACGCCGCAGCTGTTCCGGGGGCGGGAGGGGGTTCGCGCCTATTTTGCGGGGCTCTCGCCCGATGTGGTCCTCGAAGCCTTCGAGGAGCCGGCGTTGGAGCGCCTGTCGCCCGGCCTCTTCGCCACGGCGGGCTTCTGGCGGTTCCGGTTCGGCGCCGAGCCGCGCCTCTACCGCCTGACCTGGGTCGTGGCCGAGCGCGACGGGGGCTGGCTGATCGCCCAGCACCACGCCGCGCGCTGCGAGCCTTAGGCGGCGGGGGCGCTGACGATCTCAGCGAAGGTTGCGAAGAACTGGTCCGCGTTCTTCTTGGCGACGCCGTCGATCAGGCGGGCGCCGAGCTGGGCGATCTTGCCGCCCACATTGGCCTCGACGTCATAGGAGAGCAGGGTGCCGCCGCCCTCGGCGTCGGTCAGGCGCACATTGGCGCCGCCCTTGGCGAAGCCCGCGATGCCGCCTTCGCCCGAGCCGGAGATCCGGTAGCCGTTCGGCGGGTCAAGATCGGTCAGCTCCACATTGCCCTTGAAGGTCGCCGAAACCGGGCCGACTTTGACCTTCACAACGGCGGTGAGGCCGTTCTCGGTCTTGTCGAGGGTCTGGCAGCCGGGAATGCAGGCCTTGAGCACCTCGGTGTCGTTGAGCTTTTCCCAGACCGTCTGCCGGTCGGCGGGGAGGGTGACCTCCCCCTTCATCGTCATCGCCATGCGCGTCGTCCCCGTGATTGGCCGAAAGCCCTGTGCGCCGCCGCCATGCGGCCGCCCCTGAGCCTAGATGCAACGCCAGCGGGTTTGGCGCAAGTCGGGGAAAGGGCGGCGGGGGTGGATTTATTGTCAAGCCTGAGCTTTCATGCTCCGCCGTGCTTCGGGCCGGGCCAGAGAGAAGGGCTGGAAAAAGGTTGACTTTTAATACAACATTCCTATCCTTGGAACGTGCGTTGCGTGACGGAGCGCTGGTGCGGCGAGAGCCGGTGCGTCCGCTGATTTCGGAATCTCGGAGGCGGCTTTTTGTCCGGCCGGAGTTGGTGGATCTTTTGAATGGCGTGCCGCCGGGCAGGTTTCCGGACTGGGAATGCGAGAAATTGATCGGCAGATTTTGCGCCGGGTATCTCATCACCGTCAGTTTCGGAAGACAGGACGATGGCGCCGACATGAAGCGATGGGAGGGTTTCGATGAGGTGTGGGCCCTTTGTCCACGCAGGCCGCGCCCCGGTTGGCGTGTCCTCGGCCGTTTCGTTCAGCCGGGCGTCTTCGTGGCGTTAAGCGCCTGGGACCGGCACGACCTTCACAACCGTTTCGATGAAGCGGCGAGGGATATGATTCATCGGTGGCGAGACGTCTTCGGTTTGCAAGATCCTTATCGCGGAAGCGACCATGCAGACTACCTGACGGGAGTAAGCAGCTATGTCTTCCAACTCAACAAATAGAGCCGCCTCTCGAGAGGTGCGCTCCTATGACCGCGAGATGCTCCGCGCCCAATTCGCAAGCCTGTTCTGGGCGGCTATCGTCGAGAAGCGTAAGCACGGCAAATATCCCCTGAGCGATCTTGCCAAGGCGCTGGGCAAGAACAAGGGCGAGGTTTCGCGGTGGTTTTCCAGCGGCGCCCCCAACTGGACCCTGGGGACCATTGCTGAAATCGCCTACGCGCTCGACCTCCAGATAACTGTTGAGGCGAAGGACCGCTCGACCGGGCTGGTCATGACAGCCTATGGCCCGAAGGGCCGTGAACCGACCGATGACGAGGCGGCGCCTTCGTCAAATCCCTACCCTCCGGCCCCGCCCGTCCGCGAGGATCAGCCAGCCTGACGCCCCCCATTCGCCCTTCGCCCGGACAATTGCTATCCTGAGATTCGGACTGGCCGGATCAGCCGATTCAGGAGCGCCTGCGCTTTCATGGAAAATTTCCTGCAGCAACTCATCAACGGGCTGACGCTGGGCTCGATCTATGGGTTGATCGCCATTGGCTATACGATGGTCTTTGGCATCATCGGCATGGTCAATTTCGCCCATGGCGACGTCTTCATGCTTTCGGCCTTCATCGCCCTGCTGGTCTTCCTGATCCTGACGCAGTTGGTGGGGCTCGCCTATCCGCCGCTGGCCTTCCTCATCGTGCTGCTGGCGGCCATGGCCTTCACGGGCCTTTGGAGCTGGGCCATCGAGCGCGTGGCCTATCGACCGCTGCGCGGCTCCTTCCGTCTGGCGCCGCTCATCTCCGCCATCGGCATGTCGATCCTTCTGTCAAATTTCGTGCAGGTGGCGCAGGGGCCGCGCAACAAGACCGTGCCGCCCATGTTCACCGATCTGATCCGCCTGACCGATGGGCCGCTCAGCGTCACCCTCTCCTACAAGCAGATCCTCATCATGGCCGTGACGGCGGCGCTGCTTCTGGGCTTCTGGTTTCTGGTGCAGAAGACGGCGCTGGGCCGCGCGCAGCGGGCCTGTTCGCAGGATCGCAAGATGGCGGCGCTGCTGGGCGTCGATGTGGACCGCACGATCTCCCTCACCTTCGTCATCGGCGCCGCGCTGGCCGCCGTCGCGGGCGCGCTCTACATACTCTACTATGGCGTGGTGAATTTCTCCGATGGCTTCACGCCGGGGGTGAAAGCCTTCACCGCAGCGGTGCTCGGCGGCATCGGCTCGCTGCCGGGCGCGGTGATCGGGGGCCTTTTGATCGGCCTCATCGAGACCTTCTGGGCCGCCTATTTCTCCTCCGACTACAAGGATGTCGCGGCTTTCAGCGTGCTTGCGGTCACGCTGGTCTTCATGCCCTCGGGCCTGCTCGGGCGGCCTGAAGTGGAGAAGGTCTGACCATGGCTGCGCCGACCGCCCCCCCGCGCTCACGCCTTCAGACCGCCCTCGGGGATGCTGGCTTCGCCGCGCTCGTCACCTTCGGCCTGTCCTTTCCGCTTCTCGCGTTCCGCACCGAGCAGGACATGCAGAACCGCCTGGTGGTGGAGCCGCGCTGGTCCTGGTCGCTGGCGGCGGTCCTGGCCATATTCTGCGCGCGCCTGCTCGCCGGGCTCATTCAGGATTGGCGCGCCCGGGCGCTGGCCATTCCCGGCGCGCTTGTGGCGATCTACGGGGGGAGCCTCGCGCTCGGGCCGTCCTTTTCCGCTGGCGCGCTGACCGCATGCGCGGGCCTTGTTCTGCTGGCGCTGGCCTTCCCGCTGGATGCGCGCCTGCGTCAGGCGCCTGCGCCGGCCGCGCGCAGCGAAGGGTCCGACCGCAGCCGCCTTTTCGCCCTCGGCGGCGTTCTGGCGCTGTTTCTGTTTCCCTTCGTCATGCTCACCTTGCTCGGCCCTGCTGGCTCTTTGAAATGGATCAACAACTACGGCGTCCAGATCCTGATTTATGTGATGCTCGGCTGGGGCCTGAACATTGTGGTGGGCCTCGCGGGCCTGCTTGATCTGGGGTATGTCGCCTTTTATGCGGTCGGCGCCTATTCCTACGCGCTGCTCTCCACGACCTTCGGGATTTCCTTCTGGCTGTGCCTGCCGCTGGCCGGGATTCTCGCCGCCTTCTGGGGCGTGATCCTCGGCTTTCCCGTGCTGCGTCTGCGCGGGGATTATCTCGCCATCGTCACCATGGCCTTCGGCGAGATCATCCGTATCGTCCTCATCAACTGGACGGATTTCTCCAATGGCTACGCCGGGATCTCGTCCATCCCGCGCGTGACCTTTTTCGGCGTGCCCTTCACCGCCAATGAGGATGGATTCGCGGCTCTCTTCGGGCTTGAGTTCACGCCCATCCACCGCACGATCTTTCTCTACTTCCTCATCCTCTGCCTCGCCCTGCTGACCAATGCGGTGACGCTGCGTCTGCGGCGTCTGCCCATCGGCCGTGCGTGGGAGGCGCTGCGCGAGGATGAGATCGCCTGTCGCTCGCTGGGCGTCAACACCGTGAACACCAAGCTGACCGCCTTCGCGCTCGGCGCGATGTTCGGCGGTTTCGCCGGCGCCTTCTTCGCGGTGCGGCAGAATTTCGTCAGCCCCGAGAGCTTCACCTTCATCGAAAGCGCGACCATCCTCGCCATCGTGGTGCTCGGCGGCATGGGCTCGCAGGTGGGCGTGGCTCTGGCGGCGGTCGCGATGATCGGCGGCACGGAGATCCTGCGCGAGCTGGATTTCCTCAAGCACATCTTCGGCGGGAGCTTCGACCCCGCGCAATATCGCATGCTGATCTTCGGCCTCGCCATGGTCGTGATGATGATCTGGAAGCCGCGCGGCCTCATATCGACGCGCGCCCCCTCGATCTTCCTGAAGCACAAGCGCGCCGTGGCGGGCTCCCTCGTGCGGGAGGGGCACGGATGAGCCGCTGGCTGGATGACCCGCTCCTCAGCGTCGAGGGCCTCACCATGCGCTTTGGCGGCCTCACGGCGGTCAGCGATTTTCACATGCGCGTCGGGCGCGGCGACATCACTGCGCTCATCGGGCCCAATGGCGCTGGCAAGACGACGGTCTTCAACTGCATCACCGGCTTCTACAAGCCCACGCAAGGCCGCCTCGCTCTGGCGCATGCAGACGCCGCCAGCACTCACGATGTCGACGCCTTGACCCGTTCGGGGCGACGTTTCGCCAGCATGGGCGGCCGTGATCTCTTCCTGCTGGAGCGCATGGCTGACTACGAGATCGCCGCCCGCGCCCGCGTCGCCCGCACCTTTCAGAACATACGCCTCTTTGCGGGCATGACGGTGCTCGAAAATCTCATCGTCGCCCAGCACAACGCGCTGATGCGCGCATCGGGCCTGACGTTTTTCGGCCTGCTGAACACGCCGGGCCACCAGCGCGCGGAGGCGGCGGCGGTGGCGCGCGCGGTGGGCTGGCTCGAGCGCATCAATCTCATCGGCCGCGCTGATGATCCTGCGGGCGCGCTGCCCTATGGCGACCAGCGGCGGCTTGAGATCGCCCGCGCCATGTGCGTCGATCCGGTGCTTCTGTGCCTTGATGAACCGGCCGCCGGCCTCAACCCCCGCGAGTCCGCGCAGCTCACCGCGCTGCTGCGCTCCATCCGGGATCACGATGGTGTGTCGGTCCTCCTGATCGAACATGACATGTCCGTGGTCATGCAGGTCTCCGATCATGTCGTGGTGCTCGACTATGGCCGCAAGATCGCCGATGGCGCGCCGCAGGAGGTGCGCGAAGACCCCCGGGTCATCGCGGCCTATCTTGGCGTTGACGATGAGGCGGAGGTGATCGCCGCCGAAAGCGAGATCGCGCGCCTGGCGGGAGAGGCGCCATGAGCGGGCCCCTGCTGAGCATCGAGGGCGTCGAGGCCGCCTATGGCGACATCCTCGCCCTTCGCGGCGTCGACCTTGCGGTCCATGCGGGCGAGATCGTCACGTTGATCGGCGCCAATGGCGCTGGCAAGTCGACGCTCATGATGACCATTTTCGGCTCGCCCCGCGCCCGCGCTGGCCGCATCCTGTTCGATGGCCGCGACATCACGGCCATGGTGCCCCATGACATCGCCCGCGCCGGGATCGCGCAGTCGCCCGAGGGGCGGCGCATCTTCGCCCGCATGAGCGTTTATGAAAATCTGCAGATGGGCGCGGCGGTGAATGGCGGCGTCCATTTCAATGAAGACCTCGAACGCGTCTTCGCCATTTTCCCGCGTCTGAAGGAGCGCATCCGGCAAAGCGGCGGCACCCTCTCCGGCGGCGAACAGCAGATGCTCGCCATCGCCCGCGCGCTCATGAGCCGCCCGCGCCTCCTCCTGCTCGACGAGCCGTCCCTCGGCCTCGCGCCGCTCGTGGTGAAGCTGATCTTCGACACGATCCGCGACCTCAACAAGCGCGAGGGCCTCACGGTCTTTCTTGTGGAGCAGAACGCCTTCCACGCCCTGAAGCTCGCCGACCGCGCCTATGTGCTGGTCAACGGAAGCGTCACCATGTCAGGCGGCGGGCGCGAATTGCTGGCGCGGCCCGAGATCCGCGCCGCCTATCTCGAAGGGGGGCATTGATGGCCTTCAATCCCCTTGACTTCCTCGAGGCCTCCATCGCCATCTGGCTCGCGGTCACCTTCCTGCTTGGGGGTGCGGGGGCCGTGGCGGCGGGCCGTGCGCTGGCGCTGGCCTGGCGCCCGCTCAGGAACCTCTTCGGCTATATGCTGCTCCTCTCGGCCTTCACCTCCTTCCTGTGCTGGGCCTTGTTCAATGTGCCGGTGATCCCGGCCGGGCGCATCATCGCCCGCGCCGCGAAGGGGGACTGGGCGCAGGCGCTGACGGGTTTCGGCCTGCTGGGGGTCTCATTCGCTCTGCTTCTGGCCATCGGCGCCGCCGCTTTCGCTGTGACCCGCGCCCGGCAGATGCGCCGCCAGTATCCTTTTCTGGCGGACCAGCGCGCAAATCCCGAAAAGTTGTAACGCGGGCCCCCCTTCACGCCGCGCCCGAAACCGCGCATGATTCGCCCCAAGCGAAGGGGGATTCGCGTTTTTGATGGAGATTGGAATGAGCAAGCTCTGGTTGTCAGGCCTTGTCATCGCGGCTGGCCTTGGTCTGTCCGGCGTCGCGCAGGCGCAAGTGAAGCTCGGCATGGCCGGCCCCATCACAGGCCCCAGCGCCGCCACGGGCGCCCAGATGAAGAACGGCGTCGATCAGGCCATCGAGGACATCAACGCCGCCGGCGGCATCCTCGGGCAGAAGCTGTCGATCCTCGTGGGCGACGATGTGTCGGACCCCAAGCAGGGCGTCTCCATCGCCAATAAATTCGTGGGCGACGGGGTGAAGTTCGTGGTCGGCAATTTCAACTCGGGCGTCTCGATCCCTTCGTCCGAGGTCTATAACGAAAACGGCGTGCTGCAGATCACGCCGGCCTCCACCAACCCCACCTTCACCGAGCGCAAGTTGTGGAACGTCTTCCGCACCTGCGGGCGCGACGATCAGCAGGGCGAGGTGGCCGCCGATTTCATCGTGACGAAAATGGCGGGCAAGAAGGTCGCCATCGTCCATGACAAGACGACCTATGGAAAGGGCCTCGCCGACGAGACCAAGAAGGGCATGAACGCCAAGGGCATGACCGAGGTGCTCTACGAGGGGGTCAACACCGGCGAGAAGGACTATGCGGCCGTCGTCTCGAAGATCAAGCAGTCCGGCGCCGACCTCGTCTATTTCGGCGGCCTCTACACCGAGGGCGGGCTCATCGTGCGCCAGATGCGCGAGCAGGGCGTGCAGGCCGTGATGATGGGCGGCGATGGAATCGCAGCAGCCGAATTCGCCTCCGTGGGCGGACCGGGCGTGGAAGGCTCGCTCATGACCTTCGGCCCTGATCCGACCAAGCGCCCGCAGGCGGCCGCCGTGGTCAAGGCTTTCGAAGCCAAGAAGATCAATCCCGAGAGCTACACACTCTACAGCTATGCGGCGGTGCAGCTCATCAAGCAGGCCGCCGAAAAGGCCAAGTCTCTAGATCCCAAGAAGGTCGCGGAAGTCCTGCACTCCGGCGCCAGCTTCGACACGGTGATCGGCCCCCTGTCCTACAACGCCAAGGGCGACCGCACCGATGCGGACTATGTGGTCTATGTCTGGAAGAAGGCCGCCGACGGCAAGCTGATCTACGAGCAGATGTGAGGAATCTGGCGTCCCCTCCCGCTCACCCGATCTCCAGCGCGAAGGGCACGCCCTCCGCGCATTCCTCCCCGCGGCCGATGGCCTCGATGGCCCGCACCATGCGCTGGTCCCGGCCCAGAATCGCATCGGCATGGCGCACCAGCAGGAGGTTCGGCGTGGCGGTGGGCGAGAGGCGGCGCAGCAGCCGCGCGGTCTCGCCCTCGTCGCGCTCCGGCGCCAGCGCGCAGGCGGCGACATAGGCGGCGGCGGTGGAGCGGCTGACGCCGGCATAGCAGTGGATCAGCATGGGCTCGCGCCGGTCCCAGTCCCGCACGAAGTCGAGAAACCGCTCCACATGATGGGCGCCGGGCGCCACATGGCCCTCCTGCGGCTCGACGATGTCCGAGACATCCACGCGGTGATGCCTGTGCGCGGCGATGACCGCAGGGCGCTCCACGGGATAATCGGGATTGATGAGGGTCACCATGGAGCGCGCGCCCACGGCTTGCGCGGTGGCGCCGATCATATGGAGGGCGCAGACGTGGATGCGCGGCATGGCGGTCCCTTATCTTGTCAGGCTTCGACGACGCCCGAGATTTCATCTTCAAGGCCGCGGAAGGCGTCCAGAAAGCGCGCTTCGGCCTCCTGCGCGGGCATGGGCGCCAGCAGCGGCTCGTAATGCCGCATGTTGACGTCAAAGGCCCCGAAGATCGATTCGGCTTCCTTGACGGAAAAACCAGCCAGATGTGTCGCCTCTATGAAGGCGGCGGTGCGGTCGGCGAGCTTGATGCGCTTCACCAGCGCGGCGGGCATGGCCACCGGCAGGGAGAAGCGCAGATGGATGGCCCCCAAAATCCGCTCCTCGACATTCTTGTAGGCGTCGCCCACGGCGGCCTTGAAGGGGGAGATGATGTCGCCGATCACATATTCGGGCGCGTCATGCAAAAGCGCCATGAGCCGCCAGCGCGCCGCGCTTTCCCCGGCCCGCGCGAAGAGCCGCTCCACCAGAACGGAGTGCTGCGCCACCGAGAAGATATGCGGCCCATGGGTCTGGCCGTTCCAGCGCGCGACGCGGGCGAGGCCGTGGGCGATGTCCTCGATCTCGATGTCGAGCGGCGAGGGGTCGAGCAGGTTCAGGCGGCGGCCGGAGAGCATGCGCTGCCAGGCGCGCGGCGGGGTGGGGGAGCGGGCCATCAGGTCGGGTCTTTCATGTGAGCTTCGGCATGTCGTCGGCCATGGCCGCGCAGGCCTCATGGCGCCAGCAGCCCGTGAGATGATCGTTCACAAAGCCAGTCGCCTGCATGAAGGCGTAGACGATGGTCGGGCCGCAGAAATTGAACCCCGCTTTCTTCAGGTCTTTCGACACGCGGGCGGAGAGTTCGGTCTGGGCGGGCATTTCGCCCATGTGCCGCAATTTGTTCTGCAGGGGGCGGCCATCCACATAGCGCCACAGGAAATGCGAGAAGCCCTCGCCTTCCTGAATGGCGAGCCAGGCCCGCGCGGAGGTGACTGCGCCCTCGATCTTGGCGCGGTTGCGCACGATGCCCGCGTCCGCCATCAGCTTCGCCACCTTGCGCTGGTCGTACCGGGCGATCTTGTGGGGGTCGAAATCATCGAAGGCGCTGCGGAAGGCCTCGCGCTTGCGCAGAATGGTGATCCACGAAAGCCCGGCCTGAAAGCCGTCGAGGATCAGCTTTTCGAAGAGGGCGCGGGAATCGGTCTCCGGCACGCCCCATTCGCTGTCGTGATAGGCGACATAGATCGGATCGACGAAGGGCCAGGCGCAGCGGTGGCGGCCGTCGTCGTGGAGGATGGGCAGGCGAAGGGTGCGCGGATCGCTCATGCCCCCAGATTTAGCCTTGCTGCGCGCCTGAGGGAAGCGGGCCAAGGGTCACGGCGACGCCGCCTGCGGTGAGCGGCGTCCCTGCGGCGGCGGCGTCCTGCGCCTTGTCGGTGCGGATCGAGGCGAGCCCATGGCCTGCGACGCTCGAGCCCAGCGTCCCGATCTCGATCTCGCCCGCCAGCACGGGGGTTCCGGGCGCGGGGGCAGGGGCGTCGAATTTCACCGGCAGGATGCGCCGACGGGCCGCGTTGCGGTGGTGGACGCGCGAGACCACCTCCTGACCGACATAGCAGCCCTTCTTGAAATCAACCCCGCCGACGAGGTCCATATTGGCCTCGTGGGGGAACGTGTCGCCGTAGGCGAAGTCGACGCCGCCCTTCGCTACTGCGCAGGCGATGCGCAGGGCCTCATAGGCGGCGCGCTGGTCAGGCAGGGCGGCCAGCGCGGCGCGCTCCCCGATGAGCCGGGCGCCGAGGCCGGGCTGGCGGGGATCGGGCTCCGCGCCGGGGGGCGCCGCCTCGCCCCAGACAGCGGCGACGCCCATGGCTTCGCTCATGTCTGTGAGGTCGATCTGCGCGCGCAGGCGATAGAGCCGCAGCCGCTTCAGGAGATCGGCGGCGAGAGTCAGGGGGGCGTCAAGCCAGAAGGCCTCGCCCTCCTGCGAGATGATGAAATCCACGAGGATCTTGCCCTGCGGGGTCAAAAGCGCCCCGAAGCCGGGCGCGCCGGGCGCCACCCGCTCCAGATTGCAGGTGAACAGCCCCTGCAGGAAGCCGCGCGCCTCGCTTCCGCTGACGCGCACGAGGCCCCGGTCCTCCAGAAAGGTTGATGGCATGGTCGAGAATCACCCCCGTTGCGGCCTTGCTTCGGCCCCTCGCACTAAGTAAGCCGCTCTGAGACCCTGACAAGCGCAAAGGCGAGCCGCCCCATGTCACAAACATATGACGTCATTCTCGAACACGGAACGCTCGTCAATCACGATGGCGAGGGCAAGCGCGACGTGGGCCTGTCCGGCGGACGCATCGCGGCCATCGGCGACCTCTCGCAGGCCTCGGCGGGGGAGCGCATCGACTGCACGGGCCTTCATATCCTGCCCGGCGTCATCGACACGCAGGTCCATTTCCGCGAGCCGGGCCTCACCCACAAGGAAGACCTCGAAAGCGGCTCGCGCGCGGCGGTTCTGGGCGGGGTGACGGCGGTGTTCGAAATGCCGAACACCAATCCCCTCACCACCACCGCCGAGGCCCTCGCCGACAAGGTTTCACGCGGGCTGCACCGCATGCACTGCGATTTCGCCTTCTGGGTCGGCGGCACCCATGAGAACGCGAAGGATGTGCCTGAACTTGAGCGCCTGCCGGGCGCGGCGGGCATCAAGGTCTTCATGGGCTCGTCCACGGGCTCGCTTCTGGTGGAGGACGATCCGGGCGTCGCGGCGATCCTGTCGCAGACCCGCCGCCGCGCCGCCTTCCATGCGGAGGACGAATATCGGCTGAACGAGCGCAAGCCCATCCGCGTGAAGGGCGACCCGAACTCCCATCCGGTCTGGCGCGATGTGGAGACGGCGCTTGGCTGCACGCGGCGCCTCGTGAAGATCGCCCGCGAAAAGGGCGCGCTGATCCATGTGCTGCATGTCTCGACCGGCGAGGAGATCGACTTTCTGAAAGACCACAAGGATGTGGCGAGCGTGGAGATCACGCCGCACCATCTCACCCTCGACGCCAGCCTCTATGCGACGCTGGGCACGAAGCTGCAGATGAACCCGCCCGTGCGCGAGGCGCGCCATCGCGACCACATCTGGTGGGGCCTCGCGCAGGGGATCGCGGACATTCTGGGCTCGGACCACGCGCCTCACACGCTGGAGGAGAAGGCCAAGGCCTATCCCGACAGCCCCTCAGGCATGACGGGCGTGCAGACCCTCGTGCCGGTGATGCTCGACCATGTGAACGCGGGCCGCCTGACGCTGGAGCGTTTCGTCGATCTCACCAGCGCAGGCCCCGCGCGTCTCTTCGGCATCGCCAGCAAGGGCCGGGTGGCCGTGGGCTATGATGCGGATCTGACGGTCGTGGACATGAAGCGCCGCGAAACGATCCGGGACGCCTGGATCGCCTCGCGTTGCGGCTGGACGCCCTATGACGGCAAGACCGTCACGGGCTGGCCGGTGGGAACCTTCGTGCGCGGCCGCCGCGTCATGTGGGAGGGCGACCTTGTGACGCCCTCGACCGGCGAGGCGGTGCGGTTCCAGCAGGCCTTGTGATGGGGCAGGGGGCGCCGAGCGAGGCTCAGTCTCCCCCGCTCTTTGCGCCCTCGAGCACTTTCAGGTCGGCCTTTTCGACCGAGGCGGCGGCGAGGCGGGCGATCAGCGCCTTGGGGGTCTCGTAGATCTCCTTGAAGATCTCCTGCATCTCCTGCCCGGTCATGGGGTTGACCTCCTGATCGCTCTTTTCGGCCTCCAGCTGAAGATCCTTGTCCTTCATGGATTCGTCGAAGGCCTTGCGCAGGACGGCGATGCGGTCGGCGGGCACGCCCTCGGCGGCGAAGATCGGACGCCCCAGTTCGAAAGCCGTGAACTGAATCTTCAGGAGGCGCTTCAGGTCCTCGGTCTCGGCGAGATCGATGGCGAGCGGGACGTCAGGCAGATCCTTGTGCTTGCGCAGGCCCATCTGGAACAGCATCACGTAATCGCCGCTCTCGATCCATTCCTTGTAATTGGGCTTCAGGCTGGTCCAGGAAACCGTGCCGCGGCCGTCGACTTCGCCGCGCGCCAGAGCGAGGTTCATCTCGCTGCCGCCGGGGAAGCCCGCGATGACCTTGAACTTCAGGCCCATGAGATTGCGCAGGACATAGGGCACGACGACGCTTTCGGTCCCGACCCCTGTGCCGGCCACGATCGTGTCGCGGTTGCGCAGGTCTTTCCAGCTCTTGATGCCCGTGCGCTTGTGGACGATGGCGAGGCTGGTGTCGGAGTTGACGCTGCCGATCCAGTTGAGGGTGCGCGGATCGAACTTCGCCTTCACGTCCTGCCCGAGCAGGGGCTCGAAGGGCACGCCGCGCTGGGGCGCGCCCAGATGAAGGCCATCGCGCGGGGCGACGTTCGCCACCTGATTGGTCATCACGAGGCCGCCGGCGCCGGGCATGTTGCGGACCACCACCAGGGGATTGCCGGGGATATATTTGCCGATATGGCGGCTGAGGAGCCGGGCGTTCATGTCATAGCCGCCGCCTGCGGAGAGGCCGACATAGATGGTCAGGGTCTTTCCCTTGAAGAAGTCAGCTGGCGCCTGGGCTGCGGCAGGGCTGGCCAGCGCAACCGTGAGGGCGAAGGTGGTCGACAGGGTCTTCAAGGAAAGTCTCCTTCGTGATTTCGGGGGCAGACCATGTCCTATGACACAGCCGCAGGAAAGAGAGCAAAGGCCAACGCGCTGAAATGTGATCGAGCCTTGGCGGCGGCGTGGCGCGGACCCAAAAAAACCGGCCCTGAAAGGGCCGGCAAGGGCGGGAGGAACGCTTCGGGGGAATGGGATTCCCCAGACGCTTCATAAAGTTGCGCCTGCGCTCCTGAACCCGGCGTGAGCGGGCTGTTCATCTGGCGTTCATCTTTCGGCTCCCGCCCGCTCGCCCCTCGCCCCTCGCCCCTCGCCCCTCGCCCCTCGCCCCTTGCCCGTTGACCGGCGCCGCCCGCGCCAATAGGTTGCGCGCCATGCAAAAGGGCTCGTCCATGTCGCCATCGCTTGATCCCGCAAGGTCGTTTCAGGGCCTGATCCTCACGCTCCAGCGCTTCTGGGCGGAGCAGGGCTGCGTCATCCTCCAGCCCTATGACATGGAGGTGGGCGCGGGCACCTTCCATCCCGCCACCACCCTGCGCTCGCTGGGGTCGAAGCCCTGGAAGGCGGCCTATGTGCAGCCCTCGCGCCGCCCCAAGGACGGGCGCTATGGCGAAAACCCCAACCGCCTGCAGCATTATTACCAGTTTCAGGTGATCCTGAAGCCCTCGCCGCCCGACCTGCAGGATCTCTACCTGCGCTCCCTCGCCGCCATCGGCGTCGACGCCGCCCTGCATGACATCCGGTTCGTCGAGGACGACTGGGAGAGCCCCACGCTCGGCGCCTGGGGCCTTGGCTGGGAATGCTGGTGCGACGGCATGGAGGTCAGCCAGTTCACCTATTTCCAGCAGGTGGCGGGCATCGAATGCGCGCCTGTCTCGGGCGAGCTCACCTATGGGCTGGAGCGCCTCGCCATGTATGTGCAGGGCGTCGAGAACGTCTATGACCTCAACTTCAACGGCCTTGAGGGGGATGACCGCATCTCCTATGGCGATGTCTTCCTGCAGGCGGAGAAGGAATATTCCCGCCACAATTTCGAACATGCCGACACCGACGCCCTGTTCCGCCAGTTCAAAGAGGCGGAGGCCGAGTGCCGGGCGCTGTTGGAGAAGGGCGACAAGGGCGAGCGCCACGAGATGGTCCTGCCCGCCTATGACCAGTGCATCAAAGCGTCGCACCGCTTCAATCTGCTGGATGCGCGCGGGGTGATATCGGTCACGGAACGGCAGAGCTATATTCTGCGGGTGCGCGAACTCGCCAAAGCCTGCGGCGCCGCCTGGCTGAAGACGGAGGCTGGCGGCGCGGCCTGAGGGTCCCGGAAAAGGTTCTGGAAAAGGTTCTGGCTGGACAAATCCGGCGCAGCCAGAACAATAGGCAGCAAGCCGGCCAAATCAGCAGGCTCCCGAGCAGGCTCCCAAAGGAGGAACGATGTCCGAAAAGCTCACCCACCCCGTCGCCGCCCAGAAGGCCCCCTACGCCGTCGATGTCGAAGCCGGCAAGAACTACACCTGGTGCGCCTGCGGCCTGTCCCAGAAGCAGCCCTTCTGCGACGGCGCCCATAAGGCCGGCAGCACCATCACCCCCACCCGCTTCACCGCGCCGAAGGACGGCAAGGTCTATTTCTGCGGCTGCAAGGAATCGGTGAACCGCCCCCTCTGCGACGGCACCCACGGCAAGATCTGAGGCGCAAGGCCGGGCGAGCCCGGCTGAACGCATTTCATCGAGGCGGCTCCGGGCCGCCTCTTTTCATTTGCGAAGCTCGTCGCCTGCGTCGGGGGGAAGGTCGGCGGGAAGCGCGTCGAGGATCGCGAGGGCGGCATCGACATTGGCCCGGGCCGCGCGCTCCCTCATCATTCTGACGCCACGCCGATGGCCAAGCCCTTCGGCGATGAGGGTCGCGAGCATCTGGTTGATCGAAATCTTGTCTTCAGCTGAGGCTTCTTTCGCCTGCTCCATGATGTGATCGGGAAGGCGAAGGGCGAAGTTGCTCATTTCTCTCTCCTTTCCAGTCTGAGCCTAATCCCCCGGCCGCGCCGCCGCCGCCAGATAGAAGGCCGCCGTGCCCACCACCGTCAGGCCGAACAGGATCCAGACCACCGGACCATAGCTGCCGAACCAGTCGTGCATGACGGCGACGGCCAGAGCGCCTGTGGTGCGCGGCACGATGGAGACGGTGGCCAGCGCCCCCGAGATCGCCCCATAGCCGCGCGTCCCGAAAATCTCGGCGACGCTGGTCTGGCGCACGATCATCAAGACCCCCGCCGACATGCCGAAGGTCACGGCATAGGCGACGAAACTGATGAAATCCGACGCCAGCGCCAGCAGCAGCGTGCCTGCCGCGAACATCGGGAACATGAAGCGCCCGGTCAGAATGCCCGAACTGCCGGGCACGAGGTAGAACATCATCAACCGCCCCGCGACCGCCGCCGGGCCGTTGATCATCATCATGGTCACCGCCGTCTGCAGGCTCAGGCCGCGCTCCTGCATCAGGGGCAGGATGTGCATGGACAGGCCCATGGAGATGAACCAGTGGATGCTGCAGGCCAGCGCCAGAAACCAGAAGGCGGACATGCGCAGGATGCGCGGCACGGGCGAGGGCTCGCGCTCGGCGGCGGGCTTGCCTCGCTCGCTTGAGCGGCTGCCCCGCGTGCCCCGCAGGATGACGGCGTTGACGCAGACCGGCCCCAGAAGCTGCACGCCAGCCTGCACCATCAGCGAATGGCGCCAGCCGATCGCCGTGATGAGCATGCTCACGAGGGGAATCGCTATGGTGGAGGCGAGCGAGGAGAAGAAGGAGACATAGGCGAGGCCGCGCCGGAAATCGCGCACATTGGCTGTCACCACGGAGGCTGGCACAAGCCCCAGCGAGCAGCCCTGCGCCACGCCAAGGCAGGCCCAGATGACATAGAGGCCCATGAGGGTCTGCACCTGCGACCAGCACACCAGCAGCACAGCGCCGAGCGCGGCGCCGAAGGTCATGATGAGGTGGCCGCCCCTGCGGTCCACCCAATGGCCCACGGGTATGGCGATGAGGTCGGCGACCACGAGGCCGATGGTGAGCGAAATGTTCGACTCGGTCATGGACCAGCCGAACTCCGCCTGCATCTGCTGCATGTAGAGCGGAAAACAGTGGTAGAGATTGCCCCATCCCATGATCTGCGTGGCCGTAAGGCCCCAGATCAAGGGTCCATTCGGCGCGAAGGCGCGCGATGTGGGTTGGTCAAACTGCGTCATGAAGCCGGACCTTAACCCGCCACGGCTCGGCCTGCCAGCGCCGCGGCGGTTTCGGGCCCATGGACTCCCCCGCCCCCAGATGCTACCGCCCGGCGAAACCAGCCACGGACCTCAGCCCATGCGCCCCCTCAAGATCTGCCCCTCCATCCTATCCGCCGACTTCTCCCGCCTTGGCGATGAGGTGCGCGACATGATGAATGCGGGCGCCGATGTGGTGCATGTGGACATCATGGACGGGCATTTCGTGCCCAACATCTCCTTCGGCCCCATGGTCATGCAGTCGATCCGCCATGTCACCGACGCGCCCTTCGACGTGCATCTGATGATCTCCCCCGTGGACCTCTATCTGGAGGCCTTCGCCAGGGCGGGGGCGGACATCATCACCGTCCATGCGGAGGCGGGTCCGCATCTGCATCGCTCGCTTCAGGCCGTGCGGGCGCTCGGCAAGAAGGCAGGCGTCGTCATCAATCCCGGCACCCCCGAGAGCGTGCTGGAGCCGGTGCTCGACATGGTGGACCTTGTGCTGCTCATGTCGGTCAATCCGGGCTTCGGCGGCCAGAGCTTCATCCGCTCCACCCTCCCCAGGATCCGCAATGTCGCGAACATGATCCGGGGCCGCGAGATCGACCTCGAGGTCGATGGCGGCGTCACCGCGGAGAATGCGGGCGAGGTCGTCGCCGCCGGGGCCAACTGGCTCGTGGCGGGCTCGGCGGCCTTCAAGGGCGGCAAAGGCGCCTATGGCGCCAATGTGGCGGCCATCCGCGCGGCGGGTCTGGCGGCGCGCGGCGAGACGGTCTAGGCTGTCGCCTGAACGGAAGATGAACTGGCCGTTCAGCCTCGCCTCAGCCGGGCTGCGCTAGAAAGGCTTCATCCTGAACGGAGGATACCGGGATGACCATCGCACTGAAATCCGCTGTCGCCGCCACCCTCGCCCTTGGCGCCCTCGCTTTGACCGCGCCCGCCGCTTCCGCCATGCCCAGGGACGCCGCCCCCGCGCTCGCCGGTCTGAACGTCGAGACCGTCCGCTGGGCCTGCGACCCCTACAGGTGCTTCTGGGTTCCGAACTACCCGCGCCGCCACCATCACCACCGCCACTACGGCCGCGGCCGCTGGTGAGCGAAACAGGGCGGCGCATCCTTCGGGGCGCCGCCTTTTTCTTGCGCTCCTCCAGCCAGGCCCTATCATCCCCGCGACGCAAATCAGACAGGGATGGAACGCCATGGATGCTCTCAAGCGGGTCAAGCGCGATGTCGTGATCGCCAACCGCATTTTGGCCAGAAACGATGTGCTCGACGCCTATGGCCATGTGAGCATCCGCCATCCCCATGATCCCAACAAATATCTGTTGGCCCGTTCGCTCAGCCCCGCCATCGTGGAGGAGGAGGACATCATCGAGTTCCATCTCGATGGAACGCCGGTGGACCCCAACGAAAAACGCCCGCTCTACCTCGAACGCTTCATTCACGGCGCCGCCTATGAGCGCCGGCCCGATGTGAAGGCGGTGCTCCATTCCCACGCCGAGGATGTGCTGCCCTTCACCATCTCCAAGAAAGTGCGCATGCGCCCCGTCATCCACAATGTCGGCGACATGGGCCTTGAGGCGCCGGTCTGGGACATCGCCGACAAATTCGGCGACGAGACGACCCTGCTCGTGACCAACATGGCCCAGGGCCGCGATCTCGCGGGCTGCCTTGACTGCAACCGCCTCGCACTCATGCGCGGCCATGGCTTCGTCTGCGTCGGCCGCTCGATCAACGACCTCGTGCGCCTCTCCGTATTCATCCCCCGCAACGCCCGCGTCATGATGAACGCCATGCGCATGGGTGAATTCGTCTCGCTGTCGCGCGGCGAAGTGGAGGCGCGGCTCAAGCTCGACACCGAATCGCCAGCCCTGCTGCGGGGCTGGGAGTTCTGGGCGAAAGAGGCGGGCGTCGGCCACTTGCTGGAGGACTGATCCCCGCCGGGGTTTGCCCCCCGCGCTCCCCATGCTATGGCGAGCCCGCACAACCAGCGAGCTTGCCCCATGATCTCCCGCTATTCCCGCCCCGAGATGGTCGCCATCTGGGACTCCCAGACCCGTTTCCGCATCTGGTTCGAGATCGAGGCCCATGCCTGCGACGCGCTGGCGGAGATCGGCGTCATCCCCAAGGAGAGCGCGAAGGCGATCTGGGAGAAGGCGGGGAACGTCACCTTCGACGTCGCCCGCATCGACGAGATCGAGCGGGTGACGAAGCATGACGTCATCGCCTTCCTGACCCATCTGGCGGAATTCATCGGCCCGGACTCGCGTTTCGTGCATCAGGGCATGACCTCTTCGGACGTGCTCGACACCTGCCTCGCGGTGCAGCTCGCCCGCGCCTCCGACCTGCTCATCGCCGATGTGGACGCGCTGCTGGCCGCCATCAAGCGCCGCGCCTTCGAACACAAGATGACGCCGGTCATCGGCCGCTCCCATGGCATCCATGCCGAGCCCGTCACCTTCGGGCTGAAGCTGGCGCAGGCCTATGCGGAGTTCACCCGCTGCCGCGAGCGCCTCGTGCAGGCGCGCAAGGAGATCGCCACCTGCGCCATCTCGGGCGCGGTCGGCACCTTCGCCAACATCGACCCGCGCGTGGAGGAGCATGTCGCCAAGGCGCTGGGCCTCGCCGTCGAGCCCGTCTCGACGCAGGTCATTCCGCGCGACCGCCATGCCGCTTTCTTCGCGACGCTGGGCGTCGTGGCCTCGTCCATCGAGCGCCTCGCCGTCGAAATCCGCCACATGCAGCGCACCGAAGTTCTGGAGGCCGAAGAATTCTTCTCCGAGGGGCAGAAGGGCTCCTCCGCCATGCCCCATAAGCGCAACCCCGTGCTGACGGAAAACCTCACGGGCCTCGCGCGCCTCGTGCGCGGCATGGTGACGCCCGCCATGGAGAATGTGGCGCTGTGGCATGAGCGCGACATCTCCCACTCCAGCGTCGAGCGCATGATCGGCCCCGACGCCACCGTGACGCTCGACTTCGCGCTGGCGCGCCTCACCGGCGTCATCGACAAGCTGATCGTCTATCCTGAGAATATGCAGAAGAACCTCGATCGGCTCGGCGGGCTCATCCATTCCCAGCGCGTTCTGCTGGCGCTGACGCAGAAGGGCGTGAGCCGCGAGGATTCCTATAGCTACGTCCAGCGCAACGCCATGCCGGTCTGGCGCGGCGAGGGCGACTTCCTGACGCTGCTGAAGGCCGACAAGGATGTGAAGGCCCGCCTCAGCGACGCCGAACTCGAAGAGCTCTTCGACCTCGGCTATCACCTGAAACACGTCGACACGATCTTCGCCCGCGTCTTCGGGCAGGGCTGAGGCTTTTCAGGCTGCGTCTGGGGGCGCTCCATCGGCGCCCTCTTTCGCTTGCCTCGCCCAAATTATTGCAAAGATAAAGTCGCCAAGCTAGGCTGTGAACCCTGACGGATCACGAGCCGCCGTTTCCATGCCAAACAAATTTTTGTTCGCCGACGAAGCTGGCGACTTCACGTTCAAGCGCCAGAACGGCGCCAGCAAATACTTCATGCTTTGCACCTTCGCGACCGATGATTGCGCCCTGTCTCACGATCTGCTTCAGGTCCGCCGCGAGCTGGTTTTGTCGGGTCAGACTGACAGAGACAAACTTCACGCCACTTCTGATCTGCAAGAGACAAGGAACAAGGTGTTCACACTTCTGGCGTCTCATGACTTCAGGGTGGATGTCACCATCCTGGAGAAGGCGAAAGCAAGCCCACAAATCAGATTAGATGAGGCCAGTTTTTACCGATATATATGGCGGTTTCATTTCGCTAACATCGCTGGAAACCTGATGGCGGATTGCGACAAGCTGCTTATAACTGCGGCTTCCATCGGCTCGAAGAAAACAAAGGCCTCATTTAAACTTGCGGTGAACAACACCATCCAACAGACTGTGGAGAGAGATAAATGGGAAGTCTCTTTCATCGATTCTTCCAAAGACCCATTGCTATGGGCCGCCGACTATTGTGCATGGGCGATCCAACGAAAGTGGGAGATCGGTGATGCAAGATCGTATGATTTGATCAGTGATAAAATATTCACGGAAATCGACCTTCTAAAATCCGAAGAAGACTATTTTTATTAAAAAAATGTGACCCGCACTCTTGGCTAATCCTTTCGGATAGCGCCCGGGGGCGCGTTTACCAAGCAAGGGTCACGAATTTTTCATACAACAAAGTTGTACAAAAATCAAGGTGGCGGGGCTCCAAAGCTCACCGCAGCACCGTCGCGGCGACCCACCAGTGCGGATGATCGCGGCGGATGACCCTCGCCGCCTTCATCGCGGCATGGCGGTTGTCGAAGAGGGCGAAGCAGGTCGCGCCCGAGCCTGACATGCGCGCGAGCTTGCAGCCGCGCGCCGCCGAGAGAACGGCGATCACCGAGCCGATGACGGGGGCGACGACGCTGGCGGCGTCCTCCATGTCGTTGCGGCCCCGGCGCAGCAGGCCCAGCAACTGATCCAAGGACGCGCCATCAGCGATGGGCGGATGGCCGCCCAAGCCAAGGGCTTCGCCCGGCGCCAAACCGATGCGCGCGAAAACGCTTTTCGTCTCCACGGGCGTGCCGGGATTGACCAGCACCGCAAAGAGCGGCGGCAGGTCGAGCGCAGGCCCGAGATCCGCGCCGACGCCGCGCATCATGCGCGCGCGTGACCCAAGGCAGACCGGAACGTCGGAGCCCGTCACGCGCGCGGCCTCCATCACGCGGGGATCATCAGGCGGGAAGCCGTTGGCGCGCGCGAGCAGGCGCAGTGCCGCCGCCGCATCCGCAGAGCCGCCGCCGACGCCCGCCGCGACGGGCAGAAGCTTCTGGAGATGAAAGGCGCCCGTGGTGAGGCCCGGCGCGAGGGCGCAGAGGTTGCGGGCGGCGCGCAGCACGAGATTGTCGTCGCCATCGCCTGCAGCCAGGGCGGTCGGGCCCTCGATGGCGAAGCCGAGCGTCGGGCCCGGCGTCAGGCGCAGCGCATCCGCCGCGCCAGCAAAACACACGAGGCTTTCAAGGTCATGGAAGCCATCGGGCCTGCGCCGCTCGATGTGCAGTGTGAGGTTGATCTTGGCGCGCGCCCGCTCGATCAACATGGCGGGGTCAGCCGCCGTTCTTCTGGGGCTCCGCCTCGGCGGACGTGGGCCTTGGCTCATCCTCGAGGCCCTTTTCGATCTTCTTGAGGATGCGCTCGAGATCTTCCGGCTCGGGCTTGAGGTCGCGGGCGTGGTTCCACTGGAAATAGGCTTCGAGCTTGCGTCCGACGCGCCAGTAGACATCGCCCAGATGATCGTTGATGACGGGGTCGCCGGGCTTCAGTTCGATGGCGCGTTCGAGTTCGCGCAGGGCCTCCTCATAGCGGCCCATGCGGTAATGGGCCCAGCCCAGGCTGTCGATGATGTAGCCGTCGTCAGGACGCAGTTGGACGGCGCGGCGCAGCAGGCGCAGGCCTTCCTCAAGGTTCACATTCTGGTCGACCCAGGAATAGCCGAGATAGTTCAACACAAGCGGCTGGTCGGGGAAGAGCTCCAGCGCCTTCTTGAAATCCGCCTCCGCGAGCGGCCATTGCTTTGAGCGTTCATGGGCGATGCCGCGGAAATAAAACAGCGTCCAGTCGCCGCGCGCGGGCGTCTTCAACTGGTCGATCACGCGCGAATAGGTGGCGGCGGATTCGGCATAGTCCTTGCGCGAACGCTGCAGGTTGCCCAGCGCCGTCAGGGCCTCGATGTCGCCGGGCTGATCGGCGACGATGGTCTTGAGCTGCTGCAGGGCGTCGTCCGAACGGCCCATGGCCTCCAGGATCAGCCCGGACTGAACCTGCGCATTAGCCCGCAGGGGCGACGTCTCGGGGACCGATTCATAGAGGTCGAGGGCGCGCTCATATTGCTTCAGCCGCTCGAAAATATCCGCCAGCGTGACGATGGCGAGGCCATTTTCGCCTTCAAGATGCAGCGACATGCGCAGATAGATCATCGCCGCCAGCGAGTCGTTCTGCTGGCCGCCCACGGCGCCAAGGCCATAGAAGACTTCCGCCGCCCCTGCGGCCGCGCTGCGCACCAGAGGCTCCAGCGGCTTGTTGGCGTCGAGCGCGGCGAGGGCCGCGCGGATGATGGGGTGGCGCGGAAGCAGGCGGTCGAAGGCCTGATAGACCTGTTTCGCCTGCTCGGGGTCGCCCCGGCGCGCCAGGAAGCGGCCATAGGCGTCGACGACGCGCAGGCTCGTCTTCTCACCCTCATAGGAGGACTTCAGGCGCTTCGTGGCCTCGCCCACATTGCCGAGGAGGTCGAGGATGAGGCCTGCGTGATAGTCGCGGAAACCGGCGAAGCGGTCGTCCTTGATGCGGTCCAGCATCTCCATGGCCCGCTTGGCGTCCCCCTGGCCCGCATAGGCCCATGCGCTTAGCAGGATGGCCGTGATGTCGCGCTGGCGTCCGCCGCCGGACTTGTTGAGCGATTCACGGGCTGTGGCCCATTGCTTGTTCTGGATCGCGCGCGCGGCGAGCACGAGATGGGCGAGGCCGTTCTTCTGGTCGCCGCGCAGGATCCGCTCGGCGAGGCCGTAGGATTCGCGCATGTTGCCATTGGAGAGCGAGGCGATGAAGGCGCGCTCCATCAATTCGCGGTTGCGCGGGTCGAACCGCAGGGCCTCGCGGAAAAAGGTCGAGGCGGCCAGCGTGTCGCGATCGGCGCCCGCGATCAGGGCCGCAAGATAATTGCCCGCTGGGCTGGCGCTCACCTCAAAGGCGGAGGCGACGGCGATGGGCCGACGCGTCCTGAGCTGGCTCTGCGCCTCGACCGCCGTCGCGGACGCGCTGAGCGCCAGCGTCAAGGCCAGGGCCCTGCGGAGGGAGTGGAACGAAAATATGGACGACACCTGAACCGTCTTTCTGATCGGGCGCGGCGAGCAAGCTCGGCGGCGAACCGGCGCAACCACCGGCACATTCTGCGCCGAACATGGCTGTTTTGAGCCCCGTGGGCAAGGCCCCCGAAAGGGACTGCGCCCGGATAAGCGCCTGAATCCGACGGCTCAGCCCAGATCGATCATGCGCTGCACGCTGGCGCGGGCGCGCTCCGCGATGGCGGGGTCGATCAGAACCTCCTCGCCCATGGTCAGCAGGCTGTCGAGAATCTTCGGCAGGGTGATGCGCTTCATGTGGGGGCAAAGGTTGCAGGGGCGCACGAATTCGGTCACGCCCTGCGTCTCGGCCGCCACATTGTCCGCCATCGAGCATTCGGTGACGAGGACGACGCGGGCGGGCTTGTTGAGCTTCACATAGTCGATCATGGCGGCGGTGGAGCCCGAGAAATCCGACACCTCCACCACTTCGCGCGGACATTCGGGATGGGCGATGATCTTGATCGAGGGATCGTCGGCTCGCACGCGCAGCAGCTCCTCGGCGGTGAAGCGCTCATGCACTTCGCAGGCGCCGGTCCAGGCGATGATCTGGACCTTGGTCTGCGCCTGCACATTCTGGGCGAGGAAGCGGTCGGGCAGGAAGAGCACCCGGTCGACGCCAAGGCTCTCGACCACCTTGAGGGCGTTGGAGGAGGTGCAGCAGATGTCGACCTCGGCCTTCACCTCGGCGGAGGTGTTCACATAGGCGACCACGGGCACGCCGGGATAGGCGGCGCGCAGGGCCCGCACGTCTGCCCCGGTGATGGAGGCCGCCAGAGAGCAGCCCGCATTGCTGTCGGGGATCAGAACGGTCTTTTCGGGGCTGAGGAGCTTGGAGGTCTCCGCCATGAAATGCACGCCGCCCTGCACGATCACATCCGCCTTCGAGGAGGCTGCGAGACGGGCGAGCTGCAGGGAGTCGCCGACGACATCGGCCACGCAGTTGTAGATCTCGGGCGTCTGGTAGTTATGCGCGAGGATGACGGCGTTGCGGACCTTCTTGAGATCGTTGATCGCCTTCACATAGGGGGCGTGAAAGGGCCACTCCACCGGGGGGATGACCGTCTTCACCTTTTCATAGAGATGTGCGGTCGCGCGTTCGACCTCGGGCGTCCAGGTGAGGTCCGGCCGGGGCAGGACAGGATAGCGCCCGGCAGGCGCGGCCGCCTTGGACGCGGGGCGGTCCAGGACAAGGCTCTCTAAGGTCATGACGCCCTCCGATTTATGCTCGAATTGAGTATAAGGGGGTCCAAAAAACTCTCGCCACGGTTGGCGAGAGCTTGCGCCCTTATACTCGATTGGAGCATTTCATAGAGGGAACAGCGCGCCCTGTCCAGCGAATGTTTTGCGGCCTTCAGCGGTTTTGACCGCCGCGCAGATTCGTTTCGAAAGACGGACGCAGCCCGAGAATGGGGTCGCCTTTGCGACTGTCATCGATGACGGGAAACTGGGCGGCGCCGCTCTTGAGGTCGGCGCGAGGCTCGATCTCCTCCCACACCTCCTTGAAGTCCTCCGGCTCGCCGATGGCGAGGCTGGCGAGGACGATGGGAGCGGGCGCCCGCCCGTCGGCGGCCACACCATGAACAGGGCTGAGAGCGACAAATCCAAAAATGAGGCCCAACGCCCCTGCAAGACGCGACCAACGCAAAGCAACCTCACGCAAGAAATGGCCTCTTCATGCGAAGGGAGTGAAGCTTCGCATGAAGAGTACGCGCCAAAACAAACACACACGCCGGACTGCGGAAGGGACGCAGACCAGGCTGAATCTGTTTATGCTTTGTCATGCTTACGGAGCGATTACCGGGTGAGGCGCAGGGCCGTGCCAGAATGACGCAAGGTCAGGCGGTGCTCGTGGCCTTCTTGCCCAGCGCCGCCTGCGCCGCCGCAAGCCGGGCGATCGGCACGCGGAAGGGCGAGCAGGAGACGTAATCGAGGCCGGTCTTCTCGCAGAAGGCGATCGAGGCGGGGTCGCCGCCATGTTCGCCGCAGATTCCGAGCTTGATGTCCGCCCGCACGGCCCTGCCGCGCTCGGCGGCGATCTTCACGAGCTCGCCCACGCCCTCCTGATCGAGCGTGACGAAGGGATCGGCGGGCAGGATGCCCTTTTGCGTATAGGAGCCCAGAAACGACGCGGCGTCGTCGCGGGAGATGCCGAGCGTCGTCTGGGTGAGGTCATTGGTGCCGAAGGAGAAGAACTCGGCGGTCTTCGCGATGTCGGCGGCGCGCAGGGCGGCGCGGGGCAGTTCGATCATCGTGCCGATATGATAGGGCACGGCGACGCCGCTTTCCTTCGCCACAGCCTCCGCCATGGCGACGATGCGCGCTTTGATGAGATCGAGCTCGGCCAGCGTCATCACCAGCGGCACCATGATTTCGGCGGTCACGGGCTGGCCGGTCTTGCGCCCAGCCTCCACGGCGCCTTCGAAAATGGCGCGCGCCTGCATTTCAGCGATTTCGGGATAGCGGATGGCGATGCGCACGCCGCGAAAGCCCAGCATGGGGTTGAATTCATGCAGCTCCGCCGCGCGGCGCTTGAGCTTCTCGGGGCTCGCGCCCATGGCCTTGGCGACCTCCGCGATCTCCGCATCCGTATGGGGCAGGAATTCGTGCAGCGGCGGGTCGAGCAGGCGGATGGTGACGGGCAGGCCGGACATGATCTCGAAGAGCGCCGCAAAATCCTGGCGCTGCATGGGCAGCAGCTTCGCCAGCGCATGGCGACGCCCTGCCTCATCATCCGCAAGGATCATCTCACGCACCGCGATGATGCGGTCGCCTTCGAAGAACATATGTTCGGTGCGGCACAGGCCGATGCCGTCAGCGCCGAAGTTGCGGGCCACGCGGGCGTCGTTGGGCGTGTCGGCGTTGGTGCGCACCTTCATGCGGCGCACGGCGTCGGCCCATTCCATGATCCTAGCGAAATCGCCGGAGAGCTCAGGCTCGAGCATGGGCGCGGAGCCTTCGAGCACCTGGCCAGTCGAGCCGTCGATGGTAATGATGTCGCCTTTCTTCATCACCTTGCCCGCGACCGTGAAGGTCTGGGCGGCGTAATCGACGCGGATCGAGCCTGCGCCGGAGACGCAGGGCTTGCCCATGCCGCGCGCCACCACGGCCGCATGGGAGGTCATGCCGCCGCGCGTCGTCAGGATGCCCTCGGAGGCGTGCATGCCGTGGATGTCCTCGGGCGAGGTCTCCACACGCACCAGAATGACCTTGCGGCCAGCGTTCTTGAGGAGCTCCGCTTCATCGGAATTGAAGACGATCTCGCCGCAGGCCGCGCCCGGCGACGCCGGCAGGCCCGTGCCGATCACCTTGCGCTCGGCCTTGGGGTCGATGGTCGGGTGCAGCAACTGATCGAGCGAGGCCGGATCAATGCGCAGGATCGCCTCATCATGGCTGATGAGCCCCTCGGCGGCCATGTCGACGGCGATCCGCAGCGCCGCTTTGGCGGTGCGCTTGCCGCCGCGCGTCTGCAGCATCCAGAGCTTGCCGCGCTCGACGGTGAACTCCATGTCCTGCATGTCGCGGTAGTGCTTTTCGAGCAGATGGGTCACGCGGACGAATTCAGCGAAACACTCCGGCAGCGCGCTCTCCATGGAGGGCTTGTCCGAATGGGCGGCGATGCGCGCGGCCTCGGTGATGTTCTGGGGCGTGCGGATGCCCGCGACCACATCCTCGCCCTGGGCGTTGATGAGGAACTCGCCATAAAGCTCATTCTCGCCCGTAGAGGGGTTGCGCGTGAAGGCGACGCCGGTGGCCGAGGTCTCGCCCATGTTGCCGAAGACCATGGCCTGCACATTGACGGCGGTTCCCCAGCTCTCGGGGATGTCGTTGAGGCGGCGATAGGTGATGGCGCGCTGGTTCATCCAGGAGCCGAAGACGGCGCCCACCGCCCCCCAGAGCTGGGCGCGCGGATCCTGCGGGAAGGGCTTGCCGGTCTTTTCCTCGACGCAGGCCTTGTAACGGCCGACGACCTCGCGCCAGTCCGTGGCGTCAAGGTCGGTGTCGAGCATATGGCCGTGCATGTCCTTGTAGTCTTCCAGGATCTCCTCGAAATTGTGGTGGCCGAGGTCGAGCACCACATTCGAATACATCTGGATGAAGCGGCGGTAGCTGTCCCAGGCGAAACGCTCGTCTCCGGCTGATTTCGCGACGGCCTCCACGGTCCTGTCGTTCAGGCCGAGGTTCAGCACCGTGTCCATCATGCCGGGCATGGAGGCGCGGGCGCCCGAGCGCACGGAGACGAGCAGGGGATCGGCCTCGTCGCCGAAGGTGTGGCCCGCGATGGCCCCGACATAGGCGAGCGCCGCCTCCACCTGATCGTTAAGCTCCTGTGGATACTGGCTGCCATTGGCGTAAAACCAGGTGCAGACCTCGGTGGTGATGGTGAAGCCGGGGGGCACCGGCAGGCCAAGGTTCGCCATTTCCGCGAGATTCGCGCCCTTGCCGCCGAGAAGGTCGCGCATCTGCGTCGCGCCCTCGGCCTTGCCATCGCCGAATGTGTAGACCCACTTGGCCATTTTGAACCCCTTGAATGCGGGCGCGCGGCCCCGAACAGGCGCCGGGACCGCAAACGACTGAAACCGGCGTCTTCCATGACGGAAAACGCCGGTGGGATCAATCCGACTCAAGGTCATGTTGAAGCCCGAGACAAAAATCAGGCGCGAGCTTCGTTGCGGCGCTGGCGCAGGGCGAGCCCGAAGGAGATCCAGCCGACCCCGTAGAAGATGAGATCAATCGCCAGAAAGACGCCCAGAATGAAGAAACTGTTGTCCGGCCAGCCCTCGACGATGGCGAGGCCCACGAGCAGGGTGATGATCCCGGACAGCAGGACCAGCCATTTCGACTGTTCGGGCGGAAGCTGGAAGGCCAGCACCATCCGCACAACCCCCGTCGCCAGCAGCCCGGCCCCCAGCATGAGCGTGAAAATGGAAGCAGCCAGAAGGGGTTGGGATATGGCGACGACGCCTGCCGCAACATAGAGCAGGCCGGCGATGATCCAGATGAAGAAGCGTCCCCAGGTCTGGGCCGAAAAGCCCATGACGATCTCCATGACGCCGGTGGCGATCATGAAGCCGCCGATGACCAGCACCGTGGCGATGGTGGCCGAAAGGACAAGGCCAAGGGCCATGAAGCCCAGAAGCAGCATGACGACGCCAAAGGCGGCGATCATGCCCCAGCGATCGCCAAGGCGGCCAACCGCTTCAGCGAACGAGGGCGTGGCTTGCGTAGGGGACTGGAACATGGGTTCACTCCATCGAAAGATCCAGCGGCGCGCCTCCCACAGCCCCATCGACATAGGGCCGCGCCTCCCCGCGACCAGAGGGCCTTTTGCAGGTTTGGCCGGCGCGATGGGTGACGTAGCGCCGCAGCGCCCCCATATGATTTGCGGCAGGCGCGGGGCGGGTGTAAGCCTCGCCTGCCCATTTTGGCCTCCTCGCCCGGCTTTTCTGGAAATTCCGTGTCCCCACCCAAAACGCCCCTTCTCGACCTTGCGCCGACGCCCCCCGAGCTTCGCAAGCTGCCCGAGCGCGACCTCAAGCAGGTGGCGGCGGAGCTGCGCAGCGAGATGATCGACGCGGTGTCCGTCACCGGCGGCCATCTGGGCGCGGGGCTGGGCGTGGTCGAGCTGACGGTGGCGCTGCATTATGTCTTCGACACCCCCCGCGACCGGCTGATCTGGGACGTCGGCCATCAGGCCTATCCCCACAAGATCCTGACAGGCCGTCGCGAGCGCATCCGCACCCTGCGGCAGCCGGGGGGCCTTTCGGGCTTCACCAAGCGCAGCGAAAGCGCCTACGACCCCTTCGGCGCCGCCCATTCCTCGACCTCCATCTCGGCGGGCCTTGGCATGGCGGTCGGGCGCGACCTCAAGGGCGAGCGCAACAATGTCATCGCGGTGATCGGCGACGGCGCCATGTCGGCGGGCATGGCCTATGAGGCCATGAACAATGCGGGCGCGCGCCATTCGCGCCTGATCGTGATCCTCAACGACAACGACATGTCCATCGCCCCGCCCACGGGCGCCATGTCGGCCTATCTGGCCCGGCTCGTGTCGAGCCACACCTATCGCTCCTTGCGCGAGACCGCCAAGCAGCTCGCCAAACATCTGCCGAAATTCTTCTACGACAAGGCGAAGAAGACCGAGGAATATTCGCGCGGCTTCTGGACGGGCGGCACGCTGTTCGAGGAGCTGGGCTTCTATTACGTCGGCCCCATCGACGGCCATAATCTCGACCATCTGCTGCCCGTTCTGAAGAATGTGCGGGACGTGGCGACGGGGCCGGTGCTGGTGCATGTCGTCACGAAGAAGGGCAAGGGCTACGCCCCTGCGGAGGCCTCCGCCGACAAATATCATGGGGTCAACAAATTCGACGTCGTGACGGGCGCGCAGGCCAAACCCAAGGCCAACGCCCCCGCCTATACCCGCGTCTTCGCCGAGAGCCTGATCGCGCAGGCCAAGCAGGACGGCAAGATCGTCGCCATCACCGCCGCCATGCCCTCCGGCACGGGGCTTGACCTCTTTGAAAAAGCCTATCCCGATCGCTGTTTCGACGTGGGCATCGCCGAGCAGCATGCCGTGACCTTCGCCGCCGGCCTCGCCACCGAAGGCTTCAAGCCTTTCTGCGCGATCTACTCGACCTTCCTGCAGCGCGGCTACGACCAGCTCATGCACGATGTCGCCCTGCAGAATCTGCCGGTGCGCTTCGCCATCGACCGCGCCGGCCTCGTGGGCGCCGATGGCGCGACCCATGCGGGGGCTTTCGACGTCGCCTATCTCTGCTGCCTGCCGAACATGGTCGTCATGGCCGCCGCCGACGAGGCCGAACTCGTGCATATGGTGGCGACCGCCGCAGCCCATGACAGCGGCCCCATCGCCTTCCGCTATCCGCGCGGCGAGGGGGTCGGCGTCGACATGCCCGCGCAGGGCGAGCCGCTGCCCATCGGCAAGGGCCGCATTCTGCGCGAGGGCCATCAGGTCGCGCTCGTCTCCTTCGGGACGCGGCTGGGCGAGGCCCTGAAGGCCGCCGAGGAGCTTGGCGGCCTCGGCGTCCGCGCCACGGTGGCGGATGCGCGCTTCGCCAAGCCGCTGGATGAAGAAATGCTGCTGCGGCTCGCTAGAAGCCATGACGCCATCATCACCCTGGAGGAAGGCTCGAGCGGCGGTTTCGGCGCGGCGGTGCTGACCTTCCTCAGCGAGGCTGGCGCGCTGGACGGCGGCGCCGTGAAGGTGCGCGCGATGACCTTGCCTGACGTCTTTCAGGACCAGGACTCGCCCGAGCGCATGTATGAAGCCGCAGGCCTCGACGCGAAGAGCATCGTGCGCAAGGCCCTCGACACATTGGGCGACAAGGCCCTCGCCCGCCGCGACAAGATCGCCTGAAGCGCAGGGCCCATGCCGCAACGCGCCGACATCGCCCTCGTCGACCGCGGCTTCTTCGAAAGCCGCGCGAAGGCGCGCGCCGCGATCGAGGCGGGGCTGGTGCGCGTCGATGGCGCGCTGGTGCGCAAGCCCTCCGAACCCCTTGGCGACGATGCGCGGATCGAGGCCAGCGCTCCCCATCCCTGGGTGTCGCGCGCGGGGTTGAAGCTCGTCGCGGGGCTCGATCATTTCAGAGTGGATCCGACAGGCCGCATCTGCATGGACGTCGGCTCCTCCACGGGCGGCTTCACGCAGGTGCTGCTCTCGCGCGGGGCGGAGCTTGTCTACGCGGTGGACGTCGGCCGCGACCAACTGCATCAAACCTTGCGCGCAGAGCCGCGTGTGCGGGTGATGGAGAGCACCGACGCCCGCAGCCTCACGCGCGCGCTTGTTCCGCAGGCGCCGACGCTCGTCGTCTGCGACGCCAGCTTCATTTCGCTGCGCCTCGTGCTGCCCACGCCGCTTGATCTCGCCACCGAGCGCGCCGATCTCATCGCGCTCATCAAGCCCCAGTTCGAGGCGGGGCCAGCGCGCGTGAAGAAAGGCGTCGTGCGCGACGCGGATGTTCATGCAGAGGTCTGCGCGGACATCCGCCTGTTCCTCGAAGGCCAGGGCTGGCATGTGCGCGGCCTCATTCCCTCACCCATTGAAGGCGGCGACGGCAACCGCGAATTCCTGATCGCGGCGACGCGCGGAGAACCCTCATGAACCTGCGCATGCCCCTCACCATCGACCGCCTCGGCCAGCGCGGCGAAGGCGTTTCAAGCACCGACGAGGGCATGGTCTTCACGCCCTATGCGCTGCCCGGCGAAACCATCCTCGCGGAAGTCGACGGCGAGCGCGGGACGCTGGTCGAGGTGGTCAAACCAAGCCCCGACCGCATCCCCTCTTTCTGTCCGCATTTCACGGTCTGCGGGGGCTGCGCGGTGCAGACCCTGGCGCCGGAGCCCTATGGCGCTTGGAAGCGCGGCCTTCTCATCGCCGCCCTCGACCATGCGGGGCTCGCCGCCGAGGTCGGGCCCATGATCGACGCCCATGGCGAGGGGCGCCGCCGCGTCACCTTCCACGCCCGCTTCGACCGCGATGCGCTGGGGCGCGTGCAGACGGTCGTGGGATTCATGCGCGCCCGCAGCCATGAGATCGCGCCGCTGGAGGCCTGCCCCATTCTGGCCCCCGGCCTCGCGCAGGCCCTGCCGGCCGCCCGCGCCGTGGCGCAGATGCTCAACCAGCTCGGCAAGCCCCTCGACATCGTCATCACCGCCAGCCTCGAGGGGCTGGATGTGGATGTGCGCGGCACCGGCAAGCTCTCCTTCGAAATCGAACAGGCCCTGATCGGCCTCGCCGCGACGCTCGATCTCGCCCGCATCTCCAACCACGGCGACATCCTGATCGAGCGCCGACCGCCCCTCATTCCCCTGGGACGGGCCAGGGTGGCGCCCCCGCCGGGCGGCTTCCTGCAGGCGACCGACCTTGGGGAGGAGACGCTGGCGCGGCTCGTCGTGGAAGGCGTCGGCTCCGCCCGCAAGGTGCTGGACCTTTTCTCGGGCGTGGGCACCTTCGCCCTGCGCCTCGCCGAAAAGGCCACCGTTCTGGCTGTGGAGGCCGAAGCCCCCGCGCTCGTCAGCCTCGAAAAGGCGGCTCATTTCACGCAAGGCCTGCGCGGCCTGACCACCGAGCGGCGCGATCTCTTCCGCCGCCCCCTGCTGCGCCACGAGCTCGCCGCTTTTGACGCCGTGGTCTTCGATCCCCCGCGCTCGGGGGCGGAGGAGCAGGCGCGGGAGATCGCCGCCTCCGGCCTCAAGACCGCCGTCGCCGTGTCCTGCAACGCCCAGACCTTCGCGCGGGACGCGAAAATTCTTGTGGATGGCGGATTCCGCATCGAAAAGATCACCCCCGTGGACCAGTTCCGCCACTCCGCCCATATCGAAGTGGTGGGCCTGTTCAAGCGCGAGCCGGTGAAGACGAAACGTCGCGGGCGGCTTCTGGGCTGAGTTCAAGATGGGGGCTCGCAAAATCCGCGCGCCTCCATTAAATTCCCCCCATGCTGACAGATCTTCCTCCCCCCGCCGCCCATTCCGCCCTTCTGGCCCGCTTCGCCGAAATCGTCGGCGAGCGCCATGTGGTGACCGATCCGCTGGACATGGCCCCCTACCTCAAGGAGGAGCGCGACCTCTGGCATGGCCGGGCGCCCTGCATCCTGCGTCCCGGCTCCACCGAGGAAGTCGCGGCGATCATGAAGCTCTGCTACGAGACGAACACGCCCGTGGTGCCCCAGGGCGGCAACACCGGCCTTGTGGGCGGGCAGACGCCGGACGAGAGCGGCGCGCAGGTCGTGCTGTCCCTTGGCCGCATGAACCGCGTGCGTGAGATCGACACGGCGTCCAACACCATGACCGTCGAAGCCGGCCTGCAGCTCATCAAGGTGCAGGAAGCCGCCGACGGCGCCGACCGCCTCTTCCCGCTCTCGCTGGCCTCCGAAGGCTCCTGCACCATCGGCGGCAATCTCGCCACCAATGCGGGCGGCACGCAGGTCATCACCTATGGCAATGCGCGCGATCTCGTGACGGGCCTTGAAGTGGTGCTCGCCGACGGGCGCATCATGTCGACCCTGTCGAAGCTCAAGAAGGACAATACGGGCTACGACCTCAAGCACCTCTTCATGGGCTCGGAAGGCACGCTCGGCATCATCACCGCCGCCGTCGTGAAGCTCTATCCCAAGCCCCGCGCGCGCGCGACCGCCATCGTCGGCCTGACCGATCCGCACAAGGCGACGAGCTTCCTGACCATGGCGCAGGAGATGGCGGGCTCGGACGTCAAGACCTTCGAGCTCATGCCGCGCATCGGCATGGACTTCGTGATGAAGCATGTGGCGGGCGCGCGCGAGCCGCTGAACGACAAGCACCAGTGGTATGTGCTGATCGAGCTCGCCTCCCAGCTCGACACTGGCATCGGCGAGACCATGCTCTCCTTGCTGGAGCGCGCCGCCGAAGGCGAGCTGATCGAGGACGCCGCCGTGGCCGCCTCGCTCGACCAGCGCGCCTATTTCTGGAAGCTGCGCGAGATGCTGGCCGATGTGCCCAAGCTCGAGGGCGGCTCGATCAAGCACGACATCTGCGTGCCCGTGTCCAAGGTCGCCGACTTCCTCGACGAGGCCTTCGTGGTCTGCGAGCAGATGGTGCCGGGCTCGCGCCTCGTGCCCTTCGGCCATCTGGGCGACGGCAACATCCACACCAACCTCAGCCAGCCCGTCGGCGCCGACAAGCAGGCCTTCCTTGATCGTTGGGTCGAGGTGAACGAGGCCGTGCACGCCATCGTGACGAAATACAATGGCTCGATCTCCGCCGAACATGGCATCGGCGTGCTCAAGCGCGATCTGCTGCCCGGCGTGAAGGATCCTGTGGCCCTCGACGTGATGCATATGATCAAGCGCACGCTCGACCCCAGGAACATCCTGAACCCCGGCAAGGTGCTATAGAGCGCAGTTGAAGGAGGGCTGGAGGATAAAAGTTTGAGCGAGCCATTCGACCTTTATTCTCCCGCCATCGACGCTGATCCCTTCCCCCACTATGAGCGCCTGCGCGAG
Source organism: Beijerinckiaceae bacterium (assembly GCA_947453205.1). Lineage (GTDB taxonomy): Bacteria > Pseudomonadota > Alphaproteobacteria > Rhizobiales > Beijerinckiaceae > Terripilifer. The sequence goes on along the minus strand of CANGFT010000014.1, from coordinate 38,994 downwards.
GAGCATCCCTGCTTCTGGAGCGAAAGCGCGGGGCTGTGGATTCTCTCGCGCTATGAAGACATCTCCCGCGCGGCGCAGGACTGGGAGACCTTCTCCTCGTCGCAGGGCAATCTGATCGACGAGATTCCCGGCCGGGCAGGGGCGACGCTCGGCACCACCGATCCGCCGCGCCATGACCGCTTGCGGGCGCTCAGCATGGCCGCCTTCTCGCGCAAGAATCTAGGCAATCTCATCGAGCCCGCGCTGGCCATCGCCGACGCCTCGCTCGACAGGATGCTGGCGCGCGGCGCCTTTGATTTCGTCGAGGATTATTCGAGCCAGATCACCGTCGGCCTGCTGTTCAAGACCATGGGCCTGCCGCAGATCGACCATGGCGAGATCCGCCGCAAGGTGATCCTTGCGGTCTCCACCGACAAGGCCGCCAAGGGCCGCACGCAGGAGCATCTCGACGCCTTCAAGTTCCTGTCGGACTTCATCACGGCGGAAGTCGCCAAACGCCGCGCCGATCCGAAGGACGACCTCATCACCCATCTGGCGGAGGCCGAGATCGACGGCGACCGCCTGAGCGAGCGCGAGGTGGTGCTGACCTCCGCCACCTTCGTGATGGCGGGCGTCGAATCGCTCTCCAGCTTCATGAGCATGTTCGCGCTCAACCTGCACGATCATCCGGACGCGCGCCGCCGCATCGTCGCCGACCCCTCGCTGATCGCGCCCGCGATCGAGGAGTCCTTGCGCCTCAACACGTCGGCCCAGCGTTTCAAGCGCGTGGTGGCGAAGGAGACGCAGCTGCATGGCCAGACGCTGCGCGCGGGCGACAAGGTGGTTCTGGCCTATGGGTCAGGCAACCGCGACTGGCGCAAGTTCCGCAGCCCCGACGTCTATGACATCGAGCGGCGTCCGCAGGGACATCTGGGCTTTGGCGCGGGCAAGCACTTCTGCCTCGGCAGCCAGATGGCGCGCATGGTGACGGAAGCGACCATGCGCCGCTTTCTGGAGCGCGTTCCGGATTTTCATCTGAGCGTGAACAAGGTGGCGTGGAATTCGTCCTCGAACTTCCGCAGCCCCGTGGCCCTTCCGATGACCTTGAACTGACGCTGACCGCCCCGTTCAACCCGAATAAAAATAATGCCACACGCCGTCAGCGCCGATGCCGAGGCGCTCGATGATCGGCAGGCCGATGTCGTTATGCAAAGTCAGATTGGCGAAGCGGACGCAGCGGAGCATGGCGAGGCGCGTTTCGGGCGGCGGATTCGGCGCCTGCCGCACCGCGAAGGCGGGCCAGACATAGGTCACGACAGGCCCGCGCGTCACTTTGGCGTAGGGCTGTTCGAAGATGGCGGCGAGGAGCGCGAGGATCTCGCGGCCCTCGCCATCGAAGGAGCGGGCCTTCAGGGCCTCTATGGCCTCGGCGAAGCTGCGCGCGCGTCGCCAGCCGCGGTCGCCCGCGCGCCCCAGGACAGGCGGCGTCTCGTTCCATTCGAGGGGCGCGCGCAGGTTCTCGATGTCGCCGCTCTCCACCGCCTCCAGAATCTTCGCGCGCATGGCGGCGACCCGCGCGGGCAGGCGCGCGAGATCGTGGATGGGGTCGGAGATCTGGTCCAGCGGCGGCGAGGGCATGGCGCCATGATAGCGCGCCGCGCCTCAATCCTGCAGGGCGATGTTCGCTTCCTTCACGATCCTCTGGAACTTGGCGCGGTCGGATCTGTAGAGGGCGTCCATGGCCTCTGGTCCAAGGGCCGCCGCCTCCATGCCGAAGCTCGCCAGCCGCGGCGCCATGTCGGGCGTGAGCATGGCGGCTCTGGCCTCCTGCGCGAGGCGGTCGATGATGGGGCGGGGCGTTCCTGCGGGCGCGAACAGGCCCATCCAGCCGCTGACGGCGAAATCGGGCAGGCCCTGTTCGGCGAGGGTCGGCACGTCAGGCATGGCGGCGAGGCGCTGCGCGCTTGTGACCCCCAGCGCCCGCACGACGCCTGAATCCATCTGCGGCTTGGCGGCGGAGCTCGGGAGCACGGCCGCCTGTATGTCGCCGGACATGAAGGCCTGGATGAGCGGCGCGTCGCCACGGAAGGGCACCTGCGTCATCACCATGCCGGTGTCGCGCATCAGCAGCTCCATGACCAGATGCAGCGAATTGCCCACGCCCGTGGAGCCATAGTTGAGCGCGCCGGGGCGGGACTTGGCGAGCGCCACGAAGTCCTGGAAGTTTTTGACGGGAAGTCTCGGCAGGGCCACCAGCGTCGTCGCCGTGGAGACGAGCTGGGTGATGGCGACGAAATCCTTGTCCGGATCGAAGGGCAGGGACTTGTAGATGGCCGGCGCGATGGCGTGGCCGTTGATGTTGAACAAGATGGTGTAGCCATCCGGCGGCGCCTTGGCGACCGCGTCGGCCCCGATGTTGCCGCCCGCTCCGGCGCGGTTCTCCACGACGACCGGCGTCCCAAGCTGCTCCTGAAGCTTGCCGGCGACGAGCCTCGCGAAGACGTCCGTGGCGCCGCCCGCCGCATAGGGCACGATCACCCGGATGGGGCGGGACGGCCAGGGCTGGGCGCAGGCGGGGAGGGCGTTCAGAACGATCGCGAGCAGAACGCCCGCCAAGAGCCGCATCATCTGCATGTAGACCTCCCCCTTGCTTCGTCGCGCTCGCAATGGCCGACATTCGCCCGGCGCAGGATAGACGCAGGCTCGGGGATGGGGAAGGCCAAGACGGGGGCCCCCAGCCAGACGCTGGATCATTTTTTATTGTAGAGTTAAGGTTGCGACGACCGGCATGCTCTCGGGAGCGTTATGAACTGGCTGATAGCGGACTGGTTCTTTCCGCCGATCGGAATCATTCACGGCGTGGGGCTGTGGTTCGGCTTATGGGGCGGATGAGCCCGCGCTTTCAGTGCCGCTGCGCGATGGTGAATTCGCCCTGCCGCACGCGCTCGCCAAGGCCTTCGGCGAATTGCCCCACGGCCTCTTCGCCATAGATGCTGACGAGCTCCTGGAAGGCAGCGAAAATGGCGGCATGGGCGAAGCTGTCGCTCTCAAGGCCCGCCAGGATCGCTTCCGCGAAAGCCTCCGTGACGAATCCCAGCGCCACACGCCGATCTTCGGCGGCGGCGGGATCATCGATCTCCGTGAGGGTTGGCGACATCATCATAGGCCTGAACCTAGACCTTGCGGGCCGCCGGGAACAGCGTTGTCTTGTAAAAGGGTTAACGCCGAAGGGGCGGGGCTGCGCGGCCGTCAGCCGCCGCCAAAGCGGCCGGTGATGTCGCCAGCGAGTCTGCCGCCTTCATCAAGAAAGCGTTCGATGATGGTCCGGGCGTTGGGCGTGCAGCTGCGGTAGAGGGTTTCGTAGCTGCGAAAGCCCCGGTTATAGGCGCCCGCAAGCCGCTCGCGGCGCGGCTCGGTCTGGGCCTCGGCCTCCATCAGGCTGCGCATGCTGGCGCGCCACTGGTCGCCGTCCTTGTCGCCGCAGATCTCCCGCAGCCAGGCGAGCGCCCCCAGAATCTCCGACAAGCGCAGCAGTTGCGGCTCATAGGGCGGCGGCGGGGCCTCGGGCGCGGGCGCGGCTTGCTGCGGCTTTGCGGGCGCTTGCGCCTGCGCAAATACCGGCCTTTGCGCCAGCAAGGCGAGGGCGAGACATGCGAGGGCGGCGCGCTGGTTCACCGCTGCGCCTCGACGAGCGCAAGTCCCTTCTGCAGGATCGGCAGGAGCCCCTGGGTCAGCTTCATCTCTCCGGCCTGAGGCAGGCTCATCCAGCGCAGGGTCGGCAATTCCTCGCTGGCCTGCCCTTCGCCGGAGATCCAGACGCCCGCGAAGGAGGCGACGACGAAATGGCGGCGCACCTTGCCCTCTTCGTCACGCTCGATGAATTGCGACCAGCCGGTGAAGCCCAGGCTCTGCGCCCGCACGCCGGTTTCCTCGAAGAGTTCGCGCAAGGCGGCCTCCTCCAGGGTCTCGCCCGCCTCCACCACCCCGCCGGGGATGCTGTAGAGCGTGTCGTTCGGCGGCATGGCCCGCGAGCCCAGCAGAACCTGATCCTCCCGGAAGACGGCGAAGCTGGCGGCGAGGAAGGGACGGTCGGGATAGAGGCGCGACATGCTGAGACCCCATGGGTTGCCAACGGATCGTCCTACGTTCCGGGCTCGGGATCAACCTTCGGCGCCCGAATGTTCAATTATGCGTTTGCGTCGGCGTCGTGCTTGCGTTTCCCGGCGCGGGCTCTAGCATCAGGTCCGCGCCGCAAGGCCGATAATAACGGTGGGGAAGGGATATGATGTCCAACACGAGATCGCTTGGGTCATTGGTCTGCGGTGCGACGCTCGCGGCGTCGGCGCTGTTTTCGGTCCAGACCGGCGCCCTGGCGCAATCGGTTGAGGAGGTCTATCGCGGCAAGACCATTTCCATGGTCGTCAGCTCCTCGCCCGGCGGCGGCTATGACGCGCTCTCGCGCGCGGTGGCGCGCCACATGGGCAAGCATATGCCCGGCAATCCTACGGTCGTGGTGCGCAACATGCCCGGCGCCGGGGGCATCGTCGCGACAAGCTTCATCAACAAGGTCGCCCCGCGCGATGGGCTGACCATCGCAGGCGTGCAGAACAACACTCCCTTCGAGCCCCTTTTCGGCACCAAGGAGGCGGATTACGACCCCACCAAGATGACCTGGCTGGGCTCTCCCTCGGTGGAGACGGGCCTGCTGATCGTCTGGCACAGCTCGCCCATCATGACCCTGGCGGACGCCCAGAAGATGGAGATGACGGCGGGCGCCTCGGGCGCCAATTCCACGCCGAGCTTCTATGCGCGGCTGCTGAATGAATTGCTGGGCACCAAGATCAAGGTCATCGCGGGCTTTCCTGGCCAGAACGAGGCCTATCTCGCCATGGAGCGCGGCGAACTCGACAGCTACGGCGTCACCTTCTGGTCCTCGCTCACCTCGACCAAGCCGCAGTGGCTGCCGGAAAAGAAGATCCGCATCCTCGTCCAGTATGGGCCGGAGAAGGAGACCGATCTGCCCGACGTGCCCTTCGGGCCCGACCTCATCAAGAACGAAGCCGACCGGCTGCTGATGGAGGCCGCCTATGCGCCGCTCGCCGCTGGCCGCCCCTTCGTCGCCCCGCCCGCCTTGCCCGCCGACCGCACGGCGGCGCTGCGCAAGGCCATGATGGACACATTCAAGGATCCCGACTTCCTCGCCGAGGCCGCCAAGCAGCAACTGCAGGTCGACAAGCCCCGCAGCGGCGAGCAGATCCAGGCCCAGATCAAGCGCGTCTATGAAATGCCCGCGAGCGTTTCGGAGAGGCTGCGGAAGATCGCGCAGAATTTCTGAGGGGGCGACCTGTCGCTTGTTCATCGCAGGGCAGGCGCGTCCCGCGCGGATCGCCGAAGCCTTGGTCTGGGCGCGGAGCAACAGGGCGATGTTGTCCCGCATGTGGGCGGAGCTGAACGAGCGAGGCTGACGATGCCGAAGAAGACTCTGCCCCGTGTGGTGAAGGTCGAGGCGGACGAAAAGCCTTTCACCCTGCGGATCGACTGGGACAATGGCGAGGCGCACCCTGTCGATGTGTCCGGGTTGATCCAGACATTCCGCATCTATGAGCCGTTGCGCCATTCCCCCGAGCTTTTCAGCCGCGTCAGGGTCGGAGAGTTCGGCACGGACATCGTGTGGACCGACCCTATGGATATGTCCGCCGATACGCTCTGGCGGCTTACGCAGGAGCAGTCCGGCCTCACCATGTCCTCCGAGGCTTTCAGACGCTGGCGCGAGCGTCAGGCCTATACGCTTGACGGGGCGGCGCAGGCGCTGGGCCTCAGCCGCCGAATGGTCGCCTATTACGAGCAGGGCGAAAAGCCGATCCCCCGCGTCGTCGCGCTGGCGACCCGGGCGCTGGAGTTGACATGATCCCGAACAGGCGCCGCCCCGCAGCGCAGCTCATGCTCATCTCTGGGGATAAGTGGGCTTGAAGCTCTGCGACGCCTGAGCTTCATCCCGCAAGCTCTTTAAGACTTGGGTGCGGGCGCGGTTTCGTGGCGAGGCCCGCGCCGCCGTCCTGCTTGCGAAGGGCCATCCGCCTTGTCATTGAACCTCGCGCTCATTCTTGGATATTTTTTTCTACTGGTCGGGGGATTTGTTCTGCACAGCCGTCAGGTCGTGCATCCCTGGCTGTTCCTGCTGCGCGGCTTTTTCCCGAAATGGCAGTTCTTCCATTCGCTGGGCCAGACGCCGCGCCTCTATGTCCGTCATCAGACGGGGGATGAATGGTCGGACTGGCTGAAGTTCACGCCAAGGGCCAGGCGGCGCCTCGCACATTTGCTCCACAATCCCCAGGTCAATCTGGCGCTGACCGAACAAAATCTCGTTGAGCTTCTCGCCAATGATCTGAACGCCTGCGCGGATGATGCGGCGGCGCTTCGCCTCGTCTCCTATCGCATGGTGGACCGGCTTGCGCGGCTGAAGGCGGGCGGCGCGTCCGGCCTGTCCGCCTATCAGTTCAGGATCTGCCTTGAGCGCCCCGGCGTTCCCGCCGATCTGGATGAGGACACGATCCTCCTGTCTCCTGTCCGGTCCGGGGAGGGCTGAGTGCCTGAGCCCCTCTTTCTCGCCAGCCGCAGCCTTGAAGCGCTGTGCGGGATCAGCCTCATCATACAGACCCTCGAATTTCTGCGCCTGCGCGAACCGCTCAGCGCCAGCGGCGTATGGAGCTTCGCCATAGGGCGGGACGATCTGGCGCATGCGTCAGGGCTCACGCGGCGCTTCTTCGCGCTTTTGTCGCAAGACGATGTGTGGCTGGCGCATCTCCTGCTGCGGCTTCTGGCCTGCGGCGTTCTCGTGGTCTTTGGCGCCTCCCTGCCGCTGGTCGCCTTCTTGTTCATCGGCACGATCGCAATCCTCATTCGATGGCGCGGCGCTTTTAACGGCGGAAGCGATTTCATGACCATCGTGGTCTTGAGCGGCCTGCTCATCGCCACGCTGTTCAGCTGGTTTGGCGATGAAGCCTTCGGATGGCGGGCGGGACTGATCTATGTCGCCATTCATTCCGCCTCCTCTTATTTCATCTCCGGAGGCGTGAAGCTGGTCAACGCCGACTGGCGATCCGGCAAGGCCTTGCCTTTATTTCTTGATGGCGGCGTTTACGGGCCTCTTTCGCCGACGAGCCTTTACTGGCGCAAGCCCGTCGCCATCGCCTGCTCATGGAGCTTCATTGTCTGGGAATGTCTGGCGCCCCTCGTCTTTCTGGATGTCGCCTTTGCGATGTTCTATTGCGCGGTCGCCAGCGTCTTTCATGTCCTCGTGTTCTGGCATTTCGGCCTGAACCGCTTCGTCTTCGCCTGGGTCGCCACGTTTCCCGCGCTCATCTATGTGGCGGGGCAGTTGAACTGATCGGATTCGCCAGACCCGTGCGGCCTTTCAGCATCAAGGCGATGCGGCGGGCGATTTTCAGCAGGGGATAGGCCAGCCGCGCAAGCGGCCCCTGCGACATGGTTGAATGACAGGCCTTGTCGATGATCGTGTCGTTGGACGCCATGCGCGCAAGCATCATGGCGGCCTGCGCGCCGTGATGAACGGTCCCGTCGATGACCACGATCATGCCTTGATCGAGATCGTAGCCCTGCGCCCAGTAGGCCCGCACGAGGTCAGACTGCGTGCGCGCGTCCACAAGCTCGACGGCGCCATAGGCCTCAACGAGGCGCAGGCGCGTGATGTAGTGATCGCACAGGGGGCATGCGCCATCATAAATGATGGTGATCATGACGACCTCAGGGGTAGAGCCGCTCCACCCGCCAGTCCCCTTCCGTCGTCTCGCGCGTGTAGACGATGCGCTCGTGCAGGCGGAAGGGCTTGTCGGTCCAGAACTCCATATAGACCGGCTTGATGCGATAGCCGATCCAGTGGGGCGGGCGGGGGATCTCGCCAAGGCCGAACTTCGCGGCGTAGACGGCCACCGCCTTCTCCAGCGAAAAGCGATCCTCCATGGCGCGGCTCTGCTGGCTCGCCCAGGCGCCGATGCGGCTGTTGCGGGGGCGGCTGGCGAAATAGGCGTCGGATTCGGCGAGGGTCACCTCCTCCACCGGGCCGCGCAGACGCACCTGCCGGCGCAGGCTCTTCCAGTGGAAATTCGCCGCCGCCTTGAAGCTGGCGTCGAGCTCGCAGCCCTTGGCGCTCTGGCGGTTCGTGTAGAAGACGAAGCCGCGCTGGTCGAAATCTTTCATCAGGACCATGCGCAGATTGGGCATGCCCTGCGGATCAACCGTGGACAGGGCCATGGCCGTGGGATCGTTGGGTTCGCTCTCGCTCGCCAGCGCCAGCGCCTCGCCGAACCGCTCGAAAGGCTCGGCTGCGGGCGCGCGCTCATGGTCTGTTAACTGTTCCAAGGCAGCCTCTGTCGTTGGGGCAAGTTTCCGTTGCGGCGTATCGGGGCGTCGGTCATGCGTGCAGTGTACAGGCAGTCGAGGGAGCGGGCCAGTCGCGCCGTGGCGGCGTCTGCAACCCTGTGCCTGTCGTTGGCGCTGGGCGGCTGCATCATGGCGGGGCCTTTGGGAGGGCCTTTGACGAGCCCCGCGCTTGACGAGGATGCGACCGGCTCGATCCCCGTCTCCGCGCCCATGCCTGCAGCCTCCCCCTTGCCGAGCCTCGCCGCCGATGATTGGGCCCTCGCCAGCAAGGCCCTCGCCCGCGCCCTCGACCCGCAGGGTCCGGAGGGCGCCGTCGTCTGGGAGAATGCGGCGTCCGGCGCGCGTGGATCGGTCACCCCCGTCGGCCTTGCCTATGCTGCGGACGGCCAGACCTGCCGGGCCTTTCTTGCGGAGATCGCAGGGGGGGCGGCTGTTCAGCGCCTGCAGGGCCGAGGCTGCCGGGAAGGGCAGGGCGGCTGGGCCGTCAGCGACCTCAGGCCTTTCGGCTCCTGACATCCAGGGATTGGCCGTGTTCTGCGGCCCATAAAAGTCTATATTGGCGGGGCCACGTCAGACCCGGAGCGCGCCTTGTCCGCCAATCCCTTTTTCGAAGCCTGGACCACCCCTTTCGAAATCCCGCCGTTCGACAGGGTGGAGACCGGCCATTTCCGCGAGGCCTATGAGGCGGCGCTGGCGGCCCACAAGGCTGAGATCGCGGCCATCGTCGCCAATCCCGCACCGCCCGACTTCGACAATGTGATCGCGGCCATGGAGCTTGCCGGCGAGGCGCTCAAGAAGGTCGGCGGCGTCTTCCACAATCTCACGGGAACCATGTCGGATGAGGCGCTGCGGGCGGTCGAGCGCGAGATGTCGCCGCTGCTGGCGCGCCACTGGAGCGAGATTCACCTCAACCCCGCGCTCTTCGCCCGCGTGGACGCCGTCTTCGCAGCGCGCGAAAAGGCGGGCTACAGCCCCGAGCAGCTGCGCCTTGTGGAGCGCAAGCACAAGGCTTTCGTGCGGCAAGGCGCGCGGCTCGGGCAGGGCGAACGCCAGCGGCTCGGCGCCATCACCGAGGAGCTCGCCAGCCTTGGCGTGCGCTTCTCGCAGAATGTGCTGAAGGACGAGGCCGATTATGTGCTGGTTCTGGAGTCGCAGGAGGATCTTGAGGGCCTTCCCGCCGATTTCCGCGCGGGGGCGGCGGCGCTGGCGAACGAGCGCAGCCATGCCGGCAAATGGGCGGTGAGCCTGTCGCGCGGCAATGTGGAGGCCTTCCTCACCCATTCGACGCGCCGCGACCTGCGCGAGACCCTGTTCCGCCAATGGGCCCTGCGGGGCGAGGGGGGCGGTGAGAACGACAATGGCGCGGTCATGGCCCGCACGCTTGCGCTGCGCGCCGAGCGCGCGCGCCTGCTGGGCTATGCGACCTACGCCGATTTCAAGCTCGACGACACGATGGCGCAGAACGCAGGCGCCGTGCGCGGCCTGCTCGATCAGGTCTGGAAGGCCGGGCGCGCCCGCGCGGGGGCGGAGACCGGGCGCCTGCAGGCCATGATCGAGGCGGAGGGGGGGAATTTCCCGCTCGCGCCCCATGACTGGCGCCACTATGCCGAAAAGCTGCGCCGGGCCGAATACGCCATCGATGACGCCGAGCTGCGCGCCTATTTTCCGCTCGACCGGATGATCGAGGCGGCCTTCCATGTCGCGGGCGAACTTTTTGGCCTGCGGTTTGAAGAGCAGAAGGGCCTGCCGCTCTATCACAGGGATGTGCGCGCCTTCGAGGCGAAGGATGCGCAGGGGCGCCATGTGGCGCTCTTCGTCGCCGATTATTTCGCCCGCGCCTCCAAGCGCGGCGGCGCCTGGATGTCCGCCATGCGCGGCCAGCAGAAGCTCGCCCGCGACCAGCGGCCCATCATCGTGAATGTCATGAATGTGGCGCGCCCGCCCGAAGGCGAGCCCGCGCTGCTGAGCCTTGATGAAGCGCGCACCCTGTTCCACGAATTCGGCCACGCCCTGCATGGCATGTTGTCGGACGTCACCTATCCCAGCCTCGCCGGCACGGCGGTCAGCGCCGATTTCGTCGAGCTGCCTTCGCAGCTTTATGAGCACTGGCTGCTGCAGCCCGAAGTGCTGCGCCGCTTCGCAAGGCATGCCCAGACGGGCGAGCCGATTCCCGACGCGCTCATCGACAAGGTCATGGCGGCCCGCACCTTCAATCAGGGCTTCGCGACGATTGAATATTGCGCCTCCGCCTTCGTCGATCTCGAGATGCATCTGGCGGGCGAGGGCGTGGATGATCCGCTCGCCTTCGAGCGGCGCGTGCTTGAGGCCATCGGCATGCCCGATGAGATCATCATGCGCCATCGCTCGCCGCACTTCCTGCATATCTTCTCAGGTGAGGGCTACGCTTCGGGCTATTACTCCTATCTCTGGTCCGAAGTGCTGGACGCCGACGCCTTCGGCGCCTTCGAGGAGACTGGCGACATCTTTGATGCGCAGACAGCCAAACGCCTGCGCGATTTCATCTACGCCGCCGGCAATCTGCGCGACCCCAGGGAAGCCTATGTCGCCTTCCGCGGCCGCCTGCCGGCGCCGGACGCCTTGTTGGCGAAGCGGGGGTTGGTGGGGTGAGTGGCCTTCGGCCACCCTTCTTGCCCCCCGCGCCGCCTCCCCCTAATGTCGTCGCAGACAACGAAAGCAGGAGAGAAACGCAGTGGGCATCTCGATTCGTCGGGTCGTGACCGGGCATAATGCGCAGGGCAAGTCCTGTTTCATCATGGATGGGGCGCCGCCGCATGTGTATCAGCGCAGCCCCGGCAGCTCCCTTGTCACCGAGCTCTGGGACACCGGCGCGACGCCTGCCGACAACAGTGGCGACGCCGATCCGACCCTGCGCGATTTCCGGCTTCCGCCGCCCAAGAACGGCAGCGTCTTCCGCATCATCCAGTATCCGCCGGACGCCGAGCGCCTCGCCGCCCTCCATGCCGAACACGCCAATGCGGCCGATGACGGCAGCGGGCGCGCCGGGGCGCTCGACCGTTCAAATGCGCGTCATCCGGGCTTTCACAAGACGAGTTCTGTGGACTACGCCATTGTTCTTCAGGGCGAGATATACGCCATGATGGAGGAGGGCGAAGTGTTGCTGAAGCAGGGCGATGTGCTCGTGCAGCGCGGCACCAACCATGCCTGGAGCAATCGCAGCGATGAGCCCGCCGTCCTCGCTTTCGTGCTGATCGACGCAGATCCCGTCTGATCGCAAATCTCGGAGAAAACATGTCCTCACGTCTTCCCACCCTTGTCGGCGCCGCGCTTCTCGCCGCCGCCGCTCCTGCCCTCGCCCAGCAGGGCGAGCCCATGCCCAAGACCATCAACATCTATGTCGCGGGCACGGCTGGCGGCGGCATCGACCTTTATGCGCGCATGCTGGGCCGCCATATCGGCAAATATATTCCGGGCAATCCCACCATCAACGTGCAGGACATGCCGGGCGCGGGCGGCATCCGCGCGGCGAATTTCATCGCAGGCGCCGCGCCCAAGGACGGCAGCGCCATGGGCACCTTTCCAGGTGGGCCGCTCGCCGAACCGCTCGTCGGCCTGCGCGATCCCGGCTATGACATGAGCCAGTTCCAGTGGATTGGCGCCGTCAGCCGCGACGTCAGCCTTTGCATCTCCTGGAAGGGCGGCCCCTTCAAGAATCTCGACGACGCCCGCAAGCAGGAGATGATCGTCGCGGGCACGGGCGCAGGCTCCGAGACCGATTCCATTCCCCTCATCCTCAACGATGTCCTGAAGACGAAATTCCGCGTCGTGACCGGCTATCTCGGCACCAAGGAAACCTTCATGGCCATCGAGAGCGGCGAGGCCCACGGGCGCTGCGGCCTGACCTTCTCCTCCCTCAAGGCCTCGAAGCCCGACTGGCTGCGCGACGACAAGATCAACATCATGCTGCAGATGGGCCTCGAGAAGAGTTCTGAATTGCCCAATGTGCCGCTCGCCAGCGATCTCCTGAGCCCGGAGGACAAGCAGGTGCTGGAGCTCGTGACCATGGGCACGGCGGTCGGCCGCCCCTTCGCAGCGCCGCCCGGAACCCCCGCCGCGCGTGTCGAAATCCTGCGCCGCGCCTTCGACGCCGCCTTGAAGGATCCGGCCTTGATCGAAGAAGGGCGGCTCATTCAGGCCGAAATCTCGCCGACCCCGGGCGAAGAGGTGCAGAAGATCATCGCGCGCCTCTACGCGACCCCCAAGCCCGTGGTTGAGCGGGCGAAGAAGCTGCTGGAGCCGGCGGCCAAGTGATCACGGCCAAATAAGCGCAGCCAAGCGAGGTTCAGGGCCGGGGCGTCTGCGGCCCCGTCCAGACCGCGCGCGGGCCGATCTCGGCCACCGTGCGGCAGCCCGTGAAGCCCATGGCGGTGTCGAGCTCCTTGCGCAGCAGGCCCAGCGCATGTTCGACCCCTGCGGCTCCTGCGATCGAGGCGCCGTAAAGCGCGCAGCGCCCGCTGAGCACGGCCTTGGCGCCCAGCGCCACGGCTTTGAGCACGTCGCTGCCTCGGCGCACGCCGCTGTCGATGATGATGTCGGTCTTGCCGCCGACCTCCGCCACGATCTCCGGCAGGATCTCGATGGGCGACACCGCGCCGTCGAGATTGCGCCCGCCGTGGTTGGACAGAATGACCGCATCAACCCCCAGGCTCACGGCCTTCGCCGCGTCCTCGGGCAGGTTGACGCCCTTGATCATGAGGGGGCCTTTCCAGAGGTCGCGCAGGCGGGCGAGATCGTCCCAGGTGAGGTTGTCGCCCTGCATGGTGCGGGCGCTGGCAACCGCAGACCCCGCCGCGCGCCCCTGCGAGCCCGCGGGATAATGAACGGGACGCGGCATGCCCGAGGCGCGCAGATAGGGCAGCATGACCTCGTAAAGCCAGCGCGGGTGCATGGCGACGTCCATGACGATGCGCGGGTTGAAGTGGAAGGGGCTCGAGAAGCCGTTGCGCTTGTTATATTCGCGGATCGGCGAAACGGCGGTGTCCGTGGTGAGGATCAGCGCCTCGAAGCCCGCATCCTGCGCCCGCCGCACCAGCGCATGGGAGAGCTCGCGCTCGCGCCACATATAGAGCTGGAACCAGTTGCGCCCCCCCTCCACCGTGGCGATGCGCTCGATGGAGGTCAGGGCAGGGGTCGCCAGCGTGAAGGGCACGCCAAAGCGCGCGGCGGCTTTCGCGACCTCCAGTTCGCCCTCATACCAGGTCAGCCCCGCCGCGCCCGTGGGGGCGAGGGCCAGCGGCATGGCCATGGGCTTGCCGAACAGCTCCGTGCGGGTGCTGCGGGTCGAGACATCCACCAGCGCCTTGTTGCGCATCTTGATGCGGCGGAAGGCGGCGCGGTTCTCGTTGAGGCTGATCTCGTCCTCCGAGCCCCGGTCGAAGAATTCGAACACGCCCTTGGGCAGGCGCCGACGCGACCCCTCCCGCAGATCGGCGATGTTGAGGTAGCGCTCGGCGAGCCGCCTGGCCAGCCGCGCCTCGGCGCCGCTCTGCGCCGATTCACGGGGAAGGTGCGCAGCAGTCTTGGTTTCGGTTGTTGTGGCTGACATGCGTTCCTCCGGTCTTATGCGCAAGCTTTAGCGTGTTCAGGCTGGGAACGGCAAACGGGGGCGCGGCCAATGCTTTTTCATCGCCATCTTGCGCCCCGAGCCTGCCCGAACCATATAGTCGTCCGAGACATTGCGGCCGCGCCACTTTTCGGGCGGACGCGGAGGTGGGCTCGAAATGCGTGATCCTTACATCGTCCTTGGCGTGCCCAAGTCGGCCGACGCCGACGAGATCAAGAAGGCGTACCGGCGCCTGGCCAAGAAATTTCATCCGGACCAGAACAAGACCGACCCGAAGGCCAAGGAGAAGTTTTCCGAGGCCAACTCCGCCTATGAGATTCTGGGCGACGAGAAAAAGCGCGGCCAGTTCGACCGGGGCGAGATCGACGCCGAGGGCAAGCCGCGCTTCCAGGGCTTCGACGGCTTTGGCGGCGGGCGGCGGCGCCATCCGGGCGCGCAGGAATATGAGCACAACTTCAGCGGCGGCGGGGCAGGCGGGCCGCGCGGCGGTCCGGGCTTTGATCCGTCGGACCTTTTCGCGGATCTGTTCGGCGGCGGCCGGGGCCGCGGACGCGCCTCTCCAAAGGGCGAGGATCTCCAGGGCTCGGTGACCGTGTCGCTGGTCGAGGCGGTGCGGGGCGGCAGCGCGCGGGTCGCGCTCTCAAACGGGCGCACGCTTGAGGTCACGATCCCCCCGGGCATCGAGGAGGGCAAGCAGATCCGCCTCAAGGGCCAGGGCAATCCCGCCGCCCTCGGGGGCCAGCGCGGCGACGCCCTCGTCACGGTGCGGATCGCCAAACACCCCTATTTCCGGGTTGATGGCCGTGATCTGCGGCTTGATCTGCCGATCACCGCCTATGAGGCGGTGCTTGGCGGCAAGGTCCAGGTTCCCACCATCGGCGGCGCCGTGGAGATGAGCCTGCCGCCCGGCGTCAACTCCGGCCGCACCCTGCGCCTGCGCGGCAAGGGCCTGCCGGCGACCGGAACGGCCCTGGGGGGCGATCTGCTCGTGACCTTGCGGGTCACCCTGCCCGAAAAGATTGATGCGGAGTTCGAGGGGCTCATGCGCAAATGGGCGAGCCTCAATCCCTATGATCCCCGCAAGGATATGGTCTGAGCCGCCTCAGCCCATGAGGTAGCCCGCAAGGCAGGCGACCCCCGCACCCCCAAGAAAAGATCCGGCGGCGATCAGCGCGATGAGGTCGCGCCGGTCCCATGGCGCGCGGCGGGGCTTCGATCCCGGCGCGTCAGGGCGCAGCAGCGTCACCTTGGCCTCGGCCTCGCCATATGGCTGGGCGGCAGGCGGGGCTTGGCGGAGCAGGCGCCCCATCGCGGCGCGCAGGGCCTGGTTCTGCCGCCGCCATGCCTGCACTCTGGCGGCCTGCGGCGGATTGCGGGCGAGCCATGCTTCGATCAGGGCCTTGCGCTCGGGCGCAGCCTCCCCGTCCACATAGGCGCTGAGTTCCGTTTCGCTGATGGGGGGCGGGGGCATGAGCGCCATGGCGGGCCTATTTCACGAGCCGCAGATAGGGGGGATGGCGGGGCCGAAGCGGACTGGCCGCCCGGTGCTGGGCTTGCGGGCGCTCCGTCATGAGCTGGCGCGCCCTCGCCACGCGGCTCGCGACCCCCTGCCGGGTCAGACCAAGGATGCTCGCCGCCTGCGCATAGGTGAAGCCTTCAATCACCACCAGCAGCAGGGCTTCGCGGTCTTCCAGCGCGAGCCGGCCAAGGCCCTCCGCGACCCCGGGGGCGGGGGGACGTTGCGGATCGGGTCGGGGCTTTTGCGCGGCGTTGCGGGCCCGGTTGCAGGTGGTGAGCGTGGCGTAGAGCCAGATATGCGGGTCATGGAAGGCGCCGAGCTGGCCCTTGCGCCGCGCCCGCTCCACGGTCTGGCGGACCATTTCGTCGGCGCAGGCCGCCGGATCCGGGCTTTCCCGGCCGATCAGGCCCAGCGCATAGCGCCGCAGGGCCGGAACATGGCCCTCGACGTCGCTGGCAGGATGCCGACTTTCCCTCACATGCGCACCCGCTTCTGGCGTTGATGAGGGATTCTAGGGCGCGCCCAACCGCCCGCCCACCACCCTGATCGGCTTAGAGGGCTCATCATTTGCGGCGCGTCATGACCCGACAGACTTGCGCAAAAGGCGCGCAAAGCTTAAACGCCGGGCTCCGGCCCGATGGCTGACCCCTCTGTGCGAAGCGGATCGAACATGGCGCAAGACGGACCCCAGACCTCACAGGCGAGCAATATCCTGGCTGGCAAGCGCGGCCTTGTCATGGGCGTCGCCAACAATCGCTCCATCGCCTGGGGCATCGCCCGGGCCGCGCGCGCCGCCGGCGCTGAGCTCGCCTTCACCTATCAGGGCGAAGCGCTGGAGAAGCGGGTGCGTCCGCTGGCCGCCGAACTTGAGGCCGCCGTGGTCGGCCATTGCGACGTCACCGACCCCGCCAGCATGGACGCGGTCTTCGCCGAAGTGGAGCGCCTCTGGGGCAAGCTTGACTTCGTGGTGCATTGCATCGCCTTTTCGGACAAGGACGAGCTGACCGGCCGCTACGTCGACACGAGCGAGGCCAATTTCAGCAAATCCATGCTGATCTCCTGCTATTCCTTCACGGCGGTCGCCCAGCGCGCCGAAAAGCTGATGACCGAGGGCGGCTCGCTGCTCACCCTCAGCTATTACGGCGCCGAGAAATGGATGCCCCACTACAATGTCATGGGCGTGGCCAAGGCCGCGCTTGAGGCGAGCGTGCGTTATCTCGCCGCCGACCTCGGCGAGAAGAACATCCGCGTCAACGCCATCTCCGCTGGCCCGATCAAGACTCTGGCGGCCTCCGGAATCGGCGATTTCCGCTACATCCTGAAGTGGAACGAATATAACGCCCCGCTGCGCCGCACCGTGACCATCGAGGAGGTCGGCGAGACCGCAGCCTTCCTCGTCTCCCCCATGGGCCGCGGCATCACGGGCGAGATCCTCCATGTGGACGCCGGCTATCATGTGGTCGGCATGAAGAATCCCGCCGCCCCCGACATTTCGGTGAACGGCAAGGATTGATGGGGCGGGGCGATGGACCGGCTTGCGCATCGCCTCATCTTCATCCGCCACGGCGAGACCGACTGGAACGCCGAAGGCCGCCTGCAGGGCCAGCATGACATCCCCCTCAATGGCCGCGGCCGCGATCAAGCGGCGAGCGCGGGGCGCGACGCGCGCAAATATATCGCCCGCGAAGGCCTGACCGAGCTGCGCTTTGTCGCCTCGCCCCTGTCGCGCACAAGGGACACCATGGAGATCGCCCGCGGCGCCATGGGGCTTGATCCGCGCGAATACGCCCTCGACGACCGCTTGATGGAACTGTCCTTTGGGCGCTGGGAAGGGCTGATCTGGCCGCAGGTGCAGGCTATGGACCCCTGGGCCGCCAAGGCGCGCGAGGGCGACAAATGGCTTTTCCAGCCGCCCGGCGGCGAGAGCTACGCCATGCTTGCGGACCGTTTGCGCCCCTGGCTCGCCACAGTCTCCAGCGATACGCTGGTGGTGTCTCACGGAGGGGTCGCGCGCGTGCTCATGGCCATGATCGGCGGCATCCCCGTCTCCGACGCCCCCATGATGGACATCCATCAGGGGCGTGTCCTGATCTTCGAGAACGGCGCGCGCCGCTGGTTGTGATCGGGGACGGGCTTGCAGCTTCGCGCTGCGTGTTCATTCTGGGTTAAGGGCGCAGGCGCGATAAATCAGACAGGAGCCGATTCGACGGCTCCGCGATGGGAGGTAGGTTCAGTTCAATCTGGCCCATTGAGGATACCGCGAACTGCTGTTCAGGGCGCGCATCGGAGTCCGTGTTGGCGCGTTGACAGTGCTCAGGCTGAGCGACCGGAACCTGATGAGGGTGACTGAAACCGCGATGGATACCCCGACCGCCACCAGGACTGAAGACATCAGGCGGACGCCTGCGGGGTCGGAGAAGCCGCGCGCCATCCTGCGCGGGCGCGTCGCTCCCACGCTGCTGCGCGACGAGCTGCTGTGCGAGATCTTCGGCGCCACCGCGAGCCTGATCCCCGACCAGCCCTGCATGTATGCGGGCGACCAGACCTTCACCTATGCGGAGGTGGACGACAAGGCGACCGCCATGGCGCGCGGCCTCGTGCGCGAGGGCGTGCGCCCCGGCGAGGTCGTGGGCTTGTGGATGCCGCGCGGCCACGAACTGCTGATCGCCCAGATCGCCATCGCCAAGACCGGCGCCGCCTGGCTGCCCTTCGACGCTGACGCGCCGCTCGAGCGCATCGCCGTCTGCCTCGAGGACGCCGGCGCCCGCGCCCTGCTGACAAGCCCCGTTCAGGCGCCCGGCGTCGAGGGGCGCGTGAATTGCGACGTGCTCACCGAGCTCAACCTGATCGACAAGTTGAACACGTCGATCGTCAGCGCAAGGGCGCTTGGCGCCACGCCCGACCACCCCGCCTATATGATCTACACGTCGGGCTCGACCGGGGTTCCCAAGGGCATCGTCATCACCCAGCGCAACATCTGCCACTACCTGCGCGCGGCGAACGAAATCTATGGATTGAACGACAGCGACGTCATGTTCCAGGGCGCCTCCGTCGCCTTCGATCTCTCGATGGAGGAGATCTGGATCCCCTATCTCGCGGGCGCCGCGCTGTTCGTGGCCAATCCCGCGATGATGGCCGACGCCGACCGCCTGCCCGAGCTCATGGAGAACGCAGGCGTCACCGTCCTCGACACCGTGCCGACGCTCCTCGCCATGCTGCCGGGCGACGTCGCCAGCCTGCGCGTCATCATTCTGGGCGGCGAGGCCTGCCCGCCTTCGGTCGCTGCGCGCTGGTGCAGGCCGGGCCGCGTGATCTTCAACAGCTATGGCCCGACCGAGGCGACCGTCGTCGCGACCGTTTCGGTGGTTCGCCCGGGGGAGGCCGTCACCATCGGCCGCCCGATCCCGAACTATACCTGCTATGTCGTCGACGACGCGCTGAACCTCGTCGACCATGGGGTCGAGGGCGAGTTGCTGATCGGCGGCCCCGGCGTGGCGCAGGGCTATCTGCGCCGCGATGAGCTGACCGCTGAAAAGTTCATCGCCAACCCCTTCGATCCCGATGGGGCAGACCGCATCCTCTATCGCTCCGGCGACGCTGTGGCGCTCGACCACAAGGGCGACATTCTCTTCCACGGCCGCATCGACGATCAGGTGAAGATCCGCGGCTTTCGCGTGGAGCTTGGCGAGATCGAGGCGAAGCTCAGCGAGCTTGAGGGCGTGGCGCAGGCGGCCGTCGTGCTGCGCAACGAAGACGGCCTCGACCAGCTCGTCGCCTTCGTGACGAGCGACGGCGGCGAGTTTGATCCGCGCGCCCTGCGCGTGGCGCTGCGCCAGAAGCTCCCTGCCTATATGACGCCCGCGCATTTCGAGCTGCTGAAGGAGCTGCCGCGCCTGCCCTCGGGCAAGGCCAACCGCAACGCGCTCAAGAAGCTGCCGCTGTCGGCTCCGCCTGACGCAGGCGAGGAGCAGGAGGAGCCGCGCACCGAGACGGAGGTCAAACTGCTGGAGGCCGCGCGCGCCGTGCTGCCGCCGCAGGCCATTCCCTTCGACGCGGATTTCTTCACCGACCTTGGCGGCCATTCGCTGCTCGCCGCGCGCTTTCTCGCCCTCGTGCGCAAGCATCACGAATTGTCGTCCTTGACGTTGCAGGATGTCTACGAGGCGCGCAGCCTGCGGGCCATGGGCGAGCTGCTGGACGGACGGGCGAAACATATGGCGCCGCCGCGCGATCTATCCTTCACGCCGCCGCCGCTGCTGCGTCGTTTCCTTTGCGGCCTTGCGCAAGCCGTCACCCTGCCCATCGTGCTCGCGCTGATGACCGCGCAGTGGCTCGGCGTCTTCGTGAGCTACATGCTGCTCACCGACGCCAACGCCTCCCTGTTGCAGGAAATGGTGTCCCTGATCGGCGTCTACATCAGCATCAACATTGCGACGGTGGTCGTCGGCGTCGCCATGAAGTGGATCCTGCTCGGCCGCATGAAGCCGGGACGCTATCCATTATGGGGCGGCTATTATTTCCGGTGGTGGCTGGCGCAGCGCTTCCTCGGGCTTCTCCATGTCAAATGGTTCCAGGGCTCGCCCATCATGCGCATCTACCTGCGGGCGCTGGGCGCGCGCATCGGCGATGACGCGCTGATCGGCGAAGCGGAGTTCGGCGCGCCCGATCTCGTCTCCATCGGCGCGGGCGCGAGCCTTGGCTCCAAGCTCAAATTCGCCAATGCGCGTGTCGAGGGAAACGAACTCATCATCGGCCGCATCGAGATCGGGGCGGACGCCTATATCGGCACGTCCTGCGTCATCGAGGAGGATGTGGTCATCGGCCGCAGCGCCGAGGTGCGTGACCTCACCTCCCTTCCCTCGGGCTCGCGCCTCGAACCCTGCGAGATCTGGGACGGCTCCCCCGCCCAGAAGGTCGGCATGGTCGACCTTGACGCGCTTCCCGCCCAGTCGGATGCGTCGCCCGGCCGCCGTGCGCTGCAGACGGCCGTCTACACCATGCTGCTGCTGGTCATCCCGCCCATCGGCCTGCTGCCGATCTTTCCGGCTTTCTGGATCTTCGACCGGATCGACGATTTTCTGGGCGACATAGACCATACGCTTTATCTCGCCTCGATCCCCGTCATGGCCTGGCCCACGTCCTTTGCGCTGGTGCTCATCACGGTCGGCCTGATTGCGCTGGTGCGCTGGATCATCCTGCCGCGCGTGACCGAGGGCAGCCATTCCGTCCATTCGTGGTTCTATCTGCGCAAATGGACGGTGGCGCTGGCGACTGAAGTGACGCTGGAGACGCTCTCCTCCCTCTTCGCCACCGTCTATATGCGCGCCTGGTATCGGCTGATGGGCGCCAGGATCGGCAAGGATGCGGAGATCTCCACCAATCTGTCGGGCCGCTACGATCTCGTGGAGATCGGCGAGAAATGCTTCATCGCCGATGAGGTGATCCTTGGCGATGAGGACATCAGGCGCGGCTATATGCACCTTGAGCGGGTGCGCACGGGCGCGCGGGTCTTCATCGGCAATGACGGCGTGGTGCCCCCCGGCGCCGACATTCCCACCGGCGCCCTCATCGGCATCAAGTCGAAGCCGCCCGCCAATGAGCAGATGTCGCCCGGCGACACATGGTTCGGTTCGCCGCCCATGAAGCTGCCGGTGCGCCAGAAGTTCGATGCAGGCGGCTACTGGACCTATGAGCCCCCGCGCTGGAAGAAATTCCTGCGCGGCGTCTTCGAGGCGGTGCATATCTCCCTGCCCACAATGCTCTACATCACCTTCGGCACCTGGGCGGTCGAGGCGCTGGCGCCTTCGCTGCTGGCCGGGCGCTGGGGTGAGTTGCTGGCGATCTTCGTCGTGGCTTCGGTCGCCATATCGCTCGCCATGACCAGCGTGGTCATCGCCGTCAAATGGCTCACCATGGGCCGCTACAAGCCCGTGGTCATGCCCATGTGGTCCTTCTGGGCCATGCGCACCGAGGCGGTGGCGGTCATGTATTGGGGCCTGGCGGGCCGCGTGCTGCTCGAACATCTGCGCGGCACGCCCTTCCTGCCCTGGGTGCTGCGCCTGCTCGGCGCGAAATTCGGCAAGGGCGTGTGGATGGACATGACCGACATCACCGAATTCGACTGCGTGAAGGTGGGCGACTACGCCGTGCTGAACGCCCTGAGCGCCCTGCAGACCCATCTCTACGAAGACCGGGTGATGAAGGTCGGCCGGGTCCATGTGGACGCGGGCGTGACCGTGGGCGCAGGCTCGACGGTCCTTTATGACACCCATGTGGGCCGCTTCGCCCGGCTCGGACCGCTGACCGTCATCATGAAGGGCGAGGCGATTCCCGCCAACACTGAATGGGTCGGCGCCCCCGCCCAGCCCCGGCAACGAGCGGTCGAGGCCGAGGTGGCGGCCCCCGCCATTTGACCCCGCCCGCGCCCGACCCTAGAAGTCGGGCCTCAGCAGGGTCGGGCCATGTCACACAACACTTTCGGTCATCTGTTCCGCGTCACCACCTGGGGCGAGAGCCATGGGCCAGCGATCGGCTGCGTCGTCGATGGCTGCCCGGCCATGATCCCGCTGGAGGCGGCGGATCTTCAGGTCTATCTCGACCGCCGCCGCCCCGGCCAGTCGCGCTTCACCACCCAGCGGCAGGAGCCCGATCAGGTGAAGATCCTGTCGGGCGTGATGAGCGACGATCAGGGCCGTCAGGTGACCACGGGAACCTCCATCGGCCTCTTCATCGAGAATGTCGACCAGCGCTCCAAGGACTACGGCGAGATCAAGAACGCCTATCGCCCCGGCCATGCCGATTATGTCTATGACGCCAAGTACGGCGTGCGCGACTATCGCGGCGGCGGGCGCTCCTCGGCGCGCGAGACGGCCATGCGGGTGGCGGCCGGCGGGGTGGCGCGCAAGATCCTGCCCGGCGTGACCATCCGCGGCGCCCTCGTGCAGATGGGGCCCCACAAGATCAACCGCGGCAACTGGCGCTGGGACGAGGTCGACAACAATCCCTTCTTCTGCCCGGACGCGAAGGCCGCCGCCCTCTGGGAGGGCTATCTTGATGGGGTGCGCAAGGCGGGCTCATCCTGCGGCGCGGTGATCGAGCTTGTGGCCGAGGGCGTTCCGGCGGGCTGGGGCGCGCCCATCTATGGCAAGCTCGACGCAGAACTCGCCTCCGCGCTGATGTCGATCAATGCGGTCAAGGCGGTGGAGATCGGCGACGGGTTCGAGAGCGCCGCGCTCACGGGCGAAGAGAACGCCGACGAGATGCGCATGGGGAACGACGGGCGCCCGCTGTTTCTGTCGAACCATGCGGGCGGGGTGCTCGGCGGCATCTCGACGGGCCAGCCCATCGTGGCGCGCTTCGCAGTCAAGCCGACCTCCTCGATCCTCACCCCGCGCCGCTCCATCGACCGCACGGGCGCCGAGATCGAGCTGCGCACCAAGGGCCGCCACGACCCCTGCGTCGGCATTCGCGGCGTGCCGGTGGGCGAGGCCATGATGGCCATCGTGCTCGCTGACGCGTTCCTGCGTCATCGGGCGCAGATGGGCGAGGGCGCCGCCTGGCCCCAGGGGAACGGCTGAGGCCCTGCGCCACGGAGCGGCTGCCATGTTTGACAAATATCTCTATGCGCTGGGACGCGGGGTGCGGGGCGCCAAGAAGGCCCTTGATGCGGCGTCGGCGACGCCCGACCCCGCCGAGGCCGCCCGCGACGTCACGCCGGCGCCCGCGCCGCAGCCTGCGCCCGCTCCCCAAACGCCCGCTCCCCAAGCCCCCGCTCCGCTGCCGCGCCAGCCGCTCGCCTTCGGGCCGCGCCCGCTCGTCATGGGCATCGTCAATGTGACGCCGGACTCCTTTTCGGATGGCGGACTCTTTCTCGACCATCAGGCCGCCGTCGCCCATGGCCTGCGGCTCGTGGAGGAGGGTACGGACATTCTCGACATCGGCGGCGAGTCGACGCGCCCCGGCCATGCGCCCGTGAGCGCGGCGCAGGAGATCGCCCGCGTCATTCCCGTGATCGCAAGCCTTGCCGCGCAGACCTCGCTTCCCATCTCCATCGACACGATGAAGGCCGAGGTGGCCGAGGCCGCTCTGGCGGCGGGCGCCACCATCATCAACGATGTCTGGGGCTTCCAGCACGACCCTGATCTTGCGAAGGTCGCGGCCCGCTCGGGGGCCCCCACGGTCATCATGCACAACCGCCTCGAGGACGATCCGGCCATCGACGTGATGGAGGAGGTTCTCGCCTTCCTGTCGCGCTCCATCGAGATCGGGCTGGCGGCGGGCATGGGCCGGGAGCAGCTCATCGTCGATCCCGGCTTCGGCTTCGGCAAGACCCATGCACAGAGCCTCACCACCGTGCGCGATCTGGCCCGGCTCAGGACGCTGGGCTGCCGCATTCTTCTGGGCGCCTCTCGCAAGCGCGCCATCGGCCTCGCCACAGGCCGCAGCGAACCCAGGGAGCGCGCGGCGGGGTCTGTGGCCGTTCATCTGATGGGCGCCATGGCGGGCGCCGACATCATCAGGGTTCACGACGTCGCGGCCCATGTGGACGCCATGAAAGTTTTCGCCGCCGTGAGGGATCCGGCGAGCGTGGAGACGCAAGCATGAAAGCCAAAGTATTGGTCGAGGGGCTCGAGCTGCACGCCTATCACGGCTGGCACCCCCATGAGGGCGAGTTCGGCCAGCCCTACGCCATAGACATCGAACTCCTGACCGATGTGGGCCGCGCCGCCAGCAGCGATCACCTCTCCCACGCGCTGGATTATCAGGTCATCGTCGAGACGACGAAAGGCCTGTTCATCGGCACCCGTCACAAGCTGGTGGAGCGCGCGGGCGTGGAGCTGGCGCGGGGGTTGATGACGCGCTTTCCCGATGTGCAGGAGGTCATGGTGCGCGTGCGCAAGCTCAAACCCCCGATCCCCGAACGCATCGGCGCCGTGGGCGTCGAACTGCGCCTCACCCGCGACGAGTTCGCGCGTGGCGACTGACGAGCCGATCTTCGCCGCGCTGTCCCTTGGCGGCAATCTCGGCGATGTGCGCGCCGCATTCCGCTTCGCGCTGGAGCGGCTCGCCATGGCTGAGGGCGTCGCGGTCGTCGCGACCTCCTCGGTCTATCGCACGGCGCCCTGGGGCAAGCTCGACCAGCCGGATTTCCTGAACATGGCGGCGCTGCTGCGCGTGACGATCGCGCCGCGCGCGCTGCTCGATCTCTGCCTCGCCATCGAGCGCGAACAGGGCCGCGCCCGCCTTGAGCACTGGGGCCCGCGCACCCTCGACATCGACGTGCTGACCTATGGGGACATGGTCGTGGACGAACCCGGCCTCGCCATCCCCCATCCCCGCCTCGCCGAGCGCGCCTTCGTGCTCACCCCGCTGGCCGAAATCGCGCCCGATACGCTGGTGGGCGGCGTGCGGGTGGAGGACTTGTGCGCGGGAGTGGATGCGGCGGGGGTGGAGAAGACCGACCAGCTCTAAAGCTTCAGCTTCAGCTTCTCGCTGCGGTCCACGACCACCGCGATCACCACCGTCAGCAGCATGAAGGCCGCCGAGGCGTAGAAGATCCAGACGGGGGCGTGGTGGTCGACCAGCATGCCGCCCACGATGGGTGCGACCATGCCGCCGAAATTGAAGCCTGTCGTCACGATGCCGAAGACGCGGCCCACCGCATCGGGCGGGGAGGCCTGACGCACCAGAAGATCGCGCGAGGGCACGATGACGCCCGCCAGCAGGCCTGCGGCGCCTGACACCGCAATCGTCCCGATGACCCCGAGATTCGCCGTTCCGATCACGCAGACCAGCATTGCTGCCCCGATCAGGCCCAGCGCCGCGATGGTCGACTGGCGCTTTGCGCCATCGGCGATGAAGCCGCCGATGATGATGCCCACCACCAGCATGCTCAGGAACACCGTCAGCGCCTGATTGCCCGCCGCCAGCGGCATGTCGAAAAGCTGCTCCAGCGCGACCATCATATAGGTCTGCACCATGCTGGTGGACATGTTCAGCGTGGTGAACATGATAGTCAGCGCGATGACGCCGGGGGTGATGAGCGATCTTGCGGAGCTCTGCGCCTTCGGGGTGGCGCGGCGCTCCTTCAGCCCGCGTTGCTCGGCCGGAATGTCCGGCAGCAGGGGCAGGGCGAGGACGA
Source organism: Beijerinckiaceae bacterium (assembly GCA_947453205.1). Classification (GTDB taxonomy): domain Bacteria; phylum Pseudomonadota; class Alphaproteobacteria; order Rhizobiales; family Beijerinckiaceae; genus Terripilifer. The sequence continues at coordinate 13,353 of CANGFT010000014.1, read as the reverse complement.
TGCCGAGCAGGCCCGTCGCGACAAGGGCGAAGCGCACCCCGTCCATCCAGAGCAGGGCCGCCACCAGCGGGGGGGCGATGGCGAAGCCGATATAGCCGGTGAAGCTGTGGATGGAATAGGCCCGGCCCATGCGCGCCGGGCGCATCTCCGCCGAGAGGATCGAATAATCCGCGGGATGATAGACCGCATTGCCAAGGCCGATCAGCACGGCGCCGGCGAGCAGCATGGGATAGGTCGGGACGGCGCCGATCAGCATGAAGCCCGCCGAGCCGATGAGCACGCCGATGAACAGCAGCAGGCGCGGGCCATAGCGATCCACGATGAAGCCCGTGGGCGCCTGGGTGAGCGCCGAGACCGCGTTCATCACGGTGATGGCGAAGCCGACTTCGGTATAGGAGACGTTCAGGAGGTCGCGCAGGGCGGGGATCATCGGCGCGAAGACGAGCCAGTAGTAATGGCTCACGAGATGCACGGCTGAGATGACCACCAGCGTGCGCAGCTCGCGCGTTGATGTTTCGCTGGCGGCCGTGGCCGTCGTCGTCCCGCTCGTCATGGCATTCGCTCCCCGCCAGGGCGCCGTCAGGCGGCGCCCATCATGCGTTTTATATGCGCGCTGGCGGATCGCGCCAGCCCCTGCAGGTCATAGCCCCCTTCGAGGACTGAGACCAAGCGTCCTTTTGCATATTTGTCCGCAATGTCCATCAGCCGCGCCGTGGCCCAGTCGAAATCCTCCTCGATCAGGTTGAGGTTGCCGAGGGGGTCGCGGATATGTGCGTCGAAGCCGGCGGAGATGATGACGAGGTCCGGCCCGAAGGCGTCGAGCGCGGGCAGGATGCGCCCCTCCATGGCCTCGCGGAAAGCCTCGCCCCCATCGCCCGCCCGCAGCGGCGCGTTGACGATGTTGCCATAGAGGCCCGTCTCATTGGCGGCGCCCGTGCCGGGGTAGAGCGGCATCTGGTGGGTCGAGGCGTAGAGCACGCTGGCGTCGCCCCAGAAGATGTCCTGGGTTCCGTTGCCGTGGTGGACGTCGAAATCCATGATGGCGACGCGCTCCGCCCCATGCACGGACTGCGCATGGCGGGCGGCGACGGCGGCGTTGTTGAAGAAGCAGAAGCCCATGGCGGTCGAGCGTTCGGCATGGTGGCCGGGCGGGCGCATCCCCACGAAGGCGTTGTCGCTGCGCCCGGTCATCACCTCGTCCACCGCCAGGCAGGCGGCGCCGACGCCGCGCAGCGCCGCTTCGAGGGTGAAGGGGTTCATGGTCGTGTCGCCGTCGAGCTGCGCATAGCCGCTGGCGGGGGCGCTGGCCTCGATGTCGGCGATGAAGACCTCCGGATGGACGCGCAGGATCGCCTCGCGCGTCCCCAGCGGGGCGATCTCGCGGGCGAGCGTCTGGAACTCCTCGCCCTCCAGAATGCGCTCGATGGCGCGCAGGCGGTCGGGCCGCTCGGGATGGCCCTCGCCCATTTCATGGCGAAGCGCGGCGGCATGGGTGACGAAGAGCGTCTTCAAGGCGGCGTCCTTTGAATCTTCGGCAGTCTGGCGTTTTAAGGGCGTCCTGTCCATGGGCGCATGATTGCTGCGCTTGTGTTTGAGTCGAGGCCGTCGCAAATATCAGGGCCATCGCGTTGCACAAAAGCAACAAACCGTCCTCTTGTGCGCTGCGTAGTTCGGCTGTCGCTTCGCAGGCGGGCCTTTATGTTAAAGCCTGAGCGTGGGTGATTCGGTTCGGAATGGAACATTTGTCGATGCGCTTGAATAAGTTGTCCCTCGTCACTTTGGTCGCCCTTGGCCTTGGCGGTTGCTACACGACCGTTCCCGATCCCAAGGTCTCCGCGCAGGACACGAAATATCTCGCGCTTGTTCCCAATTTCGAGGTCGAGATCGACTATCGCCGCTATCAGGTCGACTATGCGACCACAGAAGCGCCCGGCACGGTCATCGTCGATGCGTCCAGCCACTTCCTTTATTTCGTGCTGGGCAATGGCAAGGCCATCCGCTACGGCGTCGCCACGGGCTCGGAGGCTGCGGGCTGGACGGGCGAGGCCAAGATCGGCCGCAAGGCGGAATGGCCCCACTGGATGCCGCCCTCCGACATGCTGGAGCGCTGGCCGCATCTCAAGCCCACCGCGGCCGCCGGCGGCCTCTCGGGCGGCCCGGACAATCCGCTGGGCGCGCGCGCCCTCTATCTCTACCAGAACGGCCACGACACGCTTTATCGCATCCACGGCACCAATGAGCCCGAGACCATCGGCCACGATGTCTCATCCGGCTGCATCCGCATGCTCAACATGGATGTGATCGACCTCTACAGCCGCGTTGCGGTCGGGGCCAAGGTCATCGTCAAATAGGGTTCAGGCTGCGCGCTCGATCGGCAGTTGGCCCGCGTCTTCCGATTCCGCTTCCGCTTCATGTGAGGCCGCAGGCTCCTGCGCGCCAAGCGCCCGTGCGACCGCGCTCACGCCCAGTTCGTGGCACAGGCGGGCGATGAGGTCGCGCGCGTCCTCGCGCGGGGGCGCGAACGCCCGCTCAAGCTGGGTGTCTGGGGTCATGGGATGGCTCGCAGGCTGTCAGGACGTCTCGCCCTGTCGCAACGACATTCCGGCGGCTCCGGTTAAGCCGGTCTTAAGCGCAGGCCTGGCCGTTGGGCTTATGCTCAGGCTTGGTTAACAATGTCTGGCGATGGCGCGGAACCCTCCGCAACCTTCGCCGCGGCTTAGAGTTTCGCTTGGCGCAGCCGCGCCTTGCGCGCTAGGCTTGGTCGGTTGAGACAAGCGGGTCGCCATGCGTCGTCTGATCCTCGAGGAGCCCTGGTCCGCCGCCGCCCTGTGGAGCCGCCGCCTTGCGCTCTTCGGGCTGACTGTCGGCGCCATGTCGGTCGGCCTCGCCCGCTCGGGAGCCATCGAGCTGACGGCGGTCCTGGCGGTCTTCGGCTCGGCGGTGCTCATCGCCTGTCTGAGCCTCCTGCTGGGCGGCGCGGGCTCGGTCGTGATCTGGCGCACGGGCCGTCGCGGGGTCGGCGCCATTGTGGGCGCGGTCTTTCTTGCGGCGCTGCTTCTGGCCTATCCGGCCTTTCTGACGGCGCAGGCGATACGCCTTCCAGCCCTCACGGACATCTCGACCGATCTCAACGATCCCCCGCAATTCGCCCGCTCCTCGCGCGCGCTGGCGGCGCGTGAGGCGATCGTGCATGAGCCCATCCCCCAGCAGGCGCGCGAGGCGCAAAGGCGGGCCTATCCCGGCGTCGCCCCGATCATCCTCGACCTCGACGCCGACGAGGCCTGGCAGATCGTTCAGAAGGCTGTGGCGGCCCGCAAATGGCGGGTGGTGGATCAGGTTCTGCCGGGCGGGCGCATCGGCGTTGGCCATATCGACGCCATCGACACCACCTTGCTCATGGGCTTTCCGCAGGATGTGACGATCCGCTTGCGGCCTCTGGCGGGCCAGACGCGCATCGACATCCGCTCGGCCTCGCGTTTCGGGCGTCATGATTTCGGCGAGAACGCCCGGCGCATCCGCCGCTTCGCCGATGAGCTGCAGGCCCAGCTCGACGCGCGCTGACCGCAGCTTTGCGCGCGATCAATGCGGGCCTCGGCAAAGCTGGCATGATCGCGCAAACCGGAGCCCGCATCATGTATCATCACATTCTGATCGCAACGGATGGGTCTGCGCTGGCGCATCGCGCGCTGGAGCATGGTCTTGCGCTGGGCAAGGCTCTGGGCGCCGCGGTGACCGTGGTGACGGCGACCGAACCCTGGACCGCGACCGAGATGGCGGCCCGCGCTTCGCTCGGCGACCTGCATCCCGTCGATGATTACAATCGCGAAGCAGAAGCCCGGGCCAAGCGCATTCTTGACGCTGCGGGTGAAAAGGCGGCCGCAGTCGGCGTCGCCTGCCAGATGGTTCATGAACCCGACAGCGGCCCTTCGGAGGCGATTCTTCGGGTCGCCCGCGCCAGGGGCTGCGATCTCATCGTTCTGTCGAGCCATGCGCGCGAGGGCCTGTCCCGCGCCATCATCGGCAGTCAGTCGGGCGCCGTCATCGCAGGCGCGGCGGTTCCTGTGCTTGTCTGCCGCTGACTATTTCACGACATAGCGCGCGCTCAGGGTGGCTGGCCCCTGCGCATCCACAAGGCCGCGCGCGACGAGGTCTTCCAGATGCGCCAGCACCGAAAGGCTCGCGGCGCCGGTGAGGCGGGGGTCGAGGCCTTCGTAGATTTTCGCGACGATGGCCGGGATCGTGTCGAACCTCGCCTCGATGGCGGTGACGATGGCGCCTTCGCGATAGCGCCGATGGCCCGCGAGCGCGCGCACGAAGCGTTGGGGATCGCGCACCGGCCCGCCATGGCCCGGCCAATAAATGGCCTCGTCCCGCCTGCGCAGCTTGTCGAGCGAGGCCATGTAATCGCTCATATGCCCGTCAGGCGGCGCCACGATGGTGGTGGACCAGGCCATCACATGATCGCCTGAGAAAAGCGCGTTCTCCTCCGCAAAGGCGAAGCACAGATGGTTCGAGGCGTGGCCGGGCGTATGGACGGCGGTTAGCGTGTAGCCATCACCCCTGAGGCTCTCGCCATCCTCCATGGCCTGATCGGGGTCATGGTCGAGGTCATGGCTTGCGTCGAGGCGGCCGGAGGGTGCGTGTTCGATGGTGACATGGGGCTTGCAGCCCAGAATTGGCGCGCCAGTCAGGGCGCGCAGGCGCCGCGCGCCGGGGGAATGATCGCGGTGCGTATGGGTGACGAGGATATGCGCGATGGTCTCGCGCTTCGTGGCTTCAAGGATCGCGGCCATATGGGCCTCGTCGTCGGGGCCGGGGTCGATCACCGCGACGCGCCCGCGTCCCACGATGTAGGCGCAGGTGCCGGTGAAGGTGAAGGGCCCGCCATTGGGCGCGATGAGCCTGCGCACGAGGGGCGAGGCCTCGGTGACGTCTCCGGCCTTGTAGGCCTGCTTGTCATAGGGGATGTCGTCTGGTTTTTCGGTCATGGTTTCCTCGCCCGCCCTCACCATAAGGCCTCGCGCGCCCTAGTGGAAGTTGCGGCCTCTGGGCATGACGGCGGCCTCCGCCGCCAGAGCGAGGCGCTGCGCCGCTTCATTTTGTCTGGCTCTGTCTTCTTGCTTGGGCCTTTCCTGCGGGCGGCGCAGTTCGTCGGCGTTGGCGAGGCTCGACAGGCGCGGGCCTTCCTGGCTGAGGCGGCTGAGCATGGGCGTCAGATCCTCGAAGCGTTCAGCGACGATATGGATGACGCCGGCCGCATTCTGCACCCGTCCGGTGATCGACAGGAAGCGCGCGCCCAGCACGACGGCGCGGTTCTGCTCGAAGACTTTCGGCCAGACGATGGCGTTGGCGATTCCCGTCTCGTCCTCAAGCGTCATGAAGATCACCCCATTGGCCGTGCCCGGCCGCTGGCGCACCAGCACGAGGCCTGCGACGGACGCATATTGCGTGGGCCGCGCCAGATCCTCGCAGCGCACGATATGTTTCGCGGCGAGAAGCGGACGCAGGAAGGAGATCGGATGGGCCTTCAGCGAGAGCGAGAGGTGGCGATAATCCTCCACCACCTGTTCGCCCGGCGGCATGGGCGGCAGGGCGGCGTCGGGCTCGTGCTCATTCCCGGCGGCCGCTGCGAAGAGGGGCAGGTCATCCTTGTCGCCCGCGCGGTTGAGGCCGCGCACGGCCCAGAGGGCGTCGCGCCGGTCAAGGCCGAGGGAGCGGAAGGCGTCCGCGCTGGCGAGGCGCTCCAGAATGGCGGGCGAAAGGCCCGTGCGCAGCCACAGGTCCCGCACGGAATCATAGCCTCGCCCGCGCCGCTGCGCGATGCGCCGCATATCCGCCTCGCGCACGCCCTTGATCTGGCGAAAGCCGAGCCGCACCGCGCAGCGCGTCCGGATGTCGCCGGCCTGATCGGCGTGGCGGTGGTGAAGGCGCTCGGCGGGGGCGATTTCGAGCGGCTCCAGAGCGCAGTCCCAGTCGCTGTCGTTGATGTCGGTCGGGCGCACGCTGACGCCATGTTCGCGCGCGTCGCGCACGAGCTGCGCAGGCGCGTAGAAGCCCAGGGGTTGCGAGTTGAGCAGAGCGCAGGCGAAGATGTCGGGATAGCGGCATTTCATCCATGCGCTGGCGTAGACGAGCAGGGCGAAGGAGGCCGCATGGCTTTCGGGAAAGCCATAGGTGCCGAAGCCCTCGATCTGCTTGAAGCAGCGTTCGGCGAAATCGCGGGGATAGCCGCGCGCGATCATGCCATCGACCATCTTGGCGAAGAAGGTGTGGATCGCGCCGACCTTCTTGAAGGTCGCCATGGCCCAGCGCAATTTATCAGCCTCGCCCGGCGTGAAGCCCGCCGCCACGATGGCGATCTTCATGGCCTGCTCCTGAAACAAAGGCACGCCGAGCGTGCGGCCCAGAACCTCCTCGAGTTCTTTTGAGGGATAGGTCACGGGCTCGAGCCCCTGCCTGCGGCGCAGATAGGGATGGACCATGTCGCCCTGAATGGGGCCGGGGCGCACGATGGCGACCTCGATGACGAGATCATAGAACTCTCTGGGCTTGAGGCGCGGCAGCATGGACATCTGCGCGCGGCTCTCGATCTGGAACACGCCCACGGTGTCGGCGCGCTGGATCATGCGATAGGTCGCGGGGTCTTCGGAGGGGATGGTGGCGAGCGTCAGCTTCGCGCCATAGTGCTGTTCATAAAGATCGAAGCTGCGCCGCAAGGCCGAGAGCATGCCAAGCGCGAGAACGTCGATCTTGAGAATGCCCAGCGCATCAAGATCGTCCTTGTCCCATTCGATGGTGGTGCGATCCTCCATCGCGGCGTTGGCGATGGGCACGACCTCGTCGAGCCGCGAGCGCGTGATGACGAAGCCGCCCGTATGTTGCGACAGATGCCGCGGAAAGCCCTTGAGTTCGCGCGACAGCTCCAGCGCCAGCGCAAGGCGATGTTCGTCAGGATCAAAGCCGATCTTGCGCAGCTCGTCCTTCTCGACGTCGCCCGAGCGCCAGCCCGAGATGGCGCCCACGAGGGCGTTTATTTCCTGTGTTGAAAAATCGAAGGCCTTGGCGATGTCGCGGATCGCCGAGCGCGAGCGATAGCTGATGACCGTCGCCGTCAGGCCGGCGCGCTCGCGTCCATAGCGCGCATAGATATATTGCATGACCTCTTCGCGCCGCTCATGCTCGAAATCGACGTCGATGTCGGGCGGCTCGCGCCGCTCTGCTGAAATGAACCGCTCGAAGAGCAGCGCATGTTTGGTCGGATCGACCTCGGTGATCCCCAGGCAGAAACATATGGTGGAATTGGCCGCCGAGCCGCGCCCCTGACACAGGATGCCGCGCCCGCGCGCGAAGCGCACGATGTCATGCACGGTGAGGAAATAGGCTTCGTAGCCAAGCTCCGCAATGATGGCGAGCTCGCGCCGGATGGAGTCCTCCACATGGGCGGGGACGCCCTGCGGATAACGCTGGCGCGCGCCCTCCCATGAAAAGGCCGTGAGCGCCTCGCGCTGGGTGGCGAAGCCCTCGCGCAATTCTTCGGGGTAGTCGTGGCGCAGGTCTTCAAGGCTGAAGTCGAGGCCGTCGGCGAAGCGCAGGGTCTGCGCCAGCGCCTGCGGCGCCTCTTCGAAAATGCGCGCCATTTCGGCGGCCGTCTTAAGATGCCGCTCCGCATTGAGATGCAAAAGCCGCCCCGCCTCATCAATCGTCACGCCCTCCCGGATGCAGGTCGCCATATCCGCCAGCGCGCGGCGCTGCGGGCTGTGCATGAGGACGTCGTTGGTGGCCAGAAGCGGCAGGCCAAGCTCCTTCGCCAGCGCGGCGCGGGCGGCCAGATCAGCGCGCATATGCTGGCCATAGAGCATGGCCGCGGCGAGCCAGACGCGTCCCGGCGCAGCCCGCGCCAGCGTTTTGATTCGCGTGGCTGCGGCCTCTTCGTCCATGGCTTCAGGCGCTTCATGGGTGTTGTGCGCCATCACCGCGAAGCGCAGGCCCTCGCAGAAGTCGAGCACGTCTTCAAAGCGCAGGATGCAGGAGCCCTTTTGCGCGCGCAGATTGCCGCGCGTGAGCAGCCGCGTCAGCCGGCCCCAGGCGGCGCGGTCTTGCGGATAGGCGAGCAGGTCGGGCATGCCGTCGCATAAAACGAGCCGCGCGCCGCAGAAGAAGCGGAAGCCTGGCGCCTGATCCTTGTTCTCGCGCAGATGGACATGGGCGCGCACCACGCCTGCGACCGAATTGCGGTCTGCGATCCCGATGCCGTCGAGCCCCAGCGCCATGCCCTGCGCGACAAACTCTTCTGGATGGGACGCGCCGCGCAGAAAGGTGAAATTGGTGGCGAGGCCGAACTCGATGAAGCGGGGGACATGGCCTGACATGGCTTGCTACGCGAAGAGCCCCTGCATGAACCAGCGCGGGCGCGGCGCCTCGACGCCATAAAGACCCTCGCGATACATCCAGAAGCGATGGCCCTTGCGGTCCTCCACGCGGAAATAGTCGCGGGTGAGCGCATGGGCGTCCTGCCTCCACCATTCGCTTGAGATGCGCTCGGGCCCTTCGATGGCCGCGACCTCGTGCAATACGCGCCGCCAGCGAAAGCGCAGCGGCGGCCCGTCCGGCGCCTCCGCCATGGCCTCCACCGGCTCTGGCCGCTCGAACATGCGGATGGGCCGGGGCAGGGCGATCTCCCCGCTCCATGAGGCCTCCCGCCCTCCGCTGCGCAGTTGCGCGGCAGGCATGGCGAGGACCGCGAATTCGGGCAGATGGGCGTCCTGCGGGACAAGGCGCATCACCCGGCGCAGGCCAAGGCGCGCGCCGAGCCGGTCGACGAGATCGGTGAGGTCCTCGGCCATCTCCGGCGCCGGTTCATGGGTTGCCGCGCGGCGGCTGCGGGGGGCGGTGGGCGGGGCGAAATCGGCGGACCCCAGCGCGTCCTGCCGGGCGCCCAGCCGCTCGACCTCAAGCGCGGCGAGGCGCAGGAGGTCGAAGCCATAGCCGCTGTCCAGCGGGTCTTCATCCCGCGCCTCGCCTGCGGCCTTGATGCGTTCGTGAAACAGCCGGGCGATGGCCCCGGCCTCGCGCAGGGGCCGGCTGGAGGCGGCCGCGATCCGGCGCACGGCGCCATCGGCGCGGAACAGGGTCGCCTCCAACTGGCGCGCGCCCTCGCCATGGCGCTCCAGCAGGCGGGTCAGATCGCCCGCCAGCATGGCCAGCGCGCCCTCCACATCCTCGCGCCTCGCGATGGGGTCCGCGAAGCGCCGCTCCACGAGATAGACGGGCGCCTCGAAGCGCGGCGTGATGGGGCTGCGGATGCGCCCCAACAATCCGTCGAGCCTTGCGAAGACCTCCGCCCCGAAACGCGCGGCGATGGGCGCGCGCGGGCGCAGGATGAGGTCGTCGATGCGCTTGAGGCCGGTTTGCGACAGCGCATAGGCGGTCTGTGCGTCGAGCCGCAGGGCGGCGACGGGCAGGGCGCCCAGATGACGGCGCAAGGCCTTTTCATCGGCGCCTTCGGGAATGGCGCGCGCGTCTCCATGACGCGCCAGAGCCCAGGCCGCCTCTGGCGTGTCGGCGAGCGCGGCCCGCGCCTCGTAGCCGAGCTTCGCCAGGCGCGCCTCGATCTCTGCGGCGAGCGCGTTCTCGCCGCCGAAGAGATGGGCCGCGCCGGTTATGTCGAGCATGGCGCCGTCGGGCGCGTCGGGCGCCGCGAGCGGGGTGAAGCGCCTGCACCAGTCCGCGAGGCGCGCGGGGGTGAGGACGGGCGCGTCAGGCGAGCTTTTGCCGGCGATCCGAACCGAGAGATAGCGCGTCATCGGCTTGTCCTTTCTGTTGTGGGAGGGTACGGCCCCAGATCATCTCCCGGCGCCGCTCGGCGTCGGGCCGCCCGTATTGGCCGTCGGCGGCGCGGGCTTTGAGCACCCGCACGCCCCAGGCCGGTTGTGTGGGGATGGGCCGTCGCCCCCCTGCGGAGGCGAGGGTCGGGCCCGGCTGGCCGCAGACCTCGAAACGCAGCTGCGCCGCGGTCGAGAGGCCCTGCGCCGGGCGGGTGTGGAGCAGCAGCCCCTCGCTGCGCCCGGCGCGGGCGGCGAGGGTGAGGCGCCTTGTGGCGGAAAGGTCGAAATGGCGGGCGCCGTCGCGCAATTCGCCGATGGCGGCGGCGCAGGCGCGCGATTTCAGCGCCTCCTCCAGGGCCCAGAGGGTCTGGCGCGGCCCTTCCGTGCGCACCAGCACGAAGCGCTCCATGGGCAGGCCGTGATGGTGCAGCCCCGGCCCATAGGGCGCGCCGTTCTCATGGAAGACGAAATCCTCCATGACCCAGACGATCAGCCCCGGCCGCGCCGCCGCCGCTATGGCCAGCGACAGGGCGAAGCCGCAGGCGGCGGCGCCATCTGAAGCGGTCGCAGGCGTGACCTCGCACAGACGCCCCTGCGCGGCGCTGAGCGCCAACGCCCCCGCAGTGTTCTGCGCCTCGATCCGCGCGATGGCCGCGCGCAAAAAGCCGACCCGCTCCGAACTGCCGCCCTGCGACATCGGTCTGTCACTCCAAAGCTTGTTCTACATTTGTTCTTATTTATTTGCTGGAATGGCTTGGGGAGTCAAGGGGGGTGGCGGTCGCCGTTCGCCGTTCGGCAGTCGGGGGGATCCGACAAGCCGATTTGAAAGACCTGTTAAAAGTGCTAATAAGAGCGCTCTCAAGGAGGCTCCCCATGGCGCACCAGATTCTTGCAGCCACCACCGCCAGCGTGTCCGAGCTGAAGAAAAACCCCATGGGCACGGTCGCGGCGGGCGAAGGCTTCCCGGTCGCGATCCTCAACCGCAATGAACCCGCCTTCTATTGCGTGCCCGCCAAAGCCTATGAAGCCATGCTGGACCGGCTCGAAGACCTGGAGCTGAACGCCATCGCCGACGCACGCGAAGGCCAGACCATCCACAAGGTCTCGCTGGATGATCTATGAGCTCGCCTTTCTGGATGAAGCCCTGAAAGAGTGGCGCAAGCTCGACAGCGTCACCCGCGCGCAATTCAAAGCCCGCCTCGTCGATCGCCTTGAGAATCCAAAAGTCCCTTCCGCCCGACTGCATGGCGCGAAGGAGCGCTACAAGATCAAGCTGCGCAACGCGGGCTATCGCCTTGTTTATGAGGTGAGGGACCGGGAGGTGCTGGTGCTGGTCGTCGCGGTCGGCAAGCGCGAGCGCAATGAGGTCTATAAGGCGGCGGAGCGGCGTAAGGTTGATTGAGGGGACCTGCCCCCGCCCTTGCCGCCCCGAAGACCAGTGTTATTTTGACTGAGGGGCGAACCCCGAGGGATTTTCCTATGAACCTTGCGCCAGGAAGACAGGTCAGGACGACCCATGTGGCGGATGGGTTCGACCGCATGGCCTTCACGGTTTCAGACATCGAACGCATGACCGAGGCGGGTGTGCTGGACTCCGATGATCGGTTCGAGCTGATCGAGGGGGAGATTGTCTGGATGGAGGCAAAGCATTTTCCCCACGAGCGGATCAAGCTGGCGCTCAACCGTGCGCTCTCGCGCGCCTTGCCCGATCATTTGCAGCTTGGCGTGGCGACGTCCGCTTTCCTTTCCGACATCACCGTGGTCGATCCTGATCTTTCGATCTTCCCCATGATGAACACGCAGGAGGTGCGCGGCCCCGATCTTCTGCTCGCCATCGAAGTGGCCGATTCAAACCTCGCCAAGGACCTCAATCTGAAGGCGGGCGTCTATGCGAAATATGGCGTGCGCGAACTCTGGGTCATCGACGCCAATGCGCGCGTCACGCATCTGTTCCGCACCCCCGTCGATGGCGTCTGGACGCAGCGCGAAACGCTCGGCCCAGACCATGCGCTCACCCATGCGGCGGCGCCGGGATTTTCACTGCGGCTGAGCGATCTGTGAATCAGGTGGGGGTTACCGGCAACGGGTGAAGCGGGCGGCTCCAGGGCCGCCCGTTTTATTTCAGTTCTGGTCTTCTTCGAGAGCGATCCGGTAGCTTCGCGTCTTAAGCAACGCCTCTGCGTAATCATAGGCGGCGATGGCGAGCCCCTCGGGGCGAATGGGGGTCTCGCGGTCGAGGCAGTGGCCAAGCAGCGTCACAAAGACATCTTTGGCGATCTGGTCGCGCAATGCGACGGTCGTCTCGTCAGGCAATGGGTAGGGCATCTGAATGGTCTCCGGTAGGGGGCGGTCGATGTTACGACCGCCCGTCCTTTTCGTCCATTCAGGGCGACGTGGTTTTTGCTTCGGCCCTTGCGGCGGCGCCGGCCCGGCCCGGCCCGCCCGGCGCGCAAGCTCCAAATCCCGCACAAAGGCCCGCACCTGCGGCCGAACATTCGACCCGTCGACCATGCCCGCAGGTTCATTTAGGACCGTGGAAATGACTTCGCAGGCTCGTTCAGCTTTAATAAGAGAACGTCTTGTAACCTCGTGTCATTCACCACAGCTGTCACTGCGTTGCGAAACGCCTGAATAAGTGCGGCGCGCGCATTATCGCCGCTGGCCAATTGTATGTTGGGCTCAACACCCCTTGCTTCGTAAAGGCGAACGTATTTCAATCTTCCATCTGATCCATATACCCTAACGTTCAAATTAACCTCGGCGACTGCGTCGCCGGCGAAAAAGCCGATCTTAAAATCATTATAAAAGCGGGTGATCTGAACCTCCACCCGACTGCCTCCCGCGCCTATGACAAATCCGCGGGAGGCTAATTCTTGCTCAATGGCCTTGCCTACAGTAGATGGAATATCATTGATTGCCTCGATCGAGGCCATTTCCATTCCGTACCCGTTTTTCTTTACCCCGACGCGGTCTCGGTTGATCGTTCTACCGTCGCTTGACTCAACGGTGAATTTCACTTTGTCGGCGCCTTTGACGAAAGCCCACGCTGTCGGGGACTGGTAGGGAACCTCGATACGGTCGACGCTAAGCGCGCAGGCAGGCAAGCCAAGGCAAATAAAAAATACTGCGACGATTCGTTTTACACGCGCCCACATGTCACAATCTCCAATTTGACTCATCAACTCCTTAATTGTACAGCTTAAGTCAAGGCGCGGCAATTTGTATTTTGCAGATGCGCTGGAATGTCAAACCAAGCGAGGTCTCATCTGCTGGAGAGTGTAAATGGACCTTTTAAGTGAGCTTATTAACGCTAGGTCAGTCCGTATAGGAAGCGTGTGGACGCCAGCGAAAAGTATCGAAGAAACTTTGGCGCGTTATATTAATACCAACGGTGTGCCGCCCTGACTCACGGGGGGATTCCCCTGAAGGTCAAGTTCTGATTCCCTCGGTGCGAGGAGATTCGCGCCATGCCGTCAGCCCTGCCGCTTCGCACCGATCATTCACCTGCCGACCTGCGTCGGCTTGCGAG
>CANGFT010000013.1 GCA_947453205.1 Beijerinckiaceae bacterium | reverse complement strand
GTATGGGGTCGCGGGCACGACCGACATCACGGCGCTGCTGAAGACGGACTTCCCCGCGTCCATGCAGAAATATCTGTGGCTCGCCTTCTTCGCCTCCTTCGCTGTGAAGATGCCGATGTGGCCGGTCCACACCTGGCTGCCGGACGCCCACGTCGAAGCGCCGACCGCGGGCTCCGTGATCCTGGCTGGCATCTTGTTGAAGATGGGCGGCTACGGCTTCATCCGTTTCTCGCTGCCCATGTTCCCCGACGCTTCCCAATATTTCGCGCCGCTCGTGTGGACGCTCTCGATCATCGCGATCATCTACACCTCCTTGGTCGCGCTGGTGCAGGAGGACATGAAGAAGCTGATCGCCTATTCGTCCGTCGCCCACATGGGCTTCGTGACCATGGGCCTGTTCTCCATGAATCCGCAGGGCGTGCAGGGCGCCGTCTTCCAGATGGTCTCGCACGGCTTCGTTTCGGGCGCGCTCTTCCTTTGCGTCGGCGTGGTCTATGACCGCATCCATACGCGCGACATCGCGGCCTATGGCGGCCTTGTGCAACGCATGCCGCTCTATGCGCTCGTCTTCATGGTCTTCACCATGGCCAATGTGGGCCTGCCCGGCACGTCTGGCTTCGTCGGCGAGTTCCTCGCGCTCATCGGCGCCTTCAAGGCCAACGCCTGGGTCGCCTTTTTCGCCACGACAGGCGTCATCCTGTCGGCCGCCTATGCGCTCTTTCTCTACCGCCGCGTGGTCTTCGGCGTGCTCGAGAAGCCTGCGCTCGCCGGCATCGCCGATCTCGACTCGCGCGAGATCGCGCTCTTCACGCCCCTTCTTCTTCTGACGATCTACTACGGCGTGCATCCCGGCCCGATCCTCGACGCTTGCGCCGCCTCGGTGGATCAACTCCTGAGGGGCGTCGATGCGGCGCTCGCCGTCACGAAAACCGCCGCGCTCGCGCTGCACTGAGGACATGCGAACATGACGCCCATCTCCTTCGCACTCGCCCACAGCCTGCCCGAAGCCGTTCTGGCGCTTGGCGCGCTCATCCTGCTCATGCTCGGGGTGTTTCGTGCGAAGGACGGCCGTGACTGGATCATCAGCGAATGCGCCATCGCCGTGCTTGGGCTCGCGTTCCTGCTGCTCTTTGCCGGAACCGGCGAGAAGGTCGTGGTCTTTGACGGCGCCTTCATCGATGACGCCTATGGCCGCTACATGAAGGGGCTCGCCCTCATCGGCTCCATCGTCACGCTGCTGCTCTCGCTCGACTATATGCGCCGTGAGAAGATCGACCTCTTCGAATTCCCCATCCTCGTCCTGCTCGCGACGCTCGGCATGTTGATGCTGATCTCGGCGCAGTCGCTGATCTCGCTCTACCTCGGCCTTGAGTTGATGAGCCTTGCGCTCTATGTCATCGCCGCCTTCCATCGCGACAATGTGCGGGCCTCGGAAGCGGGGCTGAAATATTTCGCTCTGGGCGCGCTCTCCTCGGGCATGCTGCTTTATGGCGCGTCGCTGCTCTATGGCTTCGCGGGCACGACCTCCCTTGAGGGCATCGCGACAGCCATTCATGGCAAGGCTGACATTGGCGTCGTTTTCGGCCTCGTCTTCTTGCTCGCGGGCCTCTCTTTCAAGATGTCCGTCGTGCCGTTCCATATGTGGACGCCCGATGTCTATGAGGGCGCGCCCACGCCCGTGACGACCTTCTTCGCCACAGCAGCCAAGATGGCGGCGGTCGCCATCACCGTGCGTGTGGTCATGACGGCCTTTCCGGGCGTCACCGACCAATGGCGTCAGATTCTGGTCTTCGTCTCGATCCTCTCCATGGCCATCGGCGCCTTCGCCGCCATCGGCCAGTCCAACATCAAGCGTCTGATGGCCTATTCCTCCATCGGCCATATGGGCTTTGCGCTGGTGGGTCTGGCGGCGGGCACGCAGCAGGGCGTGCAGGGCGTGCTGATCTATATGTCGATCTATCTCGCCATGACCCTGGGCACTTTCGCGGCCATCCTGTCGATGCGCGTCGGCGACGTCTATGTCGAGAAGATCTCGGATCTTGCGGGCCTCGCGCGCACGAATGGCCCCATGGCCCTGTTCCTCTCGGCGATGATGCTGTCCCTTGCGGGCATCCCCCCGCTCGCGGGCTTCTTCGCCAAGTGGTATGTGTTCAACGCGGCCATTCAGGCCCATCTCTACCCGCTCGCCGTCATCGGCGTGCTCATGAGCGTGGTGGCCTGCTTCTACTATCTGCGCATCGTGAAGGTGATCTATTTCGACGAGCCCGCGCCCGGCTTCGAGCGCGCGAGCCCGGCGGTGACCGCCGTTCTGGTGGTGACGAGCCTTCTGGTCGTGTTCTTCTCCTTCTGGCCGGGTCCGCTCGACGTGGCCGCCGCCGCAGCGGCCAAGTCGCTGTTCTGAGCGTGCGCCTGACGGCTCGCCTGACAGGTCAGGGCTATCGGCTGGAGGCTTTCGAAAGCCTCGGCTCCACGAATGACGAGGCGATGGCGCGGGCGCGGGAGGGTGATCCGGGCCGTCTGTGGATCACCGCCGCCCGGCAGACCGGCGGCAAGGGTCGGCTTGGCCGAAATTGGGTCTCGCCCGTCGGCAATCTCCATGCGAGCCTGCTGCTGGTTGACGCAGCGCCGCCGCAGCGCGCGCCGGAACTCGGCTTCGTGACGGGAGTGGCGCTCGCCAGCGCGCTGAGGCGTCATCTGGGGCCGCGGTTGCGACTCAAATGGCCGAATGATGCGGTTGTGGACGGCGCCAAGCTGGCCGGTGTGCTGCTGGAGGCCGCGCAGACGCCCCATGGGGGCCTCGCCTGCGTGATCGGCGTCGGCGTGAATTGCGCCTCTCATCCGGAGGGCCTGCCCTATCCCGCAACGGATCTCGCCAGCCTCGGACATCCCCTGACGCCTGACGATCTTCTCGAATCTCTCTCGCTGGAGCTTGCAGACTGGCTCGATCGGTGGGACGAGGGGAGGGGGTTCGCGCAGGTCCGCGCGGCCTGGCTCTCCTGCGCTGCGGGAATGGGCGAGCCTGCTGTCGTGGCCATCGGCGACAGGCGCCTTCATGGGGTGCTCGAAGGGCTCGACGGCTTTGGCCGGTTGCTGCTGAAGACGGAAGCGGGCCAGCGCGCGATTGACGCTGGCGATGTATTTCTCCCGGGCCTCATCGAGGCCTCCGGGCAACAACAGGAACAGGAATGAACAATTCCAGCGACGAACTCGTCTTCGCGCCGCTTGGTGGTCTCGGCGAGATCGGCATGAATGCGGGCCTCTATGGCTTCGGCCCTCCCGGCAAGCGCAAGTGGATTCTGGTCGATCTCGGCGTCGCCTTCGCAGGGCCCGATCTTCCGGGCGTCGACCTGCTCATGCCTGACCTCGTCTTCATCGAGCGGCACAAGAAGGATCTTCTCGGCCTCGTCATCACCCATGCCCATGAGGACCACGTCGGCGCCATCGCCGACCTCTGGCCAAGGCTCAAATGCCCGGTCTACGCCACGCGGTTCTCCGCTTCGCTTCTGGAGACGCGGCGTCTTTCAGAACCCGGCGCCCCTGACATCAGGATCAATGTGGTGGCGCAGGGCGCCACGATCGAGCTCGGGCCCTTCTCCATCGAATTCGGGCCCATGTCGCATTCGATCCCCGAGAGCAACGGGCTTGCGATCCGCACCCCGCTCGGCCTCGTCATGCACACCGGCGACTGGAAGCGCGATCCGACCCCGGTGATCGGCCTGCCGACCGACGAAGCGCGCCTGCGGGCCATCGGCGACGAGGGCGTGCTGGCGCTGATCTGCGACTCCACCAATATCCTGCGCGAGGGCGAGAGCCCCTCCGAGGCTGATGTCGCGGTCGCCTTGAAAGACGTGATCTCTCAGGCGAAGGGCCGTGTCCTCGTGACCACATTCGCCTCCAATGTGGCCCGCCTTCGCTCGGTGGCTGAGGCGGCGGTCGCCGCTGGCCGTCAGGTCGTCATCGCGGGCCGGGCCATGGAGCGCACCATCGCTGTGGCGCGCGAATGCGGCTATCTCGATGGCGTGCCGCCCTTTCTGCCGGTCATGGCCTATTCAAGCCTGACGCGGGACAAGGTCGTGCTGCTGGCCACCGGCAGCCAGGGCGAGCCCCGCGCCGCCGTGGCCCGGATCGCCGAGGGCGACCACCCCGAGATCAAGCTGGACCGTGACGATCTCGTGATCTTCTCCTCGCGCACCATTCCCGGCAATGAGCGGGAGGTGAATGGCATGATCAACGCGCTTGTCTCGCAGGGCGTCAGGATCATCACCGATCGCGATGCGCCGATCCACGCGTCGGGCCATCCGCGCCGGGGCGAGGTGCAGCGCATGTATGAATGGATCAGGCCGCAGATCGCCGTGCCCGCCCATGGCGAGGCGCTGCATCTGTCCGTCCATGCGGATTTCGCGCGGGCGCAGGGCGTTCCGCATGTCTTCACGCTGCGCAATGGCGCCATGCTCGCCCTTGCTCCGGGCAAGCCGGGGATCATTGATGAGGTGCCCCATGGCCGCCTGATGAAGGACGGCGACATTCTTCTCGCCGCAGGCGACGAGGCCATGAAGGAGCGCAAGCGGCTGGCCTTCGCCGGAATCATCTCGATCGGCGTCGCCATCAACGCCAAGGGCGATCTTGCGGGCGATCCGGACGTCGTGCTGGCGGGATTGCCTGCGCGCACGCGTGATGGCAAGGAAATGGCGCAGATCGTCGATGAGGTGGTCTTCTCGGTTCTGGATAGCCTGCCGCGCGCAGTGCGCCGCAACGCCGACGCCACCGCCACGGCGGTGGAGCGTGGCGTGCGCAACACCGTGCGCAATCATTGGGGCAAGCGCCCGACGGTTCATGTGCTGGTGATGGAAGTCTGAGGGGGGCCCTGGATGATCGGACGTCTCAATCATGTGGCGATTGCGGTGCGCGACCTGGCCGCCGCCTCGGCGCTCTACCGCGACACAATGGGCGCTGCGGTCTCGGCGCCGCTGGCCCAGCCAGCCCATGGGGTCACGGTCGTCTTCATCGAACTGCCCAACACCAAGATCGAATTGCTTGAGCCCTTGGGCGAGGGGTCGCCCATCGCCAGGTTTCTCGAGCGCAACCCCGATGGCGGCATGCACCATATCTGCTACGAGGTGGAGGACATCCTTGCGGCGCGCGACAGGCTCAAGGCGGGCGGCGCGCGCGTGCTGGGCGATGGCGAGCCGAAGATCGGCGCCCACGGCAAGCCCGTGCTGTTCCTGCACCCCAAGGATTTCAATGGAACCTTGATTGAGCTGGAGCAGGTGTGAGCCAGCCGCCAACCTCCGCCATCAAGGAGACCGACGCATGACCATTCCCATGGGCATCGCCATTTTTTTCACCATGTGGTGGATCGTGCTGTTCGCTGTTCTGCCTTTCGGCGTCCGCTCTCAGCATGAAGCCCCTGATTACGCGCAGGGCACTGACCCCGGCGCGCCTGTCGCGCCGAAGCTTCTGCTCAAGGCCGCCATCACCACCGGCGTCACCAGCGTGCTCTTCGCCGCGCTCTGGTGGTTCATGGAGCATCAGTGATCATTCATCGGTCTTCCAGCGGCGCACCGAGCCGGTGTCGATGTCGAAGAGATCCAGCAGCCGCCCGACCGTGTGGTTGATGATGTCGTCGAGCGTTTCGGGCTTGTTATAGAAAGCCGGGACGACCGGGCAGATGACCGCGCCCGTTTCAGACAGTTGCAGCATCGTGCGCAGGTGGCCGGTGTGCAGAGGCGTCTCGCGCACCGCCAGCACAAGACGGCGGCGCTCCTTGAGCACCACATCAGCCGCGCGGCTCATCAGGGAGCCTGTGACGCCCGTCGCGATCTCGCTCATGGTGCGGATGGAGCAGGGGGCGATGAGCATTCCCAGCGTATGGAAGGAGCCGGAGGAGATCGAGGCGCCGATGTCCACCTGCGCATGGTGATGGTCGGCCATGGCGCGCAGATCCTTGATCGTATAGTCGCATTCATAGGCCATGGTCATTTCGGCCGCCTTGCTGACCACAAGGTGGGTTTCGACCCCCGCCTTTTTCAGAAGCTGCAGCGCGCGGATGCCGTAGACCACGCCCGAGGCGCCGCTGATGCCGATGATGATCCGATTGGATTTGCTCACGAGTGGATATCTCCGATGGTGACGAAGGCGGCGAGCAGGGCTTCGACCGCGTTCGAATCAAATTCCGCGCCAAGGCAGGCGCCGTAGGCCTCGATATTGGCGCGGGCTGCGGTGGAGGCTGAGGCTTGCGCCCCGAGTGTCTCCACCGGCCAGCGCGCGGACAATGCTTCCTGCTGAAGCCGTTCCGCCTCAAGTTCGACCGCCTTGATGCGCTGGCGCAAGGCAGGGGTCTGCTCTCCCTCGAATCCCCCCGGCGTCTCGCGCAGAAAGCGCCGGACCCCGCGTAACGGGACGACGACGCTGCTGCGCCACGGCTCGATGAAGGCCGCAATAGCCGAGAGGTCCGCCGTGCTCAGCTCGCGGCCTTGGGCGGCGCAGAACAGGCCAAAGAGCAGAACATTCACGTCGACGCCCGCGCCATCCTGCAACGCCAGACAGGCGTCGGGAACGCCGGTCTGCCGGTAGATGCGCAGGGAAAAGGACCAGAACGGCGACGCCGTGCGTTCGTGATCCGCGCTCTCCAGCCGCTCGCTCATATCGCCAGCCATCCCCATTGATCTTGTTGCTTAACATGACCGCCGTCTGCGCGGCAATTCACCCCATTGCGCTGCAAGCTATTGACCGGATCGCTGCAGACGGGTAGTCAACGCGCACTCCTGTCGAAGCAAGGTGTGCGGCGGCGTCAGACGCTGTCGCGCAGGCGCAAGCAGGGCAGTCTCGTCGCCGCTTTCATGCGGACGACAAGGGCGGTGAGAGCTCGTAGCTCAGTTGGTAGAGCACGTGACTTTTAATCATGGGGTCATGGGTTCGAATCCCATCGAGCTCACCATCCTGCCAAAAACGTCTGCTTAGAACAGATCGCGCCAGACCGCCGCCTTTCACGGCGGCGGCTGCGCTCTGGCGCCAAGCCTCAGGGCTTGAGCAGCCAGTCGGCCCCGGGGATCCATCCGGTGTAACCGTAGTCGGTGATAGCCTTGTCGTTCATCTCCCAGACGAAGCAGGCGCCATCTCTGGTGAACTGGAACATGACGTCGCTTTTGCCGTCGCCGTTGTAATCGCCGGTCGATTTGACCTGCCACTCCGGACCGGGGGCCCAGCCGATCTTGCCCTCGCCGATCACCTTCCGGCCATTGAGGTTCCAGATATAGCATGCGCCATCATCCGCGTTTTGAAGGAGGATGTCGCTCTTGCCATCGCCGTTGAAATCGCCGACCCCGCGCGCCTGCAACCCGGCGCCGGGATAACGGTCATCGACGACGCCATAGTCGATGATGGCCTTTCCGTTCATCGCCCAGATGTAGCAAGATCCATTGGCGACATTCTGGAACAGGATGTCGCTTTTGCCGTCGCCGTTGAAGTCGCCGGTTCCCTTGACCTGCCAGTCGGCGCCAGGCGTCCAGCCGATCTGGCCGTAGTCGACGAGCTTCTTGCCGTTCATTTCCCAGACAAAACAGGAGCCGTCGAGCCTGTTTTGCAGGAGCACGTCGCCATAGCCGTCGCCATTGAAGTCGGCGACGGATTTTGCGACCCAATCAGGGAAACCGCCCCAGCCGACCTCGCCGTAGTCAATGATGTCGCGCCCCGCCATCTCCCAGACGAAACACAGGCCGGACGTCTTGCTTTGCAGCAGGATGTCGCTGCGGCCATCGCCGTTCAGGTCGCCGGCGCCTATGGCTCGCCAATCGGGACCCGCCCACCAGTCTATATACCCGGCATCGATGAAGCTCTTGCCGTCCATGGACCAGATGAAGCAACTGCCGTCGCTATGCTGCAGGAGGATGTCGCTCTTGCCGTCGCCGTTGAAATCGCTCTTGAGCGCCTTCTTCTCAATTGCGTCGTTGACGGTGATCGCTATGTCCTTGCTGGAGTTCTGCAGGCCGTCACTGACGTTGATCCGAAGATTGTAGACGTGGTCAGCGCCATAATCATCTGGCCGCTCATAATCAGGGGCGGACGTGAAGGTGAGATCGCCCGTCGTCGGATTGATGACGAAGTGGTCCTTGTCCGGCCCGCCAATGATGGAATAGGTCGGGGCTCCCACCCTATCCACGTCAGTCGATGTGACCCGATAGACCGGCGTCATGATGGAGATGTTCTCACTCACCTGAGCCGTGGTCGGCGAGGTGATGACGGGAGCGTTGTCGTTGGCGTCGGTCACGATGATGGTGATAGCCTGTTGCTCATACAACTGGCCATCGGTAACCCCTACGATGATGTCATAGACATTGTCGCCGCCATGATCGACGGGATTTTCGAAGTCGGGTGAAGACAGGAATTTAACCTCACCTGTCTTCTGGTCTATCATGAACTTCGCCTTATCGAGCCCGCCCGCGATGGAATAGGTCAGGACCGCCCCTGGATCAGCGTCCATCCCGATCACCTTGTATACGGGCGCTGTATTGGCCACATTCTCCGTTATGCTGACGCTTTTGGGCGAGGTGATCGCGGGGGGCGAGGGAACGCTATTGGTCAGGGTGATGGCGACGTACTGATCTGCGACGATCCGGCCATCGGAGATTCTGACCCTGAGATCATAGACGTTGTCCTTGCCGGAGTCCTGAGGCGCATTGAAGTCGGGCGCAGTCTTGAACGTCACGACGCCCGTCGACGCATTGATGTCGAACAAGGCTGAATCATCGCCCCCGGAGATGGCGTAGGTGAGCGTCGCGCCTGCATCGGGGTCGCGCCCAGTCACGGTGTAGACGGTCGTTGAGACGACGACATCATTGGCGTTCAGAAACACCTTTGTGGGGGAGGTGATGCTCGGCGCCTCGTTGACGTCTGTCACTGTGATGGAGACAAGCTGTTTCGTGACCAGTGCGCCATCTGAGGCCTGAACCTCGATCTGGTAGATATTGTTGGCGTCGGCGTCGGCGCGCGCCTCGAAGTCAGGCGCCTTCTTGAAGCTCACATTCCCATTGCCCGCGTCGATGGCGAAGAGGTCTTTGTCCGGACCGCCAGAAATCGCATAGGCAAGGCTGCGGCCTTCAGGGTCGACGCCTGCGACTTTGTAGACCGTGCTCGACGGCGAGACATTCTCAGCGACGCTCACCGTGGTTGAGGAGATGATCGCCGGCGCTTCGTCGAGGTCAATGAGCGTGATGGCGACCGTTTTCTTTGTGGTGAAGACGCCGTTCGAAACGGCGACCTCGATCTCATAGATGCGGTCGCGGTTCGCGTCTGCGGGGTTCTCATAATCCGGCGCACTCAGGAACCTCACATCGCCGGTGGTCGCGTCGATGGTGAACAGGCCCTTGTCCGCACCGCCCGAAAGCGCATAGGTCAGCGCCGCTCCCTCAAGATCTGAGCCAGAGACCTTGTAGATCGCGGAAGAGGGCGCCACGTTCTCGTTGACGCTGATGGCGCCGGGCGATGTGATCAGCGGCGCAGACTCGAGGACGTTGCCGACGATGATCGAGAGGTTCTGCGACGTTGATCTCGTTCCGTCCGATACCGTCACCACGATGTCGTAGACATTATTCGCGCCGACGTCGGCGGGGCGTTCATAGTCAGGCGAGGCGACGAATTTGATGAGGCCTGTTGAGGGATCGATGGTGAAGGCGGCCTTATCGACGCCCCCCGAAATCGCATAGGTCAGGACTGCGCCCGGATCGGGATCAAAGCCCGCGACCTGACAGACGCTCGTCGATATCGAGAGATTTTCAGTGACTGACACGTTCGCAGGCGAAAGAATGGTTGGCGTCGTATTGGCCACAAGAGCGAGGTCGGCGATATTGTAGAGGCCATCCGAGAAGCGCAAAGCTTCTATGTTTGTGAGCGTGTCGGTTCCGTCGCGCCCGCTGGTCTTGTCGAGGATGGTGTAAGATCCGTTCGTCTGTTTCGTGATCGTATAATCTGACTTCACGCCCGAGAAGATGGCGACGTCATAGCCCGCGCCCCCATCAAGCGTGTCATTGCCCGCCCCGCCGGCCAGGGTATCGTTGAAGGCGCCGCTGGTGAGTTTGTCCGCGCCAGCATCGCCTGACCAGTTGATGGCGGTTTCGGTCCAGGTCAGCGCATCATTGGCTGTTGTTGGAAGCCGCTCCATGATTTGCCGGGCGCTGAGCGTCGTCCCGTCGCCAAAGGTGAGGGTCTCGATGCGCTTTTGAGCGTCGGTCCAGTTCTTGATCGTGATCTTGTCGGTGGGCGTTCCTGTCGAATTTGGATCCTTGACGGAGATGACGAGGTCCGCGCCCGAGAGAGCGAGGATGAGTTGGGCGGCTGTGATGCCCGCCCCGAAGGACAGAATGTCGGCGCCAGCGCCCCGGGCGCTCAAGGCGCCGTAATCATCATAGATCACATCGGCGCCATCGCCGCGATTAAAGATGTAGAGGTCATCGCCAAGGCCGCCGTAGAGCGTGTCTGCGCCAAGGCCGCCAATGAGCGTGTCATTTACTGCGCCGCCTTTCAGAACATCATTGCCCTCCCCACCGTCGATTTTATCGTTGAAGTCTCCAGTTGAGACATTGTCATTCCCGGCGCCGAGGGAGAGGGTGACCGGCGTGTCCAGCCAGGTGAACACGTCATTATTCGCAGTGGGAAGCCGTTCGACGATGTCGCGCTGGCTCAGCGTCGCTCCGTCGGCGAATTTGAATGTCTCGACCCTGTTGAAGGTTGAGAACCAGTTCTTGAGCGTGATCTTGTCCGTGCTGGTGATGGCGTTAGGATCGCTCACGGAAACGACCAGATCAGAGCCGGATATGGCGAGCGATATCTGGGCGAGGGTGATGCCAGCGCCGAAGCACAGCACATCCTGCCCTGCATCCTGCGGAGCCAGCGCGCCGAAGTCATCGTAAATCACATCGGCGCCGTCGCCACGGTTGAACACATAGGAATCGGCGCCAAGGCCGCCATAGATGACGTCATTGCCTGCGCCGCCAACAAGCGAGTCATCGCCGGCGCCGCCGTAAAGCGTGTCAACGCCGGCGCCGCCTGTCAGCGTGTCATAGCCCTCGCCGCCGTCGAGCAGGTCGTTTCCGTCTCCACCGATGAGGGAATCGTCGCCGCCGAGGCCATAGAGCTGGTTGGCGAAGCTGTTGCCGGTGATCACATTGCCCAGCGCATTGCCAAAGCCTTTGATGGCGACCGTTGCGGCGAGCGTGAGATTTTCGATATTGTCAGCAAGCGTATGTTCAGCAAGGCCGGATATGACGAGGTCTGTCCCTTCGCCCCGCTGTTCGATGGCGAGGTCGCCGATCTGGTCGATGTAATAGGTGTCGTCGCCGACCCCGCCGAGCAGGGAATCATCGCCGACGCCGCCTTGAAGCGTGTCTTTCCCTGCGCCGCCATAAATCGTGTCATTGCCTGCGTTCCCATTAAGCGCGTCGTCGCCCTCGTCTCCCGAGAGAAGGTCGGCGCTCACGCCGCCGATGAGGGTGTCAGCGCCGCCGCCGCCCGAGAGCGTGTCGGCCCCGTCGCCGCCAATGATGATGTTGTCAGCGGCGTTGCCGACGCCATTGAAGCCCGCGTTTTCGAGATAGGTCAGGTTCTCGACATTGGCGCCGAGCGTATAATTGGAAAGCGTGGTTTGTATGCTGTCTACGCCTTCGCCGGCATTTTCAACCACGAGATCGCCGGCGTTGTCGACAATGTAGACATCATCGCCGACGCCGCCATAGAGGCTGTCGACCCCATAGGCGCCGTCGAGCGTGTCGGCGCCTTCGTATCCATATAAAACATTGTCATGACTGTTTCCGGTCATGTCATTGTTCAGGCTGTTGCCGTAGCCGTTGATCGCCAGGTTTGGCCCGTCTTCGAACGCGATGTCCTCGACAAGAATCAGATTTTCGACATTGGCGCTTAATTTGTAATTATTGATCCAGACCGCGACTGTGTCGACGCCTCCATCTGCATCTTCCTGAATGACGTCGCTCTGATCGCCGATGTAATAAAGGTCGTTTCCTTTGCCGCCGACCATCGTGTCGGCGCCGACAGCCCCATCAAGGATATTGTCCTTGTCATTGCCGAGCAGCAGGTTCGCCAAAGCGTTGCCCCGGGCATAGACCGCGTCTCCTATGAGGACGATTTTTTCCGCCTGCGTATCCTCAATCGTGTAATCAACGCTGGAGATGACGGTGTCGTAACCCTCGTTCGCATTCTCCAGAACACTATCGTCGGTGTTGTCGACATAGTAAGTGTCGTCGCCTTTTCCTCCGATCATTATGTCTTCGCCATAGCGGCCATCTATGATGTTGTTCGCGTCATTTCCTGTGAGCCGGTTCTCGAGGCTGTTTCCGGTCAGGTTTATCTGGTTGCCGATCAGGGTCAGATTTTCAACATTAGGGACCGCCGCCAGCGAGTAGTTGACCTGATTGGCGATGATGGAATCGACTCCGGCGTCGAAGTCCTCCCTGACGACGTCCTTGACGTCATCGATGATGTAGAGGTCGTCGTCCACGCCCCCTACCAGGGTGTCGGCGCCTGCGCCGCCATCGAGCGTATCTTTCCCCGCAAGTCCCGTCAGGAGGTTCGCGAGCTCATCGCCGGTGATTTTATTAGACAGTTCGTTTCCAACGCCATTGATGGCTTTCCCCGTCAATTCGAGGTTCTCGACATTCGCAGGCAGCGTGAAAGCCTGAATCGAAGAAATGACGGTGTCCATCCCGGCGTTCAAGGCTTCTACAACGCTGTCGTTGGCGTCGTCGACGTAATAGACGTCGTTCCCGTCGCCCCCGGTCATCGTGTCGGCGCCAGCGCCGCCATCAAGAGTGTCCCAGCTGCTGGTTCCGTTCAGCGCATCGTCGCCGCTTGTCCCATTTATGGTGATGAACGGCTTGAGAATTGTGCCGTCACTCAGACAGATCGTGACTGGCCTGCCGCTGAACCAACTCCACCAGATGATTTTTGACCCATCTGATATATTGATCGTCAGATCGGTCGTGGTCGGGGTGGCTCTGCTCCAGGTGATGTCCTGAAGGGTGATGTTGCTCTTGAAGATCAGCTTGTCCGCAGTCGCGCCCCAACTGCTGATCGTGTCTATTCCATCGCCCTTGCCGAAATAATAGGTGTTGACCCCGCCATTGCCTCCCATGAAGTCATTTCCTGGGCCGCCATCCAGCGTGTCGTCGCCATCTCCTCCCTGAAGGGAATCGTCCCCGGCGCCTCCAAGCAGCAGGTCCGCTCCCAGGCCGCCAAACAGCGTATCTTTTCCATCGCCGCCTTCGAGCGTGTCATTCCCTCCATTGCCATTCAGTGTGTTGGCGTAATCATTTCCCTTGACCGAATTTGCGTCCTCATTGCCGTTGGCGACGCTCCCTGATGTCGTGAGTTGGGGAGACAAGGCGATATTTTCGACATTGGCGGCGAGCGTGAAGCCGCTGACGGAGGCGATGACGAGGTCTTTTCCCTCGTTTGCATTTTCAACGATGACGTCCTGGAGATTGTCGACATAATAGGTGTCGTCTCCCTTGCCGCCGCGCAACGTGTCGGCGCCGCCTAGTCCATCTATGATGTTGGCGCTGTCATTGCCTGTGATGATGTTGGCGTTCGCATTTCCATTGGCGTTTAAGGCTGATGTTCCGGTGAGCGTGAGGTTCTCGATATTGGCGCCGGTGAGCGTGTAATCGATGCTGGCGATCACGGTGTCCACGCCCTCGCCAGCATTTTCAAGGATCACATCTCCGGGATTGTCGACGAAATAGACGTCATCGCCGATGCCGCCTGCCAATGTGTCGGCGCCCGCTCCTCCATCCAATATGTCGTCGCCTGCGCCACCGGTGAGCTTGTCATCGCCGGCCAGTCCGAGGAGGCGGTCATTTTGAGGGGTTCCAGTGATCGTATCTGCGCCTGACGTGCCGTATTGCATTATGGGCATTGGCAGGGGCGAGCCATCGCTTCGGACGATCGTCAGCGTGTTGGCGGATGATTTGTACCAGTCGCGGATCGTGATCTGGTCGGCGCCGCCCCTCAGGGCGCCGACCATATTGTCGCCGTCGCGGGTCCAGACGATGTCCCATGGCGCCACGTCTGCGGCCAGCATGATCCTGTCGGCGCCGCCATCCCCTTGAATGATCGTGTCATATCCAGAGCCGAAGCCGAAGAGGTAGACGTCGTCGCCGACGCCGCCGCGCAACAGGTCGGCGCCCGCCCCGCCATCCAGCGTGTCGTTTCCCTCCCCCCCCTCGAGACTGTCGTCACCCTCGGCGCCGTTGAGCCGGTCGTCGCCGGCATAGCCCTTCAGAAGATTGTTCTGCGCGTTGCCCGTCAGGACATTGTTCAGATCATTGCCTTCAACGAGGATTTGCGTCCCCGTCAGCGTGAGGTTTTCGACATTCGCATAGGCGGGGTTGCGCAGCGATTGGGCGAAGGATGAAATGATCGTATCCACGCCGCCAGTCGATGTTTCGATGATCAGGTCATTGGTCGCGTCTAGATAGTAGGTGTCGTTTCCCTCGCCGCCGATCAGCGTATCATTTCCCTCTCCGCCATCGAGCGTGTCGTCACCCGCGCCGCCGTTCAGCGTGTCGTTTCCGCTCAGGCCATATAGGGCGTCGTTCCCATTATTCCCGTTGAGCTGGTTGTCCGCTTGATTTCCGATGACCGTATCGTTTCCTGAGCCAGCGTTCACGTTTTCGATCAGCGATCGGGGGTCCGCGAGCCCTGTGTCCGCATCATAGGCGAGGTAGGCGTTGCCGACGTTTCCAGGCACGATCGCCTTGACCGGGTCCCATGGGACCGGAAGCAGGTCAGGCGAAATGGTGCTCCATTTGCCCGGGCGAAGGTCGATCTTTTGGCTCTTGGAGAAATTGGAGAGGTCATAGGTGTCTATGCCTCCGCCATCCCAGACGATTGTGAAAGTGACGGCTGTCGCTGGAGTGTTTTGTTTGATCGCGTCGCCGTTTCCCTCCCTGACATATTGCGCGCCCGTCGTTTCGTCCCAAGTGTAAACGGTGTTGGCGTTGTTCGTCGTGTAGTTGGCCCCATAACGGTATTGAATGGCGCGGACGTCATCTATGCCCAGGTACTGAAGGATTTGACCGGGATAGGTGTCTCCCCCCACAACACTGGTGCTGCTGTAAAGCGTTGAGTAGTTCATGCCGCGATGATCGGCAGGGATCATTCCCTTGACGCCTGCGGCGACATCGGCAGGGTGGCGCAGGCCCATGGCGTGGCCGATCTCATGAAGATAGTTGTGAAATCCGAACGTGCCGGGTCTTGGTATGAGATCCCCGGTGTTGAAAAAGATGTTGGATCCAAAATCCCCTCCCGAAGTCAATCCGCTCCACGTGCCCGAGAGGTCGTAGGCCATCAAAAGGTCGGGCTGGGCGGTGGCGGGAACTTCAGTGAAGGTGAGATTGCAGACAGCCGCGTACTGGGCGATCGCTTCTCGGAACATAGCCTTTCGGTCTTCGCTCAAGGCCACAAAGTCCTGAGGGTGTTTTTCCATGCCGATTTGATCGGGCGTTTGGGCGAAGCCGAAGGTCCAACTTTTTTTTTCAGTGGCGCTGGAGCCGGCGATGGCGTCGATGTAGAGGTTGAAGCTTCTGGTGATGTTGGCCATGGCGCCCTCGTCGCGGCGAGTGTTTCAAATGAGGTTCAGTCAACAGTTTTCGTGAACGGCGCGGCCCGCTCGCAGTGATCGGACCCATTCGGGTTAATATTGCAGATCATAGCATTTAAACAGAATCTTGACAATAAGGAATCGTCAGGGTTCCGCATCCCCTGCATGCGGTTCAGTTGACCCGGCGGGCGCAGGCGGTAGTTTGCGGGGCGAGGATCCCATGGCCGAAACTGATGCGATACATTCCCCCCCGAAGGCCCCTGCGGCGGGGGCGTCGCAGGGAGGCCGTGCGAGCCCGCGCAAGGAGACTGCGGGCGGGGTGGCCACCCGTGACTTCATCATGGACGTCGCGACGGATTTATTCGGCCAGTACGGCTACCGGGGCGTGACGGTGCGGCAGCTGACCCTCGCGGCAAAGGTGAACCTTGGAGCCATCACCTACCATTTCGGGGGCAAGGAAGAGCTCTACCGCAGAACGGTTGAGTCCCTCATGGCGGACATCGGGGGATTGATCGGGGCGCCGATTGCGGGACTGCTGGGGGCTGTCGCCGAGGCGCAGGGCGGCAGGGCGGCGCTTCAGGCGGCTGCGGAGGGGTTCATCGGCCGCTGGGCGCAGCTCGTGCTGGCCAATCCCGACGTGCAGCGCCGCCTGCCGGTGCTGGCGATGGAGCTTGTCTCGCCGACGCCAGCTTTCCCACTGATTTACGAGGGTTTCTATCGCCGCCTCTACGATGCGGTCGGGGCGCTTGTCAGCGCGGTCCTGGGGCCGGATCTGACGCCTCTGGAGCTGTCCGTGCGTGTCCATGGGGTCGCGAGCCTCATGCTGGGTTTCGTGGCCAATGAGCGGGTGCTCTGGCGCTCGTTGGACTGGGAGGGCTACACACCCGACCGGGTCGCGGCATTGACCCCCCATCTGCGCGCGGTTTTCCTCGGGGCCGTGGGGCTTTCGCCGGGCAGTCATACGCTTGTTTGAATCGGGTTGTCGGGTGGAGCGATTGCAGGTAGGTTTTCCGCAGCGCCATTGAGGGAGGCAGTCATGTCGGCAGCGGAGATTCTTCACGCGGGTCTCGATCACGACCGGTCCTGCGCGACCGAGGAGACGCTTGTCGCCCGCGCGCGCGGTCTTGGGCCCCTCTTGCGGGCCCGCGCCGCCCAGACCGAGAGCCTGCGCCGCATACCCGACGAGACGGAGGCCGACTTCCGCAAGGCCGGGATCTACAAAGCGTTGCAGCCCCGCCAGTACGGCGGTTATGAGTTGGACTATGGCGCCCATACGCTGATTGCGGCGGAGATCGCCCGCCACTGCGTCTCCAGCGCCTGGGCCTATAGCGTCACCGCCTGCCATTCCTGGATCCTCGGCATGTTCCCCGCGCAGGCTCAGGAGGATCTGTGGTCCGCGACGCCCGATGGCACGGTGGCGAGCTCCTTCCTGCCAGCCGAGGTGCGGCTGGAGCGGGTCGAGGGCGGCTACAGGGTCAGCGGGCGCTGGCGGTTCTCCAGCAATGTCGACCATTGCCAGGCCTGCATCCTTCTTCTCATGGCGCCGCAGGAGGGCCAGCCGCCGAAGCAATATTTCGCCCTGCTGCTGCGCGATCAATATGCGGTGGAGGACACCTGGAACGTCGTGGGTCTGACGGGCTCGGGCAGCAACGATGTGCTGGTGGACGGCGCTTTCGTGCCCGATCATCGCCTGCTGGACGTCATGACGACCCGCGAGGCCATGAGCCCGGGGGCCGATCACCACGACGGAGACCTCTACAACATGCCGCTCTTCGCCCCCTTCGCCCATAGTCTCGTGGGCGCGGCGGTCGGCGGCGCCGAGGGGGCGCTCGACATCGTGCTCGAGGAGCTGGTCGACCGGCGCTCGGCGGGGCAGGTGGCCCTCGCCCAGCAACAGAGCGTGCAGATGCGCGTCGCCGAAGCCACCGCCGAGATTGAGGCGGCCAAGGCGGTCCTGGCGGTCGACCGCGCCAGGATCCTCGCCGGCGCCCGGGCGCGCGAGCTCCCCTCCTATGAGCAGCGCGTGAAATACCGCCTCAACACCGGCTATGCGGCCAAGCTCGCCGTGCAGGCGGTCGAGCGTCTGCTGCCCCTGTCGGGCGGGCGCGGGCTCGAACGCACCCATCCCCTGCAACGCGCCTGGCGGGACGTCCATGCGGTCGCGCAGCACATCGCCCTTGTCTGGGACGTGCAGGCGCTCAACTATGGCGCCGTTCGGCTCGGCTTCAGGGCTATGGACCCGCGCATCTGAGGGCGCTAGGTTCGCCGCCTCGGGGGAGACATGAGTCAGGGCGAAAATCACAATGGCCTCAGCGCGGAGCGCATGGAGGCGATCAGGCGCTCCTGGAGCGAGGCCAGCGTCACGCCGCTCTGGGAGACGGCGGTCCATCGCGTGGCGCAGGGGGCGCCGCGCGGGCGTCACTGGCGCTGGAGCGACATTCGCCCGCTGATCGACGACGCGGTGGCCGTCACCACGACCGAGAACGCCGAGCGCCGTGTGCTCGCCCTCAACAATCCAGACGCCAGGGGCGGGCGCAACACCGCCACCAACATCAACGCCAACTTTCAGGTGCTGGTCGCCGGGGAGACGGCGCGTCCCCATCGCCATACCGCCAACGCCCTGCGCTTCGTCGTCGAGGGCTCCGGCGGCGTCACCACGGTCGATGGCAAGGAATGTCTGATGTCGCCGGGCGATCTCGTCATCACCCCCGGCGGTTCGTGGCATGAACATGCCCATCGCGGCGAGGGCGTGCTGGTCTGGCTCGACGTGCTGGACGTGCCCCTGCATCAATATCTGGGCACGCAGGTCTTCGAGCCCGGCCCGGTGAAGGATGTGCCCCCCACCATCGCCGATTCCGCCTTCGCAGGCGCTGGTCTCGCGCCCGTGCTTGAGGGATCGCAGACCCTTTACTCGCCGCTCTTCCGGTTTCCCAAGGCGGCATGGGAAGCGGCCCTGACGGCGGCGCCGGCCCATGGCGACGGGTCGCGCAGCATCCGCATCATCAATCCGCTGACCGGCGCGCCCGCCATGCCGTTGATGGATTGTCGCCTGATGCGCATCAGGAAGGGCGAGCTGACCGCGGCCCTGCGCAGCAACGCCAACGCCGCCTGTTTCGTGGTCTCGGGACATGGGCGGTCGTGCGTGGGGGAGCAGACATTCGACTGGACCACCCATGACGTCTTCACCATGCCTGGCCATAATGGGGTGACCCATGAATGTCTGTCCGATGAGGCGACGCTGTTTCTGGTCAGCGACCGCGAGGTTCTGCGGCGGCTCGATCTGCTGGTTGAAGAACCCGTGAATATGAAGGCGGGAACGCCGGGGGGAGTGTGATGACCGTTTCTCGTCGTGGCCTGGTGGCGCGCAGCGCGCTGGCGGCTTCTCTGGCTCTTGCGCCTCTCAGCTCCGCCTTCGCCGAGGCCATTCAGGATTTCTACGCCGGCAAGACCGTCAACATCATCGTCAGCACGGGGCCGGGCAGCATCTTCGATTCTACAGCGCGCATGCTCGCCAAACATATGCCGCGCTTCATTCCGGGCACCCCCTCTATGGTGGTGCGCAACATGCCCGGCGGCGGCCATATGCGCGCCACCCAGTTCATGTTCACGCAGGCGCCGAAGGATGGAACCTATCTCGGGGTCGTCAACAATGGCGTTCCCCTGGAGCAGTTGGTCACTGGCCCTTCGGTGCGGTTCGACGTGCGCAAGTTCAACTGGGTCGGCTCGGCGGGCCTCAGCAATCTCCTGACCATGGCCTGGCACACCTCTGGCGCCAAGACCATCGAGGATGTGATGACCCGCGAGGTCATCGCGGGCGCGACCGGCGTGAGCTCCAACGGCTTTCTTTACGCCAATGTCATGAATGTGCTGTTCGGCGCGAAGTTCAAGATCGTGGCGGGCTATGGCACCAGCGGCGAAGCCGATCTTGGCATGGAGCGCGGCGAGGTCAGCGCGCGCGCTGGCTTCAGTCTTTCCGCCGTGCAGCTCGAACATCCCGACTGGCTGCGGGATAAGAAGGTGAATGTGCTTTTCCAGACGGGCCTAAAGCGTGAAGAGGCGCTGCCCGACGTGCCTTTGATGCACGAGCTCGCCAAGACTAACGAGCAGCGCGACGCGCTGATGCTTCTGTCCGCATCGGTCGGGCTCGGCCGCCCTTTCTTCATGCCGCCGGACACGCCTGCTGATCGCGTCGCCGCCATGCGCAAAGCCTTTGATGACACGCTTGCTGATCCTGAGTTCCTCAGGGAGGCCCAGCAGACCAATCTCGACATTCGCTACATGAGCGGAGCGCGGCTGGCCGAACTCGTCAACAGCATCGTCGATGCGCCGGAGGCTGTCGCGGAGAAGGTGCGCTCCGCATACGGCCGCGAACCCGGCGCCATGCCCTGAGGCCAAAGTTACGGCCGGCCCAAGCAGGATCAAAGAAACTTATGCAGAACCCTGTCATCCAGACGCCAGTTCTCATCGCAGGCGGCGGCTCCGTCGGCCTCGCCATCGCGATCGAGCTTGGCTCGCGCAACATTCCCTGCCTCGTGCTGGAGCAGAGCGTTCGTCCCGCCGAACATCCCCGCGCGACGGCGCTCAATGCGCGCTCCATGGAGTTCATGCGTCGCTGGGGCCTCGGCGACGCCATTCGCGCGGCCTCCGCCCCGCCGGACTTTCCGCATACCGCGCTTTACTGCACCGCGCTCAATGGCTTTGAGATCGCAAGGGTCGAGCGTCCCGACCACGGCGGCTCGCGCGCCACCTCCGTCAGTCCCGAAAGCGCGCAACGCTGCAACCAGATCTGGACCGATCCGATCCTTTGCGCGGCGGCGCGGGCCTTCGATTGCGTCGATCTTCGCTTTGGCTGGCGTTTTGAAGGGCTGGAGCAGAGCGATGATGTCGTGCGTGTCACCGCAACGGATCTTGCGAGCGAAGAGCGCCATGTCATCGAGGCGCAATATGTCGTCGATTGCACCGGCGCCCACACGCCGATCCGGCGTGCGCTGGGCATAGGGCTCAGCGGCGGCGAGGGCATGACCTATCACATCAGCGCCTATATCCGCGCGCCCAACCTCTGGGATCATCACGACAAGGGCAAGGCGGCGCTCATCAACTTCGTTGGTCCCGGCGGCATCTGGCGCAATCTTGTGTCGCTGGATGGCCGCGAGCTCTATCGCTTCGGCCTGCGCGGCAAGGACTTCTACGACAATCCCGACGCCATCGACGTTCCCAAACTGTTTCGCGAGATCGCGGGCGATGCGGCGCCCTTCGAAGTCATTTCCGTCGGCCGCTGGACCGCGCGCAATGTGGTGGCTGACTCATATCAGGTGGGCCGCGTCTTCTTCGCGGGCGACGCCGCGCATCTCAATCATCCCGCCTCCGGCCTTGGCCTCAACACCGGCCTTGGCGACGCCACCAATATCGGCTGGAAGCTCGCCGCGGTTCTGCAGGGCTGGGGCGGCGCAGGCCTGCTCGCCTCCTACGACGCGGAGCGTCGTCCCATCGCGACGCGCAACGTCGCCCATGCCGAGCGCATGAATAAAAATGACCGCGGCCAGAAGCCGCCTGCGGAAATCGTGGACGACAGCCCCGCAGGCGCGCAGGCGCGCAAGGAGATGGGCGAGCGCATCGCGGCCGGCCTCAAGCAGAAATTCGTCACCAATGGGCTCGCCCTTGGCTACAGCTATGCGGGCTCGCCGATCTGTGCGGCGACCGATGAGCCAGCCCCGCCCGAAAGCATCAGCGAATATATCCCCTCGACCTATCCAGGCGTTCGCGCGCCGCACGCCTGGCTCTCGCAGGAGACGTCGACGCTCGATCTGTTCGGCGATGGCTTCACGCTTGTCGCCTTCAAACGGGATGAGGACGTCTGCGCGCAGATGCAGGCCGCTTTCGACGCCCGCAAGGCGCCCCTGCGCGTGGAAAGGCTTGCCGATCCTGCTGTGCGGTCGCTTTATCAGCGTGACTTTGTGCTGGTGCGCCCCGATGGCCATGTCGCCTGGCGCGGCGACCATGCGCCCGCCGATGCCCTCTCCCTCGTCGATCGCCTGCGCGGCGCGGCCTGACGCTCCATTCATCCGCATTCCAAGAGTTGGGACAGACCATGAGCAAGAAACCCGTCGTCATCGACTTCCACGCCCATTCCATGACGCAGGAGGTTTTCGACGCCACTTATGAACGCTCCGTTCTCGGCCAGATCCGGTCCCAGGTCGGCGGCGCCGTGCGGCCGCTCCCCGATCATCTCCTGCAACGCATGACCAATCTCGATCTTCGCCTTGCGGATATGGACGCCATGGGCGTCGATGTTCAGGTCGTGAGCCCGAACATTCTGCATCAATGCACCTATGCGGAAGACCCGGCCGAAGGGCTGCGCCTTGAACGCCTCAATAATGATTACATGGCGGACCTCGTGGCCCGGGCGCCCGACCGTCTGATCGGCATCGCCTCCGTGCCGCTGCAGGATGCGGACTTCGCCATCAAGGAGCTGGAGCGCGCGGTCCTCGACCTGAAACTGAAGGGCGTCGTCGTGGCCTCGCGGGTCAACGAGCTTGAGCTGGGCGACCCGGCCTTGCGCCCCTTCTGGAAGCGCGCCGAGGCGCTGC
This sequence comes from Beijerinckiaceae bacterium, assembly GCA_947453205.1. Taxonomy (GTDB): domain Bacteria; phylum Pseudomonadota; class Alphaproteobacteria; order Rhizobiales; family Beijerinckiaceae; genus Terripilifer. Next base: position 58,230 of record CANGFT010000013.1, on the reverse strand, counting down.
AGGTTCCGGTCTTCATCCATCCTGCGGGCAATCCTGATCCGCGTCTGCGTCGGCACAGCCTGCTCATCTCGCTGGGCCAACCGCTTGAGGAGGCCTATGCGCAGACCTCTCTGATCTATGATGGCGTGCTCGACGATTGCCCCAATCTGAAAATCGCCTTCGCCCATGGCGGCGGCTTCATTCCCTATTATGCGGGCCGCTTTGACTGGATCTACCGCCGGGGCTCGACGCCCCAGATGCGCTACGACTTCAGCACCTATCTCAAGTCCTTCTACTTCGAGACCGTGCTGTTCAACATTGACGTGCTCGAGTTCCTCGCCACGAAGGTCGACGCCTCCAGGATCATGCTGGGCTCGGATTTTCCTTTCGGGGAGACGCATCCCGTGGAGTTCGTGATGAGTTCAAAGAAGCTCTCCGACGCGGTCAAGGCGGACATTCTGGGCGCCAACGCCGCGAAATTTCTGGGTCTGAGCATCTAGGCACGGCTTTTCAGCGTAGAAAGCTTCAGAAAATTCGACCGTTAGGTCAGAATCAGCTTAATTGGTGGGCGGACGGCGGCGATTCAGCCGCTGGCGCCCGCTCTGGTGCGCGCCGCCCCGGTCTGCAATGCAGGAAAGATAAGTCCAAGATGAAGTCCCGCACGAGTTTGGCGTTGACGCGCCGGATGTTTCTGGCCGCTGTTCCCCTCGGCCTCGCGGGCTGCGCAGGCGGCGATCCCTCGCTGACCGCTTCGGGCGGCGCGGGATCCTTCCTCGGTCTCTATCCCGAGCTCACCGACGGCGCCTTCACCATTCCCGCGCTCGATGTGTCGGACATCGATCCGCGCTTTCTGCGGCAGGTCGTGGACTATCGGGGCGTGCAGAAGCCGGGCGCCATCGTCGTCGACACACCCCGTCGCCATCTTTATTTCGTGCTCGCGGGCGGCAAGGCCATTCGCTACGGATGCGGCGTCGGCAAGGCCGGTTTCGAATTCAAGGGCGCAGGCTTCATCGGGCGCACGGCGGTCTGGCCGCACTGGGCGCCGACGCCCAACATGATCGCGGTGCAGCCGCAGCGTTATGGCCCTGTGCGCGGGGGCATGGCGGGCGGCATTGAAAACCCTCTTGGCGCGCGCGCTCTATATATTCATCGCGACGGGCAGGAGACCAATTATCGGGTGCACGGCACCGATGAGCCCTCCACCATCGGCGAAGCCGTGTCGAGCGGCTGTATCCGTCTGTTCAACCATGACATCATCGACCTGCACAGCCGCGTCGCGCGCGGCGCGCCGATCATGGTGCTGCAGGGCCGCTCCGAAGTCGTCTGAGGCGGCGCGCGCGGCCTATAAGAAGCGCACTTCGCCGATCACGGCCGCATCGAAAGCGCCATAGAACAGGCGTCCGCTCGAATGGCTCATGATGCAGCGCGGGCCGCTGCCGGGTGTCGGGCAATCGTAGACGGCCACCATTCGCCCCTGCGCCGTCATATGGCCGATCTGGTTTGTGAAATTCGCAGTGAACCAGAGATCGCCATCTGCGCCCGCCGTCACGCCGCGCAATGAGGCGTTGTCGATGCCCACCTGAAACTCCTCAATGCGGCCCTGCGCATCGACGCGGCCCAGCGCATTCGAGTTCGTCTCCACGAACCATACGCCGCCCGCCGGATGCAGGGCGATGGCGCGTGGCTGGGCGTTGGGGCTGGGGATCGGGTGGCTGGTGATCGCCCCTGTCATGTCGATGCGGCCGATCCGGCTGCCGCCCGCCTGTGAAAACCAAAGCGCGCCATCACGCTCCACAAGGGCGAGCGGTTTGCTGCCAGGCGTGAGGCCTTCTGAAAATTCCGTGATCCTGCCGCTTGCGTCGATGCGGCCGATCTTGTCCGCCTCGGTTTCCGAAAACCAGATGGCGCCATCCGGGCCCACGGCGATGGCGTCCGGGCCGGCGGCGGGGGTGGGGACGTCAAATTCGCTGAGTTCGCCGCTTGTTGTGAGCCTGCCGATGCGGTTCGCCTTTTTCTGGGTGAACCAGAGGCAGCCGTCGCGCCCGGCGATGATGCCGATGGGCGATGCGTCCGGGTGGGGCAGCGGGAATTCGGTGAAGGCGCCTGTGTCAGGATCGAAGCGCGCGATGCGCGAGGCCGTGCTTTCGCAGAACCAGATGGCGCCATCCGGGCCTTCGCAGAGAATATAGGGCCCGCTGCCGCGCGTTGGGATCGTATGTTCCCTGATTTCGACGCGACGTTTTGCATGGCTTGTCATTGTTCCCCCTGCGCCCAGCTTGCTTGCGGAACAGACTATGCCTAACCTCAGTCAAATCAAAGGGAGGAGCCTGTGCCGCAAAATTTGATCGTTGGCGTCTGGGGCCTTGTGGCGCAGGTTTACGAGGATGTCGACAGCGGCGAGCGCGTGCCGATCTTCGGAGATGCGCCGCGGGGGCGGCAGATCGCCACCAAAGACGGTCGCTGGCTGGCTCTGGCCACAGGCGGAAACCGCGTCGTTCCCCAAACCGAAGCCGAGCATGTCACGGCCATGCGCAGCATGATCGCCTACACCGGGCGATACAGGGTTGAGGGCGACAAGGTCGTCACCAAGGTCGAAGCCGCCTGGAATGAATCCTGGGTCGGCGGCGAGCAGGTCAGATTCCTGCGCTTTGAAACCGATGATCTCCTGCATATCGTCAGTGCGCCTATGCCCCATCCCAATTTGCCAGGCCGCAAGGTCAGGGTGGTGGTGACCTGGAAGCGGGAAGAATGAGAACCAAGGGGAGGGACAAATGAAAAAAATCGAGACACATCTGGCCGCGCTCATCGGCGCCGCAGCCGGTCTTTGCGCCAGCGCCGCCTTCGCTCAGACCTATCCGTCAAAATCCATAAAGATGATCGTGCCCATCGCCGCCGGTTCGGTGACCGATGTCGCCTCGCGGTTTCTGGCGCAGGAGCTCAGCACATCGCTGGGGCAACCCGTCGTGGTGGTGAACAGGCCCGGCGCGAACATGGTGATCGGCGCCCAGGAATGTGCGCGCTCCGACCCGGACGGCCATACGATCTGCGTCACCAGCGCCGACGCCATGTCCTATAATCCCTTCACCCTTGACCAGATGTCCTACGATCCAGACAAGGACTTCCGGCCGGTGACGAATATGTATTTCGTCATGGAGGGCCTGATCGCCAGCCGCAACAATCCTGCGAAAACCGTCGCCGAGATGCGCGAGCTTGCGGTGAAGTCGAAGGGCGGCCTGAATTTCGGCACGCTTGGCCCTGGTTCGACCACCGACACCTTCCGCAAATGGCTCAGCGAGGCCTGGGGCGCGGAATTCGCCGCCGTGCCCTACAAGGGCGGCAGCGAGGTCATCAACGCCACCATCGGCAACCAGATCGACGTGTCGCGCATCGGGCTTGGCAATGTCGCGGGCTATCTGAACGATCCGCAGGTCAAGATCCTGGCGGTTCGTAGCGCAAAGCGCCTGCCTGAACTGCCGGATGTGCCCACGATGGACGAGGCGGGCATCGGCGCCTATCCGGGCCGCCCGTGGTGGGGCATGGTCGCCCCTGCGAAAACCCCGGATGATGTGGTCGCCCGCCTCAACAAGGAGATCATCGCGGTCCTCGACAGCCCTAAGGCGCGTGAATTCATGGCCAAGCAATTTCTTGAGCTGGCCTTCGGGACGCCCGCCGAATTTCAGGAGTTCCTGAATCAGGACCGCGCCAACGCCGGTCAGCTCGTCAAGAAATTTGGCGTGAAATAAGGCTGTGAGCCCGCCTTGCGGGGCGGGCTCGCGCTTCCCTTCGGGGGCCCCCTCTTGCGCTTCTCTCCCGCTCCGTTCAAATGCCGTCAACCGACAGGCCCGCAGGGTAGGAGACGAGCATGAACGAACGCGTGAACACCCCCATCTCTACGGCTGAGCTGGAGCGCCGCTGGGGCCTCATCCGTGCGCAGATGGCGGAGCAGAAGATCGACGTGCTCCTCGCCCAGGGCAATAACGACTTCATGGGCGGATATGTGAAATATCTGACCGATCTGCCAGCCACCAACGGCTATCCCTTCACCGTCGTCTTTCCGCGCGACGAGCTGATGACCGTGGTGGGGCAGGGGCCCTTCGGGCAGGTTCTGCGCCTCGACGCGGCGGGCGACGGGATCAGGCGCGGGGTCGGCCGGGTCATGGGCTCGCCGAGCTATGTCTCGATCCATTTCACCGCGACCTATGACGCGGAATGCGCCCTGCAGGCGCTCAAGGGCTATGAGAGCGCCACCATCGGCCTGCTCGGCCCCTCGGCCATCTCCTACGCCATGGTCGACCACCTCAAGAAGGGCCTGCCGCGCGCGACGTTCGTGGACGCCTCGCCTCTCGTCGACGCCATCAAGGCGGTCAAGAGCCCTGAGGAGATCGCCCTCATCCGCCGCATGACCGCCATGCAGGACGTGGCCGCCGAGGCGGTGACCAAGGCGCTGCGGCCGGGCATGCGCGATATGGAGGTGGTGCAGGTCGCCCGCTCCGTCAGCACGTCGCTGGGCAGCGAGCAGGGCTGGTATATGGCGGCGTCGGGTCCGGTCGGCACGGCGGCCGTTATGGCGCCGCCGCATCAGCAGAATCGCACGATCCGGGAGGGCGACCAGTTCTGCATGCTCATCGAGAACAGCGGGCCGGGCGGCTACTATGGCGAGATCGGCCGCACCTGGGTTTTGGGCAAGGCCTCGCAGGAGATGCACGACGAATTCGCCTTCGTGCTGCAGGCCCAGCAGTTCACGCTTGAGTTGCTGCAGCCCGACGCCGACCCCGCCGACATCTTCGCCCGCTACAACGCCTTCATGCGCAAGAACGGCCGCCCGGAGGAGACGCGCCTCTACGCCCATGGCCAGGGCTATGACATGGTCGAGCGCCCGCTGATCCGCCATGACGAGACGCTGAAGGTTGGCCGCAACATGCTCTTTGCGGTCCATCCGACCTATGTGACTGCGCGCACCTACAGCTGGGTCTGCGACAACTATCTGGTGGATGAGAACGGCAAGGTCGAGGCCCTGCACAAGTTCCCGCAGAAGATCACAGAGCTATAGTTGTCCAGTATGTCGTCATCATCTTAAATTGGTGGAGGCCGTGATGATTAAAGGGTTAGACCGGCGAAATCTCATTCGAAGTGTAGGCGCGCTTGGCTTATCGTACTTTGGTGGGGTCGGAAAATATGACGCTATTGGTCAGGAAGGTGGTAGGAAGTCCAGAAGCAAATTAATATTGTTGGGCACTTCCGCAGGCTCGCCGCCTAACCCCTTCCGGTCTGCCTGCGCCAATCTCGTAGTCGTGGATGATACGCCATATCTTATTGATTGCGGCGCGGGTACGTGCCGTCAGATTGCTATGTCCGGCATATCGATAGCTAATGTGCGGCATATCTTTATCACTCACCATCATTCTGACCATACGGCCGATTATGGCAATGTTTTGCAACTGGGCGCGGGGGCAGGGCGTCTGGGCAGGGTAGATGCATTCGGCCCCCCGCCCTTGCAGCAGATGACCGAGCGGTTCTTTGACATGATCCGCCCTGAAATGGAGAACCGAATAAAAGATGGGGTACGCCCTTACGAGAAGGACATTCATGTTCACGAAATCTCAACATCAACCGTCGTGCATCAAGATGCGTTGGTCAAAGTGACTTCAACCCTTGTGGAGCATCTGCCGACCTATCCCGCATTCGGCTACAGGTTCGACACGCCTGATCTTTCTATCACCTTCTCAGGGGATACAGGTTATTGCGAAGATGTTGCGAGGCTGGGTAAAGACACAGATATTCTCGTTCATGAGGTGCAGCACATGACCATCATGGAGGAATATCTACGCAAGGGCGGCCGTAATCGAGATCCCGCGCCCTTCCTGAAACATATGCGAGAAACTCATACTTCGCCTGAAGATGCAGGAAAAATCGCAACAATGGCGAATGCGAAGATGCTTGTTTTTTCACATATCGGGCCGCAGACAAATCCTCCTATCCCTGATGCTGCATTTATCGACAGTGCTCGACTGCATTACAGTGGTCCAATTGTCGTAGGGCGTGATTTGATGGTCTTCTAGAGACCTTCAATGATATTGGAGTTCTTCATGGATTTGTTACTCCGGTCTATATGCACCGATATTATCAGCCATTATATTTAGAAGTCTAAATAAGGTTTTTTTCTCATTTTCGCTTAACCCTTTAAGGCTGGATTCATTAAGATGCTGCACAAGCGCCACGGCCGCCTCCCGTTTCGCGCGGCCTTCCTCGGTCAGCGTCACATGGCGATAACGCCGATCTCTAGAGTCGCCACTCGCCTTAACAAGCCCAAGCTCCGCCATGCGCGAGACAAGACGGCTGACATAGGAGCGCTCAAACGCCGTATGCCGCGCAAGATCCCCCACGGTGGCGTCGCCGCCCTCATGCAAACCATTCAGGACGCGCCATATGGGAGCGGTGAGATCGCATGGCTGTAAGGCCCTGGTTATGTTGAGCAGATGTTGATCCACGATATGCGACATGCGCCTGATCGGCCAATTGGCCGAGGTCTGCTGCTTGCTCTTGCCCGTCATCACTCGAATCAACCTCCGATTGACCGGATCATATCCCCCGCTTAATATGTGCTTAAGCACACATAAAAAATAGGGGGTTGGACCGTGACGATTAAACGCTCAAGCAAGCTGGCAAAATCGATCGCCATCCTGACCTGTCTTGCCGCCTCTGTCGCGACCGGCGCCGCATGGGCGCAGACCTATCCTGATCGAACCATCCGCATCGTGGTAGGCACTGCTCCAAGCACGCCCACTGACATCGTAAGCCGCATCATCGCGAACGAACTGCAGAAGACAGAAGGCTGGACGGTCATTGTCGAAAACAAGGTCGGCGCGATCAACACCATCGGGGCGCGCGACGTTCTTCAGGCGCCGGCTGACGGCTATTCGATCTTCGCGGCGAGCATGCCCGTCACGGCTGCAGGCGCGCTTCTGCCGAATTCGCAAATCGACATGGTTCGTGACTTCACGCCCATCATCAAGGCGAGCGTCTCCTATAACGTTCTCGTCACGAAGCCAAAGCTTGACGTGAGCTCGATGAAGGAGCTTGTGGAGCTCCTGAAGAAAAACCCCGGCAAGCTGAATTATTCCTCCGGTGGACATGGCACGCCAGCGCATCTCGTCGGAGAATTGTTCAAGTTGCAGACAAAGGTCGATGTAGCCCATGTGCCCTATCAGCAACTGCCACAGGCCATTCAAGACCTCATGGGCGGCAGCAATGATTATATGTTCGTGACAACCCTTCCGGTGGTCGACCTCGTCGCGAATGGCAATCTGAAAGCCTTGGCGGTCACGTCGTCCAAGCCCTTGCCCGCCTTCAAGGGGGTCCCAACAGTGGGCGAACAGGGCTTTCCCGAACTCGCTGTCACCGATTGGGTCGGTTTCCTGATGCGTCAGGGAACATCACCAGAGATCGTCACCAAGATGAACGCCGCCATGAACAAGGCGTTGCAATCGCAAGCTGTGCGCGAAACATTGCAACGCATCGGCGCCGATGTTGAAGGCGGAACCCCTGCCGAATTCGGCGCCTTTGTGGCGGCGCAGGTCAAGCAGTGGGAAGGTGTAGTGCGGAGCGCCAACATCAAGATGTGACAGGCGTAAATGACGCCTCGCGAGGAAGAGACATGGGAAGCGTACGAAACATCCTGTTCATCATGTGCGACCAGCTGCGATGGGACTATCTGTCCTGCACGGGCCATCCATCACTGGATACGCCAAACATTGACAGGCTGGCGCGCATGGGTGTGCGTTTCGACCGAGCGTTCGTACAGTCGCCAGTCTGCGGGCCTTCTCGCGCCTGCTATTACACCGGGCGCACGGCTTTCTCCCATGGCGCCACATGGAATTTCGTGCCGCTTCCCATTGGCGAACTGACGATCGGCGATTACCTCGCACCCAAGGGCGTGCGGGTCGCAGTCGCCGGCAAGACCCACTTCCGCAGCGATGTTGACGGCATGGCGCGGCTGGGATTGACCCGCGACACGGAGATCGGGCTCAAAATAGTGGAGGGAGGTTTCGAGCCCTGGGAGCGCGACGATGGCGAGCATCCCGACCCCATCGTCTCACCGACTTTGCCCTACAACGCCTATCTGCGCGCTCATGGCTACGACAGCGTCAATCCCTGGAATGATTTCGCCAATGCGGCTGAGGGACCCAACGGCGAAATCCTGTCTGGCTGGCAGATGCGCAATGCCTCCCTGCCAGCGCGCGTGAAGGAGGAGCATTCGGAAACCGCCTACATCACCAATCGCGCTATGGATTTCATAAGGTCCGCGGGTGCCGCGCCGTGGCTCATGCATCTGTCCTATATCAAGCCGCATTGGCCCTATATGGCGCCAGCGCCCTATCACGCCATCTACAAAAAATCGCAGATGCCACCGCGCAACGCTGATGCAAGCGAAAAAATCAATCCGCATCCCGTCTATGCGGCTTTCATGCAGATGGACGCAGCCTCTACCTTTGCGCGCGATGAAGTGCGCGAAACCGTTGGGCCGGCCTATATGGGGCTCATCAAGCAGATCGACGACCACGTTGGCCGCGTCCTCGATATGCTTGAGGAGAAAGGCCTCATGCAAAACACCATGATCGTCTTCACGAGCGATCATGGCGATTATCTCGGCGATCATTGGCTCGGCGAGAAAGAACTGTTTCACGAAGCGAGCGTGCGTGTGCCGCTCATAATCTACGACCCCGACAGTGCCGCAGACCCGACGCGCGGAACCTTTTGCGACAAGCTCGTTGAAGCCATCGACCTTGCGCCGACGTTCATGGAGTGGCATGGCATGCAGCCTGCATATCATCGACTCGAGGGCCGGTCGCTGCTGCCGGTTCTGCGCGGTGAAGACATGTCTGATTGGCGCGACTTTGTTTTCAGCGAACTCGACTATTCCTTCTATCGCGCCCGCCTGACGCTAGAGCGCAAACCTAGGGACTGCCGCATCTACATGGTGCGGAATCAGCGATGGAAATACATTCACTACACCGGCTACAGGCCGCAGCTTTTCGACCTGCAGGAAGATCCACGCGAACTCAGGGATCTCGGAGAGTCGACGGAACATGCGCAGGTGCGAGAGACGATGCGGACGAAACTGTTCGAACGCCTGCTCGCCCGCCGCAACCGCGTCACTGTACCGGATGACGTCGTTGAGGAGCGCACCAACAAGGTGCGCCAAAAGGGCATCATTATCGGCGAATGGTAGCGTCGCGCGTCTAAGGAAAGTTTAGCAAATGGATATCGTATTATACTACGCGCCAGTAGCTTGCTCGATGGTTCCATATATCAACCTTACGGAAGCCGGGGCTGATTTTGAGGTTCGATGCATCAACCTCGCAAAAGGTGAGCAACTGGCGCCTGAATATCTGAAAATCAACCCATAGCATAAAGTGCCGTTGCTCGTTGTTGATGGTCGCTCGCTGTCCGAGAATGTCGCAATTCACGCTTGGATCGCGTGTCAGTTTCCGCAAGCCTGCCTGCAACCAGAAGACTCCTGGCAGAAATGCGAGGCTCTTTCCATCATGTCCTGGTGCTCCAGCGGCATCCATCCGTTTCTCACGCGTATCAATAATCCGACCAAGGTTTGCGACGTCGCTGAAACTGCCGATAGCGTGAAAGCTCTCGCCAGAGGGCCGTGGTTCTGTTGATTGCCGGACTGTTCGTCGGCTTTGGCTCCGTCTGGGGTAACGGCTGCACCTCAGGGCATGGGGTCTGCGGGCTTTCACGCCTTTCCATGCGATCAATGGTGGCTGTCTGCACCTTCATGGGCACGGCCATCCCAACCGTCTATCTCGTTCGCCACGTCAAATGAGGCGTCCTATGCCAATACTCATCCAGTTCGTCATAGGCGTCACCTTGGGATCAGGATTGGTCCTCGCTGGGATGACCAATCCCGCAAAGGTTCAGAATTTCCTCGATTTTGCAGCAATACCAACTGGCGGCTGGGATCCGAGCCTCGCTTTCGTGCTCGCTGGCGCAATTGCCGTGACCTTCATCGGCTTCAAAATTGTGCTTCGTCGCAAGCAACCGATCTTCGCTGACACGTTTCACCTGCCTTCGGCGAAAGAACTCGACCTGAGAATTGTTGCTGGCCCAGCCATTTTCGGGATTGGCTGGGGGCTAACGGGCTTCTGTCTCGGCCCGGCCCTTACTGCTCTGAGCGGAGGTTCCGTCGCGGCCTTTCAGTTCGTCGCTGCGATGTTGATCGGAATGGGCGCCGCCAGATGGGCTGCAAACAGGGCGTAAATGCACGCGCGCTTTTTCATTGAAACAGAAGCTCTCAAACGACAAGGAGACCTCAATGTCCGCACTTCCCCGCAACCAATTTCAGACTCTCCAGCTGTGACCGTTGGTTGGGGGCGCCCGAATTATGCGTCGGTTTTTTTCCACAATAGTTCGGTTTGCTGCTCGGGAGACATCTAGGATCTCTTCCTCCATCCTTTGAGCGCTGCGCGGATACGGTCACGAAGATCGGTTTCGAAGATTATGTCATCCTCGATCAGATGTTTGATGTCCGCATTCTTTGGGTCGGCAGCAAGTTTGTATAGCTCCTTGAGCGATGCCTCGAATTTTTGAAGCCGATCGAAAACAGCTTCCCAACGTATTTTGGCTTCTTCTGTCGTGGGGCCCGTGAAGACTATTTGGCCTGTCGTTGCGTCAAACTTTACATCATCCGGGTGAGGTGCAGGGTTTGGAAGTGGCAAGCCCTTGATACGGTGGTCGTGGAAGATTTCATCCCAGAACATATGATAGCTCGTAACGGCTTCAGCGTTTCTCTCGTACTCTTGGCGCTTCTCGGCTTCGGTTTTCGCCAACATGTCGGTGAAGAGCTTTTGGGCGCGAGCTTGCCCCTTGGCCGCATTCACAGTGATCGATCGCACTACGGCCGTCGCCACCGGTATCGTGACCTGTTTGTCGCCTTCATTCGCTTTGATAGGACGGTAAGCCTCAGCAAGGATTATGTTGTGAAGGCTCTGGCTGGTGACTGGATGTGGCTTGTTCTTGGAGCCTTTCGGGCGACCGTGCGGGTTTCCCGATTGGCCGGGCTTGTAGCGGGTTGCGATCGGCGGCTTGGCGTAGCCGACCTTATAGGCTTCGGATTGATCGGGTGTCGGCGCTTTCTTGCTGCGCTTTGCGGGATCCTCCGTCATCGCGGTCAGGTCCCGATTTGGCCTGACGGGCGCGTGCGGGATTTGTTGCGCGCCGTGACCGTCTTTCTCGGCGCCGTTGGGTCGGAGCTTTTTGAGGGCGCGAAAGCGGCCTGCTCCGCTGTACGGGGCCAGCCGCAGGCGATCAGGACCGCCTCGTCCTTGGCGTGCTTCTCCCACCTGGCAATGGTGCGGTCGCAATAGACTGGGTCAATCTCGCAGAGATAGGCCCTACGACCAGTCTTGTGTGCGGCGATGAGGGTCGAACCCGACCCGCCGAAGAGATCGAGAACCACTCCTCCCCGGCTTGAAACGTCCTTGAGTGCGTCAGCGATCATCTGGACGGGCTTGACCGTCGGATGAAGCGCAAGTTCGTCCATACGGTCGCTCTTGAGCGTGTTGACGCCGCGATATTCCCAGACGTTTGTGCGGTATCGTCCGTGCTGGCCAAGCTCGAAGCTGTTGATATGCGGCGCTGTCCCGTTCTTGAAAGCGAAGATCATCTCGTGCCGGGAGCGGTAGAATGTGCCCATGCCCCCGTTGTCCTTGACCCAGACGATCACGTTTTTCAGCTCGGAGTAGACCCCCTGAGCCGCCGTTTGGACCTCCAGCAGATGGCGCCAGTCGATGCAGACGAAATGAACTGATCCGTCGATGCTGAAGGTCACGAGCACTTTGAAGATCTGCTTGAGGAACTCAATGAACTGACTGACCGACATTTCCCCCGACGCCATGGCGAACTCGCCATGCTTGATCTTTCCAAGGCCACCGACGTTTCCGACAATCGCGACATTGTAGGGCGGGTCCGTGAAAACCATCTGGGCGCGCTCGTCGCCCATGAGCGCGGCGATCGTCGCGTGATCGCGAGAGTCTCCGCAAATTAGCCGGTGAGGCCCTAAAGCCCAGATGTCGCCAAGTTGGCAGCGGGGCTGGCTATTTGGGATCGGATGCAGAATGTCGTCCGCCGGATTTCCGTCCTCAACCGGCATCAATCCCTCGATGAGTTGGTCTGTCTCGGCGATGGTGAAGCCGATGGATTCAAAATCGAGGTCCGGCAACGTCAGGTTGAGGTCGTTCAGCTCGTCGGCGAGCAGCTCAAGGTCCCAGCCTGCATTCTCCGCGTGCTTGTTATCGGCTAGCATGTAGGCCCTGATCTCCTCAGGGCTGAGATGGCCGACCTTAACGCAGGGAATGCTAGGGAGGCCTTCTGCAAGGGCGGCCTGCGTCCGGGCGTGGCCAGCTACAATGACCCCGTCATTATCTATGAGGACAGGGGTCACAAACCCGAAGGTGCGGATGCTGTTCCTGATCTGCCGGATTTGCTTCTTTGAGTGGGTCCGCGCGTTCCTGGGATGGGGCTTCAGGGACTGAGGCGCGACCTCGATGATCCTCAGGTCGGGGCAAACCGCTGCCCCAGTCCGTGGCGGAATGGCGGTTGAGTTCAGAAGATTATTGTGCGACTTCGCCTTCATAGGGCAGCTCCAAACAGCTATGCGCCCAAGGCGCATATTGGCCGGGTTGAAAGTGCTGCCCAGACCCACACCGGGGGGATGGCTGCCCGCTCTCTTGACCTTGCAATGGCATCAGCCACCGCGCACTCACCAGGAGCACACAAGAGATAATATTAAAATACCGAAGTTTTTTTGTGGTTGCAAGTATAACCCTTGGGCGGGGAAATATCTCCACATGTTAGAGCGTCTTCGTATCCCGAGTTACTGGTTGGCTACGCGGCTAGGACTGAGCGTTGGCTGAGAGGATTCGCTGATTTAATGTCAGATGAACGACGTCAATTCCCTGATGCCTGTATTTCAATTCCCTGTTCCTGGTGACAGGGAAAAGGGCATGTGATCCCGGTTTTTCCGTCGTTTCCGGTGAGCACGGGGCCGGGTGGGCCCCAAATCCTCTTCGCATTTTCAACAATTTCCCTGTTTTTTCCCTGTAAATGCGGTGCAGGCCGAGGAGACCGGTTTGGCCAGACTGCCTCGTCAGCCACCCATTCTCGTGATTTTGTCGACCTGCCGGTCTCCGGCGGAATGCCCGCTTGTCCGCGGAGATTTCGCGTGCTTTTGCGTGGAACGGAGATGCGGAGACCGAAATCGGCGCGTTGGCCAGGGCGTTTGGGGGGATCTCCGGTCCTGATTTTCAAATGTCCGGAATGGAAACCTGAAAACCATGATGGGATGCGGTGAGCAGCGCTGCAAGGAAGATGGTTTCCGATGGAGCGGAAGAACAGACGACAATGCCGCCCGGCCCAAGAGCGAAATTGAAGGCTAAAACCAAGGATGACGATTGGCATGTAGCCGCGTTCAAACGGACTTCCATCTCACTCAATCGCACCAATCAGCAGCGCGATCCGCGTGCGATATTGACGCCGCCCATCAAATCTTGCCTCGTCTGGTCTCCCGGATTGGATGAGGTCGGCAACTCCATCTTGGTCGGATCGCTCCTGAAGAACTTACCCGACGCACGGGTTGGTCGATCTTCGGGGCTTGATATATGTTTTTCGGTTATCAGCAAGCTGACGCCCAAGCGTCAAGTGGAGTGTAGATTCAACGCGAATGAGGCAGGCGATTCAAAACCAGGGAGCGCAACGTTGGTGACGGCGCCACTGCTTTTGCAGCTACTTCCCACGGCGCCACGATAAATATTGGTGATGATACGGTCTCTGGCGACCATTGCGCGGGATCTGGGCGCCAAGCTCCTCTATGACAACAGCATAGGTGTTGTGGCTTATGACGCAAAGGGAACTGGCGCCGAGCGGCGACGGCTTTCATTGTGATGTTGCCCCCGGGGCCAGCGCGGCGACGAAAGGCGCATCTATTGCATATTTGGGGTTGGGTGAGCTTGTCGTTCGCCAGGGATATCTGCGCTGGCTAGGAAAGGTCGCTTTGGAATGTTATAAAACATCAGGCGTCGCAGCGAATGACGGCGCGCCGCGCCAAACCGGGGGGAACACGTTGATCTTCGCTAAACGTCTGCTGTTCGCGTTTTTCCTCGCGGGACTTCCGGGTTTCGCCGCCGTCGCGGCAGAAAAAGTGGTTGTCGCGACTGCCCGCACCATCAGCGATGCAGGCCTCTATATGGCCATGGACAACGGCTGGTTCCAGGAAGAAGGGCTCGATGTCGAACTGGTCGGCTTCGACACTGCGGCCAAGATGATCGCGCCGCTGGGGCGCGGCGACCTCGATGTTGGCGGGGGAACGGTCTCCGCCGGCCTCTACAATGCGGTCGCACGTGGCATCAGCCTGCGCATTGTCGCTGACAAGGGCTCGATAAAACCCGGCTACGCCTATGCAGGCATCGTCATCCGCAAGGACCATGTCGATGGCGGCCGGTTCAAGTCGCTGGCTGATCTTGCGGGTATGAAGATCGCAGTGGTCGGCAAAGGCACCAGCAACGCCTCCGCGCTGAACGAGGCGCTGAAACACGGCGGGCTCGCTTGGCGGGACGCCACGCCGGTTGAGCTCTCCTTTCCGCAGATGGTCGTCGCGTTGAGCAACAAGGCCATCGACGGGGCGATGATGAATGAGCCCACGATTTCGCAGGTGGTGCGGGAAGGCATTGCAGTGAAAGGGGCGGACTACAACGACTTTTACCCCGGCCAGCAAACCGCCGTGCTGATTTATTCCGAAAAATTCGCGACAGCGCGGCGCGAGGCGGCGCAGAAGTTCATGCGCGCCTATATCCGGGGCCTGCGTTTCTATGCCGGCTCGCTCGCAGGTGGCCGCATCGCGGGCGCAAACGCCGAGCGTGTGATCGACATTCTGGTGCGCCACACGGGCGTGACGGATCGCGACGTCTACCGCCAGGCCGCGCCCAGCGGCGTTGATCCGGACGGACGCATTGGCGCCTCAAGCCTGCGCAATGACCTTGTCCTTTTCAAGCAGGAGCAATTGATCGACAAGCCGGAGATGCAGGTGGAGGACATCGTGGACATGTCCTTCGTCGAGGACGCCCTTCGCGTGCTGGGCGCCAGCGCGCCCGAGGCTCGGGCGCCCATTAAATAGGCATGATACGGAAATTCTATGCAGTTTTTCCGCTCCGAAGCCGGGGAAGGGCGATCTGGCCTCTTTCAAGTCCCTGTTGCCCGCAAGCTCGTAAAGCGATCGGGGCTTCGCGCTTTTGGCATGGCGGCTGCATTGGGGCCGGGGTCTTGAGGGCCCGTTCATGTCTGATGTCTCCTTTGATCTCGCCTCTCTCCACGCCTTTTACGCAGGGGGTGGCGAGGTCGCGCAGGTGGTCCGGCTCGCCTATGCGCGCCATGCGGCGGCGGGCGATCCCGGCATCTTCATCTCGATGGTTCCGGAGGCGGAGGCGCAGGCCGCAGCGCAGAAGCTGGGCGCCTTTGATCCCGTGGCGAAACCGCTTTGGGGTGTTCCCTTCGCGGTGAAGGACAATATCGACGTCGCGGGCATGCAGACGACGGTCGCTTGCCCGGACTACGCCTATGCGCCCCATGACAGCGCGCCGGTCGTGCGCGCCCTGCTGGATGCGGGCGCCATCCTCATCGGCAAGACCAATCTCGATCAATTCGCAACCGGCCTTGTGGGCGTGCGCACGCCCTATCCGGTTCCCAAGAATCCCTTTGATCCCTCCCGCATCCCCGGTGGATCGAGTTCAGGCTCGGCGGTGGCGACGGCGCGCGGAATCGTCTCCTTTGCGCTGGGCACGGACACGGCGGGATCCGGCCGCATTCCCGCTGCGCTCAACAATCTCGTGGGCCTGAAGCCCTCGCTCGGGGCCATCTCCACCCGTGGCGTCGTGCCCGCCTGCCGAACGCTGGATTGCGTTTCGATCTTCGCGTTGAGGGTGGCTGACGCCCGCGCCATCTTCGACTGCATCGCCTTTTATGATGCGCAGGACGCCTATTCTCGTCCGTGGCAGACCAGCACGGGCGCCGTGGCGAAGCTTGGCGTGCCGCGCCCTCAGGATCGACTTTTCTTCGGCGACGCCCATGCCGAGGCGGCCTTCAGCCGGGCGCTCGAGGAGATCAGCAAGCTGGGCCTGCCCATGATCGAGATCGACATGGGTGACTTTTTTGCGGTCGCGCGCCTGCTCTATGAGGGCCCATGGGTTGCGGAGCGCCATGCGGCCATCCGCGCCTTCATGGACGAGAAGCCTGAAGCCCTGCACCCCGTCACCTCGCAGATCATATCGGGCGCGGCGCGTTATTCTGCGACCGACGCATTCGAAGCCTTCTATGCATTGGAAGGCCTGCGCCGCAAGACATCGGCGATCTGGTCGGGAATCGACGCTCTTGTTCTGCCGGGCGCCCCCATCGCGCCGACTGTCGCAGACCTGCAGCAAGATCCGATCCTCCCCAACAGCCGGCTTGGCGTCTACACCAATTTCGTCAATCTGCTCGACCTCTGCGCCCTCGCGCTGCCCGGCCCCTTCAGGGATGACGGCATGCCCGCAGGAACCATGCTCACCGCGCCGCGCGGCATGGACCATGCGCTGACTGACATCGGTCAGAAAATCTTCAACGCCACGGGCGGAACAGCCGGGAGCATGCAGCTATGAGCGAGAGAATCGAAATTGTGGTCGTGGGAGCGCATCTGTCGGGCATGCCGCTGAATCATGAATTGACCTCGCGCGGCGGGGAGCTGAGCCGCAAGGTCAAGACAGCGCCTTGCTATCGCTTCTATGCGCTGGCGGGCGGGCCTCCGAAGCGCCCGGGTTTGCTCCGCACGCCAGCGGACAGCGGCCACGCCATCGACGCGGAAGTCTGGACGCTGCCTGCTGACGGTTTTGGAACTTTCGTGAACGCCATTCCATCGCCGCTGTGCATCGGCACTCTTCAATTGGCGGACGGGACGAGCCCGAAAGGATTTCTTGTCGAGCCGGAAGGGCTGACGGGGGCGGAGGAGATTTCCCATTTTGGCGGATGGCGCGCCTATGTCGCCGCCCGGAACGCCAGCGCCCCGGCATGAGGCTGCGGCGCGGCGGAATATATGGGATCGTTTGTTGCGGCTAAATGCTCGCCTGAATATGGTCGCGGACGACCGGATAAATCTGGTTCTCCCATTTCTTTCCATTGAAGACGCCGTAATGCCCGACGCCCGCCTGCATATAGTGTGATTTCATATAGGGGCGAAGCCCGCTGCAGAGGTCTTGCGCTGCGAGCGTTTGGCCGATGGCGCAGATGTCGTCCCGCTCGCCTTCAATGGTGAGAAGAAACGACTGTTTGATGGCCTGAGGCGTCACGGGTTCGTCGTTGAAGGTCAGTTCACCCCGAGGCAGCGAGCACCGTTGGAACACGGTGTCCACCGTCTCCAGATAAAAATCAGCGTCAAGATCCATGATGGCGAAATATTCTTCGTAGAACGCCTTGATCTGGTCAGCCTTTGCGTCGTCGCCTGCTATGCGGGCGTTGAACAAATCCTTGAACGATTTGGCGTGCCGATCAAGGTTCATGGACATGAAGGCGCTGAGTTGGAGAAAGCCCGGATATACGCGCCGCCCGGCTCCCTCATATGCGGACGGCACAAGGCCGATCATATTGTCCTCAAACCAGGCCAATGGTTTTGACGTCGCGAGTTCGTTCACCTTTGTGGGGGATATGCGTGGGTCGATCGGGCCCGCCATCAGAACAATGCTGGCGGGTTGGGCTGGGTCTTTGCGGGCGGCCATGACAGAGGCCGCCGCCAGAACCGCCACCGCCGGTTGGCAAACAGCCATCACATGCGCGCGGGGCCCGATCGCCCTGAGGAAATCGATGATATGTTCGGTGTAGGATTCAAAGCCGAACTTGCCCTCCGTCAGAGGGATGTCGCGCGCATTGGTCCAATCGGTCACATGAACCTGAAAATCCCGCAGCAGGGTCCTGATGGTGCCGCGCAGCAGCGTGGCGAAGTGTCCGGACATGGGGGCCGCGAGGAGAATTTTCGGCAGATCTTCGCCATCTTCGCGTGCGAACCTGATGAGATTGCAAAAGGGCGTTGAAATGACCGCATCTTCAGTGACGCGGACCACGCTTCCATTTTGAAGAGTGATTTCTTGAATGTCGTAGGCTGGTCGGCTGTGGGTGAAACCGGAGAGACTGATCAACTCAAGCGCGGCGGAAAATCTGCGGGGGTTGAATAAATGATCGAGTGAAAATTGCGAATTCAGAACCCGAGCGGAATTGGAGGCGATCTCCCTGATGGGAAAGGCAGCGTCAGCATAGGTCCGATAGGCGTCATATAACATTGATCTGGAGCCTTTCAAATCGCTGGCTTTTGCAAAGCAATCGCTGTGCCAGAGGCTTGGCCTGCCTATGGCATGCCGCTTGCTTTGTTGGAATGCGCAGGGAGCTTGCGATGATGACTTCGACTCTTACGATCAGCAGCAAAAACTATTCATCCTGGTCGATGCGTGGCTGGTTGATGATGAAAATCGCTGGAATTCCCTTCGACGCGGTCATCAAGGCGCCCGATGACGCCGATGCGCGCGCCGAGATTTTGTTGCTCTCGCCCTCCATTCTCGTGCCCTGCCTGACCTATGAGGGACGGCGCATCTGGGACACTCTGGCGATCGGGGAGTTCCTCCAGGAGATTGCTCCAAATTCAGGCCTTTTGCCTAAGGATCAATATCAAAGAGCCCATTGCCGCGCCATTTGCGGCGAGATGCATTCGGGTTTCTCCTCGATGCGTTCAGCGCTTCCCATGAACATCAAGGCGCATTTTCCGAACTTCAAAATCTGGTCGAAAGCGAAGGCCGACATTGATCGGATCACTGAAATCTGGCGTGACTGCATCGAGAGCCATGGCGGGCCTTATCTCTTTGGCGCGCTTTCCATGGCCGACGCCATGTATGCTCCCGTTGCGACGCGGTTTAAAACTTATGATGTGAAGCTCGATCCGGTGAGCCAGGCCTATTGCGATGCGGTTCTGGCATGGGATGCGGTTCAGGAATGGATGGGCGCTGCGGTCTGCGAGCAAGAGGAGATCGAAGAGCTGGAGGTGGAGTTCTGAATTCAAGAGGCGTCTATTCCATTGGGCGAGCGCAGGAGGTGGCGGCGATGGTTGGTCATGAGATTCCTTCTCATCTCATCGGGCTTGAGAAACCCAAGGGAGCGCCTCTTGTTCTAAACAAGCGCGACTTCATCGCCATTGATCGGCGGGTCGACGCAAAATATGAGGCGACCTATCGACCGCAGGCGCTCTACAGCCGGGCGGATCATGGTTTCCATGCAAACAATGAATCCTTCCTGCTCCACGAAGTCGCCACCAATGCGCCAATCTATGGCCAGGACACGGGCCCCACGGACTTTCACCTGCATCTTCCCCCCGGAGGGTTCCAGCTTGTGCTGGTGACCTCCGGCGTCTTCGCCTTTGACTATGACGGGCAATTATATCATGCGGGTCCGGGCGCTGTGATGCTTCAAAGCGCCATCGTTCATCGCCAGCTCTTTTATTCCTGGTCGGGATTGGAGACGAAAGAAAATCTGGCGACGCCGCAGTCAGTGGTTCCAGACGCTTTGACCATGGGTTATTCGGCGAAGTTTCTGGAGGCCTTCATCACTGACCCCACGACTTTTCCAAATCCGACCATCGTCGGCAAAGACCGGATCGACGAGGCGGAGACGTCGCGGACCGCCTGGCGCCATCCATTGCATGATCGTCCTGTCGGCGCTGACTTCTGGTTTCAGGATCCACAGTCCATCGACGCGCTCTACAAGCGGCTTTCGGATGGCGACATAAAATCGGGCGATGGCGTCTACGTCAGGAACCTCGGGATCGAAGCGCCCAGCGGCGGGCTCGTGTGCGGCCATATCATCGCGACGGATCCGGCAGGGGGGCGGCTGCTCCCCAAAAGCACGCAGGGCGCGATGTCTGTTTCCGATTTCGCGCGGGGCGAGGTCGTGATGTTCCGCGTCATCCGGGGCGGCGCCACGTTCAAGGACTCGTCGGGCAAGACGCTTGAGCTTGAGGCCGGGGATGTCGTCACCGTCGGCGCCCATTCGATCAGGCTTGCGGGCGTCATGGAGGACACGCAGATCCTGCGGCTTGGCTTGTTGGACGGCATGGAGAATTTGCGGCGTTGGACGAATGTGCAGCGCGATGAGATTGACGCCTTGGGGGACAGGCTCATCACGCATATGGAGGCCCGGGCCCTCAGACAGGGCGGCCAACCCGTGGGCTATCTGTATCGGTGACGCCCTGATGTGATGCGGCGCCGGGCGCGGAGCCTCTTGGGGGCAAGCGCTTGTTTCGAGGCGAGGTCTGCATCCGCCGGTTCTGCCATGGTCATGCAGGGGCGCCGGGCTGATCGCGCCTTTCCGGCCAAACCATCGGGATTTCCGGGCCTGCGGGCTCGCGGCTTGATAAATTATCCGCCTCCGTCATCAGATTTGCGACCGCCCGGTTGAACAAGGCGGCGCGCTTTGGTGTAGGCTTTCGGCAATGGCGCGCCGCTGACAAGCGATGCGGGCCGAGCTTCCCTGCGGCCGCCTCCCGGCGTCCGCAAGAAAAAAGACAGGCAGGAAACCAGATGCGCCCCACCTCTTTGTCCCGCCGCCAGTTCACGACCGCCGCCATGCTGGCCGCCAGCGGCCTTGCGCCCGCGGTCGGGCTCGCGCAGGCGCAATATCCGTCAAGGCCGATCCGCATCTTTCTGCCTTTCGCCGCGGGCGGCATCGGCGACATCACCTTCCGCCTTGTGACGGGCAAGGTGACGGAGCGCACGGGCATGCAGTTCGTGATCGAGAACCGGCCGGGCGCGGGCGGCATAACCTCGGCCATGGCGGCCAAGCAGTCGCCGGCTGACGGCTATACGCTCGTGCAGATCGGCAACAGCTATGCGGTGAGCGCGTCGCTCTTCGCCTCGCTCCCTTATGACCTCGTGAAGGACTTCACGGCGGTCTCGACCCTCGCGCAGTTCGACCTGCTGATCGCAACCAAGGAGTCGAGCGACATCACCTCCATCGCGCGGTTGAGGGAGATCGACAAGGCTGACCCGCAACGGTTGAATTTCGGCGCCATCTCCGCCGGGAGCACCCAGAACATCGCCGCTGAAATGTTCAAGGCCTTGATCGGCAGCAAGGCCCCGATCGTTCCCTTCAAGAGCTCGCCCGAGCTCATCACCGCCATTCAGCGCGGCGATGTGGACATCGGCTTTGACTATCTCGCCGCTTTCGCGCCGGCCTTATCGGACAAGCAGATCAGGCTTGTCGCCTCTGCGGGTGAAAAGCGCAGTCCCCTCACGCCCGACACCCCAACGGTGCTTGAGAGCGGCGTGCCCGGCTATGTCGTCACCTCCTGGAATGGCGTCGCGGCGCCTGCGGGAACGCCCAAGGAGATCGTGATGCGCATTAACGCGGAAATCTCCATCGTTCTTGCGCTCCCTGAGATTCAGGAGCGGTTCCGTGTTCTTGGCATGGAGGCTGCGCTCAGCACGCCCGACGGCATGGCGGACCGGCTGCAGACGGATGTGGGCCGCTGGCGAGGCATCATCACCAGACTTGGTTTGCAGCAACCATAGATGAGGCGACGGCCTGACCGCCGCGGCGCAGGGACTTGACCTCGATCAATGCGCCGCAGGGTCAGTTCAGACTTTTGCGAAGAGTGATGCTCCGGTGGTCGCCGGATGCTTGAAAGGGTTGAAAAACAGATGGAATCGCGCGACGGCAAGCAACGCCAGATGAAGCTCTCGCTCTTCATGACGGGAGATGGCAATTATCATATGGCGGGCTGGCGCCTTCCTGGCTCCAACAATGACGCGGGGCAGAACATCCAGCGTTGGATCGACACGGCGCAGGCGCTGGAGCGCGCAAAGATCCACATGCTCTTCATCGCCGACGCCGCGAGCCCCCCGGGCACCGACGATCTGGAGACCCTGAGCCTGACCGCGCGCATCGACCGCATGGATCCCATTCCGATCCTGTCGGCCGTGGCGATGATGACCAAACACATCGGCCTCGCCTCCACGATGTCGACGACCTATCTCGAGCCCTACAATCTCGCCCGCACCATGGCCTCGCTCGACCATGTCTCGGGCGGGCGTGCGGCCTGGAACATCGTGACCGGCAGCAACAAGGACGATGCGCTGCAGTTCAGCCGCGAGTCCCATGCGCCCCATGCCGAACGCTATGAACGCGCCGAGGAGTTCGTCGATGTCGTGCGCGGCGTCTGGGACAGCTATGATGACGACGCCTTCCCGCGTGACAAGGAATCCGGCGTCTATATGCGCCCCGACAAGGTGCACCTGCTCAACCATGTGGGGAAGTATTTCAAAGTTCGCGGCCCCTCCGCCGTGCCGCGTTCGCCCCAGGGCCATCCCGTGATGGTTCAGGCGGGCTCCTCTGAGCCGGGCATGAACATCTCCGCCCGCGTTGCGGATGTGGTCTTCACCTCCCAGTCGAGCCTGACGGGGGCGAAGGCTTTCTATGACAATCTGAAGGGCCGCTGCGAGCGTTTCGGCCGCACGCCTGACGATGTGCTGGTCATGCCCGGCGCCCTGCTGTTCATGGGCGACACCGAAAGCGAGGCGAAGGAGAAATTCGACCAGCTGAACGCGCTCATTCCGCTGCGCGTCGCCATGCAGAGGCTCTCCGCCAACCTCGGGGGCGTGGACCTCTCGCAATATGATCTTGACGCGCCCTTGCCGGACATCAAGGTCAATGACGCCCGCGTGAGCGCGGTGGAGAGCTACATCGCCATCTCCCGCCGCGAGGGCCTCACCCTGCGCCAGATGGCCATGCGCTCGGCGGCGGCCAAGCACCACTGGACGCTGATCGGCTCGGTGAAGCAGGTGGCCGATGAGCTGGAGGCCTGGTTCCTCGGCGGCGGCGCGGATGGCTTCAACATCCTGCCCAGCGACAATCCCGGCGCCGTGAACACGCTGGTCGACAAGCTTGTCCCGGAGCTTCAGCGCCGCGGCCTGTTCCGCAGGGAATATGAGGGCAAGACCCTGCGCGAAAATCTCGGCCTGCGTCGCCCGCCCGATCTGTCCCACCGCCGCTGATCGGGCCGCACAGAGGCATCCCACGATCCGCCCGGCGCAAGCTCGGGCGGATCTTTCGTTGAGAAGGCCTGAGAGGGAATCGACGCGGGCCAAAGTCTGTTCTAGTCTGGCTTCAAAGCGAATGAACTCAAGGGAAACGCTCGTATGGCCAAGGCAGCAAGCAAGACCTCGCGTCCGAAGGACTCCAAGACCGGCAAGGGCGCGCTCAAGATCGCGACGGCCAAATTCGATGACAAGGACCAGCTTGTTCTGCCCTCCAACGCCCGGCTGGGCTGGGGCTCGGATGTGGTGGCGGAGATGCTGCGCCGCCTTGATGTGCGCTACATCGCCCTCGTTCCGGGCTCGAGCTATCGCGGGCTGCATGACAGCCTCGTCAACTATCTCGGCAACCGTGACCCCAAGATGCTCGTGTGCCTGCACGAAGAGCACACGGTCGCCATCGCCCACGGCTACGCCAAGGTGACCGAGAAGCCCATGGCGGTCGCGGTCCATTCGGGCGTCGGGCTGATGCATGCGACCATGGCCATCTTCAACATCTGGTGCGCGCGTCTGCCGGTGGTCATCATCGGCGCCACGGGGCCGGGCGACGCCGACATCCGCCGCCCCTGGATCGACTGGATTCATACGGCGAAGGATCAGGGCGCGCTCATCCGCAATTATTCGAAATGGGATGATGAGCCCCGGTCGGTGGCCGCTTCCGTCGAATCCATGCTGCGCGCCCATCAGATCGCGAGCACCCAGCCCTATGGGCCGACCTATGTCTGCCTCGACGTCGCCTTGCAGGAGGAGGAGCTCAAGCAGGAGATCAGCTTCCCCGATGTGGCGCGCTTCGCGCCGGGCCTGCCGCCAGCGCCCGCGCCTGAAGCGGTGGAGGAGGCCGCCAACTGGCTGGTGAAGGCGAAGAAGCCCGTGATCCTCATGGGCCGCGTGTCCCGCAACACCGATGATTGGCAGGCGCGCGTGGCGCTGGCCGAAGCGCTGGGCGCCGTGGTGCTGACGGACATGAAGACCGCGGCCTCCTTCCCCACCGATCACCCGCTGCATCCGGTCGAGCCGCGCTTCCGCCCCTCGGGTGAGATCACGGCGATCCTGAGGGAAGCCGACGTCGTGCTCGCCCTCGACTGGATCGACCTCAAGGGCCAGTATCTCCAGACGCTCGGCAAGGATGATCCGATCAAGGCGAAGATCATCAACTGCTCGCTGGACCGCTATCTGCACAATGGCTGGAGCATGGACTACTACGGCCTGCCCGCCGCCGACCTGCCCATCATGAGCGCGCCCGATGCGCTGGTGAAGGAGCTGCTGCCAGCGGTGCGGCGCCTGCGCGGGGGCAAGCCCGCGCCCGCCAAATGGCCGACACGCCAGCCTAAGATGCTCGACGAGCCGCGCGCCAAGGGGATGATGCGGCTGCGGGATCTTGCTTTGGTGATCCGCTCCTTCACCGACGAGCGCGAGGTCACCATCGCCAATTATTCGCTGGGCTGGCCTGCGGACACCGTGAACTTCAAGCATCCCCTGGATTATGTGGGCTTTGACTCCGGCGGCGGCGTCGGTGCGGGTCCGGGCAACGGCATCGGCACGGCGCTGGCGCTCAAGGGCTCGGGTCGGCTTGTGGTCTCGATCATCGGCGACGGCGATTTCATGATGGGCTGCAACGCCTATTGGACGGCGGCCCATATGGAGATCCCCATGATCATCGTGGTCGCCAACAATCGTTCCTATTACAACGATGTGGCGCATCAGGAGCGCATGGCGGTGGTGCGGGGCAGGCCGGTCGAGAACAAGTTCATCGGCCAGGAGATGGATCATCCGGCCATCGACATCGTCGCCATCGCCAGAGCCCAGGGGCTGGATGGCGAAGGCCCGGTCGAGACCGCCAAGGAGTTCGCCAAGGCGCTCAAGCGCGCCGAAAAGGCCGTGCTGGCGGGTCGTGCCTATGTCATCGACGCGCGCGTGGATGTGAAGAGCGCGGACTATGCCCGCAGCGAACATACGGCTGGCCGCAAGGACTGAGGCCGCCGCTTTGCAAGACTTCCGCCGGGACGCCCCCAAGAAGCGCCCCGGCCACCAGAGAAGACCTGAAACAGGGAGGACGTCATGACCATCACTCGCAGGATTGCGCTTTGTGGCGCGCTCGCAGGCGCCTTGCTGGCGTCCACCGCCGCGCTCGCCCAGCTCGCCACGCCCCGCACGCTCGAGGAGCTGAAGGCCGAGATCCAGCTGCGCGCCGACCGCAAGGCCTATCCGGTGGCGCAGCTCGACGCGGGCGAGGTGCGTGAGGCCCTCGCCAATCTGACCAGCCAGGACCGCGACCACTGGGCCGCCGTCTGGGGCGCCATCGGCGACCGGCACATGGCCAAGGCGAAATCGCTGGAAGGCTCCAACAAGGCGGAAGCCGCGCATACCTATGACAAGGCCATGCAATGGTACATGTTCGCGCGCTTCCCGCTGGAGGATTCCGCCGGCACCGCGCAGGCCTATAAAAAGGCGCTGGACGCCTTCGCAGGCTATAGCCGCCTCGTCGATCCGCCCATCGAACCCGTGAAGTTCGATTACAACGGCACGGAGATCGTGGGCTATCTGCGCAAGCCCAAGGGGGTCGCCAGGCCGCCTGTCGTCATCACCATCGGCGGGCTTGACGGACGCAAGGAAGACGGGTCCATCCGCAACGCGGCCTATCTCGAAAAGGGCGTCGCCTTCTTCGCCTTCGACATGCCCGGCACCGGCCAGACCCGCATCAAGATCGAGCCGGGCGCCGACAAGGTCTATTCGGTGGTTCTGGATGCGCTCGCCAGGCGCGACGATGTCGATGGCAAGCGCGTCGTCGTGACCGGCGGAAGCTGGGGCGGCCATTGGTCTGCTCATCTCGCCTATAGCGAGAAGGACCGGCTGTTGGGGTCCGTGGTGCAGGGCGGGCCGGTCCACAACTATTTCCAGCCGGAATGGCAGAAGAAGGCGCTGGGCACCCGCGAATATCTCTTCGGCCTGTTTGAGGCGCGCGCCGCCGTCTATGGCGTGAAGACCCTCGACGACTTCCTCGCCTATGGCCCGAAGATGTCGCTCAAAGACCGCGGCTTCCTCGAAAAGCCCTCCGCGCCCATGCTGCTCGTGAACGGCCGCAACGACACGCAGGTGCCGATCGACGACCTTCAGCTGCTGCTGAACAATGGCGATCCCAAGGAGGCCTGGGTCAATCCGCAGGGCGGACATATGGGCCGCACCGCGCAGCTCAGCGACCAGAAGATCTTCGAGACGGTCGTGCTGCCATGGGTGGTGCGCCGCCTTGGCGTCGGCGGTTGATTTTTTGAGGGAGACGATCATGATCCGCTTTGGCCATATCCTGCTGGCGTCCATCCTCGCAGCAGCCGTTTCCTCGGGCGCACAGGCTCAGGGCGTCCTTGACGACTGGGGCAGTGTGAAGCTGCCGCCGCCGCCCACGCTCAAACCCGCGACGGTCGACCCCAAGACGACGGCGCTTCTGCTCTTTGATTTCACGACCCAGACCTGCTCGCAGGAGCGTCGCCCCCGCTGCGCGGCCTCCATGCCCAGGATGAAGAAGCTGCTCGAGGACGCCCGTGCGCGCGGCATGTTCGTCGTCTATTCCGTCGCGCTGGCCAACACCGGCGAGAAGGACATGATGCCCGAGATCGCCCCAAAGCCAGGCGAGCCCATTCTGCCGGCGCTCGGCCCCGACAAGTTCCTCAACAGCGACTTTGAGAAGATGCTGAGGGACAAGGGCGTCGAGACCATCATCATCAATGGCACGGCGGCGCAGTCGACGGTTCTGCACACGGGCGGCGAGGCGGCGCTGCGGGGCTTCAACGTCATCGCCCCCATCGAGGGCATGTCGTCGAACGAGGCTTTCCCCGAACTCTACACCGCCTATCACCTTACGACAGCCGCGCGTGTCGAGGCGAAGGTCACGCTCACGCGCGTCGACATGATTTCCTACAAATAGGGTGGCGGGCGCGAAGATGATGGATGTGGCCGTCACCCTTGACCATGCGAGCGGGATGCGGATCCCCATCATCGACCTTGGCCCCTTTCTCGCGGGGGAGGCGGGCGCGGCTGACGCGACAGCGCGGGCGCTGGGGCAGGCTTGCGAGGATCTGGGCTTCTTCTTCGTGCGCAATCACGGGGTGGATCAGGCGACCATTGATCTGGCCTTCGCCGCCTGCGAGCAGGTCCATGGTCTGCCGCTCGAGCAGAAAATGGCGGTGCGCGCAGTCGGCAAGATCGTGGGCTATCTGCCGCTGGGAGGACAGACCCAGCGCACCTCCACCCATGGCAAGAGCGTCGCGCCCGACCGCAGCGCCTCCTTTTACGTGCGGCAGGAATTTCCCGCCGACCATCCCGACCGCCTCGCCGGCAAGCCCTGGGTTTTCGACAATCGCTGGCCGGACCACGCGCCGGGGTTTCGCGAGAACTGCCTGACCTATTTCGCGGCCATGGCCGGGCTTGGCGAGCGGTTGCTGGAGCTTCACGCCCTCGCGCTTGGCATGGCGCAAGACGCCATGACCGCCCATGAGGCCTTCCGTCCGCCAACCTATAATCTGCGGTTGCTGCATTATCCGCCGCGCGATCCGGGTGTGGATGGGCAATTCGGCATCGGGCCGCATACGGACTACAGCTACTGCACGATTCTGGCGCAGTCGCAGGTGCCGGGCCTTGAGATCCTGTCGCGGCACGGCGACTGGATCGAGGCGCCGGCGCTCGATGGGCATCTGCTCATCAACAATGGCGACATGTGCCGACGCTGGACCAACGAGCGCTTTCGCTCCGCGCCCCACCGCGTCATCAACAAGAGCGGCGCCGAGCGTTACTCCGTGCCGTTCTTCCTGGGGCCAAGGCTTGATGTGCGCCTCGATTGCTGGCCGACCTGCCGATCGCAGACGAACCCGGAGCCCCTGTCCTTCGGCGACTATCTCGCCGAGGTGAACAAGAAGAACTACGACCTGCCGACCTGATCAGCGCATCTCGTTGAGCGCGGCGAGCTCCGGCATGACCTCGGTGCGGAACAGGTCGAGCGAGCGCATCTGCTGGGCATGGGTCAGGGAGCCGAAAGCCAGCAGGAGCACGAGGTAATTATGCCCGCAGCGCTGGGCCTGCGCCATGAAGACCTTCTTCACGGTCTGCGGGCTGCCGACCACGAGGGCGCCTGAGGCGCGCGCCTGATCGAAGCTGCCGGAGATGGCGATCGGCGGCATGGTTCCCCGCTCCTTCCAGAGCCAGGCGAGATTGTCGAACCATGTTTCATGTGCGGCGCGGGCGATGCGCTCGGCCTCCTGGTCGGTGTCGGCGATGAACATGGCGCGCATGATGCCGACAAGGGGCGAGGCGACTGGCGAGCCCATCGCCGCGCGCTCGGCTTCGTGCAGCTTCCATTGCTCGCGGAAATTCCCGATGATCTTCGCCACATGGTCGTCCGGCCCCAGCGTCACGCCATTCATGCCGTGTCTGGCGGCGAAGACAGGGCCATGCTCGCCGCGCAGGCCATACCACAGCGGGGGATGGGGCGTTTGCAAGGGCCGCACGATGACGGGCGCATCCTTGAATGTGTATTTCGGCGAGGCATAGGTCACGCGGTCCTGCCGCAGACCCTGATGGATGACCTTGAAGCACTGGTCGAAGGCTTCGGCGGACTCGTTGAAATCCTCGCTGTAGGCGTCGAACTCATGGGGCGAAATTCCGCGCCCCACGCCAATGTCGAGACGTCCGCCCGACAGATGGTCGAGCATGCAAAGCTCTTCCAGAAGCCGCATGGGATGGTAGAGCGGAAGCAGCGTCAGCAGCGTTCCGAGCCTGATCGTCTTCGTTTCGCGCGCGGCGGCGGCGAGGAAGAGATTGGGCGAGGGCGTCAGCGAAAGCGGCGTCGCATGATGTTCCGAGAGATGGTAGCCATGAAAGCCTGCCGCCTCGAGGGCGCGCAGAAGATCCATGCGCCGGTCATAGGTCTCATGAATCGGCGCCGCGCCCTTTTCGATATAGTCGAAGACACCGAACTGCATCGCGCGCTCCCATGGGTCGTTCAGTAATTGCGCAGGATCTCCCGGGCGAGAACGGAGCGCATCAGCTCCACCGGCCCTTCGGTGATCATGAAGCTGCGGGCGTCGCGCCACATCTTGGCGATGGGCATCTCCATCGTCAGGCCCATGCCCCCATGGATCTGCATGCAGCGGTCGGCGACGCGGAATCCAAGCTCCGTGCCGGCGATCTTGACCATGTAGCTCTCATGGCGCTGGGCGAGGCCAGCTTCGGTGCGCGCCGCGAGGTTGTAGACCATCAGCTGCACCATCTTGTGCTCCATGTAGCTGTCGGCGATCTTGATCTGGATCGCCTGACGGTCCGACAGGGGCGCGCCGAAGGTCACGCGCTGCTTGGCGTAGGAGGCGGCCATGTCGAGGCAGCGTTTGGCGACGCCCAGGCCCCGGCAGGCCTGATAGAGGCGCCCGCTGGTGATCCAGGCCTGCGCGTTCTTCATGCCGTCGCCCTCCTTGCCGATGAGGTTCTCGACGGGCACCTTCACATTGTCGAAGGCGATTTCATAAGGCGCGTCGCCCATCATGGTCGGAACGGGCCGCACGATGGTGATGCCAGGCGTGTCGGCGTCCACAAGGAACATGCTGAGGCCGCCGCGGCTTCCCTTGGAGCGGTCGGTCGCCGCGACAAGCTGGAAGAAATCCGCGCGCCCGGCATTGGTGATCCAGCGCTTGTAGCCGTTGATGATGTAATGATCGCCCTGGCGCACGGCGGTCGTGCGCATGGAGCCGGGATCGGCGCCCGCGTCAGGCTCGGATTGCGCGAAGGCGGTCTTCTTCTCGCCGCGCAGAACAGGCAGGAGATATTTCGCCTTCTGCTCTTCAGGCAGCGTGAAGAGAATCGGGCGCACATCCGGTCCGAAGATCAGCGGCCCGCGCGGCGGCATGGCGATGGTGCGCGCCAGCTCCTCCCACACGACCACCATGGCGAGAAGCCCGAGGCCCTGGCCGCCATATTCCACGGGCGTGTCGAGCAGCCACAGGCCGAGATCCTTCGCCTTGGCCTGAAGCTTCTCCCGGATGTCCTCGCGCATCACCGGCCCATCCATCGTCGTTTGTTCGATGGGGATGAGCTCGCGGTCGACAAAGTCGGCGACCGTCTTCTTCAGCATCCGCAGTTCTTCGGGAAGCTCCATATCCATGAGCGCGCATCCTCTTAATTTTATGATATTGAAGGGGTCAGCCGGCGCTTGATTTGCCGAGCACGGGGTGGCCGATGCCAAGGGGCTCGGCGTCGATCAGCACGAAGGCGACGCGCGCCTTCTTGTCGCTGCGGTTCACCCACGCATGGTTCGTGCCGCGCTGGACCATGACGTCGCCATAGCGAAGCTTCACGGTCGAGTCGTCCATGTCCATGTCGATCTCGCCCTCGATCACGATCACATAGTCGATCGTTTCGGTGCGGTGCATGGCGGAGATGACGCCGGGCGGAAATTCGATCACGGCGAACCGGCTGCCATTGGGCGGCGGCGCGCTGCCAAGGACGCGCGCGCCCTCGTCTTCAATCGCCTCGCCCAGCGGAACCTTCGCAGGCGTGCAGTCTGTGCTCCAGATGAGCGTCGAGACAAGGCCGGTTCCCGGTCCCTTCGAATTGGTCGCGGGCGAGTCCATCAGCACTTTCGCGACCTGGTTGGCGTCATGGCCGGTGACGACGCGGCGGATGGGGGGATTGACCGTTGGCTTGTTCATGTTTCCTGCCCGAGTTTCCTGCCTGATTGTTTTTCAGATGGCCTTGGCGGCCCGTTTGGATGCGATTTCGCTTGCGCTGTAGCCCAGCTCCGCGAGCACTTCATCCGTATGCTCTCCTAGCACAGGCGCGGCGAGGTCTGAACCATCGCGCCCGCCGTCGATGCGCAGGGGGCGACGGGTCGCGAAGAGATCGCCGAGCGTGGGGTGATGCAGGGTGCGGAAGCTCTCGAGATGGCGCACCTGCGGGTCGTCGATCACTTCAGGGATCGAGTGGACGGGCGCGAAGGGCACGTCCTGCGCCTCCAGCAAGGCCATCCAGACGCCCCGCTCGCGCGTGACGAACACAGAGGCGAGCGTCTGCGTGAGTTCGGCGAAATGGGCGATGCGCGCCTCGCGCGTCGAAAAGCGCGGATCATCGTTCAGGTCCGTGCGCTCGGCGACCCGCAGCAGCCCGTCCCAGAACTTCGTCTGCGACGACAGATGGATCGCAAGCAGCTTTCCATCGGCGCAGCGGAAGGCGAAGGAATGGGAGCTCGCCACGCGCGTCAGCGGCTGGTTGTCGATGCCGAGCATTGTGTAATTGGCGAAGGGGTCGGGGATGAAGGCGATGGAGGCCTCCAGCATGTTGAGCTCGACAAAACGCCCCTTGCCCGTGCGCTCGCGCTCATAGAGCGCGCCGAGGATTCCGTAGCAGGCGAACATGCCGGTTGCGTTGTCAGGGATCGTCGGGCCGCAGACCTGCGGCTCCTCGGGGTCGAGCAGCAGGCTTGAGATGCCGCTGAGCGCAAGGCCCACGCTGTCATAGGCCGGGCGCTGGCTGTAGGGCCCGGTGGGGCCGAAGCCCGTGATGGAGCAATGGATCAGGCGCGGATTGATCGCCTCGAGGCTGGCGCGGCTGAAGCCCAGCCGATCCATGACGCCCGAACGATAGTTCTCGATCAATATGTCGGCGTCCGCGAGGAGCTTGCGCAGAACCTCCTTGCCCGCCTCCTGCCGCAGGTCGAGATTGATGCTGCGCTTGCCGCGATTATAGGCGAAGAAATGCGGGCTGTAGTGGCCGCCGCGAAAGCTGCGGAAGGGGTCGCCCCCCTGCGGATTCTCCACCTT
The DNA here is from genome assembly GCA_947453205.1 of Beijerinckiaceae bacterium. Taxonomy (GTDB): domain Bacteria; phylum Pseudomonadota; class Alphaproteobacteria; order Rhizobiales; family Beijerinckiaceae; genus Terripilifer. Next base: position 26,300 of record CANGFT010000013.1, on the reverse strand, counting down.
GACGACGTCTGCGCCAAGATCGGCCAGCATCATGGCCGCCAGAGGCGCCGTGATCATGGTTCCGAGCTCAACGACCTTGACGCCCTCCAACACCTTGGTCATCGGCTGTCCCGTCAGTTGATGGTCTGGCCGCCATCGACCAGGATCGACGCGCCGTGGACATAGCTGGCGGCGTCCGAGACAAGGAAGGCCGCGACATTGCCGATCTCATCGCATTGGGCGAAGCGGCCCAGCATGACCTTGGACAGGGTCTCGGTGGGATCGGTGCGGCCTGTGTCGAAATAGCCCTTCACGCGCGGCGAGAGAGTGGGGCCGGGGCAGATGGAGTTCACCCGCAGGCCCTGCGTTCCGTAATCCACCGCAAGCTGGCGGGTGAAGGAGATGACGCCGCCCTTGGCCGCGCAATAGACGGGCATCTTGGGGTGGCCGATATGGCCGAAGGTCGAGGCGACGTTGAGGATCGAGGGGTTCTTCTCCTTGAGCAGCAGGGGAATGAACTCGCGGCACATGTAGAAGACGCTGTTGAGGTCGACCGCGATCAGCTCGTCCCATTTCTGCGTGGAGAGGTCCGTCACCAGCGAGACGAAATTGTTCCCGGCGTTGTTGACGATGGCCTTGCAGCGTCCCCACTTCTCATCGACGAAGGCGCGCAGGGCCTTCACATCCGCCTCTTTGGAGACGTCGGCGACGAAGACCTCGGCCTTGCCGCCGCTCTTTTCGATGGAGGCCTTGACCTCCTCCAGCTTGCTGAGGGTGCGCGCCACCAGCACGACCGTCGCGCCAAGCTCGGCGAGAGCCTCAGCCGTCGAGCGGCCGATCCCTGAGCCTGCGCCGGTCACGACCACGACATCGCCGTTGAACTTCAATTGCTGAAGCACGAAAACCTCCCTTGATGATTGCGCGCCTTTTTCAGGCTGTCATTCGGTCGCTGGCGAGCGTCCTGCAGGGCGCTCGCCGTTGTTGTCGCGCGTCACGGCTTCATTCAGCCGCGCGCATCTCCATGCCCATATATTCCCTGTCGGTCAGGCCCTGCAGCGCGGGCAGAACCTCGCTGGCGAAGAGCCGAATGTTGCGCTCGGTCAGGTCGCGGGGCAGGGTGCCGAACTGCATGAGGCAGAGCAGGTTCTGGAAGCCGAGGAGCCGGTGCGCGTCGGTGAACTGACGGCGCACGGTTTCGGGACTGCCGCAGACGATGATGCCCTGGTCGATCAGGGAGTCGATCGTATGTTCCTGGCCGCTCACCGAACGCTTGTGGCTGCGCATGTTGGCGAGCGACTTCTGCGACAGGTAGCCCGGCGGGAACAGCATCTCGAAGGGCAGGCGCAGAAGCTTGTTGAAGAGAATTTCGATATGGGGCTTGGCCTCCGCGCGCGCCTTCTCGTCTGTGTCCGAAATATAGACGGGCGTCGACCAGCCGATCTGCTCGGAGCTGGCGGTGTAGCCATACATGTCCCGCGCGCACTGGCGATAATAATTCAGGAAGCGCGCGACGGACTGGGTGGGGCTATAGGCCTGCAGATAGGTGTATCGGCGGGAAGGATGCGCGGCCCATTCGATCGTCTCCGCAGAGCCGGTCGAGGGCGTCCAGATCGGGGGATGGGGCTGCTGGAAGGGGCGCGGCCACATGTTCACATATTCGAAATGGTAGAACTTGCCTTCGAAGGAGAAGGGGCCCGGCCGCGTCCATGCCTGCACCACGAGGTCATGGGCCTCCTGGAAGCGGGCGTGGGAGAAGGCCGGGTTGTTGCCCGTTGAAAAATACTCCGCGCCGATGCCGCGCACCATGCCGGTGATGAGCCGCCCGCCGGTGATGTTGTCGATCATCGAATGTTCTTCGGCGATGTTGAGCGGATGTTCGCGCAGGCCGAAGGCGTTGCCGAGGATGGCGATCTTCGCGGTCTTGGTGCGCCGCGCCAGCGCCGCCGCCGTGACGACCGGCGAGGGCATCAGGCCATAGGCGTTTTGATGGTGCTCGTTGACGGAGATGCCGTCGAAGCCAAGCTCCGCCGCAAGCTCAAGCTCGTCGAGGTAGCGGTTGTAGAGCTCGTGACCCTTCTTCGGATCATAATAGGTGTTTGGCAGAACGACCCATGCGGCCCGATGCTTGTCCATGAATGTCATGTCAAGGTCAGCATAAGGCATCAGATGAAAGGTGAAGACCTTCATGGCGTAGCCCTCCGGATGAAGTGGGTGATCTCGTGTGCGAAAGCTGCGGGTTGTTCGATATGGGCCATATGGGCGCAATCTTCGATGACCGCCGACGTCGCGCCGGGGATGAGCGCCTTCAGCGCATCCGCATAGGCGAGGGGGATGACGTGATTGTCCCTGCCCCAGACGATATGCGTCGGCGCCGTCACCCGGTGCAGCCAGCGGTCGAGCTTTGGATTGCACAGGCGCGGCGACCAGGTGTATTTCGCGGCGGCCCCGCGGTTGCGCTCATAGATGTCTTCGTGCGCGGGCGATGCGCGCCAGCCCTTCATCCATGCGTCGCCAGCTTCGCCCTTGAACAGCAGCTTGATGAGGTCGGCTTCCGAGCACAGGAACATGTCGCCGCGCGGCTGGTCCTTGACCCGCAGGCCCGCGCTGTTGACGAGGGACAGCGTCTTGAAGCGATGGCTGGCGTAGATCGCCATCTCCAGCGCGATCCACCCGCCGATGCATTGGCCCGCGACGTGGACGGCGTCGAGCTTCAGGTGGTCGAGCATGTCCAGATAGAAGATCGCGAGGTCAGCGACGTCGTCAATGTCGCCGCTTGCTTCGGAGGCGCCGAAGCCCGGATGGTCGGGCGCTATGACCTCGAAATGACGCGCAAGGTCCTCAAGGCCGGGCTCCTGATCGGCGATCCCCAGGGCGCCATGCAGGAAGAGCAATGGCGCGCCCTGGCCCATCCGCCTGATGTTTACTTTCCGTCCGTGGACATCAATGACGGCATGTTCAGCCACTCGGTCCTCCTTGGGGCAGGCGCGCCATTCTGGGGGCGCATTCTGGATTGTAAGGTTCCTATCATTTTCCCGGCTTGTCAATGCGGCGGGGCCGGGTCATGCTGGCGCTTGAAGGTCAGGAATGGGATCAGCAGTGGCGAAAAGAAAAGCCTTATCCGCTCAAGGCGCGCCGCCCGCCGTCAAGACGACGTTTGACGATCTCAGGCTGGAGGAGACCATCGGGTTTCTCCTGTCGGACGCCTCGCGCACGATGACCCGGACCTTTTCAGCCCGCATCGCCGCCCATGGCGTCGGCATGGGGATTTTTCAGTTTCTGCGCATCCTCTGGGAGGAGGATGGCTTGAGCCAGAGCGAGCTTGCCAGCCGCACCCATATGCGCGGCCCCTCCGTCGCCAACGCCATTCACGATCTGGAGCGTCGCGGACTTGTGAAGCGCGTCGCCGATGCGGCTGACGGGCGCAAGGTTCGGGTCTTGCTGACGCGCGAGGGACGGCGCCTCTATGATCTCGTGATGCCCCACATAGCCGTGACCAACAAGGCGATGCTCGTCGATTTCACGGCTGCGGAGCAGGAGATCCTTAAATCCATGCTGCGCCGGATCAGATGCAACCTCGCGGACAGCTAGCCTCGCGCCGGGTTGGGCGCGAGGCCGCAGCGCCCGCCTATTTCTCCGCCTTCTCGTGCCCGCCAAGGCCCGGACGATATTTGCCGTCCAGGAAATCGCCGATGCCTTCGCTGCGCCATGAATCCTTCTGCCGCAGGGTCAGCTGGTCGGACTTGGCGGCGGCATAGTTGATGGCCGCGTCCGCGCTCATCTCCAGCGAGAAACGATAGCCGTCCTTGCAGGCGTGAAGGGCGTCGGGATCCTTGCTGGCGATCTCCTGCGCCAGCGCCATCACCTCGTCCCGCAGCTCCGCGAGGGGATAGGCTGCGTTGATGAAGCCGATTTCGGCGGCGCGGTCGCCTTTGAAGGGGCGGCCCGTCATCGCGTAATAAAGCGCGTCGCGCGGGCGCATGAGGTTCGCCAGCGACTTGCTGACGCTGCCGCCGGGGTAATGCTTGAAGTTGACCTCCGAGAGGCCAAAGGTCGCCTCCTTGGCGGCGAAGGCGAGGTCGCAGCCCTCGACGATGGAGAAGGCGCCGCCGAAGCAATAGCCGTTCACCATGGCGATGGTGGGCTTGGGATAGTAGCGCAGGGTGCGGAAGCGCCATTCGGTGGCCATGCGGTAGATGCGGTCGAATTCGGCCGGATCATCCTTCAGGTCCATGAAGAATTGCTTCAGGTCCATGCCTGCGCAAAAGGATTCGCCCGCGCCGGTGATGACGACGACGCGCGAGGTTTTCTCGTAGCGCAGCTTCTCCAGCACATCGACCATTTCGATATGCAGGGTCGGGCTCATGGCGTTGCGCTTGTGCGGACGGTTGAGCGTGACGGTGGCGACCGCATTCTCGATGCTGACGGTGACGGTGTTGGATTCTGACATAGGTTCCTCCCTGTTCTCTTGTTCTGGTCACCAGCCTGCGGGGGCGCCGACGTCGCTGGCGGGCGTTGCATTCAATCGGTCTGCGGGCCATTCGGATGCGATGATCCGGCGTCCGTTGACGCCGTCCGAGCGCCCGGACATGAGCCATGCGATGGGCGCCATCATGGCCTCGGGCTGGATCAGCTTCGAGCGGTCGTCGATGTCGCCTTGCGGGATCATGCGTGTGTTGGCGGGCCCGCCCGGCAGCAGGGCGTTGACGGTGACGCCGGTCGCCGCAAGATCCTTCGACCAGATCACGGTGGCGGACTCCAGCGCCGCCTTGGAGGGGCCATAGGGCGAGAAGCCCTCCATCATCATCGTGTAGAAGCTCGTGACGATGTTGACGATCCGGCCCCAGCCCTGTTCGACCATGAGCGGGGCCGCCGCCTTCGCCATCATGAAGGGGCCGTTGAAGTTCACGTCGATGGAGGTGCGCCAGGTGTCGGCGTTGACTTCATAAAAGCGGCGGCGCGGGCCCGACAGCACATTGCCGATATGCTGCATGCCAAGCCCCGCATTGTTCACAAGGCCATGCAGCGCTCCGAAATGGTCGACGACCCCGCGCACCGCCGCCTGACAATCGTCCCAGTTCGAGACGTCGCACTCCACGGTCAGCAGGCGGTCGGCCATGGATTCAGCCTGGGCGAGTGCGACGAGTTCGGCCATTTCCGCTGCGCTGGAAGGCAGGTCCGCCGCCGCGACCTTCGCGCCGCTGCGCAGCAGCGATATGGCCATGGCGCGGCCGAGGCCGCGGGCCGCGCCGGTCACGATGACGACGGGATGGTTGGGGGCTGCTGACGCTCCTGACATATTCCGCTCCCTTGTTGTTTTGTGTTGTCACACGCCGAGATAACGCGCCTTGGTGTCGGGATCCGCCAGCAGCTCCGCTGGCGTGCAGCGATGCACGATCCGTCCCTTGTTCATGATGAAGACGATGTCGGCGTAGCGCAGGGCGAAGTTGAGCTGCTGTTCGATGAGCAGGATCGAGGCGCCGCCCTCCTTGAGGGAGGCGATGGTCTTGCCGAGCTCCCGGATCATCATGGGCGCGAGGCCTTCGGTGGGCTCATCCATCAGGAGCAGGGCGGGGTTGCCCACGAGCGCGCGCGCCGCCGCCAGCATCTGCTGCTCGCCGCCGCTGAGCTTGCCTGCAAGGCTCTTGATGCGGCTGCGGAGGTTGGGGAAGAGATCGAGGATCTTGTCGGGGGTCCACTGGCCGTTCCCGCGCGCGGTGACCTGCAGATGCTCCCTGATGTTGAGGGAGCGGAAGACCTGCCGCCCCTGCGGCACATAGCCGATGCCAAGCCGCGCGATGCGATGCGCGCTGGCGCGGGTGATGTCCTGATCCCCGAAGAGGATGCGGCCCCGGCTGGCGGGCGTCAGGCCCATGATGGAGCGGGCCAGCGTGGTCTTGCCGACGCCGTTGCGGCCCAGCAGCGCGACCACCTGTCCCGGCTGCAGCTCAAGCGACACGCCCTGCAGAATGTAGCTGTCGCCGTAATAGGTGTGGATGTCCTGGATGCTGAGCATGGCGCTAATCGGCTCCCAGATAGATTTCGGTCACCTGCGGATGACCCCGGATCTCGTCTGGCGTTCCCTCGGCGATCAGGCAGCCCTGATGCAGAACGGCGATGCGGTCCGCGATGTCGAAGGCGACGTCCATGTCGTGTTCGATCATCAGCACGGTCATGTCCGCCGGCAGGTCGCCGATCATGCCCACCACGCGCACGACTTCAGCGGCCGAGAGGCCTGCGGTGGGCTCGTCCAGCAGAAGCACCTTCGGCGCCCCGGCCATGGCGAGGATGAGGTCCACCTGCCTTTGCTGGCCATAGGAGATTTCCCGCGCCCTGGCGCCGGCTATGTCGCTCAGGCCCCATTGCGACAGAAGGGCCTGCGCGCGGTCGAAGAGCGCGCTCTCCTTGCGCATGAGGCGAAACATGGAGAAGGCGTGTTCATGCTGGGCCTGCAGGGCGAGGATCAGGTTCTCCATCACCGTCAGATTGGGGAAGAGATTGGTGATCTGGAATGTGCGGGCGAGGCCGAGGTTGGCGCGCAGGTTGGGCGGCGCATTGGTGATGTCGCGGCCAAACAGGGTGACCTGGCCTGACGAGACCGGAAAGGCGCCCGAGAGCATGTTGAACAGGGTCGTCTTGCCCGCGCCATTGGGGCCGATGATGAGGCGGCGCTCGCCCGGCGCGATGCTGAAGGACACATCGGTCAGGGCCTGCACGCCGCCGAAGTTTTTCGACACGGAGTCGATGACGAGCGCGCTCATGGGCCAGCCCTCTTCTTGCGGAGGCTCTCGATCAGCCCGGTCAGGCCATTGGGGGCGAAGAGGGCGACGATCACATAGACGAAGCCGAGCAGCATGACCCAGCGCTCCGTATAGGCGCTGATGACGTTCTCGAGGGCGACGATGATGGCCGCGCCCACCGCAGGGCCGATCAGCGTGCCCGCGCCGCCCAGGATGACCATCAGCAGCACTTCGGCCGAGCGGGCGACATGGATGTAATCGGGGCTGACGAAGCGGTTGTAGTAGACATAGAGCGAGCCTGCGAGGCCCGCGAAGAGGCCGCCCAGCACGAAGGCGGTGAATTTGTAGCGCCAGATGTCATAGCCCAGCGCCAGCATGCGCGTTTCGCTCTCGCGGATGCCCCGCAGGCACTGACCGAAGGGGGAGGCGGTGATGCGATACAGCAGCCATCCGCTGAGGGCGATCAGCCCGAAGGCGAAGAAATAGAAGCTCACGCCATCGGTCAGGGAATAGCCCTGCCAGAGCCGGGGACGCGGCACGTCCGGCAGGCCGTCGTCGCCGCCCGTCAGGGAGCGCCAGCCGAAGGCGATGCCCCACATGAGCTGGGAGAGCGCCAGCGTGATCATGAGGAAGTAGCTGCCGCGCGTGCGCAGCGCCAGCAGGCCAAAGAGGCCCGCCGCCACGGCGCTGGCCATGAGGCCTGCGGGCAGGGCGAGCCAGACATTCCAGCCGAGCGTGAGGGCGGTCAGGCCGGTGACATAGGCGGACAGGCCGAAATAGGCCGCATGGCCCAGCGAGGCCATGCCGGTGAAGCCGATGAGCAGGTCGAGGCTCATGGCGAAGAGCGCGAAGATCATCATCTTGACCACGAGGCCGAGATAATAGGGCGTCAGCACATAGGGCAGGATCAGCGCGAGGGCGGCGGCGACGGCCAGAAAGAGGGCCATGCGTGCGGGGGAGGTGGTCTTCATCGCGGGGCCCCTCACTCTTTGCCGAAGAGGCCGGTCGGCCGGACCGCGAGGATCAGGGCCATGGGCGCGAAGATCGTGAACAGGGCGAATTCGGGGAAGAGGACTTTGCCGAAATTATCCAGCAAGCCGACGATCAAGCCGCCCACCAGCGCCCCGCGCAGGCTGCCGAGGCCGCCGATGATGACGACGACGAAGCCCAGCAGCAGCACTTCGAAATCGGCACCGGGATAGACGCCGACGATCGGTCCGCCCATCACCCCGCCAAGCGCGGCCAGAAAGGCGCCGAATGCGAAGACCAGAGTGAAGAGAAGCGAGACATTGATGCCGAGCGCCCGCGCGATCTCCTCATTGTCGACGCCCGCGCGCACCATGGCGCCGATGCGCGTCCCCTCCTGCACCCACCAGAGCACGGCGGCCACGAAGAGGCCGAAGCCGATGATGAAGAGACGATAGGAGGGATAGACCATGCCGCCGATGTCGAGGGAGTGGCGGAAGAGTTCGGGCTTGGGCACGGTCTGGGGATTGCCGCCCCAGATGAGCATGGCGAGGTCGGAAAAGATGAAGAGGAGGCCGAAGGTCAGCAGGGTCTGCGGCATTTCCTGCAAGTGCAGCCGCCGCAATAAAAACCGCTCCATCACGACGCCCAGCAGCGCGATGGCGAGGCTGCCGAGCAGCACGGCCAGGATGAAGCTCTTGGTGAGATGCAGGACCGCGAGCCCGACATAGCCGCCCAGAAGATAAAAGGAGCCATGGGTGAGGTTGAGGATCTTCATCAGCCCGTAGATCAGCGACAGGCCGGAGGCGAGCAGGAAGAGCAGCATTCCGTAGGAGATGCCGTTGAGCGACTGAAGAACCCAGAACATCATGTCAAAAGGGCTCCAACGGGCGTACGGCGCCACGGGGCTGGATAAATGGAGCGATGGCGAAAGGTCGCGCGTGGCGCGGCCTTTCACGCAGGGCGGGGCTGGGAGCGCAGCGTCTCAGGGGAAGAGATGATAGGGATCCTTCACCTGCGGGATGCGCTCGCCGCAGCTGTTCTGCAGGCGCCCGTCAGGCCCCTTCACCACTTTCAGCGCATAGAAGTCGCCGACCATCCCGCGGTTCTCGTCGAAGCTGGTCATGCCCATGGGGCCCTTCACCTGCACCTTGCTCAGGGCGTTGGTGAAGGCCTGCCGGTCCTCGACCTTGCCGTTCACGTCCTTGATGGCCTGAATGACCATCTTGGCGGCCATGTAGCCCATATATTGATAGGAGCCCGGCAATTCCTTGTAGCGGGATTTATACCCCTCGACGAAGGCCTTGTTCTCGGGCGTGTCGAGCGTGCCGCAATAGGTGTAGGAGCTCAGCAGCCCCTCGGATTCCGGGGGCATGTCGCCAAGCAGCTCCTCGCTGGTGAAGGAGGCGATGCCGAAGAGCGGCATCTTCTTGCTCAGGCCATATTCGACATATTGCTGGGTGATGCGCGGCGCGTCGGCGCCCCACATGGCCGCGAAGACGCCGTCGGCCTTCGAGGGATCCATCTTGCTGATATAGGGCGCGTAATCGGAGGTGCCGACGTTGGGGAACATGGCGTCGATCACATTCTCGGGGCCGAAGGCCTTCTTCAGCGCCTCATGGGTCTCGCGTCCGGGAGGCGCGTTCCATCCGATCAGATAGACCTTCTTCCAGCCGAGCTTCTTGGCGCTTTCGGCCGCGGCGGTGGCGTATTGATAGGAGGAGGGCACATAGCGGAAGATATAGGGGCTCTTCATTTCGCGCGTCAGGCTGGCGAGCGCCACGGTGCTGACCCACGGGATCTTCTGCTCGTTCACATAGGGCGCGACGGCGGCCCCCACGGCGCTGACGAGTTCGGAGACCAGAAGATGCACATTGTTGCGCTCGACCAGCGCCTTGACCTTGGTCAGGCCGGTGTCCGGGCGCCCGGCGCTGTCTTCGTAGAGGAGTTCGACCTTGCGGCCGGCGATGATGTTGTTCTCTTCCTCGAAGGCCTGCTTGATGGCGTCGCGCTCAGGGCGGCCCTGTGCGGAGATGGGCCCGGTGATCGGAAACATCACGCCGATCCTGATGGGCTCCTGCGCCTGCGCAGGCTGGATGAGGGACGCGAAAGCCGCTACGCCAAGCGTAGCCATGAGACGCATGGATTGCATTTTATTCCTCCCGATTATTCTCATTTTTTTTGAGAGTAAGCCTGCTTTGCGACGATGCGCAAGCGGCGACGTGAAAATTTATCGGGGCACGCTGTCCGGCGCGGGGCTCGCCATAAGAAAACGGGCCGCGACAGGGCGCGGCCCGCTCAGTTTCGTGATGTGCGGCTTTACTTCGCCAGCGGGTCCGGGCGCATCTGGATATGGACGGCGCGCGGGCGCGAGCCCTTGCCGGTCTCCATCAGCCAGGGCGTGCGGTCGCCGTTGGTGCTCCAGAGGCCGCGGCCCTTCCAGCCCGCGTTGGGATCGTCGATGCGGCCATCCAGCCCCTTGGCGTAGAAGCCCATGGGATAGGGGATGCGCAGCATGACCATCTTGCCGCCGGCATAGGCGATGAAGCCATCCTGCAGGTTGGCGGTGGACACCGGCACGTCCTCGCCAAGGCCCAGCGTGTTGTGCTGGTCGACCCAGGTGTAATAGCTGGCCTCCGCGCTGTTGGCCTCGCCTTCAAAGCCCGGACCGGGGTAGCGGTGGAAGGCCCAGCCCTCGGGGCAGTGGTCGCCGAGCGCTGTGGGTCCGTTCAGCGGCCCCTTGCACTTGCGGCGGTCGAAGCTCACGAGATGGCCGCTGGAGCCCGAGCCCCAGAGCACGCCGTTCTTGTCGATGTCGCCGCCACGGATGCCGGTGCCGGGCTTGGGCATGTTGTAGACTTCCGAGAGGCCCGTCTTCGGATCGAAGCGCAGGAAGCCCGGCGCGCCGCCGAAGACGCCGACCGTGTACCAGACCGAACCGTCGGTGGGGTGGGGCATGACCGCATAGGGCGAGCCGCCGGGAATGCGCTTGTCCTTGCCGGGCGCGATGGGCTGGTCGGGCTCCACATAGTCGCCGAGCTTGCCGTCGCCGCTGGTGTCCAGCACGAAGGGCGCCCAGCCCTGCGAGGCCTGCACATCGCCAGTCTCGAGGAACTTTTTCGTGTTGACCCAGCCTGCGACCGGACCCGTGCCGCTGAACCACAGCGTATTGTCTGCGTCATAGCCGAACTGCGGGTGATGGGAGCCGAAGCAGGTGTCGATGAAGGAATATTTCATCGTCTTGGGGTCGAGCACGGCGGCCTGGCGCGAGGACTTGTCGAGCGGGAAGACCTTGGCCGAGGGATGGTCCGAGCCCTTCTTGCAGAAGGCGGGGTTGTCCTGCCCGCGCACGCTGGCCGAGAGCCAGACGCGGCCGTCCTTGTCGATCATGGAATTGTGGTTGTTGGCGCGGGTGTCCCAAAGGCTCTCCTCGCCCCAATAGGCGGAGGCGGCCATCACCTTCTCATCGCCCGCATGGCCCGGCCCGAGCGACAGGGGCATGTTGGGATCCTGCACCGGCATCTTGAAATAGGTCACCTTCGCCGTCTTGGGGTCGAGGATCGGCATGTTGTCGGTGGAATATTCCGGCGAGCCATAGAGCGGGCCATAGGCGTTGACCGTGGGATAGCGCCGATCCGATGCGATGAGGTCGTGCAGATATTTGTTCGGCTCGGACCATTCCCAGGAGGAGACGACCACATTGCGCTCAACGCCTTGCGGACGCTCGGGCTTGTTCTTGGGCAATGCGCCCTTGGCGATGCTGTCGGTCCACTCGCCGAAATATTTATAGGGCACGGCGCCGAATTCGCCGGCGATGCGGTTGGTCATGGCCTGGCCGGACTGGCCGGACTGCAGGCGGCGGATCCAGGCCTGCTCGCCATTCTCGAACTTGCCGAACTGGGCGGGGATGGTGCGCGTCGCCTCCTGCCCGATCTGATGGCAGCCGATGCAGTCGACATTGTTCATCTGCTTGAGCCAGCGGTCGCGGGTGATGTTCTTGGGGATGTCCGTCGAGCCGCCGAAGTCCGAGGCCGGCGGGATCTTGAGCATGGTGAACCAGTGGATGGCCGGGTAGTAATGGGCCGCAGCCGCCGCATCAGGCGCAGGGGTGGCCGCCAGGTTCAGGATCTGGCCGGGCTTGGCGCGCATCTTCGCGGAATCGACGAGCCCATAGCCGCGCACCCAGACCTGATAATTGGCGGAGGGAAGATCGGGGATGACGTAGCGGCCCTGATCGTCGGTCACGACCATGCGGGCGAATTTGGTGGGCAGGTCCGTGGTCTCGGCGATCACCCAGACGCCAGCTTCGGGCCCGCCGGGGCCGCGCACCACGCCGCCGATGTCATCCTCGTCGATGGCGACGATGGGGGCGGTCTGGGCGAGGGCGCCGACCGGCCCGATCGGCGAGGCCACCGCCAGAGCGGCGACGGCTGCCCCCAGAAGGAATGTGGTTTTCAGCCTCATGCGAATCTCCCTTGCTCCGCCATGGCGGTTCCATTTTGTCCCATCTTAAACGTGCCTCCGCTTCGAATAAACAGCTTTCATGGGGCGGGACGCCCGGAATCGCCGGGCATCCCCGATTTCCGGGATATTCGACCAAAGTATGATGCTGGCCCGGCCCCTCAGGTCGGCGGGAGCCTTGGAGCCTGCGTTGCGATCAGGCATTGTGTCGACGAGCGGGAAAGAGAGAAGATCCGCTCTTTTTGGGGAGTGGGTCATGATTTTCACACGTCGCGACATGGTTCGCGGGTCGCTCGCCGCGCCCGCTTTGCTCGCCAGCGGCCTCGCCGCGCAGGCCCAGCAGAAGGTGCTCAAGATCTCCCATCAATTCCCTGGCGGGACCATCGATCAGGGCGATTTTCGCGACCGCCTGTGCCAGATCTTCGCCCGCGAGGTCGAGAAGCGCAGCAATGGCGCGCTGAAATTCGAGGTCTACGCCAACTCCTCGCTGATGAAGACCTTCGCCCAGTTCTCCGCGCTGCGGAAAGGCGCGCTGGACATGACATTGTTCCCCATCGCCTATGCTGGCGGCGAGGTTCAGGCGACGAACATCGGGCTCATGCCTTGTCTGGTGACGAGCTATGAACAGGGCGCGAAGTGGAAGACGGCGCCCATCGGCCAGATGTTCAACAAGGTGGTCGAGGACAAGGGCGTCAAGATTCTCTCGTGGATCTGGCAGGCGGGCGGCGTGGCCTCGCGGCGTGGTCCGATTTTTTCGCCCGAGGACGTGAAGGGCCTCAAAATCCGTGGCGGCAGCCGCGAGATGGATCTCATGTTCACGGCTGCTGGCGGGCAGGTCTCGACCATGGCCTCGAACGAGATCTACATCGGCATGCAGACCGGCGCGCTCGACGCCGCCGTCACCTCCTCCACCAGCCTCATCTCCTTCCGGCTGGAGGAGCTCGCCAAGTCCCTCACCACGGCGCGCAAGGGGTCCTTCTGGTTCATGCTCGAGCCGCTTTTGATGTCGAAGGCCATTTTCGACAGCCTGCCCGCGGCCCAGCAGAAGATGCTGATGGACGTGGGCGCGGAAATGGAGGCCTGGGCCATGGCCGAGGCGAAGAAGGACGACGATGAGGTCGCCCGCATCTATGCCGCCAAGGGCGTTCAGGTGGCGGACATGAATGACGAGGGACTCGCCAAATGGCGCAAGGTGGCGGAGGAGGCGGCCTGGGCTGATTTCGCGGCCAAGTCTTCAGAATCGGCCGAACTGCTGAAGCTCGCAAAGCAGGTGTCCTGATTTGGCGGGCGGGGCTGCGCAGGACGCGATCCTTTCCGAGGCGAAGCCCGAAGGCCCGCGCTCGGCCCTCTCGACGCTGATGCTGCGTCTGTATGAGCTCTCCGCCGTGGCGCTGGTCGTCGCGGCGGGCGTGCTGACCTACGGCGTCGTCATGGGCCATCTGTCGGGCCGGGCGACCCTGTGGCAGGACGAGGTCACGATCTTCCTCATCGCTGGAGCGACCTTCATTTCGGCTGCGCAGGTGCAGGCCTGGCGCGGCCATGTGGGGATCGAGGTTCTGGCGGAGATCCTGCCGCCGCGCCTGAATGACCTGCGCTACAAGATCATTGATTTTCTGGTGCTGGGCTTCTGCGTCTTTTTCGCATGGAAATCGGGCTTGCTGCTGCAGGAGGCCTGGGAGGAGGGGCAGACCTCCCATTCCGCCTGGGGCCCTCCCATGTGGATCCCCTATGGGCTGCTCACCCTCGGCATGGCGCTGCTCGCCCTTCAGGTCGCGATGCAGGTGGCGGAGCGTTCGAAGGCGGCGCTCATCCTCGCCTTGCTCTGCGCGGGCGCGCTCCTGTTCTGGCATCGCCCGCCAACCGCGCTGCTCTCTGGATATTCCCTGCCGATCGTCGGCGGCGCCTATTCCATCGTCACCCTGCTGATCATGTTCTCGGGCATGCCCATAGCCTTTGCGCTGGGCGTGACGGCGCTGACTTTCATGTTCCTGTTCATGCCCCTGGCGTCGGTCGACACCATCGCGCAGAATTTCTACGAAGAGCTCGCCAACACCATCATCCTCGCCATTCCGCTCTTCATCCTGAAAGGCGCGGCCATCGGCCGCTCGGATGCGGGGCGCGATCTTTATCTCGCGCTGCACGCCTGGCTGCATCGCATCCCCGGGGGGCTCGGCGTCGCCAATACGGTGGCCTGCGGCCTCTTCGCCGCCATGGCGGGCTCGTCGCCGGCGACCTGCTCGGCCATCGGCTCGGCGGGCATTCCTGAGATGCGCGCGCGCGGCTATTCGCCGGGCTTCGCGGCGGGCATCATCGCGGCGGGCGGCACGCTGGGCATCCTGCTGCCTCCCTCCGTCACCATGCTGCTCTACGCCGTGGCGGCGGAGGTCTCGCTGGGGCGGCTGTTCCTGGCGGGGCTTTTGCCCGGCCTGTTGCTGATCTCGCTGTTCGCTGCTTATTCGGTGCTGCGCTTCCAGAAAGAGAAGCGCGAGGCCGAGGCGGAGGCGGGGCGCACGGGCTTGCGCTCGGCCATTCTGGCCAAGGATGAATACACCTTCGGCCAGAAGGTGCGGATGCTGACCTGGGTCGCGCCCTTCGTCATCATTCTGGCGGGCGTCATGGTCGTGCTTTACGCGGGCTGGGCGACGCCATCGGAGACGGCTGGCGTCGGCGCCATTCTCGCGCTCTGCGTCATCGGCCTGATGTATGGCGTCTGGCGCCCGCAAAAGCTCATGCCGATCCTCAACGGCACCCTGCGCGAGTCCACGATGCTGCTGATGATCATCGGCATGTCGCTGCTCTATTCCTATGTGATGAGCTACCTGCAGATCTCGCAGGGCACCGCCGCCTGGATCATCAGCCTTGGCCTGTCGAAATGGGTGCTCTTGTCAGCCATCCTGATTCTGGTGGTCGTGCTGGGCTTCTTCCTGCCGCCGGTCTCGATCATCCTGATGACTGCGCCGATCATTCTGCCGCCGCTGAAGGCTGCGGGCTTTGATCTCATCTGGTTCGGCGTGGTGATGACCGTGGTGATGGAGATGGGGCTGATCCATCCCCCCCTCGGGCTCAACATCTTCGTCATCAAGAACATCGCGCCCGACATCTCCCTGTCGCAGATCATCTGGGGCACGCTGCCCTTCGTCATCCTGATGATGTTCGCGGTTCTCCTGATCTGCATTTTCCCGGCCATCGCCACCTGGCTGCCAGCCGCCTTGATGGGATGATCGGCGGCTTTCTGGCGGCTCGTTGCGGATTCCTTTGCAGTGAGGCGCGGGAAAGCTTACATTCCCGCTGAATGCTTCCGCTCCGCGTCGCGCGCGGCTGAGGCGGAGGCTGGAGATGAACGGTGTCGTCCTTTGAAGCGCCCGGCGCTGCGGCGCCTGCGGGCTCGGATGCGCGGCTGAAAGGCCGTCCTGCGAATGATCGTCCTGGCGATGGGGGAGGCCCTCATGGCGCCGGGCGGTATGGTCATGTCTACGCCGCGCTCGACCTTGGCACCAATAATTGCCGTTTGCTGATCGCCCGCCCCGCGCGCGAGGGGTTTCGAATCATCGACGCCTTCTCCCGCATCGTCAGGCTGGGGGAGGGCCTCACCCAGTCCGGCCGTCTCGGGCAGGGCGCCATCGACCGCACGCTCGCCGCGCTTGAGATCTGCCGCACCAAGATGGAGAACCGCGGCGTCACCCGCGTCCGCCTCATCGCGACCGAGGCCTGCCGCATCGCGGCCAACGGGCCGGATTTCATCGCCCGCGTCCGCGACGAGGTCGGCCTCTCCCTCGAAGTGGTCGACCGGGAGACCGAGGCGCATCTCGCCGCCTCCGGCTGCGCCGCCCTCGCGGACGATCAGGCCGAGGGCGTCGTGCTGTTCGACATTGGCGGCGGCTCGTCCGAGATCGTCTGGCTGTCCCGACCCACGGCCCAGTCCCATGAGCTCGATGGGGACGCGGCCATGCGCGGGCGTGTGCGCATGTGGGCCTCCCTGCAGCTTGGCGTCGTCACCATCGCCGAACGCTTCGGCGGCATCGACGTCACCGCCGAGATCTATGAGCGCATGGTCGAGCATGTGAGCGGCGAGCTTGCGCCCTTCCTTGAGCGCACGGCCTCGGAGCTGCGCTGCGACCGCTTTCACCTCCTGGGCACCTCCGGCACGGTGACGACCATAGCGGGAGTCCACCTTGGCCTCCTGCGTTACGACCGCCGTCAGGTGGATGGGCTCTGGATGAATGATGCGGAAGTCTCTCAGGCCATCGCCCGCTTGCAGGCCATGAGCTACGCCGACCGCGTCGCCAATGGCTGCATCGGCCCGGAGCGGGCGGATCTCGTGCTGGCGGGCTGCGCGATCTTCGACGCCATCCGCCGGGCTTTCCCGGCTGATCGGATCAGGATCGCCGACCGTGGCCTGCGCGAAGGCATCTTGATGCAGATGATGAGCGCGGACCGCGTGTGGAGCCATCTGCGGCTGTAACGGAACAGGACTCAATGAGCGGATCAGGGACAGGCGGCGGCGGGCGCGAGGGCGGCCGCTCGATCAAGGTGCGGGTGAAGACCGCAGGCAAGCGCACGCTTTCCTCCAAGCTCTGGCTGGAGCGCCAGCTCAACGATCCCTATGTGGCGCAGGCCAAGCGTGAGGGCTGGCGCTCGCGCGCGGTCTACAAGCTCATCGAGATGGATGATCGCTACAAGCTTCTGAAGCCCGGCCAGCGCATCGTCGATCTCGGCGCGGCGCCCGGCGGCTGGGCGCAGCTTGCGGCGAAGAAGGTCGGCGTCGAGCAGGGCCGGGGCAAGGTGGTCGGCATCGACCTTCTCAACATCGACCCTATCGCGGGCGTCGAGTTCGCCGTCATGGATTTCAACGACCATGACGCGCCGGACCGTCTCAAGGCCATGCTGGGCGGCCTCGCCGATGGCGTCATGTCCGATATGGCCGCCAACACCACCGGCCACAAGAAGACCGACCATCTGAAGATCATGGGCCTCGCCGAACTCGCCATAGAATTCGCCTGCGAAGTGCTGGCGCCCGGCGGTTTCTTCGTCGCCAAGGTGTTTCAGGGCGGAACCGAGGGCGAATTGCTGGCCATGCTCAAGCGGGACTTCGCCGTGGTGCGCCATGTGAAGCCCAAGGCGAGCCGGGCGGGCTCGGCCGAGCTTTATGTGCTGGCGACGGGCTTCCGCGGCGCTGCTGACGCTCAGGAAGAGCCGCAGGACGATTGATCGGCCTGTGGGTTGAGCCGGTTTCGCGTCGAGATTCATTTGCCAGCCGTCATCAGCGTGATATGAGCCACCGTCAACCCGGTGGCGAGACGGTGAGTCTCCCACATGGCGCGCCCTTCGCGCCTGCGCGCCCGCATCGCGCGTCACAGATTGGAGTTGACCATGGCCTTCGACATAGCCTCGATCCCCGAAGCGCTCACCTTTGACGACGTGCTGCTGCGGCCGGGCCATTCCGAGGTCGTGCCCAGCCAGGTTGACGTGCGCTCGCGCCTCACCCGCGCCATCAGCCTGAACATGCCCATCATTTCCTCCGCCATGGACACGGTGACAGAGGCGCGCCTCGCCATCGCCATGGCCCAGGCCGGCGGCATCGGCGTCATCCACCGCAACCTCGAAGCCGAGGAGCAGGCCGAGGAGGTGCGCAAGGTCAAGCGTTACGAGAGCGGCATGGTGGTCAATCCCATCACCATCTTCCCGGACGAGACCCTTTCCGACGCCCTGGCCCTCATGCGTCATCACGGCATTTCCGGCGTGCCGGTGGTCGAGCGCGGCCCGAGCGGCAAGCCCGCCAAGCTCTGCGGCATCGTCACCAACCGCGATGTGCGTTTCGCCGACAATCCGCTCCAGCCCGTCTCCGAACTGATGACCAAGAAGCTCATCACCGTGCGCGAGGGCGTCGAGAAGGACGAGGCCCGTCGGCTTCTGCATCAGCACCGCATCGAGAAGCTGCTGGTGGTTGACGAGGATCACCGCTGCGTCGGCCTCATCACGGTGAAGGACATCGAGAAGGCGACGCTGCATCCCCACGCCTGCAAGGATTCAGAGGGGCGCCTGCGCGTCGCCGCCGCCTCGACCGTCGGCGACAAGGGTTTCGAACGCGCGATGATGCTGATCGACGCTGGCGTCGACTGCCTCATCGTCGACACCGCCCACGGCCATTCGCAGATGGTGCTCGATCAGGTGGCCCGCATCAAGCGCCACTCCAACAAGGTGCAGCTCATCGCGGGCAATGTCGCCACCGGCGAGGCGACGCGCGCGCTCATCGACGCGGGCGCCGACGCGATCAAGGTCGGCATCGGCCCCGGCTCCATCTGCACGACGCGCATCGTGGCGGGCGTCGGCGTGCCCCAGCTCACCGCGATTCTTGAGGCGGCGGCTGCTGCCCACCAGAACGACATTCCCGTGATCGCCGACGGCGGCATCAAATTCTCCGGCGATCTGGCGAAAGCCATCGCCGCGGGCGCCGACTGCGTCATGGTCGGCTCGCTGCTGGCGGGCACGGACGAGAGCCCCGGCGAGGTCTTCCTCTATCAGGGCCGCTCCTTCAAGACCTACCGGGGCATGGGCTCGGTGAGCGCCATGGCGCGCGGCTCGGCCGACCGCTACTTCCAGCAGGACATCAAGGATTCCCTCAAGCTCGTGCCCGAGGGCATCGAGGGTCAGGTTCCCTACAAGGGGCCGGTCGGGGCGGTGCTGCATCAGCTCACCGGCGGCCTGCGCGCGGCCATGGGCTATTGCGGCGCCCATACGATCCCCGACCTTCAGCGAAAAGCGAAATTCGTGCGCATCACCGGCGCGGGCCTGCGCGAAAGCCATGTCCACGACGTCGCCATCACCCGCGAAAGCCCGAATTACCCCACGGGGATCTGACATGCCGCTCGCGGCCGTTCTCCTGCCCGTCTTCGTGCTGGTCGCGCTCACCTTCGGACTTCTGTTCTGGATGGGCGCGAGCCGACGCGACGCCCTCGTCAGCGGCGAGACGAAGCTTCAGGACGTCGCGCTCGGCCAGCCCGCCTGGCCGCAACGCCAGACCCAGATCAGCCGCGCCTTCCAGAACCAGCTTGAGCTGCCTGTGCTTTTCTATGTGCTGGTGGGCCTCGCCATCGTCACGCAGAAGGCTGATCTGCTCTTCGTATGCCTGTCCTGGGCCTTCGTCCTCTTCCGTCTCGCCCATGCCTATGTGCATGTGACCGACAACCATGTGCCGCGACGGTTCCAGACCTATCTGGCGGGCGTCGCCGCCCTCATGGCCCTGTGGGCGATCTTCGCCATTCGCGTCATCGGCGGATTTTGAACGCAATTCTCCATTTGCATGTGGGGCCTGACTGTGTGACGCAGCGCAGGGCTCCCATGCGAGCCGCCCCTCTTGCAGAACATGGCCCGACCGGATGACCCCCGCAGCCCGCATCTCCGCCGCCATCGATGTGCTTGACATCATCGAGACGCGCCACCGCCCCGCCGCCGACGCCCTGAAGGAATGGGGGCAGTCGCACCGTTTCGCCGGCTCCAAGGACCGCTCGGCCATCGGCACGCTGGTTTTCGACGCTCTGCGCCACAAGGCCTCCAGCGCCTTCCTGATGGGCTCCCCCGAGCCCCGCGCGGTCATGCTCGGCGCCCTGCGGCAGGTCGGCGGTCTCGATGCCGAGGCCATCGCGGCCCTCTTCACGGGCGCGCAATACGCCCCCGCTACCTTGACCGACGCCGAGCGCGAGCGGCTTGAGGCCGGCTCCCTCGAAGGCGCCCCCGCCCATGTGCGCGGCGATTATCCCGAATGGCTGGCGCAGGGCTTCGAGGCCGCCTTTGGCGATCAGGCTGCGGAGGAGGGCAGGGCGCTCGCGGAGCGCGCGCCGGTCGATCTGCGCGTCAACACGCTCAAGGGCGACCGGGAGAAGGCGCTGAAGCAGCTCTCCCATCTGTCGCCGGTCGAGGCCCCCCTGTCGCGGCTGGGCCTGCGCATCAACATCGGCGCCGACGGACGCGGGCCGGCGCTGGCCGCCGAGCCCGCCTATGTGAAGGGCCTTGTCGAGGTGCAGGACGAGGGGTCGCAACTCGTGGCCTTGCTGGCGGGCGTCGAGCCCGGCCAGCAGGTGCTGGACCTCTGCGCAGGCGGCGGCGGCAAGACCCTCGCGCTCGCCGCGCTCATGGAGAATCGTGGCCAGATCTTCGCCACCGACAGCGATGGCCGCCGCCTCATGCCGATCTTCGCAAGGCTTGAGCGGGCGGGCGCCCGCAATGTGCAGGTCCGCGCGCCCCGTGGCCCCAAGGATGTTCTGGAGGGGCTGGAGGGCCGCTGCGACCTCGTGATGGTGGACGCGCCCTGCACGGGCACGGGCGCCTGGCGACGCAACCCCGACGCCAAATGGCGGATGCGGCCGGGCGCGCTCGACCAGCGCATCAAGGATCAGGACGAGGTTCTGGCCCGCGCGGCGCTTTACGTGAAGCCCGGCGGCGCGCTGGTCTATGTCACCTGCTCGGTGCTGCGGGTCGAGAACGAGGAGCGGGTGGCGGCCTTCCTTGAGGCGAACGACGGCTGGCTGCCCCGCGACGCCGCCCATATGGCCCGCATGGCGGCGCTGCCCGCGCTGGCGGCCCACGCCTCGCCCTTCGGCCCGGGCATCCGCCTCAGCCCACGGGCCACCGGGACGGATGGGTTCTATATTGCTGTGCTGGTGAAGCAATAACGGTAGAGAACCGCTGCGATCGCGCCCCCCATGATTGCGAAGGCGCGGCGCATCCTCTAATCCGGCGCTTTGCGGAAGGACGAGACCATGGCTGGCCAGACTTCAACCCCCGTCGATCTCCTCCACGATGAGATCGTCAAGCATCACGACAAGGTGCTGATCGTCGATTTTGGCTCGCAGGTGACCCAGCTCATCGCGCGCCGGGTGCGCGAGGCCGGCGTCTATTGCGAAATCGCGCCCTTCCAGTCCGCCGAGCGCGCCTTCGCGCAGCTCAAGCCCAAAGCCGTGATCCTCTCGGGCGGCCCTTGCTCGGTCACCGACGCGGGCTCGCCCCGCGCGCCTCAGGCCATTTTTGATGCCGGCGTTCCGGTGCTGGGCATCTGCTATGGCGAACAGGTCATGGCGGTTCAGCTCGGCGGCAAGGTCGAGGCGGGACATCACCGCGAATTTGGCCGGGCTGAGCTTGAGGTCGCCGAGACCTCCGCCCTGTTCGAGGGCGTCTGGGAGCCGGGCAAGAGCTATCCCGTGTGGATGAGCCATGGCGACCGCGTGACCGAGCTGCCCCACGGCTTCCGCCGCATCGCCTTCTCGCAAAACGCCCCCCTCGCGGCCATCGCCGACGAGGCGCGCCGCTACTACGCCGTGCAGTTTCATCTTGAGGTCGTGCATACGCCCGACGGCGCGAAGCTCATCTCGAATTTCGTCCACAGGGTCGCCGGCCTCAAGCGCGACTGGACCATGGCGGCCTTTCGGGGCGAGGCGATCAAGACGATCCGCGCGCAGGTCGGCGAGGGCCGGGTGCTCTGCGGCCTGTCGGGCGGGGTCGATTCCGCTGTGGCGGCGGTGCTCATCCATGAAGCCATCGGCGAGCGGCTGACCTGCGTCTTCGTCGACCATGGCCTGATGCGCATGGGCGAGGCGACGGAGGTCGTCACCCTCTTCCGCGACACCTTCAACATTCCGCTCGTGCATGTGGACGCCAGCGAAATGTTCATCGGCGCGCTCGACGGCGTGAGCGACCCCGAGGTGAAGCGCAAGACCATCGGCAAGCTCTTCATCGACGTGTTCGAGGCGGAAGCGAAGAAGATCGCCGCCGATGGGCGCGGTGCGCCTGCCTTCCTCGCGCAGGGCACGCTTTATCCCGACGTGATCGAGAGCGTGTCTTTCACCGGCGGGCCTTCCGTCACCATCAAGAGCCATCACAATGTGGGCGGCCTGCCCGAGCGCATGAACATGAAGCTCGTGGAGCCCCTGCGCGAGCTCTTCAAGGACGAGGTGCGGGCGCTGGGCCGCGAGCTTGGCCTGCCCGAGGCCTTCGTCGGCCGCCATCCCTTCCCCGGCCCGGGCCTCGCCATCCGCATTCCCGGCGGGATCTCCCGCGAGAAGCTCGACATCCTGCGCCAGGCCGACGCCATCTATCTCGACGAGATCCGCAAGGCTGGGCTTTATAATGAGATCTGGCAGGCCTTCGCCGTGCTGCTGCCGGTGCGCACGGTGGGCGTGATGGGCGATGGCCGCACCTATGACCACGTCTGCGCCCTGCGCGCCGTGACCTCGGTCGACGGCATGACCGCGGATTTCTTCCCCTTCGACATGAATGTGCTGGGGCGCACGGCGACCCGCATCATCAACGAGGTCCGCGGCATCAACCGCGTGGTCTACGACGTGACCTCAAAGCCGCCGGGGACGATTGAGTGGGAGTAACTTTCATCAACTAAGTCATTGATCTAATTGAGTTTTTTACTTACACAAAAGGTTCACGTTCAAAATGAGCGGTTGAAACTGTTGACCTTTTTCGCTACAGTTGCACAAAATGCTACACAAAAGTGCCGCTACGATAAAACGTAGCGACGTGGAGGTCGCGATGGTGCTGAAGAAGCGGAGCTTTGGCGCGGACGAGTTGGTGATTTTCGACGAGGCGATCATCTACAAGCGCAGCGATTATTGGCACTTTAGGATGTGGCTTGCTGGCGAAGGAAAGTATGCGAGAAAAAGCCTCCGTACACGTAGCCAGACAACCGCAATTGAGCGCGGCAAACACGCTTATTTGGAGATAACCGCTAATACGATTGCGGGTAAGAAGTATTTCTCTCTATCAGCAAAAGAGGGCCTCGACAAATACATTGAACAACGGACACGTGACGCTGCAGCAGGTAGCATAACAAAAGGTCGCTTGGGAACAGTCAAAACACATTTAGGTCATTGGTTAGAGTTTATCGGTGCAGACACTAAGTTAAAAGAATTGGATCGAATTGATTGCGAGGATTATTTTTATGAACGCACGAAAGGAAAAAAAAATCTTAAAATAAGCCATACAACAGTTAAAAACGAACAGAGTAGCATCAATTCGATGATGAACTGGCTTTTTAAGCGTGGTGAAACGACCATCGACAGCTTTGAATTTAAGGCGCTTCCACGCATTGACAGTGGGGATGAAAATCTGCGTAGAGCTATGTTTAGCGAAGAAGAAATAAAAGAAATAAGCATCAAACTGCGTGACGACATAAAAGATGCGAAAAAAGATCTTACAGACAATAGGAACCTGACCAAACTGATCGCTTGTTTTTATATGCGTGTCGCTATTGTGAGTGGTTTGCGGACGGGAGAACAGCGGCAGTTGCGCTGGCAAGATGTATCTTGGCACACGCATCACAATGAAAACAAGCCTTACAAAATGGTGAAGATTCATGTCCGCCATACCACAAGCAAAGTTCAAAAAACACGATACTTACTGATTAGGGATGCACATTATTTGGAACAGCTGAGAAAAATTATGGCGGGAGTATATGAAGATGACGGCGTAAAATTAGGAGATAGATTGATTTTTAGTGTCGATGGAAAAACGCAATTAAGTGAGAGAGCAATTTTGTATCATTTTCGGCGAGTGATTGACGCGATTGAAATAAAAAATCGACACGCACGCGATCTCGTTCCTTACAGCTTCCGTCACTACTTCATCACACAGAAAGTCAATAGTGGCCTGACGTCTACAGCTGTGGCTGAGATGTGCGGCACAAGCGAGCTGCAAATTGCAAAGACATATTATCATACAACGACTGAGAAGATGGTGAAGAATGCAATTGCTGGCACGCTGATCGACGAAGATGAGCTGTATTTTGCAGAATTAGAAAACGAAGATTTGGATGAATATGAAGATTGAAGGCTCTTGCGCCTTCAATCTCCTAACATCATTTCACGCTGTTTTACGCTTTGGCACTAATCGATCTTTATTCAGTGCTTCAGTGTGCCGATCAAGCTCACCAGCTTGCGTGGCAGCTATCAGCTTGTCCAACACCGCAGTGAGCTTAGCACGATCGCCAACTACGATGGCGCTCTTCCCGCTATCCCATTCGATAGCTCGTGCTCCCCATCGCACAACAAGCACCAATTGCCCATCAGCTTGTGTCGTCCACCATTGCTTCAATCGTTTATCTACTTCAACTCGGATTTTGTCGCCTGCTTCGTTGGTTACCCACTTGCTGCGCTTGATCGAAAAGCTTTCGCCAGCAGCTTCAGCAAGCGCAATTGATCGCTGCTCCTGCAATTGCTTGATCAACTTGTTACGCCGCACTTCTTCGATGGAAAGTTGATTGCCCGCACGTGGTGCGACAACAAACTGGAAGCCCTTCAACATGCTCATCGCATAGCTCCTTTATGTGTTGCGATGATATAAAAATGCGATCTCTATTCCTGTTGTGCGACCTAAATCATGTCGGTATTTCAAGAAAAATTCGGTTCGGCTAAGGGGACATGATTGTGCTGTAGGAAAGATGAGCCAAGCAGGTGATCGCGAAAAACCGACACAAAAGCTAGCGCCAGAGTATGGATGTTGTGGAACTACAAATAGTATCGCCGTTTTAATGCATTTGTAGGGGTCTACAGCGGTACTTTCAGCGCTGCGCAACATGAGTAGCAGCGTACGGAAAATAGGCAGCTGCAGGGCGCTGCTATAGCGACATTTTCTATCTCTCGCTATGCGCTCTTCCCTACAGCTGCCTGTCGCTGCTGCGCTTTTAGCAACTGCTCACGTTTGCGCATAACGTCAGCATCCGCTCGTTGCCGCTTCAGCAATTTCTGCTGCTTCTTCAATCTCGCTGCCATCAGTTGTGCTGGCGACAAAGGTTTTGTGCTAACGATCTCTAGCACTAGCATTTAATTCTCGACCTTCTGCTTCAAACTGCGTTGTTGAGCAAAACTCATCAACTCATCCATAAGCTGTCGCGCCGAAGTATGAAGTTGATGGGGTATTTTTCGTTCTAAGCTTTGATTGAGCTTCCAGTGTAATACGATTGCAGCCGATGCACTTAATGGGATTCCTCGTGCTTTTAGAGAGCTGAACCAAGTCGGCGTACGCCCACAAAGTCGACTAAAATCATCCTGTGTTTCAGCTAGACCAAGCAGGTTGCATTCGCGATATACTTTTTGGAGAAAAGATGTGTTGTTCATGCAGCTATTTAGCTTTGAAGCCTCTTTTACTAAATAAGCGCAGGAGGGATACAGAGTGAATATACGAATTGAGCTGAAGGAATGGGCTTGTAAAATTGACTGGGATATCAGTGCGACTTTGACATTTGCGGACGAATTGAGTTCGTCAAAAGTAAATGAACTTGTTAGGCGATTTTGGAATAGAGTGGATGGCAAATTATATGGAAACGCTTCAAAGCGATACAACAAGCATTGCCAGCGTGTGATGTTTCTAGAAGGGAGCGAAAATGGAATACGTTACCACTATCATGCTGCCATCAAGACGCCAGTAGACAGATTTGCCGACACAGATGAATTTTGTCGATTTCTACGAAGGCAGTGGCGTAATGAATGTGCGCACAATCGGATTGTAGAATTTAAACCAATCACCGACATTAAGGGTTGGGTCGGTTACATTACTAAGCGCATCGAAACAGGGAACTGTGATACTTTCGATGTTTATTCAAGCCACATCACAGTTGCCGATTTGTTGAACAAGCCCGACTGAGGCTTCTTGAGTTTCCTAAGCGGTAGGCGAGAGGTGTGAAAACGCCTTGTTGCAGAGCTTTGGCATATTTCCAAACAAACAAATTCAAAAAATGATTGATTGAGCCGAAGCGAGTGAAATCTCAATGAGCGAGGCTTTGGTGAAAGGCACGGACGACGCGGAGCGTGGGCCGATAATAAAAGACAAAAATTGAAAAGCACAAGCTCAAGGCATTCAAGGTAGGGCTATTTTCTTGTGCAAAAACCTAGCATAAAAATGCACATATTTTGCTTAGGAAAATGTGATGTGTTGCGAATAACTGAAAAACCTCACCAAGTGCCACCAAACCTCACCAAACCTCACCAAATGCCACCAAACCTCATCAAGTGGGTCGTGTCCCGGAGCGTGGTGTAACAAGCTGGCGCTGATCACCGCCATCGCCGGTCTTGGCGAGTTGGTCAGGTCGCCACGGCGGGCAGCCCGACGATGTGATTATCGCTTAATGGGGCGATTGTTTCCAGCGTCATGTAGCGGGCT
>CANGFT010000012.1 GCA_947453205.1 Beijerinckiaceae bacterium | reverse complement strand
TTGATCGGTTCTCCCGTAAGGTGAGTTTCATCGCCCGAATAATGGAAGCTGGAATCAATCTTGTGGTGGCGGAGATGCCCGCAGCGACTGACTTTCAACTCCATATCTTCGCAGCACTGGCGCAGGAAGAGAGACGATTGATATCGGAACGAACGCGAGCTGCTTTAGCACAAGCCAAACGCAGAGGTGTGGTGCTGGGAAAGAATGGAAAATCGCTTGCCATAAAAAACCGGGTCGATATGTGTGATAGATATTTGACGTTGCGGCAGGCGGTCGGAGAAAAGTGGGATTATCTGTCAGATAAAGAGATAATGCTGGAGTTGAACAATTTAGGCATCAGGCGAAAGGATGGAACACCTTGGACAGCTTACTCTCTATCTTCGTTGCGAAAACGAGTTGAAAATGAAAGCTTCGACGTAAAGTCATTTACGACTGTAGGTTCCTAGCCATTTCAGCGCTCAATGGCAGGTTCCGAGCATAAAACCGTTCAATCTGGTCAACTGAGGTTCCAGCGTTTTTCGCCAGATTGAAGATATTGACCTGGCCTTCTGAATGTATGATGCGCATACAGATCGCAGTGTGTCGTAATGAATACAACGAATGTGGCTTTTGAGATCCATCGATTTTAACGATTTGGAATTTTTCCATTAGAAATTTGAATTGGCGTTGGATGTTCTTGCCGGCTGTGATGCGATTCTGGTAGGTAGGATAAAAGATATAGTCGTCATCACTGTGGCCAGGATGTCTGGCTAGGCATCTTCGATATATGTCGACAGCTTGCGGCATTGAGTTTGATATTCTTCGCCCGGTCTTTCCATCCCTAATCGTCAATATGAGACGCTTTGGATCATCAGCAATGGTAATGTCTCTATGGCGTAGCGCGTAAAGTTCAGAGGCGATCGGTCTAACGAATGTGTAGATGATAAATTCCAAGACGTCGGCTAATTCGTCAGTGACAGGGAGCCATCTGACAACTGTTTTCTCCTTCGCCATCTGTCGAGCGGCGTGAATGAGCGTTTGAACTTCATCATCCTGTTTTTTAACCAGCGGATAGAACCGAAAGAATGGTCGAGGATTGTCCTGTTGTTTCGCCCGTGGTGTCTCTGGGATCGTTGAGATCACACCTTGATCGCGCGCGTTCTTCATAATGTTACGAAAGGTGGCGAGTATTGTGTTCTTATTGGATGGAGCCCAATGGGGTTTCTGTTGGTCGATAAATCCCATATATGCGACGAAGTCTGCCGTTCCGATCTTGCGGATATCTCTGGCACCAAACCTGTCCAACATCCCCCATCCCGGTGCTTCAATACACCATCTCATAGCCTTGACAGACCCAATGCTCCGCTCACCCTTGTGAGCCCGTTTCGTTTCTTTCGCCAACATCATCAGACAATGGGCTGTGAATTTATGCTCCTCTGCCAATATTGGTTCAGCGGTCAATACCGTCTTCACAAATCGAAGCGCTTCTTTCTTGGCCGCGACGACGGAGTGTTGGCCGGATGATTTGATGACATATTGTCGCATGTTGACGTCCCAGACCCGCATCATCCAATTTGTGGTTGTGCTGGTCTTGTAGATCGATAGACCATCAAACAGCTTTATCACCCGATATCCACAGGAACGGTGACCCATAAGGAACTTCCCCATCCATAGGCTGTAAATTATCGGCGTAATATTTGTTACTAAAGTTTTGAAAATCCAGGATTAACTTGGTCATGGCATTGAAGAGGTCGTCGGTTCGATTCCGTCTGGCTCCACCAAATATCCTGATAAATCAGAGGTTTAGATAGGGCGGAGAGAAGTCTCAGGCCGTCTGAAAAAGTTATAAAGGGTTATAAAGCCCTGCCCCCATCAAAATCTCTGTCGAAGGCGCCTGATCGATCTCATTGAAGGTCTCGGGATGGGTGGATCCGAAAAACTGATCAAGGCCGATAGAGAAGGCTAATAAACACCTAGTGCAACACGCATGGCTACCTTAAAGATTGTGAACCTGGTTTGGTGAAATTCTCGTTGCCGTTCCTATGCTACGCCATGGGCTAGCTTGTGACCCAAGTCGGGATGCCTTGATATGAAAAGATTGCTGGCGGCGATTCTGATGTTCTTATCGATGGTGGCTCCAGGTCGAACCGCTGAGGCGACAAACGTTGAACTCGCCAGGACTATATCGATTGCTGACGTCCATATGCATCTGTATGGCGGCAAAGGTTCTGATTTTTATCTCACGCGAATGACGGAAAATAATGTTCAGTGGGCCGGGGCTGTAGGCGGCGGACCTAAAGACAGTCCCCTGGACATCAAATCCGCATTAGGTCACAAATACATCGCCGCATTAGGTCAGACAGAGTTTTTCGCCGTGCTTTATACGGCTGGCGAGAAGGGTCTTTATGACCTCAATAATCCGATTTTCAAAAACCTCTTTGATCAAGCCGAGCAAGCATTTCAAGCCGGCTTAGTTCGGGGTTTTGGGGAAATTCATATCAATAACATTAGTCCATTTTCTCCAAGTCGTGGACAGAGAAAGATCGACCTAACCAGTCCCGTCGTTCTGAAAATGTTCGAGCTTTCACAAAAGTATGATGGATTTGTGCAGATCCACACCATGAGCAATAGCGGGTTTGATCAGTTGCTGTCGGTTTCGGCCAAATACCCGAGAGTTCGATTGATATTAGCTCATTGTCTCCCTGGAGCGATGGCGGATGAAATCGATGAGCTGTTCAAGAAGCGGTCAAATCTGATTTGCGACCTTTCCGCGACTGGACCTATCCATAAGAACCAAAGGGTATATTCGGTGAATGGTCCGAAGAAGGAATGGATCGATTTAATCGAGAAACATCCCACGAGATTTATGGTTGGTACTGATCCCTGCTGCGGATTAGATGACCAATATTCTGGCTTGATAAGTGAAATTAGAGAGCATCTACTACCTTACCTCAAAGAGCCGACATTAAGGGCTGTGGCAAATGGAAATGCTCGCCGGATATTTGGGCTCCGTTAAAAAAAGAGGCGGTTTCCTTACAAGGATCGCTCGAATTCGCTTGGAGCACCGCCCAAAGTGAGCGGCCACGCATCAACGATCCGCCTTTACACCCAAAGCCTCATCGAATGATCTCTCCGGGATGAGCCCGTATCGGAGCCGCGTCAATCCGGATTACCTGATCCATGCGCTTGCCTTGTCTCATCACCCACCTTTCCCTCCTCTCAATCTCTGCGAAACGAGCCGTCTAGTCCTAAAAACATACTGACGATTTTGTGCGTCATCGATACTTTGCTCCGATAGCTTGCTAGGAAAGTCGGCCGGGCCGCTATCTGAGGAAGGTTAAGAGATGACAACCACCAACAATCTCCGAATTCTGAGCGCTCTCAGCTGTCTTCTGCTTTTCACGCTGGCCACAGATCCGAGTTTTGCTGTCGAGAAAAAAGTCACTCATTCCATGGGAACGTTTCCAGCCATCAAGGCTGAAAATTTGAACGAAAAGACATTCAACCTCCCTGCGGACTTCCCTTCAGATCGAACCTTGTTGCTGCTTGGGTTCAAAAGAGAGCAAGCAGACACGCTCGAAACATGGATTGAAGGGCTGAACCTGACGGAGAAAGAAATTGCGTGGTTTGAAATTCCCGTGATTTCGTCAGCCTATTCCATTGGCGCTTTTTTCATTGATGGAGCCATGCGAAGAGGCGTCCCTGATCTGAAAATACGAGAGCGTATCATAACGCTCTACACCGATCAGAAGGCTTTTGCCTCGTCTATGGGGTTCGATGATCAGACACTGGGCGCCTACGTGGCGGTCGTCGATAGGAAGGGAAATAATCTGGGATTTGTTGAAGGTGGCTTTTCGAAGATCAAGGCTGCTAAGATAACAAGCCTCTTGAGATCGAAATAGCGCATCGCTCCTTCGAAATGATCTAAAAATTTATGGACAGCGCCTGTGTTTCACCACTGCCAACCGTTGCCCTATTCAGCATTCGAGGGGACAGTCCCTCCGTAATCGAAACGGAGGCGATCATGGCGCTCTATAAAGCGCTTTCACTCCTTTTGAACATCAAGCAGGCCAATCCAAAAGACGCCGAAATCGATCAAACGAAACGCCTGAAGCAGGGAAATGAAAATCAATTATCCTTCGGCAGACCGGGATCATCTTTTTTTCCTTTATCTCTGCCGGAACTCCACAAAGCTTCATATCTCTTTTGCTCCTCCGCCGCAGCTTTTGCCTTGGCAGCCCTGTCATCTTCCAGAGAATGAAGGGTCTCATCGATCTGATGCTCGACCACCTCTTCTATATGCTTGGCCTCGTGAACAATTTCGTCTTTTATCTCTGTCATGGCCTCCAAAGGCGTCTCATGCTTTACGAGCATTTTATATGCGAAGTACGCCAAAAGTCCGACCACTGCTATTCCTAGAATGATTTCCATCATCGCTCGCCCCCAGTATTCGAAGCCGAATGCCTAACGCTACTGCATTGACTTACATTAACATATGTTCTCACAATAGAAACGTGGATCTACAGGTATTCCTTGGACTTGCCGCAAATTATTGCAATAATAGAAACTATTATATAAAATGCAGCAGTCAAGTCGCAAGCTCGGGTTACGTTTCTATGTTGAGCTATGTTCTGATGGGGCGTCCCCTGAAAAGGGCCACAAAAGGTGATCCAAAAGATAAATGCCGAAGACATGAATGCCCGCCTGTGGAACGGACGAAGAAGAAATTCGGGGACCGTGAGGCAGCTTGACTACTCAAGTTTGGAGGGGAGCGGGTCTCCCCTCAAATTCCTTTTCATATTCATTCTAGCGATCTGCACGCCCGCTTTGCAGGGGTGCGATCACGCACTGCGATCCCGCAACAAGAACTCAGCAATGATGAAGCGTCTGATAATCACAGCTTGGGGAGGGTGAGGGAGCATATCTGGCCCTCTGGCGCGGTCCATCCAATGGCCACTTTGCCTTCCTGAAGGGTTTTTTCATGCTATGTTTGATCGGTCGTCTCAAAATTTGACAAGACGTTCATCCCTGATGTTCGTCGTGGTGGTGTGCTGGAGCATGCAGGACATGGAACAATCGTCCATCACGCCACAAAAACAAGCGAGTGTTCCGCACGACGACGATTTTCAAAAAGCGATCCTTCTTCATCAGCAGCATAAGCTGCCGGAGGCGGAGCACTTATATCGGCGCATTTTGACCGAAAATCCCGACCACTTTGACGCATCCCATATGTTGGGCGTGATCGCTTACGACGCAGGCCGACCCGATGAAGCCATTCATTTTTTTGAAAGGGCGCTCCAAACAAAATCAACCTTCGCCCCCTTGCATTTAAATCACGCCAACGCCCTCCTGGCCTTGCAGCGCCTTGATGAGGCTTTGGAAAGTTATGACAAAGCGCTACGGCTCAAGCCGGATTATTTCAAAGCACTATACAATCGCGGCGTGGCGCTGAAGGAGCAAAAGCGTTTTTCAGAAGCGCTCGTGAGTTATGACGCAGCAATTTCGATCAAAGCCGACGACCCTCATGCACATTGGAACAAGGCTTTGACAGAACTGCTTTTAGGACATTTCGCTGAGGGGCTTCGTTCCTATGAATGGCGTAAGCTGACGGCGCAGCCAATGGGAAACCGAACTTATCCAAAACCCCTATGGCTGGGCGAGGACGACATAGCCGGCAAAACAATCCTGATCCATTGGGAGCAGGGCCTTGGCGACACGATTCAGTTCTGTCGGTATGTTCCGCTCCTGGCCCAGATGGGAGCTCATGTTTTATTCGCGCCCCAGACAAGTCTGAAGCGTCTGATGTCGCCGTTAGCGAATGTATGTGACATCGTCGATGCGACAGATCCCCATCTCGAATTCGATCATCACTGCCCCCTCTTGAGCCTGCCTCTGGCGTTCAAGACCGATTTGGCGACGATCCCCGATCAATCGCCCTATCTGCAGGCCGATTCAGATCTGATCTTGAAATGGAGACGGGCGCTTGGCGAAACTGGCTTCAAGATAGGGATTTGCTGGCAGGGAAGCACCAGGAGGATTGATGCAGGCCGTTCATTCCCGTTACGGCAATTTGCGGCCTTGTCGGCCATCCCCGGCGTACGACTCATCAGCCTGCACAAAGGGGAGGGCGAGGGCCAGCTGCATGAAATCCCCGAGGGCATGGTCGTTGAGACCCTTGGGCCTGATTTTGACTCTGGTCCCGACGCCTTCACAGATACAGCGGCGGTGATGACATGCTGCGATCTCGTGATCACCTCGGATACGGCGGTCGCGCATCTTGCGGGGGCTTTGGGCATAAAGACCTGGGTCGCCCTGAAATATGTGCCGGACTGGCGCTGGCTTCTGGATCGGGAGGATAGTCCGTGGCACCCGACGATGCGATTGTTCCGTCAAAAATCCATGGGCGATTGGGATGGCGTCTTTGCTGATATTCGCGAGGCGCTGGAAAGTTTATTGCAGTTTTCCGAGCCTTCGTCGACTAAAAGCAGACCTGCGCCTGCTGTGATCGCCGGGGCTAGATTGGGCCGCGGAACTATCCCTGTTTCACGCTCCACATATATGGAAACGCCCAGGGAGCCAGCTCAAGAGATTTCGCAAAATCGCGACGGCCTGCAAACCGAGCTGTCAGGCGAGGCGGTGATTGCTCACACCAATTTGCTCCAACGCGCCGTATTGCTTCACCAGGAAGGTCACCTGAGCGCCGCGAAAAAGCTCTATTCCCAGGTTTTAAAAACAAGTCCGGAAAATTTTGACGCCCTGCATTTATTAGGCGCTCTCGCTTTCCAAAATAGAAGCCTTCATGAAGCCATAGCTTTCTTTGAGAGGGCGCTTAAAATTAACCCTCATTTCGCCCCCCTGCAATTCAATCTTGGTAATGCTCTGAAAGAATTAGGCGAGTTTGGGAAGGCGATTCAAATCTATGACAAAGCGATTTCAATTCATCCTGACTATCCCGAGGCGTTCAACAACCGTGGCGTGACGCTTCAAAATCTTAAAAAACTGCATGAAGCGCTGGCGAGTTATGAAAGAGCGATAGCTGTTCAACCCAAATATGCTGAAGCCTTTTATAATCGAGGCATAGTGCTGAAGGAGCTGAACCGCCTCGATGAGGCAGTCGAAAGCTATGGCAGGGCCATATCTATTCGCCCTGATTATGCCGAAGCATTCTATAACCGAGGCATTGCGCTTAAAGAGCTCAACAGGTTTGACGAGGCGCTGGCGAGCTATGATAAGGCGATATCTGTTCAGCCGGATTATGCTGACGCCTGCTGGAACAAGGGATTGCTAAATCTTCTTCTGGGTCGGTTACAGGAGGGTTTCAGTTTATATGAGGCGAGAAAGCTCAAAAGTGAGCCAAGCGGCGCCCGGACTTATCCAAAACCCCTATGGCTGGGCGAGGACGACCTAGCCGGCAAAACAATCCTGATCCATTGGGAGCAGGGCCTTGGCGACACGATTCAGTTCTGCCGGTATGTTCTGCTCCTGGCGAAGATGGGAGCGAAGGTGTTATTCGCGCCCCAGACAAGTCTGAAGCGCCTGATGTCGGCTTTAGCGACTGTATGTGACATCGTCGATGCGACAGATCCCCATCTCGAATTCGATCATCACTGCCCCCTCTTGAGCCTGCCTTTGGCGTTCAAAACGGATTTGGCGACGATCCCAAGCCAATCTCCCTATCTGCAGGCTGATCCCGATCTGATCTTGAAGTGGAGGCAGGCGCTTGGCGAAAATGGCTTCAAGATAGGGATTTGCTGGCAGGGAAGCGCGGGCAAGGTTGATGCAGGCCGTTCATTTCCGTTACGGCAATTTGCGGCCTTGTCGGGCGTCCCCGGCATTCGGCTCATCAGCCTGCACAAAGGGGAGGGCGAAGGCCAGCTTCATGATCTTCCCGAGGGAATGGTCGTTGAGACCCTTGGGAGTGATTTTGATTCTGGTCCCGACGCCTTCACAGATACAGCGGCGGTGATGAAATGCTGCGATCTCGTCATCACCTCGGATACGGCGGTCGCACATCTGGCGGGGGCTTTGGGCATAAAGACCTGGGTCGCCCTGAAATATGTGCCGGACTGGCGCTGGCTATTGGATCGGGAGGATAGTCCGTGGTACCCGACGATGCGATTGTTCCGTCAAAAATCCATAGGCGATTGGGATGGCGTCTTTGCTGACATTCGCGAGGCTCTTGGGGCTGAGGTTTCTGTTTGTGAATTGACTGCGGCCAGCCACAGCGAGATGTCGGCGTCAAAGGGGAGCAATCCTGTGTTGAAGACGAAAATCACCAAACATGGCTCCACAACTTTTTTGACCATCAGCAATGATATCTGGGTTGGCCGGTCGCTTGAGGCCTATGGTGAATGGTCCCATGGTGAAATTGACGCCTTGGCGCAACTCTTGAAACCTGATTCGAACGTTATTGAAGTCGGGGCGAACATTGGAAGCCACACGGTCTTTCTGGCTCGTGACCTCTGTCCTGATGGCAAGGTCTTCGCCTTTGAACCAAGGCGTGTGCTTTTCCAGGTTTTATGCGCAAATCTGGCGCTCAATGGAATTCAGAACGTCTTTGCATATCAGTTAGGCTGCGGGGATGTTCAAGAGGAAATTGAGGAGGGCGCCATAGACTTTACGGTTCCCCTTAACGCCGGGGGTCTGCATTTAGGAAGCGTGCAAGGCGCAGCAGAGAAAATCGGGATTGTAAGAATCGATGATTTTATCGGGCGCTCCGAGCGCATAGCTTTGATCAAAGCGGATGTTGAGGGGTTTGAGCTGAGAGTCCTGCTTGGCGCGGAACAGACGATCAAGCGGACTCGGCCAAT
Source organism: Beijerinckiaceae bacterium (assembly GCA_947453205.1). GTDB lineage: Bacteria > Pseudomonadota > Alphaproteobacteria > Rhizobiales > Beijerinckiaceae > Terripilifer. Next base: position 72,026 of record CANGFT010000012.1, on the reverse strand, counting down.
TCTGTATCTTGAGAATGATCGGGTTCATTTGTCGAGGAGCCTGCTGATCCATCTGTCAGAGATCGGATATGATGTGTGGTGGCACAAGGTTCCCTTGTTCCGGACCAATAACCGGGCGAATAATCACGAAAACATTTTCAGGGGAGTGTCGTCTTTCAACATCCTTTGCTTCCCCAAGGAGAAAAACGTGCACATCACAAATCTGGAGAAAGTGACCGATCCGGATCGCCACCCCTTAAAAAAAGGGGATTGATGACGTCGACCATCTCGTGCGCATGTCGCCCCACAGGGGGCGGCGCCTTTCGGGGCGATTGCAAGGAGCGCGTAAAGACCAGGCTTTCGTAAGGCGAGGGCGTGTCTGGGGTTGCGCTGGTCGATCACTTCACCAGTTCACTGGCCCTTGCGACCAGTTCATGGGGCGCAGCATAAACAGTTCGCACAAGCGCCTCCACATCTGCGCCCGATACGGGCAGCACTTCCAGATTGGCTCTATGCGCGTCGGCGATGAGATCCTTGTCCTGCATCGAATCCATGAACGCCTTTCGCAGGAGATTTGCGCGCTCTGGCGGAAGGTCAGGCGGCGCGAGGAAGGGATAGGCCATCGTCTGTCGTGCGAACAGAAGCTTCAGGATCTGCGCGTCCTCGGCGCTTTTCGCCAGATCCATCACGGAGGGAACATTGGGCAGGTCAGGATGCTTGCTCAGGCCGATCTGCACGAGAAGATTCACCTTCTTCTCCTCGATCCATCCGGGGTTTGAGGAGCGGATGCTCGACCATGACCAGCCGCAACGCCCCCCGACCTCGCCCCGCTCCATGGCGAGGTTCATGTCGTTGCCGGAGCGATAGCCCGACACCATCCGCATCTTGCTGCCGAGAACGCCGTTGACGATGCTGGTGAACAGAAAGGAGTCGCTGCCCCGGCCGGTCGTGCCCACGACAAGCTCCTGAGACCGCATGTCTTCGAATTTCGTGACTCCGCTGTCGCGCCATGCGACGCACAGGCTGATCTCGCTGCTGGCGCTGCCGATCCACGTGAAGCGGGTGGCGTCGAACTGCGCCGCCTTGTTGCCGAAGAGCGGCTCGAAAGCGGCGCTGCGGTAGATCGTGCCTAAACTCGTCCCGTCTTTCGGCGCGGTGTTGTAGAGAATGTTGGCGAGCCGCAGCCCGCCAGCGCCTTCTACGTTCTTGGCGACGATATTGGGCGCGCCCGGAATGTGCTTTCCCATGTGGCGTGCGAGGATGCGCGCATAGGCGTCATAGCCGCCGCCTGGTCCCGAGCTGATCAAAAGCTCGATTGTCTTGTCCTTGTAGAATTCGGGAGACGCAGTTTGCGCCGCCTCTGCGGCCGCGCTCCATGCAAGAGGAAAAATCGCCGCCGCCATGCAAGCCGCAGAACGAACGGCGTGCGTGAAATCAGAGGTCAGGCTCTTGCGCCAGAACCCCGCCAAAGTCGGCAAGGCCATTTTCATCCCCCTGATCATTTTCGTTTTCCGCAGCAAATTAGCAGGGGAACCGTAGGTTTTAACCTCTGGCCTGTCAATTTTGCGGGGGCTTGCAGGGCGATGGATTGCGCAAGCGCAGGCTCACCATAGTCCGGGAATGGGTCCGACGAGGATGCGTCATGATTGCATGTCGCTCGAATGTGATCGATATCGCCTTGAAGCGTGATGGCGACCGTGTGAATGATGCCCCACTATCGGCATCGTAACGATGCGAACGAGTTGAGGGAATGAAGCACTTTCGCAATGTCTGCGTCGGCGTCTGCCTGTTGGCGGCTTCCGTCTACTATGGCGAAACTCCAGGCTTCATTCTGGGCGCTCTGGGCATCGCCCTCATCATTCATTCTGGCGACTCATTAAAATAAGGCCGTGGCCGTCGCGGGAGGCGCCGGGACCAGATGGGCTCGTAAATATCTTATGCGCCAGCCCGCGCCCGCACTCGGGCATCCCACGCGCGGCATTGCTAACGAGACGCTTTTTTCCCATAATCCGCCAAACATTCCAGATAAGGGCGAGGAACAGATGGCGCGTTATTCCATCAGCCAGCCGGTGCTTCAGGTCGAGGCGCCGCGGCTCCTGCAGGGGCAAGGCCGTTTCACAGACGATATTTTTCTGGATCGGCAGACCTACGCCGTGTTCCTGCGTTCACCCCATGCCCATGCCAAGCTGCTGCGCGTCGATGCGGCGAGCGCCCGTGGAATGCCCGGCGTGCTGGCGGTCCTCACCGGCGAGGATTATGCGGCCGAAGGCCTCGGCGATGTGCGCGGCGCCAATCCCGCCAAGCGGCGCGATGGCTCACCCATGTTCCGGCCGCCACGCCCGGCCCTCACCCGCGACCGGGTTCGCCATGTCGGCCAGTCCATCGCCGTCGTCATCGCCGAAAGCATCGCTGAGGCCAAGGACGCCGCCGAGGCGATCGAGGTCGACTATGAATTGCTGCCAATCCAGCTCGACACGGCGACCGCCAATCTGCCGGGCGCGCCGGTGATCTGGGAGGCATGTCCCGATAACGAGCCGGTCTATGCCGTGAAGGGGAACAAGGAGGCGGCGGACAAGGCCTTCGCCGAAGCCCATGTGGTCGTCGAGGACCGCTTTGTGGTGAGCCGCGTCGCCGCCAACACAATGGAGCCGCGCGCCGTCTGCGCCACCTATGACCGGGGCCGGGAGCACTTCACCATCTATGCCTGCCACCAGCGCCCCTATGTCTGGCGCTCCATGTTGTCGCAATATGTGTTCGATGTGCCTGAGCAGCGCATTTCGCTGATCGCTGGCGACGTGGGCGGCAGCTACGGCATGAAGGGCGGCCTCTATCCGGAGGTTCCCGTCATCGCATGGGCCTCGAAGAAGGTCGGGCGGCCCGTCAAATGGGCGTGCGAGCGCAGCGAAGCCCTCGTCGCCGATGATCAGGGGCGCGACATGGTGGTCGACGCGGGGCTGGCCGTCGATGAAGACGGCAAGTTTCTGGGCATGCGCTTCTCGTCCCGCAATAATGTGGGCGCCTATATTTCGATGCTGGGCTTTCTGTCGACCGGCAACATCATCAAGGACACTGCTGGTCCCTATGTGATCCCCGCCATCTTCGCCGAGGCCGCCGCCGTCTTCACCAACACCCTGCCGGTGTCGAATTACAGGGCGCCTGGCGGCGCGCCGAGCGCCTATGTCATCGAGCGTCTGGTGGACATGGCTGCGCGTGAACTTGGCATGGACCAGGCGGAGATCCGCCGCCGCAATCTGATTCCGGCTGCGTCCATGCCCTATAAATCTGTGGTCGGCGAGGTCTATGACTGCGGCGACTTCCCGGCCTTGCTCGAAAAGGCCCTCGCCAGGGCCGATTACGCGGGCGTCGCTTCGCGCAAGGAAGAGTCGCGCAAGCGGGGCCTGCTGCGCGGCGTCGGCGTCTCCAGCAGCATCGATCCCTCCGCAGGGCCCTCGCCCGAGGCCGCTGAACTGCGCTTTGACCCGGGCGGCCACCTGACGATCCTTGTGGGCTCGACTGCCGGCGGTCAGAGCCATGAGACCATCTACACCCAGATCGTCAGCGACAAGCTGGGCCTCGACTCCCAGATGATCCGGGTCATAGAGGGCGACACCGACAAGCTGTCCTGGGGCACTGGCACCGGCGCTGCGCGCACCGCCACGATCGGCGGCACGGTGGTCTTCAAAGCGGTCGAAAAAGTGATCGCCAAGGCAAGGCGCATCGCCGCCCATGTGCTGGAGGCCAATGCAGCAGACCTCATCTTCGATAATGGCCGCTTCAGCGTTTCGGGCACGGACCATGGAATCGATTTCCCGGAGGTGGTGAAGATCGCCTTCAATCCCGCGCGCTTGCCAGAGGACATCGAGATCGGCCTTTATGAAACAGCCACCTGGTCGCCGCAGACTGGCAATGTTCCCAATTCCAGCCATGTCTGCGAGGTGGAGATCGATCCTGAGACCGGCGTGGTGACGATTGACCGCTACACGGCGGCCCATGACGTAGGCGTCGAACTCAATCCGATGCTGGTGGATGGTCAGGTGCTTGGGGGCATCGCCCAGGCGGCCGGACAAGCGATGATGGAGCAGGTCGTCTATGAATCGGACACCGGCCAGATGCTGTCAGGCTCGTTCATGGATTACGCGATGCCCCACGCGGATGTGTTTCCGCGCATCGACATCGACCGCAACCCCATCCCCACCAAGACCAATCCGCTGGGCGTCAAAGGCGCGGGCGAATGCGGCACGGTGGGAGCTCTGCCAGCGGTGATGAATGCGATCAATGATGCGCTGGCGCCGCTGGGAATCCGCAACATCATGATGCCCGCGACTCCTGCGAAAATCTGGGAGGCGATTCAAAAGGCGGGCGCTCTTCACTGAAAAACTGAGCGCCGCAGGTCTGTGATCCCAAAGCCGAGGTTTGATGACCTGGCAAACCGGATGGCTCTGGAGCAGGTCGACCATTGCGTTCAGCTCAGGCGCGCGCCCGGAACCGCCAGCCCGATGTCGGCAAGTTTGTTTCCTGCACCCCGTCCAGATTGAGCTTGCCGGGGTTGAGGAGATCGAAAGGATCCATGTCTCGCTTGAACGCCACATCGCGGGGCGTGATCCTCTTGATCCCAACCTCGCGCACGCCTGTCGTATGGGAATTTGCGACGCCGCCGCCGCTCGCCTGAATAAGGGCCACCAGATCCGCCATCTGCTTGGGATCGCGATAGGTGATCTGCGGCGAACCCATGGCGACCACCTCGCCATCGCTCCAGAACATTTCAAGGCGAAAGGGCTCTTCGGGCCCTGTCTTCTCGTGCACCGCCGCAATGGTCTCCAACATTCCAGGACCGCGGAACATCCCCTGCAATCCCGTATAGGCAGGGACTGACTTCTGGATTTGACGCAATCCGTGGCCATAGCAGAATTCATGCAGGGGCGCGCCGAAGGGGGCCTCATCAAGCCCGTGATCGGCGACGACGCGCCCGCCAAACTCCACCACCATGGACTGAAAACTCGCAAGGCTTGGGGGCGCGATGAAAGAGATCACCATGGAATGGCCGTCTGGAACCACGCCGTTCAGATCGCGCATCAGGCTGGGAATGGGCCATTCATGAACCGAGGCCAGCCGACGCAATATGCCGGTTTCGCGCGCAAGCTGCGCGCCAAAGCGCAACGCGCCATCAAAATCTGGAAAGGCGACGATGCAGGCGCGCCAGTCCCAGGCGGGCCCAAGCGGCATCTCTATTTCCGTGATGATCGCATTCGCGCCATAGGCGTGATGCACCAGTTCAATGTCGTCGCCGCTGATTTCAAGAAGGCGCGGCGTCTCCTCGGCGCTCATGACCTCCACCGCGCCTATATTGCCGCGGTCACGCAGCATGCCCCACATCGCTGAACCCACGCCGCCGCTGCCGCCGGCCACAAAGCCCCCGATGGTCGATGAGGCGATGGTTGACGGGAAAATCCGCAACTCCCACCCCTTGGCGCGGGCCGCAGCCTCCATATGCGCCATATTGGCTCCGGCCTGTGCGCGGATGACCCCTTGCCCAATGCTCAGGATTGCGCCGAGCTCGGTCATGTCCATGACCACGCCGCCCCGCAGCGGCACGCTCTGCCCATAATTGGCCGTCCCGCCTCCCCGCGGCGTGATGGGGATGCGATGCCTGACAGCCGCGCCGACGGCATGCGCAAGTTCAGCCTTGTCGCGAGGCGTCACCACGAGGTCGGCGATGTTCCCCGCCAATTCGCTGCGCAGAAGCGGGCTGATGACGAATTGATCGCGGCTCTTGCGCCGAAGGGTCATGGGATCTGTGGTGTGGGGAATGTCACCAAGATCATGGCAAAGGGCAGAGATCGCATACATGTGAGGCGCTCCAACGCGGGACGCGTGCGCTGAGGTGGCGAGCAACGCATATGCCAGCCGGATTTTTGAGCCCGATGGCGGCGCTAACAGGCATTCCCAACTCCCCCGCTGAACGATTTTCGGTCAGCCTGCGCAAATTGCGGGCGCCCGCGCGCCAAAAAGACGGGCGAACGGAGGGACGCCAGCGAAGAGTCATCCATTGATCCGCTGGCGCCGCCTTTGCTTTCGAGCAGACAGGTGAGACCCATCCTTCTGACCGAGAGGCGAGACAATGGCGAGCAAACATCATTCGCGATCCATGACCAACCTGCTTGGCCGACTGAGCCTTCGCGCTGCAGTGTCCGGCCTTGTCCTCGGCGCATCCATTTGCGCAGCCGGGGCCGCCGACAAGGTCACCTTTCTGACGAGCTGGTTTGCGCAGGCCGAACACGGCGGCTTCTATCAAGCCAAGGCCACAGGCATTTACGAGAAAGCGGGCCTGGATGTGACCATCAAGATGGGTGGGCCGCAGGTCAACGCCTTGCAACTCCTGTTGGCGGGCGAAACCGACATCATGATGGGCTATGACATTCAGGTTCTGAAGGCGCTTGAACAAAACATCCCCATCACAACCATCGCTGCATCCTTTCAGTTCGACCTGCAGGGCATGATGACCCATGAGGATGTCTCGGGTCTGGGCGATATGAAGGGCAAGACCATTTTGATCGCAGCCTCCAGCCGGATGACGTTCTGGCCCTGGTTGAAATCAAAATATGGCCTGTCTGACGATCAGCTGAAGCCTTACACATTCAATCTTCAACCCTTTGCAGCCGATAACAATACGGTGCAGCAGGGCTATGTCTCCTCCGAGCCCTATGCCGCCACGCAGATGGGTTTGAAGCAGAAATTCTATCTGTTCGCCGAGCAGGGCTATCCGCCCTATGGAACGACCATGGTCGTCACGCGTGGCTTCCTCGAAAAGAACCCTGACGTCGCCGCGCGCTTTGTGAAGGCATCGCTGGAAGGCTGGAGCGATTATCTGAAAAACCCTGCGCCGGCGAACGCCCTCATCAAGGCGGATAACCCCAAGATGCGCGACGATCAGATCGAATATGCGCTGGCCACCCTCAAGCGCATCAAGGCTGTGGATGGCGGGGACGCCGCCACCCTCGGCATCGGCATGATGACGGAAGCGCGGTGGAAGCAAACCTATGACTTCCTTGTGGCGGGAGGCCTGCTGAAGCCTGAGGTGGACTGGAAGGCGGGCTTCACCGACCGCTTTGTCAAAGACCTCAAGATCGTTCCGTGATCGGATCTCAAAATGCTCGCCCTGAACCATGAAGAGGCGGTCACTTCACACGAGGCGACCGCTTCGCCTTCAAGAAAGCCAAGCATCGTCGATGTTCTCTCCGCGAATAAGATTTATGCGGATGGGACTGAAGCGCTTGCGCCTGTCGATCTGTCCATCGCGCCTGGTGAATTTCTGACGTTGATCGGGCCTTCCGGTTGCGGCAAAAGCACCTTGCTGAAATTGGTCGCCAATCTGATCGATCCAACGGATGGGCGCCTGCAATGGTGGCGCGGGGGCTTTGATCAGGTTGGTGGAGAGGGCAGGCGTCTCGCCTTTGTGTTTCAAGACGCCACGCTCATGCCCTGGGCGCGCATCTCCAGCAATGTAAGCTTGCCTCTTGATCTTGCGGGTGTGCCGAGCGCGCAATCAAAGCCGCGGGTCGCCGAGGCTTTGAAGCGCGTGGGGCTTGAGGGCTTCGAAAACCGCTATCCCCGCCAATTGTCAGGGGGCATGCGCATGCGTGTCTCCATCGCTCGGGCCCTCGTGACAAATCCGGATCTGTTGTTGATGGATGAGCCCTTTGGCGCGCTCGATGAATTCACCCGCAACCGCCTCGATTCGGATCTTCTGGCCTTATGGTGGGAGCGCAAGCTCACTTGCGTCTTCGTCACCCATTCGATCTACGAGGCCGTCTTCCTGTCGACGCGCGTGGTTGTGATGGCGGCTCGACCCGGGCGCATCTACCGCGTCATGGAGATCGACGAGCCGCAGCCGCGTGGCGAAGCCTTCCGCAATTCAGCGCGCTTCGCCGATCTGTGCCGACAGCTCTCCGCCTGGCTTGCTGACGCCTCCCTTCCCTCTCCTGTGCGAGCGTCGCCATGAAGCCCCTCATGGAATCCGAGCGTTTCGTGCGTCTGGCGGCGCCGATCCTCGTTGGAGCCTTTCTTATTGGCGGTTGGGAGCTTGCCTGTCGCCACTGGCAGGTGCCCGTCTTCCTGTTTCCCAAACCCTCGGACATCGCTCGTTCTCTCATGAATGACGCGCCGACGCTGCTCGGCGCCCTTTGGGTCACGATGCGCATCACCTTTCAGGCTTTCCTCTGCGCGGTGGTGCTGGGAACCCTCATCGCTTTTCTCTTCGTGCAGAGCCGGTTTCTTGAGATCAGCCTGTTTCCCTATGCGGTCCTGCTGCAGGTGACGCCGGTGGTGGCTGTGGCGCCGCTCATCATCATTCTTGTCAAGAACACACAGGCCGCGTTGACCGTCTGCGCCACGCTGGTCGCGCTTTTTCCGATGATCTCCAACACGACCATCGGTTTGCGCAGCGTCGATCAGGGGCTGGCGAATCTGTTCCGCATGAACCGCGCGGGCCGCACCGCCACCCTGCTGCGATTGAGGATCCCGAGCGCGCTCCCCTTTTTCTTTGCGGGCTTGCGCATATCCAGCGGTCTTGCGCTGATCGGCGCGGTGGTCGCTGAATTCGTCGCAGGCACAGGCGGGCGCGGCTCAGGGCTCGCTTATGAAATCCTCCAATCCGGCTTTCAGCTCGATATTCCCCGGATGTTTGCAGCCTTGTTTCTGATCGCATTCGCCGGTGTGTCGCTTTTCCTTCTCATGGCCTGGCTTTCAAAGCTTGCGCTTGGCGGCTGGCACGAGAGTGAAGTCGCGCGCGAGGCCTGAACCCCGTCAAAGAGGACATCATGCTCAACACTCGTCAGGCGGTTCTTCGCAGATTCTGGTACGCGACAAGGCCCATCGAATCCCTTCGCGACGGACCGCAGCCCTTCACCCTTCTGGGTGAAAACATCGTGCTGTTTCTCGGGCCTGACGGCGCCCCTGCGGCGCTTGCCGACCGCTGCTGCCATCGCACGGCGAAGCTCTCGAAAGGGTGGGTGCGGGATGGCCATATCATCTGCGCCTATCACGGCTGGTCCTATGATTCATCGGGCAAGCTGGCGGCCATTCCGCAATTTCCACCAGAGCAGCCGTTGCCCGAGGGACGGACGAGAGCTTTCCGGGCGAAAGAGCGTTACGGTTATGTCTGGGTGGCTCTTGATGATCCCTTGAGCGACATTCCCGATGTGCCGGAGGCGGTCATGCCCGGCTATCGCCAGATCCACCAGTTCTACGACAAATGGAACACCTCCTCCCTGCGTCTGATGGAGAATTCCTTCGACAATGCGCATTTCGCCTTTGTCCATAAAGGCACGTTCGGCGACGTGAACCGGCCGAAGCCCGAGAAATATGAAATCGTCGAAACGGATTACGGCTTCGAGGCGGAGACCATCGTCGAGGTTGTCAATCCGCCCCATGCGGCGCGGATCACCGGCACGACGAGCGCTGTCACGACGAGGCATATGCGCAACAAATGGTTCATGCCCTTCTGCCGTCGTCTTGACATGGAATATCCCTCGGGGATTCGACATATCATCTTCAATTGCGCGACGCCCATTGACGATGGATCGATCCAGGTCGTGCAAATCCTCTATCGCAACGACAGCGAGGCGGATTGCTCCACCCAGGAACTGATCGACTGGGACGCTGCGATCATCGCCGAAGACAGGGATGCGCTGGAATCGACGGATCCTGACGCGATCGTGGACATGAGCCGGAAGCTGGAGATGCACATGCCTTCTGATCGCCCTGGCATGATCATGCGCCGCAGATTGTTTGAATTGCTGCAAAGCCACGGTGAGACAGAGGTCGCACGATGAACACGCTGAGTGCTGATGAAGTCGCCACCACCCGCCTGCGCGCGGTCGAGCGCGTCCTTGGCGACCTCTCGGGCGTCCCCATTGTTGGGGAGCCCGTGGCCATTCGCCGCAAATCGCGGGATTACTTCTGGTATAGCCCGATTCTAAACGAGCAACTCGCAGGCAAAGTCGCCGATGCGGTCGTCGCACCGCGGCACGAGGAAGATGTCGTGCGCATCGCCGCCGCCTGCGCCCGTCACGGCGTTCCGCTCACCCCGCGCGGCGCGGGAACCGGCAATTATGGTCAATGCGTTCCCATGGAGGGCGGGGTCGTCATCGACATGATCGGCATGACGAAGATCATCTCCCATGCCCCCGGCATGGTGCGCGTTGAAGCGGGCGCCCGGATGGTCGACATCGACGCGAGCCTTGCGGCCTCCGGCTGGGAGCTTCGCATGCATCCCTCCACAAAGCGCACGGCGACCATTGGGGGCTTTGTCGCCGGCGGGTCTGGCGGGGTGGGGTCGATCACCTATGGCGGCCTGAGGGAGCCTGGCAATATTCTGGGCGCGCGTGTCGTGACCCTGGAGCGCGAGCCTCGCGTGCTCGACCTCTCCGCCGACGCAGCGCAAAAGATCAATCGCGCCTACGGCACGACAGGCATCATCACGCGCCTTGACATGCCATTGGCGCCGAAGTGGGACTGGGTAGATCTCGTCATCTCCTTCACGGATTATGCGACGGCCGTTCAAGTGGGCCACGAAATCGCGCTGGCCGATGGCATCGTGAAGAAACTCGTCTCCGCCTGCGAGGCGCCGCTTCCGGCCCATTTCGCTGGGATCGCCGATAAGGTGGCCGATGGGGCGAGCGTCTTGCTCTGCATGATCGCCAAGCCCTTCATCCCCTATTTCAAGGCCTTGATCGCGGAGCGCGGCGCCGTCGTCCATGAGGAGGACTTCGACGAGTCGCCCGGGCATGCGCCGATTTATGAATACGCCTGGAACCATACGACGCTGAATGTCCTCAAGACCGATCGGAGCGTCACCTATCTCCAGTGTTTGTTCCCTCATGATCGTCTTGCGGAATCTGTGCGTGAAACAAGCGCTCTGTTTGGGGATGAACAGATGCAGCACCTCGAATTCATCCGCTTTGGAGGCCGGCTGACCGCCAGCGCCTTGCCGGTCATTCGGTGCTCAACCGCGCCCCGCATCAATGACATGATCGCGGCCTATGAGGCGCGGGGCGTGTTTGTCGCCAATCCCCATGTGATCACGCTCGAAGACGGCAGCCGTCACAAGCGCGCCGACGCCGATCAGCTCGGCTTCAAGCACGACGTCGACCCTCAAGGCTTGCTGAATCCCGGGAAGATGCGCACATTCACACCAAAATCAGACACCGTTTAAAGGAAGATCGCACATGCGCTGGCGTTATTGGGGCGACCTGACCACCAAGGATTTCGAAACACTGGATCCAGACCGCACTGTTGCCGTGGCGCCGATCGCCGCGCAGGAGCAACATGGCCCTCATCTGCCCGTCGCAACCGATACGCTCATTGGCGAAGGCATGGTGCGCGAAGTGGTGGCGCGCCTGCCCGATGCGCTTGATGTGCTCTTCCTGCCCATCATGCCCGTGGGCAAATCAAACGAGCATATTCGCTCGCCGGGAACGCTCACCTTCTCGGCGCAAAGCGCTCTGGCGATGTGGGTTGAACTTGGGGAATCCGTCCATCGCGCGGGTCTTCGCAAGCTGGTCTTTGTGAACTCCCATGGCGGAAACGCAGATCTGTTGGCGGTGGTCGCGCGCGAATTAAGGGTGCGCTGCGGCCTTTTCTGCGTTCATACGTCCTGGCGCAGGTTCGGCGTTCCCGCGGGCATGTACACCCCGGTGGAGGATGCGCATGGCATTCATGCCGGCGACATCGAGACCTCGCTCATTCTCCACTTTCGGCCGGAACTGGTGCGGATGGACAAGGCCCGGAACTTCGTCTCCACAGCCATTGACATGGAGCAGCGTTACAAGCGGCTGCGCACGACCGGCATGCCCGCCTATGGCTGGATGGCCGGCGACATCAACCCGGATGGCGCGGCGGGAGACGCAACGCTTTCAACGGCGGAAAAGGGGCGCCTCACGGCCGAGCATCAGGCGCTTGGGTTCATCGAATTGTTGCGGGATGTGACGGAATTCCCGCTTTCAGACCTCTCATGAACGATTGTCGCCCGCGATCATCTTGAGGTCGTGGGCGTCCAGGCCTTGCTTGACGCCTGCATGAATCAGTTCGGCGAAACCTTCGTTAGGCATCATCACTGTCAGGCAATAGAGATGGTCGTCATTGGGATTTTCAATCACATGTTCATGGCCTGGCCGCACGACGAAACTATCGCCGCGAGCGATCGCAAAGCTTTCCCCGTTGCAGTAGGCGACGCCGCTTCCCGCGAGCACATGAAACAATTCAAACGCCTCCTGGTGGGTGTTGGGCGGCGTCTTTCCGTGGGGATCGAAAATTTCGATGATGGCGGTGAATGGCACCTTGTCGCGAATGGGGTCGGCGATCACCGCCATGCGATTGGTGTCCTGAGGCGCGATGCGGAATGTTTCGTAATCAGCGGCGCGGCGCGCGATGAAAGGGGATCGGGTCATAGGATTGCTCCGGTTGAGAAGCCTTGGGCCTCGCAAGAAGCAAGTCCCTTGCCACAAGAGGCAAGCAAACCCGAAGGTGTCGTCACCCCAAACGGCAGGGAGCGCATATGAACACCTCAGCATCTGCATCCGCGCTCAGGTCCATCGGCGCTTCATCTCCCGCTTCATGGCGCGTCAGCGCGGATCAGGCGGACCTTGTGAGGCCGGTTCGGGTCCCCATTCCCGTATTGGTGCAGGCGCAGCCCAAGCCCATTAAAATTGATTATGCGCGAACCGCGATGATCGTTGTCGACATGCAGAATGATTTTTGCCACGGGGACGGTTGGCTGGCCTCGATCGGCGTGGATATAACCCCGGCGCGCAAGCCCATTGCGCCGCTTAACACCTTTTTGCCGCAACTGCGCGCCCTCGGCGTGCCGGTCATCTGGTTGAACTGGGGCGCGAGGCCTGACAAAAAGAATCTCTCGCCTGCCCTGCTGCATGTCTATGACGGTTCGGGATGTGGAACAGGTCTCGGCGACCCCCTGCCGAAGACGGGCTCACCTGTTTTGACCGAGGGAAGCTGGTCCGCGCAGATCGTCGATGAACTGCATCAGGAGGCTTCGGACATTCATGTCCTGAAGCATCGGATGTCGGGATTCTGGGATACGCCGCTCGATTCTATTTTGCGCAATCTCGATGTGAAGACCTTGCTGTTCGGCGGCGTCAATGCAGATCAATGCGTGTTGCATACGCTCGCCGACGCCAATTTTCTGGGATACGACACAATCCTCATCGAGGATTGCGCCGCCACCACCTCGCCTGACTTTTGCTGGCAGGCGACGCTCTACAACATCAAGCAAATCTTCGGCTTCGTCGCGCCATCCACCGGATTTGAGGCGCCGTCGTCGGCGGGCGCCTGATCGAGCGCAGGACGCAAGAGGAGCAGCATCAATGCGCATCCCCATCAATCCGCCCGAAATCGCCCCGCCTTTGGCGCCCTATAGCCATGGGGTGGTCGCGCCTGTGGGCTCCCGCATGCTTTTCGCCTCCGGCCAGTTGGGCGCCAGTCTGAATGGGGAAATCCCTGAGGATGTGGAGGCGCAGGCCGTTCTGTGTTTCGAGAACATCAAGGCCATCCTTGCCAATGCAGGCATGAGCTTTGATGACGTCGTGCGCTTTACGGGCTTTGTGACGGATCGCGCCTATTTCCCGATTTATGGCGCTGTGCGGGCGCGCTATGTCGCCAAGCCAATCTTCGCGTCCACGCTCGTCATCGTCTCGGGTTTCACCTTGCCGCAGTTCAAGGTGGAGGTCGAGGTGACCGCTATGAAATGACGCGTGATGGAATGCTGTCGAGCGACTCGGCAGCTCTCGGCGCCGCAAGCAATCCTGTCGTCACGGAGCATCAATGGCCTCGCATATGCTGTCTTTTCCCCAGACCGATGAATTCGTGCTCTCCCATGCGCGGGTTCCGCTTTGCCTCACGACGGCGAGCCCTCTGCCGGCTGCAGGCGAAGGGCTCGGCGCTTGCGACCTGTTCATACGCGGCGGGCGGATCGCTGACATCGCGGCCCCGGGAACCCTGGGGGTCGCAGCCCCGGTGGTTGATTGCGATCAGGGCATTGTGCTGCCGCGCCTTGTCGATCTGCACACCCATCTCGACAAGGGACACATCTGGCCGCGCCGCGCCAATCCCGACGGCACCCATGGGGGCGCGCGCATCAGCGTGATGGAAGACCGGGCCGCGAACTGGAATGCGGATGATGTCCGCGCCCGCATGGATTTCGCGCTTCGTTGCGCCTATGCCCATGGCACAAGGGCTGTGCGCACCCACATAGACTCCCTGGGCAAACAGGCGGCCATCTCCTGGCCTGTTTTCGCAGAGTTGCGCGAGATGTGGAAAGGCCGGATCGATCTTCAGGCCGTCGCCCTTTTTCCAATCGATTATGCGCTGGATGATGAACCCATGTTCCGCGCGTTGGTCGCCCGCGTGGCTCATCACGGCGGCGTCCTCGGGGGCATGACCTTTCTGGGATCAGTGGATGACCGCTGCCGTCTCGCCCTGTCTCGTCTCTTCGAGGCTGCCGCCGCCAATGGGCTTGACCTTGATTTCCATGTCGATGAAACCGATGAGCGGGAGGCGCGCACCCTCGGCGCCATTGCAGATGCGGTTCAGTCGACGGGGTTCGCCGGGCGCGTCGTCGCGGGTCACTGCTGTTCCCTGGCGCTGGCGCCGGATTCGGAGCGGGAAGAAACGATCAAACGTGTGGCGGACGCTGGACTGAGCATCGTGTCGCTGCCCATCTGCAATATGTATCTCATGGGCCGCGCTGCGAACCGCACGCCGCGCTGGCGCGGCGTCACCACTGTGCATGAATTTGCTGCGGCGGGGGTCTCGGTGTCGGTGGCGAGCGACAATACCCGCGACCCGTTTTATGCCTATGGCGATCTCGATCTGCTGGAGGTCTATCGCGAATCCGTCCGCATTCTCCAACTCGATCATGGCAAGCCAGATTGGCTGCGCCTTGTCGCCAGCACGCCCGCGCAGGTCATGGGTTTGCCCGACCATGGGCGGCTGGAGGCTGGACTGGCTGCAGATTTAATCATCCTGCGGGCGCGCAGCTTCAACGAAATGAACGCTAGGCCCCAATCGGATCGCACCGTGCTCGTCAAAGGCCGTGCGATCGATACGGCTCCTCCGGATTATCGGGAGCTGGATCCCTGGGTTGGCGCGCCCTGAAACAACGAGGCGCCGGACTGAGCCTGTTTTCAACTCATTTATGCTGAAATTCTAGGCGCCAATTCCCTGGCTGCGGCAATTTCAAGCATCTAACCGAATTGTATGAATTCGAGCCGGGCAATTCTTCGCCTGCTTTGGCGCGCGGAGCGCGGTTTCAAGGCTCGTTATGGAGCCGATTGCAAAGGCGCTCCCATGACTCCTGCCTGAAGCCTGGTTCTGGCGCCCCGCTTGCTTTCACAGATTCCGGCAGAAGAAGCGCCGGGGGCGCGGCCGATGTGGAACAGGAGCTTTTCGATGAGTGAATTCCGAATCTCTCGCCGTCAATTCATGCACGGCGCCGGGGCCATGGGCGCTTCGGGTCTTCTGGCCGGCGCCAGCACGCCTGCTCTGGCTGCGGGCGTGACGCTTGGCATCGTTTATGTCGGCCCCCGCGATGACTTCGGGTGGAACCAGGCCCATGCGGTCGCGATCAAGGGCCTCAAGGCGGTCGCGGGCGTCAAGGCGGTTGAAGAAGAGAATGTTCCGGAGACGGACGCCTGCTCCAAGTCGATGGAATCCATGGTGAACCTCGATGGCGCGAACATCGTGCTCGGCACCTCCTTCGGTTACTTCACGCCCTTCATGATCGACCTGGCCAAGAAATATCCCAAGGTCGAATTCCGTCATGCCGCGCCCCTCTGGGATGGATCCAAGCATCCCAAGAATCTCGGCAGCTATTTTGGCTATCTCAATCAGGCCCACTATGTGAACGGCGTGGCGGCGGGCCTCTCCACCAAGTCCAACAAGCTTGGTTTTGTGGCGGCGAAGCCGATCGCCTCGGTGCTGAGCAACATCAACTCCTTCCTGCTTGGCGCGCGCAAGGTGAATCCGAATGCGGTCGTTCAGGTGATCTTCACCGGCGACTGGTCCTTGCCGGTGCGCGAGGCCGAAGCCACCAATGCGCTGGTCGACGCGGGCTGCGACGTCATCACCTGCCATGTGGACGGTCCCAAGGTCGTCATTGAGACCGCCGAGAAGCGCGGCGTGAAGAGCTGCGGCCATAATGCCTCGCAAGCCCCCTTGGCGCCCAAGGGCTTCCTCACCGGCGCCGAATACAAGTGGGAGACGATCTACAAGATCTATGCGGACAAGGTCGCCAAGGGCGAGCCCCTGCCCAACATGCTCGCGGGCGGTTATGACACCGACATGGTCATGAACACTCCGTTCGGCGCCGGCGCCAGCGAGGAGGCCCGCAAGGCCGCCACCGCCGCCATTGCGGATCTGAAGGCCAAGAAGCCGATCTATGTCGGGCCCCTCAAGGACAACAAGGGCAACCTCGTCATCGACAAGACCTATGACAACTATGACCCCTACCTCGATCAGATGAACTATCTGCTGGAAGGCGTGATTGGCTCGATCACCTGATCCGTCACGCACAGGGTTGCAGGCGCGGCGACGCGAAGTGCGTCGAGGTCGCCTGAGCAAACAAAGAGAAAGGAAGCGGTTTGCGCCGCTTCCGTTCTCGGGAGGTCGTCAGTGAGTGAAACTTCGAGCGTCGCTCGGGAGAATCCGATGGAGCCTTCGCCGTGGCGGGGCGTTCTGCAGCGGCTCCGTCGCGACAGCGAATATATCGCGATCCCCGTCATTGCGCTGGTCATATCCGCCGTCGCCTTTTCGCTGTTTCTGCTTGCGATCGGCAAGGCGCCGCTCGTCTTCTTCGAGCTCGTGCATCGCGGCGGCTTCGGCTCGGCTTTTTCCATTCAGAACACCTTGCAGCGTGCGGCGCCCCTGATCTTCACGGCTCTGGCGGTCGCGATTCCAGCGCGCATCGGACTGGTCATGATCGGCGGCGAAGGCGCGCTTGTCATCGGAGGCTTCACCTCCGCTGCCATCGCCATCCCAATGCTCGACCGCATATCGCCCATGCCCACGCTCATGATCATGGCTTTGGTCGGCGCGCTTACGGGCGGCGTCTGGATCGGGCTTGCCGGATTTTTGCGCCACGCGCGCGGGGTCAATGAAACCATCTCCTCCTTGCTGCTGACCTATATCGGCATAGCCGTGATGAACTTCTTCGTGGAAGGGGCTCTGCGGGATCTCACCAATCCAAACAAGCCCTCCACCAAGCCGCTTGGCGACGCTTACATGGTCGGCAAAATCCCCGGCACGGATGTGCATTGGGGATTCGCAGCCGGCATCCTCATCGCCATCCTGCTGCATATCCTGATGACGCGGACGACGTTCGGCTTTGCTGCGCGCGTCACAGGCGGCAACCCCCGCGCAGCCATGGCGCAAGGTCTGCCGGTCGGCAAACTCATCGTCATCTGCTCGATGCTGGCTGGCGCTTGTGCGGGCCTTGCGGGTTTCTTCGAGGTCGCTGCGATCCAGGGACGCGCCAACGCCTCCATAGCCGCAGGCTATGGCTTCACCGGGATCCTCGTCTCCTTCCTTGCACGACATAACCCGATCGCCATCATCGTCGTGGCCATCATGTTCGGGGGCATCGTCGCTTCGGGCGGACTTGTGCAGCGGCGAATGGATCTGCCCGACGCCACCGTGCTGGTGCTGCAAGGCATGACATTCGTCATTCTGCTGGTTTCCGAGACGCTCTATGGACGCTTCGCCTTCTTCCGCATTGACGAGGGAAGGGACCGCACATGAATGACGGTCTTATCACGACAGTCCTGATCGCCCTGCTCGGCGGCGCCCTGCGCGTCTCGACGCCCTTCATGTTTGTGGCGCTCGGCGAGTGTCTCACCGAGAAATCCGGCCGCGTGAATCTGGGGCTTGAGGGAACGCTGGTTCTTGGGGCGGTCGTCGCATACGCCACATCCTATCATTCGGGCTCGCCATGGCTGGGCGTTCTGGCCGCAGGCGGGGCTGGCGCTGTGCTGGGGGCCATACATGGCTTCGTCTGCAAATTGCCGCGCGTCAACGACATCGCCATAGGGATCGCCATGATGCTGTTCGGCACCGGCATCGCCTTCTTTTTCGGCAAGGCCTATATTCAGCCGACTGCGCCACGCCTTGAACCCCTGTCGCTTGGCGCATGGACGGGCGACGCAAAACTCGCCACCGCCTTGCAGATCAATCCGCTTCTGATCGTGGGCGTCATCATCGCCTTCTGCATGTGGTGGGCCTTCGCCAACACGCGTTGGGGCCTTCTCGTCCGCATGAGCGGCGATAGCGCGCCTGCAGCCCGCGCCATGGGCGTTTCCGTCGATCTCGTTCGTTTCCTCGCCACCGCGGGCGGCGGATTTCTCGCGGGCATAGGGGGCGCATTTCTGTCGCTTTACTATCCGGGCTCGTGGAATCAGGGCCTGTCGTCCGGTCAGGGCCTTATGGCGGTGGCGCTCGTGATCTTCGCCCGATGGAACCCGCTGCGCTGCGTCGCCGCCGCCCTTCTTTTTGGCGCGACGGGCGCCATTGGTCCGGCGCTGCAATCTGTCGGCGTGACCCAGGGATATTATTTCTTCAACGCGGCCCCCTATATCCTGACCTTGCTCATCATGGTCGGCTCGGCCGGCTCCAAACAGGCCGCCCGCGAAGCGCCTGGCGAACTCTCGATCACCAAATGAGCGACACCATGAGGACCATTCCCGCCGATCCCTATCCCTGGCCTTTTGATGGGAGCCTGTCGCCGGAGACGACCGCTTTCATCGTCATCGACATGCAGACAGATTTCTGCGGCAAGGGCGGTTATGTCGACTCCATGGGATATGACATTTCTCTCACCCGTGCGCCGATCAAGCCCATAGCGCGTGTGCTCGCCGCCTTGCGTGACAAAGCCTATCCCATTCTCCACACGCGCGAAGGCCACCGGCCTGATCTCAGCGATCTGCCCGCGAACAAGCGTTGGCGCTCGCAACGCATCGGCGCAGGCATTGGCGATCCCGGACCTTGTGGGCGGATTCTGGTGCGGGGCGAACCGGGGTGGGAGATCATTCCAGAGCTCGCGCCTTTGGCCGGGGAGGCCATCATCGACAAGCCCGGCAAGGGATCGTTTTGCGCCACGGATCTTGAATTGGTTTTGCGGAGCCGGGGCATTCGCAATCTCGTGCTCTCCGGCATAACAACCGATGTCTGCGTCCACACCACCATGCGTGAAGCCAATGACCGGGGCTTTGAGTGTTTGCTGCTGGAGGACTGCTGCGGCGCCACCGATCACGGCAACCATATGGCCGCGATCAAGATGATCAAGATGCAAGGCGGCGTCTTTGGCGCTGTCGCGTCGTCAGATCTGTTCCTCGAACATTTGCCCTGAGCGGAGTTCACCATGGGCGCCCCCAAAGCAATGATGGCAGAGCCACTGATCGAGCCCGCAGCGGTGCGCGCTCTCGGGCTGGACGCCTCGCGCATGACCAAGACTTTCGGTTCGCTGATCGCGCTGGACGATGTCTCCTTCACGGTTGAGCCGGGCTCGTTCCATGCGCTGCTTGGTGAAAATGGCGCAGGAAAATCCACCCTGGTGAAATGCATCATGGGCTTTTACCGCGCGGAGTCCGGAGCGCTGCGGTTGAATGGCGAGGCGGTGGAGATCCGCAATCCACGCGACGCCCGCGCCTTGGGCCTTGGCATGGTCTATCAGCATTTCACTCTTGTTCCGTCGCTGACCGGCGCTGAGAACCTCGTCATCAGCCGCGCCGATGCGCCAGCGATCATCGACTGGAAGAAAGAAAAGCAGCGCCTCGCCGACTTTCTCGACCGCATGCCCTTCCGCGCCCCCCTCGACGTTCCCGTCGCTTCGCTGGCGGCGGGCGAGAAGCAGAAGCTGGAAATTCTGAAATTGCTTTATCTGGATCAGCGCCTGCTCATTCTCGACGAACCAACCTCTGTCCTCACCCCCAATGAAGCCGACGAGATCCTCGGCCTGCTGCGCGGCATGACGGACCGCAAGGAAATTTCGGTGGTGATGATCACGCACAAGTTCCGTGAGGTCACCGCTTTCGCCGATCATCTGACGGTGCTGCGCAGGGGCCGGATGGTGGGCGGCGGCAGGGTGGAGGATATGTCCACCGGCGACATGGCGCGCCTGATGATCGGCGACACACAGATCACCACCCGCGCCCAGCGCACCGAGCAATCCACAGGCGCCACCGTTCTGGAGCTGGTTGCGCTGATGGCCAAAGGTGAGGAGGACAAAGACGTCCTCAACTGCGTCAATCTGAAAGTCAGGGCCGGAGAGATCGTCGGCGTCGCCGGCGTCTCCGGCAACGGTCAATCGCAGTTGATGGAGGTTCTGTCAGGCCAGCGCCCCCTGAGCGATGGCCGCATTCTCATCCGCAATCAACCCTTCGAGCCGACACGCGAAGCTTTCTTCAAGCTGAAGATTTTTGGTTTACCGGAGGAGCCGCTCAAAAACGCCACGGTGCCACGCATGAGCGTGGCCGAGAACATGGCCTTTCGCAGCTTCGACAAGCCGCCGAACGCATCTTTTGGATGGTGGCTTTCGGCGGCGCCCATGCGGGCGAGAGCGCGCGAGCTGATCGCGGCCTATCGCGTGAAGACCCAATCGCCCGACACCGCCATCGGCGATCTTTCGGGCGGGAATGTTCAACGCGCCGTGCTGGCGCGCGAATTATCGGGCGATGTGGATGTGCTGATCGTGGCCAATCCCTGCTTCGGCCTCGATTTCGCATCCGTCGCCGATATCCGCTCCCAGATCATGGAGCAGAGGAATCGCGGCGCCGCTGTATTGCTGATCTCCGAAGATCTCGATGAGATCCTGGAGCTTGCGGATCGCGTCGCCGTCATGTCGGAGGGCGCGATCACTTATGTGGCGCCCATCGGCGAGACGGACCGCGCCACGATCGGCATGCATATGGCTGGGCACGCGTGATGATCGAAGTCGCCGCACGCCCTTATCCTTTCTCCCTCGACCCCGGTCGGACCGCGCTCGTGGTCATCGACATGCAGCGCGACTTCGTGGAATGCGGTGGTTTTGGCGAGGCCCTGGGCAACGATGTGACGAAATTGCAGGCCATCATCCCGACGGTCTCGGCGCTTCTGGCTTTGTTTCGCGCCAAGGGCTGGCCGATCCTGCATACACGCGAGTGCCACCTGCCCGACCTCTCGGACTGCCCGCCCGCGAAGCGCCTGCGCGGGAAGGGCGCCCTGCGCATTGGCGATGTCGGGCCCATGGGGCGGCTGCTGGTGCGCGGCGAAGCCGGGGCGGGGATCGTGCCGGAATGTGCGCCGCTGGAGGGCGAAATGGTCATCGACAAGCCGGGCAAGGGCATGTTTTACGCAACCGCATGTGAAGACATGCTGCGGGGCGCAGGGGTGACCCATCTCGTCTTCGCGGGCGTGACCACCGAGGTTTGTGTGCAAACCTCCATGCGCGAGGCCAATGACCGCGGCTTCGACTGCTTGCTGGTAACCGACGCGACCGAGAGTTACTTTCCACAGTTCAAGACGGCGGCCATCGAAATGATCGTGGCCCAGGGCGGAATCATCGGCTGGGCGACGAGCTTCGCGCGGTTGCAGGAGGCATTGGCGTGACCATCGAGACCAAAGACATCGAGCGCCTCGTCGAGGCGACCGCGGCCGCCCTGGAGCTTTCCATTCCGCAGGACGGCCTGCCGATCGTCGTCGAGCATCTCTCCGTCGCTTATCGCATGGCCCCGCTTGTCATGGATTTTCCGCTCGGCGATGAGCAGGAACCCGCCCCGGTCTTCACGCCATGAGCGCCGCCTCCCCCATGATGACGGCGGCTGAGGCGGCAGCTGGCTTCAAAGCCGGCGCCTTCACCGCAATCCAGATGGTCGAGGCCTCGCTCGCCCGCATCGCCGCCCACGATTCGGCGCTCGGCGCCTTCACCTGCGTCACAGCGGCGCGCGCGCGTGCTCAGGCTGCGTCGCTGGATGCGCGGCGCGCGCGAGGCGAGGATTGCGGCCCACTGGCGGGGGCGCTCTTCGCAGTCAAGAATCTTTACGACATCGCAGGCGAGGTGACGCTCGCGGGCTCACGCATCAACCGCGACCACGCTCCCGCCAGCGCTGACGCCACACTCATCAGCCGTCTTGAAGCGCAGGGCGCGGTGCTCATGGGCGCGCTGAACATGGGCGAATATGCCTATGACTTCACCGGCGAAAACGCCCACTATGGCCCTTCACGCAACCCGCATGATCCCGCGCATATGTCAGGCGGCTCCTCCGGTGGTTCCGGCGCCGCCGCAGCGGCGGGTCTGGTCCATCTGACTCTGGGGTCCGACACCAACGGCTCCATTCGCGTCCCCTCATCCTTTTGCGGGCTCTTCGGCCTCAAGCCCACCTATGGGCGCCTCTCGCGCGCAGGCAGTTTTCCCTTTGTGTCGAGTTTCGATCACCTTGGACCCATGGGCCGCTCGGCGCTTGATCTCGCGCTCGCTTATGACGCGATGCAGGGCGAGGATGCGCGCGATCCCATGCAGGCGAATCGACCCGCACAGGCGACGGCGTCTGCCCTGGACGAGGGCCTGAAGGGACTGCGCATCGCCCGCGCTGGAGGCTATTTCGCACGCGGCGCAGGCAGGGAGGTCTTCGACACGGTGGACGCGGCGGCCCATGCGCTTGGCGCCGCGCGCGTCGTGGAATTGCCTGAGGCGCACCGCGCCCGCGCCGCCGCCTATCTCATCACCATGGTCGAGGGCGCGAGCCTGCATGTGGATCGCCTGCGCACACGCGCGATGGATTACGATCCTGATGTGCGC
Source organism: Beijerinckiaceae bacterium (assembly GCA_947453205.1). GTDB lineage: Bacteria > Pseudomonadota > Alphaproteobacteria > Rhizobiales > Beijerinckiaceae > Terripilifer. The sequence continues at coordinate 49,210 of CANGFT010000012.1, read as the reverse complement.
GACCGCCTGATCGCGGGCGCCATGGTTCCCGGGGCCTGGGTCGTGCAGGCCCAGAAGTTTCGGCGCTGGTTCCATGACGCCGTGGTGAAGCTGTTTGAGGAGGTGGACGTCATCATCGCTCCGGCGACGCCGTGCCGCGCGCCGTTGATTGGAGCGAAGACGATGGTTCTCGACGGCGTGGAGATGATGATCAGACCCAATCTCGGCGTCTTCACCCAACCGATTTCGTTCATTGGTCTGCCCGTTGTCTGCGCGCCCATAGGGATGGATGGGCAGCGCTTGCCCATGGGCGTGCAGATCATCTCGGCTCCCTGGCGGGAGGATGTCGCCTTGCGGGTCGCGCATGACCTTTGCCGCAGGGGCGTCGCGCAAGCGCCCGTAGCCGCGCTATAGTTCAGGGCGCAATCATGTCTTTCAAACCGCTTGGCGGCTCCCTCCCCACCCATGGGCTCTATGAGTATTCCGGCATCCGCGGAAGGCCTGTCTATGAATGGCCGAACGGCAAGAGGCTCGCCGTATATGTGGCCTTGAACCTCGAGCATTTCGCCTTTGGCGAAGGCCTCGGCGCTGAACTCGCGCCATCGGGGCCACAGCCGGACGTGCTGAACTATGCCTGGCGTGATTGGGGCAACCGCGTGGGGGCCTGGCGTCTCCTGTCCCTCTTCGAGCAACTGAACTGGCCGATCTCCGTCCTCGCAAATTCAGCCATGTATGATCTCGCGCCCGACCTCCTGCGCGCGTTCCGTGAGCGCGGCGATGAGATCGTCGGCCATGGCCGGACGAATTCCGAGAAACAGGGCGTGCTCAGCGAGCCTGATGAACGTGCATTGATCGAGGAGGCGACGAAAATCCTGACCAGCCATGAAGGCAAGGCGCCCGAGGGGTGGCTGGGCCCATGGATCTCGCAAAGTCGGCAGACGCCGAGTTTGTTGCAGGAGGCCGGCTACCGTTACCTGCTGGACTGGTGCATGGACGATCAACCCGTTTGGCTCCGCACCCGCAGGGGACGGATCCTCAGCGTTCCCTATCCACAGGAGCTCAACGATATTCCCGCCATCATCGCGCGGCGCGTGGAGGGAGCGGCCTTCGCCGACATGATCATCGATCAATTCGAGGAAATGCTCGAACAAAGCCGCGACGCCCCCCTCGTCATGGGCATTGCGCTTCATCCCTATATCGTCGGCCAGCCCCATCGTTTGCGGCATTTGCGCCGAGCCCTCGCGCATATCGCGGCGCGACGAGACGATATATGGATCACGACGACCGGCGAGATCGCCCGCCATGCGGCCGCCTTGCCCGATGGCGTGGCGCCGGGGTCAGCGGCGGATCAGCAGCACCCACCGCCATTACGATAAAACGCCGCGACGGCGGGCTCAAGATGCGGCCATGCCGAGAGAAAGCGTGCGCGAGAGGGCATGCCAGCACGCAGTCGGGAGCGCAATTCTGAATGGATTGCGTCAAGGTCGAGGCCCACCAGCCTGCCGCCTTCGACGACGATGCGTCCGCTCACGACGAGCCTGGCGATATGCGATTGATTGGCGCGCGCGAACAACAGATCCAGCGGATCCACCGGCATGATTGCATCGCGATCCAGCCGATCGAGGTCCAGCATCAGAATGTCCGCGGGCTCGCCGGCTGTCAGGGCGCCGGAACCGGGCGCTCCATTGGCGAAGCGGCCATTGGCGACGATGGCCGCCAGAAAATCCTCGCGCGAAATATTTTCATCGAACCCCCATCCCCCATGCAGGAAATGCCCGAGCCGCATTTCGCGCAAAGCATCATCGTCTTCATCGAATGCGGAGGCGTCCACGCCCATCGCCACACGGCAGCCGCGCCTCATCGCTTCTGCGATCGGCGCGACGCCCGAGCGCAAATGGAGATTTGAGCTGGGATTTGTGACGATGACCGCGCCAGATTCGGCGATCATATCCAGTTCGTCCGGCCGCGCATGAACGCAATGGGCCAGCGCGAGACGCGGCGACAACAGGCCGACATCTCGCAGGTGGCGAACCACCCCCTGAGGATAGGCCCGGTCGGCCCATGCGCGTTGATAGGGCGTCTCCAGAAGATGCATATGCACGCGCCGCCCGGTTCTTTGGGATGATTCCGCTATGGCCTCCAGCATGGCGTCGGAACACCATTGAACGCCACTTGGGCCATATTGCACATTGAAGAGCGGCCCTTCGTGGGCTGCGGCCAAGGCCTCGACCCTCTCGATTTGTTCGCGCACGCTAGGCATGGGCGAGGAAAAAATAGCCTCGATGTCATTTCTGGCCTCAACGGGCAAATTCGCCAGAACACCCTGTTCATCGCCGTAAACCAGCGGATTTCGGTCACGCATGAATAGCGCGAAGGTCACGCGCACGCCGATGTCGCGCGCCGCGCGCGCATAGGCTCCCACTTCATCGGTGACTGGCATGGGGCCATACAGACGCGTCACATGCGCCATGATCGACGCGCAACCCGATTGAGCCGCGCGCCCCAATGCAGCGGCTGCGATGAGATAGGGGTCTGTGGAGGGGATGGCTGCGAGGCGCAGGATCCAGGTCTCCAGAGGCTTTCCGGCAGCCCCAAAGGATGTTGGAGACAAGGGCCGCGCATGGTCATGGGCGTTCACCATCGCGGGCATGGCGAGCAAGCGCGGCGAGGCCGCTGTCGTCGCAGGCGAAACCCCCGAAATGAGCTTGCCGGAAATCTCGATTGATTGGGGCTGATCGCTTGCACGGCTGTGGAGAATCGTAAGGCCGCTCGCCATGGTCATGACTGACTTCTCCTCAAAAATATCTTCATTTTGATGCGCTGCTTTGGTGACCGCAAACAAGTCTCATGCCATAAACAACATCAGTCCTCGCGATCGTTTACATCTGGCTCTTGACCATGCGGCTTCATCAGATGAACGAAATCCCCGTCATTGATCTGAACGGCCTCGCCAGGCGCGAGCCTGCCGCGATCAATCGGTTGGCGAATGAGCTGTCCTACGCCTGTCGGCAGGTGGGATTTTTTTATATCCGCAATCATGGCGTCCCCGAAGGCGTGCTCGATGCCGCCATGAGTGAGGCGAAGGGTTTCTTCGCCCAGCCTCTGCCGTGGAAAGAGACCCTGAAAATATCGGCCGCCAGCGGAAATCAGGGCTATGTCGGCTTGCGCACCGAGGCCCTTGATCCCGGACGCAATGTCGATGACAAAGAGGCCTTCAACATCAGGATCGACGCAGCCCAGGCCGCCCGTTCCTCGTTATGTCCGGAATTGCCCGATTTTGATGCAGTGATGACGGATTATTTTGGTCGGCTTCTGAGGCTCGGCGCCGATCTGCACCGGCCCATCGCGCGGGATCTCGATCTGCCTGAGGATTATTTCGACTTGCGGCTTGACCGGCCCATGGCGACCCTGCGGCTGCTTCACTATCCCCCCGCCTCCGTGCGCGCCGATGGCGCCTATGGCGCAGGCGCCCATACAGATTACGGAAATCTCACCTTATTGCTCACGGACGACGCGGGCGGCCTCGAGGTTCAAAGACGCGACGGCGTCTGGATGGTCGCGCCGCCCATGCCCGGCGCATTCATCTGCAACATCGGGGATTGCCTGATGCGGTGGACGAATGACGTCTATCGCTCGACGCCCCATCGCGTGACGAATCCGCAGGGTCGGGATCGCTATTCCATCGCGTTTTTTCTGGACGCCAATGCTGACGCGATGGTTGAGGCGATTCCCAGTTGCGTCGATCCCGGACAAGTCCCGCGCTACCCGCCAATCACTGCGGGGGACTATCTGGCCTCCCGCTTTGCGCAAACCTATGGTTTCACGCAGCCTGAGAAGACCGGAACTTAACGAGATGGCCATGACTGAACCGACCAATATCCCTGATGTCGTCGCCGAGGTGACGGATTCGTTCCAACGCTACAATCAGGCGATTGAGGCGGGCGACAGCGCCGCTCTGAATGGCTTTTTCTGGAACTCTCCGCTGACCCTGCGGTTTGGTCCGAAGGAGCATCTGTTTGGCTATGATGAAATCGCCAATTTCCGCACAGGCGCCTGGAAACCTGGCGCCCCGCGCGTTGTGGAGCGGCTGGCGGTGACGACTTTCGGGCGAGACTTCGGGACCACCAATGCGATCTTTCGCGGCGTCGATGGAAAAGTGAACCGGCAGTCGCAAGTCTGGGTCCGCACGGCTGAGGGTTGGCGCATCGCTTCGGCGCATGTGAGCCCACTGGCTGACTGACGTCTGGCGTGAAGTTCATCAAATAGACGCCAGGCCTCGCTTGGCTGCATAATTTTTGAGCTGCATGAATTGCGGGACGCAAGGTCCAACACGGATCTTGTTGATCTGATGAAATCGTCGCGCGCCACTCCAATGGAGCGCGCTTTGCGCCTCATCAGGAGATTTCGTGCATGGCATGAGTCTTGTCTGTCAGGTCGAGGCGCGAGCGCGCTTCGCTATCCTTTTTTTAAAAGGTGAAATAAAATTGGATCAATGGCGGAGAGACGCTCGACCGCTCGCCATGGTGACGATGATGTAAGGGAAATCCGATGCGCGAATGGATCAAATCACCACTGGCGATTCTGGCCGAAGGCGCCGAAGGTGGAGTTGTCGTCGATCACGGCGTGATTGTGGAGATGGTGCCCTCGGGAGGACGTCCGTCCGCGCCGGTCGAGTCGGTCTTTGACGCCTCACGTCACGTCGTGATCCCCGGGCTGGTCAACACCCATCACCACATGTTTCAGACCATGACCCGCGCCCATCCGCAGGCCATCAACAAGGAGTTGTTCCCCTGGCTGCAGGCCTTGTTCCCGATCTGGTCGCGGAATGTGAACCCGCACAATTTCCGCTTGGCGACCCGTCTGGCGCTGACGGAATTGCTGATGTCGGGCTGCACCTGCGTTTCCGATCATCAATATTTTTTCCCTCCGGGGCTGGAATCCGCCATGGACATTCAGGCCGAGGAGGCGGCGGCCCTTGGCATGCGCATGACGCTCACGCGGGGATCCCTGAATCTGACCGAGGATGAGGGCGGGAACGCGCCCTCGGGCGGCGTGCAGGACGTGGACGCCATTCTCAGTGATTGCGAGCGTGTGCTCGGGCGTTATCATGACCGGTCGCCCGGCGCGATGACACAGGTGGCGCTCGCGCCCTGCGCGCCCTTCAACGTCACGAAGCGACTGATGGTGGAGAGCGCGGCGTTGGCTGAAAAGCATGATTGCAGAATGCATACCCATCTCGCCGAAACGCGCGATGAGGTCGACTACTGTCGCGAGAAATTCCAGTGTCGTCCGGTCGACTATCTTGAGGAAGTGGGTTGGATGAATGACCGGGTCTGGCTGGCCCACGGCATCCATTTCAATGACGATGAGGTGCGGCGGCTTGGTCGCGCGCGGGTGGGCGTGTGCCATTGCCCGACCTCGAACATGGTTCTGGCCTCGGGCCAGTGTCGGACACGGGAGCTGGAAGCCGCAGGGTCGCCTGTGGGGCTGGGCGTTGACGGCTCTGCCTCCAATGACAATTCCAATCTCATGGAGGGGGTGCGCCACGCCATGATGATCAACCGCCTCACCTATGACGCGACCGTCACACATTTCGACGCCCTGCGTTGGGCGACCGCAGGTTCGGCGGCTTGCCTTGGTCGCGATGACATCGGCTCCATCGCGCTGGGCAAACAGGCTGATCTCGCCATGTTCACCCTCGATGAACTGCGCTTCTCCGGCGCGGGCGACCCACTAGCGGCTTTGGTGCTTTGCGGCGCCCATTCAGCGGACAGGGTCATGATCAAGGGCGCATGGCGCGTGATCGACGCCCATCCGGTTGGCGTGGATCTTCCCAGGCTCAGGCGCGAACATGGGGAGGCGGCCAAGGCCTTTCTGGAGCTTCTGTGACCGTTCGTCGCTGTTTTGGCGATGGCGCATCCCAGATCGCCGCCATCCGCGCGTCGAATGAAACGCTCTCAGTCGTGTCATTTCATCGCCCTTCGGGCGCGCCCTCAAAGGGAGAACCGGCCTGCGCCGCAAACAACGGGAACCTAAGATGCCTTGCGTCCCCTGACGCACAGATACATGGTCCAGACGCCCAGCGCCGAGGGCAGCGTCGCCAGCGAGGGCACGTCCGTGGCCTGGGCCGCCGCAGCCGCCGCAAGGCAGCCCAGCGCCGCGCCTGCGTCCCAGCCGCCCTCCATGGCGAAGTGAAAGCGATAGGCTGCGCCCGAGCTCTTGGCGCGGTCGTAGATCAGGCTCATCAGCACGGTCGTATAGACGCCGATCACCGCCGCCCCCGTCGCGTTGGCGACCTCTGCGGCCATGGGAGCCCAGCTCGCGCTCGCCCGAAAGGCGAAGCTCGCCACCAGCGCCCATGACGACCAGACGAGCGCCCTGTCGCGCCGCCCGGCGTCGATCACCCGCCCCGCCACAAGCCCGACCGCCGCGCCGACCAGACCCGCAAGGGCGTTGGCGACGCCGAGGCTTTGATATTCCGACCCCAGGGTGACGAAGAGCGCCATGGGCCAGGCGAGCACGAGGCCGCCGCTCAGAAAACCATCGGAGGCGAAGGCGGCGAGGCTGCGTCGGTCGATGGCGCCCAGCGCCTGCCGCAGGCGCGGGATGGCGCCGGCCTCAATGGGGCGCATCATGAGCAGCGGCGGGATGGCGGCGAGGGTGATGGCGGCGGCGAGGGTGAAGTCGACCGCCGGGCCGTAGCGTTGCAGCAGGAAGCCGCCGAGCAGAGGCGCCGCCACGCCCACCGCCGCGCTGATGGCGTTGCGCAGGGCGAGTTCGCGCCCGCGCGTCTCCTCAAGGCCGATGACGGCCATGGCCGAGTGGTAGCAGGGCCAATAGAAGGATTCGCCCAGCGCCACGATGAAGAGCCAGACCGCCAGCCAGCGCGGATCGCCCGCATGGGCGAGCGGCCAGAATTGCGTGGCGAGGATCGCCGCCCCCGCCGCCATGGCCCCGCGCACCCCGATGCGGCGCACCGCGACGAGCGTCAGGCACCGCAGCACGAAGCGCACAGCCAGAAGCGCCGCGAAAGAAGCCAGCGTCTGCGCAAGGCTGAAGCCCTGCCGCAGCAGATAGGCCCCCGCGAACCCTCCCGCCATGGCGCACGAGAATTGATAGAGCCCGAAATGCAGCGTGAGCAGCCGGAACTGGCGCGGTTGGGACAAGGGGGAATCCTGCGATGCGACGCGCTTCTATAGGCGCGCAAGCGGTTGCGGCCAAGGCGGGCCTCTTGCCCGCCGCGCCCCGGCCTTGTACCCGTGGCGGGCCGTCGCAGCCGCGCCGCAGGGAGAAGCAAACTGTCCACCTCGCCCAAACCTCTCGCCAGCTACCGCGTGCTGGAGCTCGCCCGCATTCTCGCGGGCCCCTGGTGCGGGCAGCTGCTCGCCGATCTTGGCGCGGATGTCGTCAAGGTGGAGCGTCGCGGGGCGGGCGACGACACGCGCCAGTGGGGCCCGCCCTTCCTCGAGGGGCATGATGGCGAAAATCTGGGCGCCGCCTATTACCACGCCTGCAATCGTGGCAAACGCTGCATCGAGGCCGATTTCGAAACGCCCGAAGGGCGCGCCCTGATCGAGCGGCTCGCCATGAACGCCGATGTCGTGATCGAGAATTTCAAGGTGGGCGGCCTCGCCAAATATGGCCTCGACCACGCCTCCCTGCGCAAACTCAATCCGCACCTGATCTATTGCTCCATCACCGGCTTCGGACAGGACGGACCCTACGCCCAGCGCGCGGGCTATGACTTTCTGGTGCAGGGCATGGGCGGCGCCATGCATCTCACCGGGCAGCCGGACGGCCCGCCGACGAAATCGGGCATGGCCATCGCTGACATCTACACCGGCCTCTACGCCGCCAACGCCATTCAGGCGGCCTTGCTGCGTCGGCACGAGACGGGCGAGGGCGCCTATATCGACTGCGCCCTGCTCGACGCGCAGATCGCGGTGCTCGGCTATCAGGCCCTGAACTATTTCGTCACCGGGAACGAGCCGCGGCGCCTCGGCAACAGCCATCCCAACATCGTGCCCTATGACGTCTTTCCCGTGGCCGATGGCGACATCATCATCGCCGCCGGCAATGACGGACAATATCGCAAGCTCTGCGAGGCCTTGGGCGCGCCCGAGCTTGGAGTCCACCCCGATTACGCCGTGAGCAAGGACCGGGTGCGCAACCGCGTCGCCCTGACCGCCCTGCTGCATGAGCGCACGCGCAGGTTCACCCGCGCGCAGCTGCTGCCCGTGCTCGACGAGCTTGGCGTGCCAGCCGGACCGATCAACAGCGTCGGCGACGTCTTCAGGGATCCGCAGGTCGAATGGCGCGGCATGCGTCTTGATCTCGACAATCCCCGCGCCAAAGCCGGAACGACGCCGGGCCTGCGCGGCGCCATCGTGATGGATGGCGCGCCCGTGGTGAGCCCTCTGCCGGCGCCTGCGCTCGGCCAGCACACCCATGACATTTTGAACGATCCGAATTGGGGAGGCCTCAAGTGATGGAGAACAGCCGCACCGGCGCGCAAATTCTCGTGGACCAGCTGCAGGCGCAGGATGTGCGCCATGTGTTCTGCGTGCCCGGCGAATCCTATCTCGCCGTGCTCGACGCCTTCCATGACGCCGAGATCAATGTCACGGTCTGCCGTCAGGAAGGCGGCGCCGCCATGATGGCCGACGCCAGCGCGAAGCTGACGGGCAAGCCGGGCGTCGTCTTCGTGACGCGCGCCCCCGGCGCCACCAACGCGTCGCCGGGCATCCACATCGCCGAACATGATTCGACGCCCCTCATCATGTTCGTCGGGCAGGTCCAGCGTTCCGCCCAGGGCCGCGGCGCCTTTCAGGAGATGGATTACCGCGCGGTCTTCGGCTCCTTCGCCAAATGGGTGGTGGAGATCGACGATCCCGCGCGCATTCCCGAGATCGTCTCGCGCGCCTTCCATGTGGCGACGCAGGGCCGCCCCGGACCCGTGGTCATCGCGCTGCCCGAGGATATGCTGGTGGAGCGCGCCAGCGTGAGCGACGCCGCCCGTGTCGAGCCCGTGCAGACCTGGCCCGGCCAGACGCAGATGGCCGAATTGCAGAAGCTGCTCTGGGCCGCGCAGAACCCCATCGTCATCCTGGGCGGCGGCGGCTGGAGCGAGAAGGCCGTCAGCTCGCTGGTGCGTTTCGCCGAGCGTTTCGACCTGCCTATCGTGACCTCCTCGCGCCGCGCCATGCTTTTTCCCGGCGATCACCCGAACTATGCGGGCGAACTCGCCATCGGCCCCAATCCAAAGCTTCGCGCGCGCATCGAGGCGGCGGATCTCGTGCTGGTGGTCGGCGGGCGCATGGCCGAGATTCCCTCGCAAAGCTACAAGCTCTTCGCGATCCCCACCCCCCGCCAGAGCCTTGTGCATGTGCATGCGGACGCCGAAGAGCTCGGCCGCGTCTATCATCCGCGCCTTGGGATCAACGCCACCCCGCCCGCCTTCGCCGCCGCGCTTGAAAGCCTGCAGCCGCCGAATGTGATCGGCTGGAGCGCGCACACCCGCGAGGCCAACGCCCAGTTCCATGACTGGACCGACACTGCGCCGCAGATGCCCGGCGATGTGCAGCTTGGCGAGATCGCCCTGTGGCTGCGCGAACGTCTGCCCCATGACGCGGTCATCGCCAATGGCGCGGGCAATTACGCCATCTGGGTCGGGCGCTTCATGCGCTTTCGCAAATTCGCCACGCAGATCGCCCCGGTGTCGGGCTCGATGGGCTATGGCCTGCCTGCGGCGGTCGGCGCCAAGAGGGTCTTTCCCGAGCGCATGGTGGTGTGCTTCGCAGGCGACGGCTGCTTTTTGATGAATGGGCAGGAATTCGCCACCGCCGTGCAATATGACCTGCCGATCATCGTCGTGATCGTCGACAACGGCATGTATGGCACGATCCGCATGCATCAGGAGCGTCATTATCCGGGCCGGGTCTCGGCGACGGCTTTGCGCAATCCGGACTTCGCAGCCTATGCCCTCGCCTTCGGCGGCCATGGCGAGACGGTGACGCGGACCGATGAGTTCGCCCCCGCCTTCGAGCGCGCGGCCGCCTCTGGAAAACCCTCCATCATTCATGTGAAGATCGACCCGGAGGCGATCACGCCGCTCACCACCATCACCGCCCTGCGCACAGCCTCGCAGGCCAAGGGCTAGAACAGGGAGCAAGGGATGACGCAGATCACCGCAGACACGCCTGTCGCTTCGCCTGTCCTGCCCGCGCGGCTCACCCATGCGCCGACCCCTGCCCAGATCGCCTGGATCTCGCGCCGCCGCGCCATCTACTCGGTGATCGGCGGCCTTGCTCTGTGGGAGTTCGTCGGCCAGTTCCTCGTCACCAATCCCATTCTTTTCTCGCCCCTGTCGAAAGTGCTGGCGGTCGGATGGAAGCTTTTGCTCAGCGGCGAACTGATGCGCCATTTCGGCGTCAGCGCGCTTGAATTTGCGCTGGGTTTCCTGCTCTCGGCGGTGGTCGGCGTCGCCCTTGGCTTTCTCATGGCCACAAGCAGACGCACCCAGGACATTCTCGACCCCTGGGTGTCCTTCTTCTATTCCAGCCCGCTCGTCGCGCTGATGCCCTTCTTCCTGCTGATCTTCGGCATCGGCCTCGCCTCCAAGGTCGCCATCGTCTTCGTCATCGCGGTCTTTCCGATCCTGCTCAACGCATTTGTGGGCATCCGCTCGGCTGATCCCCATCTGCTGGAGGTCGCCAAGGCCTTCAACTGCACGCCCCGGCAGATCTTCACCAAGATCCTGATGCCCGCCGCCCTGCCTTTCGTCATCGTGGGCCTGCGGCTTGGCATCGGCCGCGCGCTGACGGGCGTGGTCGTGGGCGAACTCTTCGCCTCGCGCGCGGGCGTCGGCTATCTCATAACTTCGGCGGGCCTCAGCTTCGATACGGCCACGGTGTTTCTGGGCGTGCTGATCTTCTCGCTCATGGGCGTCGTGCTCATGGAGGGGCTGAAATATCTGGAGCAACGCCTCGCCCCCTGGCGCAAGAGCGTGCAGGAGACCCACTGATGAGCGCGAAACTCAGGGTCTCCAATCTCTCGAAATATTTCCTCACCCGCGACGGCGAGCCCCGCAAGGTGCTAGACGCCATTTCGCTCGACATCCAGACCAACGAATTCGTCTGCATCGTCGGCGCGAGCGGCTGCGGCAAGACGACTTTCATCCGCGCCATCGGCGGCCTGATTCCGGTTGAAGAAGGCGAGGTGCGCATCGACGGCCAGACGGTCGAGGGGCCGGGCGGGGATCGCGGCTTCGTCTTCCAGCACGATTCGCTCCTGCCCTGGCGCACCGTGCTCGACAATGTGGTCTTCGGGCTTGAAGTGCGCGGCGTGAAGCCTGCCGTCTCCCATCCGCTGGCCGAGAGCCTGCTGCAGCTCGTCGGCCTCACCGGCTTCGCCAACCATTACCCCAGCGAACTCTCGGGCGGCATGCGCCAGCGCGTGAACCTTGCGCGGGCGCTCGCCATCGACCCGGATGTTCTGTTGATGGACGAGCCCTTCGCCGCGCTCGATGCGCAGACCCGCGAGATCATGCAGCGCGAGCTTCTCAAGATCTGGGCGCAGAAGCGCAAGACTGTGCTGTTCATCACCCACCAGATCGACGAGGCGGTTTATCTCGCCGACCGTGTCCTGGTCTTCTCCTCGCGCCCCGGCCGGGTGGCGGCGGACATCGCCATCCCCTTCGAGCGCCCGCGCGCCCTTTCCCTCAAGCGCAGCCCGGAGTTCCTTCGGATCGTCGATGAGATCTGGACCCTGATCGAGCAGGAGGTCGTCGCCTCCATGCAGGCCTGACTAGCCCGGCTCCTGCGCGTCAGCGTCGCGAGGTCGGCTCATGTCCTTCAGGCGCGTCGACATCTTTATAGCGCGGCGCTCGTGCTCCTCTGCGGCTGGTTGCAGCAGCTTGCGGAACTCATCGCGCTTTTCATGGATGGAGGCGATGACGAGGCCCATGGGCACGCCGATGTCGACCAGCGCAGCCTCGGATAATTGCAGGCTCGCCTCGATGGTCTCGGGGATTGCGTCGGTGGCGCCGAGCTCATAGAGCCTGGTGGCGTGATGGGCGTCCCGGGCGCGCGCGACGATGGTGATGTCGGGCCGCGCCTTGCGTGCGATTTCAACGACGCGCTCGGTCTGCTGCGCCCTGTCGATGGTCACGATGATGGCTCTGGCGTCCTCAAGCCCGCAGGCCCTGAGAAAGTCGGGCTTGGTGGCGTCGCCCCAATAAAGGGTGCGTGTCTCGCGACGCTCGCGGGAGACGAGCTTCGGGTCGCCATCCACGGCGATGAAGTCGAGCTTGTGACGGGCCAGCATCTCACCCACGAGCCGCCCCACCCGTCCGTAGCCAACGAGAATCACGCGGCCCTTGGGACGTTCGGGCGGCGGCGCGGCGGCGAGTTCGGGGTCGAGCCCGGAGGCGTCGGGAGCGCGCCGCACCGCGCCCACCATGGCGAGCAGCGGAATCGTCGCCATGGACAGGGTGACGGCGAGGATCAGGGTCGCGCCCACATCCTCGGGCAAAAGGCGCTGGGCTATGGCTGCGGAGATCATCACAAAGGCGAACTCGCCCCCGGGCCCCAGCAGCAGGGACAATTCGCGCGCAGCCGGCGAAGGCAGGCCCGCCACGCGCGCAAGGGCGAACAGGACCGCCGCCTTGAGCACGATCAGCCCCGCCGCGATGCCGATCACCAGCCCCGGCGCGCGCGCCACCTGTGAAAGGTCGAGCTCGGCCCCGATGGAGACGAAGAAAAGGCCGAGCAAAAGCCCTTTGAAGGGCTCCAGGGTCACCTCGATCTCGCGGCGATACTCTGTCTCGCCCAGCAGCAGGCCCGCGATGAAGGCGCCCAAAGCCATGGAAAGGCCATTCATGGCGCTGGCCACGCCTGCGCCGATGACGACGAAGAGGCAGGCCGCCATGAAGAATTCCGTCGAGCGCGCGAGCGCCACCTGATGGAACAGAGGACGCAGCAAAAGCCGCCCCCCAAGCACCAGAACGCCAAGCGCGGCGATGGCGGGCGCGAAGGCCCAGAAAATCTCTGCGGTCCCTGACGCCGCACCGCCCTGGCTTCCGGCCATCGAGACCGTGAAGAGCAGGGGCGCGACCATGAGGTCCTGGAACAGCAGCACCGAGAAGGCGGCGCGCCCCGCAGTGGTCGACAGGCGCCGCCGCTCGGCCAGGACGGGAATGACGATGGCGGTGGATGAGAGGGCGAGCGCGCCGCCCACCACCAGCGCCGCGCCGCGCGGCAGGCCAAAGATCATGGCCGCGATCTCGCCGATGAGCACGGCGCTGAGGGCGACCTGCCCCGCGCCAAGCCCGAACACGAGCCTGCGCAGGCGCGCGAGACGCTCATAGGACAGTTCGAGGCCGATCATGAAGAGAAGGAAAACCACGCCGAATTCGGCGATCTGCGCGATCCGCCCGGTATTTTCGAGCTGGAGCACGCCAAGCCACGAATCATCGGGGAGGCGACCCAGCACATGGGGCCCCAGCAGCACGCCCGCGCCAAGAAAGCCGATCACCGGGCTCACCTTGAGGCGCCGGAACAAAGGCACCGCGACGCCTGCCGTGGCCAGGAACAGCAGTACTTCCTTGGTGTCTTCAAGCGCCAAAGCGGTGCCGGCCAAATTGAGCTCCTCTTGAGAAGGTTCCTTTCGGGTAAATTAGAGCGTGATCCAATACAAACAAGACCATTGGACGTCCCTCGCAACGAGATACATTTATAATACAGGACGTCAAATAAAAATAATGTCAGATCATGATGGATAATCCGTTAGAATTTTTTGCTATATTGGGTTGAAGCACAATAATACGTCACTATATTCGTATCGAGCATCTCTGGATTTGATTGCGTTGCATCAAGGCTGGGGGCTGCGTCAGGGCGCAGTGTGAAGCGTCGAATTTCACTCAACCTGGGGGCTGCGATGGAAAACGAGCCAAAACGAGGGAAAGAAAGCATCATTTTGATCATGTGCCTCGTTGGCGCCTTCATCGCCTTCGTGATCGCCGCCGCTGTGGGCGGTTAGCCTGATGCGCCCCGGCGCATCATCGCACGATTGGGGGGTGATGCCCGGGGCATGTGCCGTTACAATGCCCTCATCGGCTCAAACCGGAGGGGGCTATGCCAAAGGGCTATTGGATCGCGCATAACGATGTTCAGGACATGGAGGTCTACAAGACCTATCTGGCGGGCGCCGCCGAACCTTTCGCGCGGTTCGGGGCGAAGTTTCTGGCCCGTGGCGGCCAATACACCGCGCCTGAATGCGAGGTCGCCTCGCGCAACATCGTGATCGAGTTTCCATCCTACCAGGCGGCGCTCGACTGCTACAATTGCCCGGAATATCAGGCGGCTTCGGTCTTCCGCAAACAGGCCTCGACCGGGCAGATCATCATCATGGAAGGCGTGGCGTGAGCGGCGCCAAGGTCACGGGCGAGGTGCGGGATGGGGTTGCGGAGCTTGTCTTCGACAATCCCGCGCGGATGAACGCCATCAACCTCGCCATGTCCCAGCAGGCGTCTGACCTCATCGATGCGCTGGCGCAGGACGAACGGGTGCGGCTGCTGGTCGTGCGGGGCGCGGGCGCGACCTTTGTCTCGGGGGCTGATATTTCGGAATTCGAGGCCTTGCGCTCCCAGCCCGAGGCCATCGCCCGTTACGAGGCCATCTCGACCGGCCTCTATATGCGGGTGCGCAACTTTCCCAAGCCCACGCTTGCGCGCATCAATGGCTTCTGCTTCGGTGCGGGAATGGGCCTCGCCGCCGCCTGCGATCTGCGCTTCGCCACGCAGGACGCGGTCTTCAGCGTGCCCGCCGCAAGGCTTGGCATCGCCTATCGGCCCGACTTCATTTCATGGCTCATCCAGATCGTGGGCGCGGCGCGGCTGAAGGAGATCCTCATCACCGGTCGGCGCTACAGCGCGCAAGAGGCGCTGGCCATGGGGCTGGTGCATCAGACGGCGCCTGTGAAGAGCTTCGACAGGGATGTGGAGGCCTATATCGCGACCATCGCGCAAAATGCGCCGTTGTCGACCCTCGCCTCCAAGAAGATGGTCGACGAATACGCCGATCCCACGCGCCCGCCCGATGAGGCCCTGTGCAAGGCCCTGTCGCAAGCCTGTCTGGCGAGCGCGGATTATGTGGAAGGCAGACGCGCCTTCATGGAGAAGCGTAGGCCTGATTTTCAGGGCATTTGAGCAGACCGGCGGCCATCCACAAGATCCAGATGGGGCCGCAGTGCTGAGCCTTTCAGCAGGCTTGCAAAATTTTAACGCTCTGGCAAAGGTTAAACCCTCATGGAGTAAAGCTGATGTCGGCATCTGAACAGGAATTCGCGCGCGACTCCGGCGATGAATTTGCTGCGACTATAAGAAAGCAAGAGATAGATCGCGTCCTCGCAGAAGCCATTCTGCATCATCAGGCGGGGCGGCTTGAAAAGGCAGCTGAAGCGTATCAACGCGTTTTAGTGGCGGATTCAAGAAATCATATCGCATTGAACAATTTTTCGCTGATGCTCAATGATGATGTAGCTCTCGATTTACTGAGATTGGCGCTGGATTGCTCTCCTGATTACACTGACGCTCTAATCAACACCAGCGTTCGTTGGATGCAAAAGGGTGACCCGGAGACGGCCTTCAGTTTTGCGTTGCGTGCGCAGCAGATTGCGCCTGAGGAGCCCCGCGTCATCCAGCTCTTGGGGTTGTTTTCGCGTGAGACGGGGGCGGGCGCCAGCAAGATAGAAAAGGGCGGGCACGGCAGCCCGCCTCCTTTATTCTCGATCATCATCCCGACTCATCGCCGCGCCCCACTTTTATCAAGAGCGCTGGCGTCCATTCAGCAGCAAACACTCTCCGATCGGCACGAGATTCTTGTTGTTTCGGATTGTGCGGACATCGCCACCGAAAGCGTGTGTCATCAGTGGCTCAGGCCGACAGATACATTCATTCGCCGTTCTGGTTCTGCAGGGCCATCTGCGAGCCGTAACGTGGGTTTGCAGTTAGCCAAGGGTCGTAATGTGCTGTTCCTCGATGATGACGACGCCTGGCACCCCGAGTTGTTGGCGTCGCTGCAGGACTGTGCGCCCTTGAACAAAGGTCAGTCTGTCTTCTTCAACTGCACTGTGGTCAAGGAAACACGCACGCCCAACGGCGCTGAGCGCCTGAGCGAGACGTTTCTTGATACAAGCGGGTTGCTCAACAAAGGCGTGTTCATCAAGAATCAAGTGCATCTATCATGTTTCGCCACCCCGCGGGTCCTCTTGCAGGATTTGTTGTTTGACCATCACATGCGCGCCTACGAAGACTGGGATTTCCTGTTGTTCATGGTTGAGCGGCAGATGCCGGTCCATGTTCCCATACTGGGGTCAATGGTGCATGAGGTGGATGACGCAACCTCTGATCGCCGGGGCAGCACTTCGGCGGCAAAAGACTTCAATGCGGTTCTCGACTATTTATATGTCTATCGGCGTCATCCCGTGGATGCCGATCTGCAGGAAAAGAGGGCTGCTCTGTTGAGAAGCGCCGGCCTTGTGCTGGACGCTCATTTGCTGTGAGGTTTTAGAATGCGGGGCTCGGGCGTGATGAATCCGGATTGGAATGGCTTGACCAGCCGCACTGTCTTTTGTTTGTGGACTGGCTCGGAAATTTTATCCGAGAACAGGCTGAAGGCCTTGTGGTCGATCTTCAATAATACGGGACGCCCGGTCGCCTTCGTCACACAGGAAACCTTGAACGAATGGGTCGTTCAGGGGAGTCCGATGCACCCCGCCTATCCATATTTGTCATCTACCCATAAGTCCGATTATTTGCGGTGCTACCTCATGCATCATTTCGGGGGAGGCTACTCTGACATCAAGCAGACCACTGCTCGTTGGGAGCCATTTTTCGCGCAATTGGAGCAGTCGGAAGACTCGCTGGCTTTAGGCTACACGGAATTGCCACATGGCATTCCGCATGTTCACGGTGAATTCGGGGATCAGATCCGCGCGGCCCATCAAGAATTGATTGGTTTGTGCTCCTTCATATTCAAGCCAAAGACCCAACTTACGACAAAATGGTATGAACAATTGCATGATTTGCTGGATCAAAAGTTTGAACTATTGAAAGACAACCCCGGTAAATTTCCCCTGGATCAAACAGATTTGGTTTTGCCTGATGGATCCTCGTCATCTTACCCCTTGCGTTGGGCCGAAATTCTCGGGGAGATATTGCATCCGTTGTTGTATGAGTTCCGAGATCGTCTGATCAAAGCTCCGATCGCCCCAAAGTTCAGGGATTATCGTTAGGGTCATGGGTTGTGCAGATGGCAATCGGATCAATTCCCATGGAGCTGTTCCAATATCCCTATTGATATGATGTGTCCGGTGTTCGTTGAGCCTGTTTGAGCCCGTGCAGATCGTTCCTGTGAACGTACAGGATTCGTCGTCAACCCTCCATATCCCTGTCGAGCGAACAGAACGGGCGACGGTCTTGCGAAGGCCCCCTAAGCGCGACGCCGTTCCTTCCTCGTCCCAGAAAAGGCCGGTCCATCATGTTCGCAGGCTCCCAGCAGAACCTCCGAACGCCTCATCCCGGAAACCTCCCCGGCTTAAGTTAAAACCGGACAGATCACGCGCTAGGAACACCGGACAACTTGACGAGTTGGCGAAAGACCAGACTCATCGGTTGCGGCAAGTTCAGGAGGGAGCCGGACGATGGCGCGCCGCCGCCATCCTGACCACGGTCGCCTTCCATGATCTTGCCGCTGGACAGGGAGGCGGCCTCTCATGATATGATCTCCCCAAAAGTTTGTTGGTCGCAGAAACCGACGAAGGGGAGGGACAAATGACGAAAAGAAGCCTGCTTGCTGCATTTTTTCTTGTTTCAGCCGCCGCGCCAGCCGCCGCCCAAACGGTTCTGAAGTTCAACTCACCTGCGCCGCCCCCCTCCTATCTTCATAAAGGCGTCTTCGAACCCTGGGCCGCCGCCGTGATGGCCGACTCCGGCGGCGCCCTGAAGATAGAAATGTCCTACGGAGGACAACTCGGAAACTGGAGCGTCGCTTACGATCGCATGATCGACGGCGTCTCGGACATAACCTTCATCTTGACCGGCCTGACCGGGGGCCGGTTCAAGCAACAGGATGTCGCCTCCCTGCCCTTTGAAACCCGCAACTCCAATGAAGCGGCGGTCGGCCTGTGGAACCTCTTCGCAAAAGGCGTCACCGCCGAGGAATTCAAACAGGTGAAAGTGCTGGGCACCGTCGCCTTCCCGAACGCCTCCATTCATTCCATGAAGCCCGTGAACCAACTGGCGGATCTCAAGGGCAATAAATATGCGGTTGGAAACGCCATTCTTGGGAGCGTCGTCGTCGCTCTGGGCGCCACCCCTGTCTCGCTTCGGCCAGACGAAACATATCAGGCCCTGAGCCGCGGCACTGTGGATGGCGCTGTCATGCCATTCACGGGCATGTTCACATTCAAGCTGAACGAAATCGCCAGGACGCATGTGGATGTGCCGCTTGGGGCGGATGCGGCGGCCATGATCATGAACAAGCAGACTTATGACAAGCTTCCCGCGCAGGCGCGTGCGGCCATCGACAAACATTCAGGCCTTGCGCTGGCGCAAAAGCTGGGAGAGGTCACTCAGGGCCAGTGGCAATATGGATATGATCTGGTGAAGGAGCGCCTCGTTACGCTGTCTCCTGATGAAGAGAAAAAATGGCAGGCCGCTCTTGCGCCCATATCTCAGAAATGGGCTGAAGGAGCGCCGAATGGCGTCAAGGTGCTGGAGGCCTTCCGTTCCGAAGTGCAGGCGGTCCGCAACAAATAATCTTCGCCTCATCGCCAGGAAACAGTTTTGACGGGATGATGACGTGAACATCGATCATATCGCGGCATGGTTCACCCGGATGACCCGCAACGCCGCATTTCTCGGCGTGCTAGCAATGCTGGCGCTGGTCTTCGCCACGGTGACGGATGTGATCCTGCGTTGGCTGTTCGCCACGTCCATCGTGGGGCTTAATGAAATCGTTGGCATGGGAACGGGCGTTGCGGTTGCGGCGACCTTCCCGGCTGGGGCGATGCAGCGCGTCAACCTGACCATCGAACTGCTCCATAGCGTCCTGTCGAAGCGCAAGATCGGCTGGCTCAAGGTCGCAGCGCACACCTGTCTGCTGATCTTCTATGGCCTCATGGCTTGGCAGGTCACTGTTTACGCCATCAAATTGAACGCCCGTGCGGCTGAAACAGTCTATCTGAAACTGCCGACGGCCCCCTTCATCTTCGCCATCGCCGCCTTCTTCGTGGTGACGGCCCTGGCTCAAATCGTCATCTTCTTCCTGAGCGTCCGTTCCGCGCTTGACGGCGAGGCGGGCCTGGCGGGTTGGTCCATGGACGCCGAAGCGGAGCCAGATCAGAAAGTCGGCGCCAAGTCCGGGGCGCCCGCCGTCAAAGTGTTTTGGGCAGGCTTGATGGTGCTCGCCGTCGCAGCCCTGGCGATCTGGCTTTTCATGGCTGGCCTCCCCGCCATGACCGCATGGGCGCAAGCCAACAAAACGGCTTTCGGCGTTGGCGTGCTCTTGCTGCTCTGGGCGCTTTTGATCCTCTACATCCCCCTTGCCGTGGTGATGGGGCTGCTGGGACTGGTCACAGCCCTCTTCTACATGGGCCCAGGCCCCGCCCTTAGCGTGCTGGGCAATGAGTCCATCGGGTTCCTCACCAATTATTCCGTGGCCGTGTTGCCCATGTTCCTGATGATGGGCAGCTTCGCTGTCGTTGCGGGCATGTCGAGCGACATTTATGAACTCGCGCATACCCTTCTTTCGCGCCGTCGTGGCGGCCTGGCGCTTGCGACGATCGGGGGCTGTGCGGGCTTTGGCGCGCTCACGGGCTCCTCTCTGGCGACCGTCACAACCATCGGACGCGTGGCCATGCCTGAAATGGTGCGGCGCGGCTATTCTCCAGGATTGGCGGCGGGCACGGTCGCAGCCGGCGGCACGCTGGGGGCGCTGGTGCCTCCTTCAATCCCTCTGGTCTTCTATGCCTTGTTGACCGAGGCCTCCATCGGCCAATTGTTCATTGCCGCTTTCATCCCTGCTTTTCTGGGCATTGGGCTTTATCTTGCCGCCATAGCGATTTATGTGCGGGTTGTTCCTTCGTCCGTCCCTGCCGAAACCCGCTCCGCCAATTGGGGCGAGATCCTCAGCGCTTTTCGTAAGGCATGGTCGACGCTCGCCCTCCTGATCGTCGTCGTCGGCTCGATCTACACGGGAATCTGCACTGAAACCGAGGCCGCCGCCGTGGGCGTCGGCGGGGCCTTTGTCGCCGCCTTGTTGCGCGGAAAGATCACACGCGAGAGCCTGCTTCGCGTGATGGGTGAAACCACGGCGACCACCGCTCTCATCTATCTCATCATCACCGGCGTTTTGTTATTCACTTTCGCCATGGGCGTGACAGGCTTGCCGCAACAATTGACCGAGAGCGTCAAAAGCCTCGCCATGCCTCCTATTGTCGTCTTGAGCGTGATCCTGATCGTCTATCTGTTCCTCGGCGCGCTCATGGACTCCAACACCGTGATGTTCGTCACCATACCCATTGTCACGCCGATCATTCTCGCCATGGGATATGATCTGGTTTGGTGGGGCATCATCAATCTCATCGTGCTCGAAGTAGGCCTGATCACGCCACCTTTCGGCATTCATCTGTTCGTGCTCAAGAGCATCACAGGCGGCGACGTTCCTTTGGGGGTGGTCTATCGCGGCGTTCTGCCTTTTGTTTATGCAGACTTCATCAAGCTGATTCTTCTGGTGATCTTCCCGGCGATCGCGCTATGGCTGCCGCAGACGATGATGAAATAGAGCGTCTACGGGCGATGTCCGCGAACCTCTCCGCGCCCGCCAGCGCAGGCGTAAGGAGGCGCCGCTTCTGAACATCCCCTGAAAACAGAAACGCCGCAGATTTCCTGCGGCGTTCGTTCAGGGGCGCTGCGTCAGTCAGTCCTGCCTTAACGGACGGCGACCGGCTTTGGCGTGACTTTCATGATATAGTTGGTGGCGCTCTGGTGAATCAGAAGGCTCTGGCCATCCCGCGTCACATGCCCATTGCGATGGATGCCAGCGTAAATATTGCCCGAGGCGATGGGGAAGCTCTGGAACGTCTCCGTCTTCGGATCGAAACGCACGAGGACGTCGGGCCTCACGCCAGACTCGTTGTACCAGATGACGCCTTCCATCACATTGATCCCATAGGGATGAGAATCCGGGCCGCTGGGCGAGTCCCATTCCGTGAGTTTGCCGGTCTCGGGATCAAACACGCCAAGGCGCCCCTTGCCCGAATTGACGTACCAGACACGCCCGTCCTCGGCGATGTCGAGGCGGCGCACTGTGGTGCCGGGAAGCGGGAGCTTGATTTCGGTCAGCTCCATCGTCTTGCGATCTATCTTGTAAAGGCAAGGCGCTCCGTTGCAGGCGACCCATGGCGTTCCGTCACTGGTGAACTTGATGCCGTAGGGTTTGGCGTTTTTCTTCGTCTTCACGAGTTTGACGTCATTCGTGGCCGGATCGAAACGCCCGATCATGTCGGATTGCTGAAGGCTGAACCAGAACAGGCCGTCCTTGTCGAACTCGCCGGTATGGGGGTCTTTGGCCTCTGGCAGGGGCATCTTGAAGACCGTGCTCTTGCCGGTGGCCGGATCGAATCTGCCAATGGTGCCATTGCCATTGCCGAGGAACCATACGCCACCGGCCTTGTCGATGATCACCGAATGCGGGAAGGTTCCCTGGGGCAGATCCCATTCCTGAACCTTGTCCGTCCGGGGATCGATGCGGCCGATCACATTGCCCCATTGGCCGACATACCAGATCATCCCGTCAAGACCTTCCACCGGATCGCGCGCCCGTTGGCCGAGCTTGATGGTCTTCCAGGCCTTCGTGTCGATCTGGTAAGGTCCGGGAATGATCTTCGCCGGGCGCTTGGCCGCAGGCGGGAAATGCTGGGCCAGATAATCAAGGACTTCCTTGTGCTGGTCGGGCGCCGCAGTCATGTCGACCATGGACGAGGTGAGCTCGTTCCAGCCCTCCCGCGTGTAGCCAAGGCTGCGCTCGATCTCGCGCACCTGATGGCAACCCGAGCAAATGCCCTGGACAAGATCCTTGCCGGGACCATCCGGCAGGCCGGCCCGCTGGACGTTTCCGGAGGGTGATTGCGCCAGCGCAGGGGCGCCCAACATGGCGATCAGGCTTGTTGCGCATAAAAACGAAGCTTTTTTCATGATTCCCCTCCCGAAATGCCCTGCCATTTGTGGGCGCGACGCGTTTTTTCAAAAGTATCATAACAATCTGCACAGTGGAAATGAGACTGTCCAGATCGCTCCATATCAGCCAATGCCTGCAGGCCATTGGATGGGATGACGCTCTCATCTGCGAACGCCGGGTCGAGAGCGCATTGGCCGCATATATCGGAAGATGTTCCCCGCAATGGGGAGTTCCCTCGCCAGCGCGGGTGCTGACGCGTCGGCGATCAAGGTCCTATTCCCGGCTCTCAATCACACAGGCGCGGGCGGCGCTGGCAGGATGAGGCCCGCCGCCTCGCCGAAGCCCACCCGATAGCCCTCGCCCTGCGCCCAGCCCCGGAAGGTCAGGCGGTCGCCGTCTTCCAGGAACTTGCGGGTCTCGCCATCGCCAAGGGCCAGCGGTTCGGTCCCGTTCCAGGAAAGCTCCAGCAGGCTGCCGCGCTCGGTCTTGTCGTCGCCGCTGATCGTGCCCGAGCCCAGCAGATCGCCCACGCTCATGGCGCAGCCGGTGGAGGCGTGGTGCATGAGCTGCTGCAGGCTCGACCAATACATATATTTGAAATTGCTGTGGCTGATGGTGACGGGCGCGCTCATTTTCGCGGTCTGCAAGTCGACCTCAAGATGCACGTCATAGTTCTGCAGGCCGGTCTGGCGCAGATAGGGCAAGGGGGCCGGCTCCTGCGCCGGGGTGGCCGTGCGGAAGGGCTCCAGCGCCTCCCGCGTGACCACCCAGGGCGAGATCGTCGTGGCGAAGGCCTTGGCGAGGAACGGCCCGAGGGGCTGGTATTCAAAGGCCTGAATGTCGCGCGCGCTCCAGTCGTTGAGCAGCACGAAGCCGAAGATCATGCGCTCGGCTGCGTCCTGATCGAGCATCTCGCCCATGGTCGAGGGCTGGCCGATCACGAAACCCATCTCAAGTTCGAAATCGAGCTTGGCGCAGGGGCCCATGACCGGGGGGGCCTCGCCGGTCTTGAGCTGGCCGAGCGGACGGCGCACGGGCGTTCCGCTCACCACAACGGTGCTGGCGCGGCTGTTGTAGCCGATGGGCATGTGCCGCCAGTTCGGCATGAGGGCGGCGTTGGGGCCGCGCAGGATCATGCCCGCGTTGGAGGCGTGCTGCAGGGAGGAATAGAAATCGCTGAAGGCGGAGACCGCGAAGGGCAGATGCAGGCTCGCCTGCGCCATCGGGACGAGCGCGCGCGCCCGCAGGCCTGCGTCATCGCGCAGGCGCGGCGCGTCGGCCTGCAACAGGGCGCTGATGCGGCGGCGGGCGGCGGTCCAGACCACCGGCCCAAGGGCCATGAAGGGGTTGAGCGCCGCCGCCTCGAAAATCCCGACGGGCGTCTCCGGCAGCAGTCCCGCCCGCGCAATCTCCGCGAGGTCGAGGATGAAGTCGCCGATGGCGACGCCCACGCGCCTTGCCGCGCCCGCCGTCGAGAAGACGCCATAGGGCAGGTTCTGGATCGGAAAATCGCTGGTCGGGGCGACGTCGATGAAGGAGCGCAGGCTGGGATCGTTGGGATTGGACATGGGGCTCTGTCTCACGGACGGGTTGGGTCGAAGTGTTTCTTCAGGCCGCTCCAGCAATCGGGATAATCAGCCTGCAGGATGGGCGAGGTCGCCGCATATTCGGTCACGCGCTGGGGGAAGCGCGATTCGAACATGAAGGCCATGGTGTTGGCGAGCTTCACCGGCTCCAGCTTCACATTGCTGGCGTGTTCGAAGGCGTCCATGTCCGGCCCATGGGGCAGCATGGAATTATGCAGGCTGACGCCGCCCGGCTTGAAGCCATGGGGCTTGGCGTCATACTGGCCGTACAACAGCCCCATGAACTCCGACATGATGTTGACGTGGTACCAGGGCGGACGGAACGTGTTCTCCATGGTGAGCCAACGCTCGGGGAAGATCACGAAATCGATGTTCGCCATGCCCGGCGTGTCCGAGGGCGCCGTCAGCACCGTGAAGATCGAGGGGTCGGGGTGGTCGAACAAGATCGCGCCGACCGGGGAGAAGCGCCGCAGGTCGTATTTATAGGGCGCGTAATTGCCATGCCAGGCCACCACATCGAGCGGCGAGGCGGAAAGCTGCGTCTTCCACAGCACGCCCTGACTGCGCAGGTAGAGGGTCGAGGGCGTCTCCTTGTCCTCATAGCGGGCGACGGGGGTCAGGAAATCGCGGGAGTTGGCGAGGCAGTTGGCGCCGATGGGTCCGCGCTCCGGCAGACGGAAGGCCCCGCCATAATTCTCACAGATATAGCCGCGCGCAGGCCCGGCGACCAGTTCGACGCGCATCTTCATGCCGCGGGGGATGACGACGATCTCGCCGGGCGCGGCCTCGATGACGCCAAGCTCCGTGACGAAGCGCAGCGCGCCTTCCTGCGGCGCGAAAAGCATCTCGCCATCGGCGTTGCATAGATATTCATCGACCATGCTGGCGGTGACGACATAGACATGGGCGCCGAGCCCGGCCTGCGCGCCCGCATCTCCTGCCGTGGTCATGGTGCGCACGCCCTGCACCAGGGTCAGCGGCTCATCGGGAATGGGCGTCGGCCCCCAGCGCAGCTGGCCCGGCGGCATCTGATGCTCCGTGCAGGGCGCCGTGCGCCAAAGGCCCTGCTCGGCCTTCACGAAGCGTCCGCTGTGCAGGACGGAGGGGCGGATGCGGTAGAGCCAGGAGCGCTGGTTGGAGTCGCGAGGCGCGGTGAAGGGCGAGCCGCTGAGTTGCTCGGCATAGAGCCCATAGGGGCATTTCTGGGGGGAGTTGCGGCCCACGGGCAGGGCGCCGGGCAGGCTCTGCGTCTCGAAATCATTCCCAAAGCCGGACATATAGTCGAGCGTCATCGGCGGCCTCCCTCCCTGATCGCGCCTCGCATGGCGTTCGGCGGACAGACACCACGAGGAAGCGCCGCTGGCAAGCCTCCGGCGCTTGCCACGAGGCCACGGCGTGACTAGACAAGTGGCTGAACGGGAGGAGACATGGATCTCGGGATCAAGGGCCGGACGGCCATCATCTGCGCGTCGTCGCGGGGCCTCGGCAAGGCCTGCGCCACCGCGCTCGCCCGCGAGGGCGTCTCGGTCGTCATCAATGGTCTCGACGAAGCGCGTCTTTCCGCCGCAGCGCAAGAGATCCGCGACCTGACCGGCGCCTCCGTGACCCCCGTCCGCGCCGACATCAACACGCCCGAGGGCCGGGAAAGGCTCGTCGCGGCCGCCCCCGTCTGCGACATCCTCGTCACCAACAATGCAGGCCCGCCCCCCGGCAAGTTCGGGGACTGGGACCATGACCAGTGGATCGCCGCCCTCGAGGCCAACATGCTCGCCCCCGTGCTGCTGATCCGCGCGGTCCTGCCGGGCATGCGGGCGCGCAAGTTCGGGCGCATCGTCAACATCACCTCGGCAATGACCAAGAGCCCGAAATTCTCAGACATGGGCCTGTCGACCTCCGCCCGGCTCGGCCTCATGGGCCTGTCCAAATCCCTGTCGCGGGATGTGGCGGCGGACAATGTGACCATCAACAACATGCTGCCCGAGCGCATCGACACCGACCGGCAGAAATTCATGGCCGAGCGCATCATGCAGGCGCGCGGGATCACCTATGACGAGGCGCGCCAGTGGATCGCCGACTCCCTGCCCGCCAAAAGGTTCGGCCTTCCGGAGGAGTTCGGCGACACCTGCGCCTTTCTCTGCTCGGTCCAGACCGGATTCATGACCGGCCAGAATCTGCAACTCGACGGCGGATCATACGAAGGGATAGTATAGGCTCCGAAAGCTCCGCCAGACCCGTTTCCGCCAACCTATCAGCCAAACCATCACAGACAGAAAGAGGCGTCCATGATCATCGACATCCACGGCCACTACACCACCGAACCGGCCGCGATGCACACCTTCCGCGACAAGCAGCTCGCCGCTCTGGCGGATCCGGCTCGCAAGCCCTCGCCCGACCTTGGCATCTCCGACGAGCAGCTCATCGCCAGCGTCCAGAAGCAGCTCACCTTCCAGAAGGACCGCGGCAGCGACCTCACGGTCTTCTCGCCCCGCGCCTCCGGCATGGCTCATCACATCGGCAACGAGGCCGTGTCCCAGGAATGGACGCGCCTGAGCAACGACATGATCCACCGCATCTGCACCCTGCTGCCCAACAATTTCGTGGGCGTGGGCCAGCTGCCGCAATTCCCCGGCGTGTCCCCCAAGAACAGCGTCCGTGAGCTCGAGCGCATGGTGAACGAGCTTGGCTTCGTCGGCGTCAACCTGAACCCCGATCCGACCGGCGGCTACTGGACCGAAGCGCCCCTCACGGACCGCATGTGGTATCCGATCTACGAGAAGATGGTCGAGCTGGAAGTCCCGGCCATGATCCACGTCTCCTCGTCCTGCAACCCGAACTTCCACGCCACGGGCGCCCACTACATCAACGCCGACACGACGGCTTTCATGCAGCTCATCCAGGGCAACCTCTTCAAGGATTTCCCGACGCTGAAGTTCGTGATCCCCCATGGCGGCGGCGCGGTTCCCTATCACTGGGGCCGCTATCGTGGCCTGTGCCTCAACATGAAGAAGCCGCCGCTTGTCGAATATCTCATGAAGAACGTCTATTTCGACACCTGCGTCTATCATCTGCCGGGCATCGAGCTGCTGACCCGCGTCATTCCGATCGACAACATCCTCTTCGCTTCGGAGATGGTGGGCGCGGTGCAGGGCATGGATCCCGAAACCGGCTTCGATTACGACGACACCAAGCGCTACATCGACCAGGTCACCACCCTGAGCGAGGAAGCCCGCTACAAGATCTTCGAGGGCAACGCGCGCCGCGTCT
The DNA here is from genome assembly GCA_947453205.1 of Beijerinckiaceae bacterium. Lineage (GTDB taxonomy): Bacteria > Pseudomonadota > Alphaproteobacteria > Rhizobiales > Beijerinckiaceae > Terripilifer. The sequence goes on along the minus strand of CANGFT010000012.1, from coordinate 22,143 downwards.
ATCCGCGTCTCGACAAGCTGCTGACCCAGCGCGGTCACCTGCCCAAGACCTTCTAAGGTTCACATTCACACCGCGCGCTCCCGAAGGGGCGCGCGGCTTTCCTTTCAAATGGGAGGTTCCATGTCTCTTCCGCGCCTGAATGGCATGATCCGCGCGCTCGAAGCCGGGCAGCATTGTTTTTCGCTTTTCGCCCCCTGCGAGCCGACCGTGGCGGTCGAGCTCCAGCAATCGAAATATGACGGCGTCGTCTTCGAGGGCGAGCACAATGGCTGGGACATCCGCGCCCTGCGCGACAGCCTGCAATATCTGCTCAACCGCGGCCAGATCCTCAAGAACGGCTCGCCCGCTCCCTCCGTCACGCCCATGGCGCGCATTCCCGCCAATGGCGTGGAGATGAACCAGTTCCTCGCCAAGCAGGCGCTGGATCTTGGCTGCTACGGCATCATGTGGCCGCATATCTCCACGGTCGAGGAGGCCTATAACGCGGTCGCCGCCTGCCGCTACGCCCGCCTCAAGGACAAGCCGCTCTACGAGCCCCAGGGCATCCGCGGCGACGGGCCCATGCAGGCGACCCGCTACTGGGGAATCACCCAGCAGGAGTATTACGAGCGCGCCGACGTCTGGCCGCTGGCGCCCCATGGCGAAATCCTCTGCGTGATCCAGATCGAGGACACGACGGGCATCAAGAACCTGCGGGACATGCTGAAGAACGTGCCGGGCATCGGCGCCGTCGTCATCGGCGAGGGCGATCTCTCGCAGGAGCTGGGCTATCCCCGTCAGGTCGAGCACCCCGCCGTGCTTGAGGCCATGGCCGAGATCGTCGCCATCTGCAAGGAATGCAATGTGGTCGTCGGCCATCCCCATGTGGAGGTCTCCAACGGCCAGCGCATCGTGGACGAGGGCTATCGCTTCCTGATGTGCTCGGCGCCGCGCAGCTTCAACACGCTTGAAAAGTCCCGCGCCCTCGTGGGCCGCTAAGCCAACGATCGGGGGCGGCGCCGTCGCCCCCTTCATCCTCAAGTCCGGCTTGTGCGGATCGGGAAGCCCTCCGCCAGCCCTGCGGAGAGACCCATGTTCAAGCAAATGCCCGCCACCGGCCCGGTGACCCTGACCACCAATCTGGCTGATTATCCGATCAGCAAGGCGCTGAAGTCCGGCGCCATCCATTCCGACCTCGTCACCTTCAATTTCGCCGGAACGAAGACCGCGAACCAGAGCTTCAAGCCCATGGTGCGCGAGGGCAAGTTCGATGCGGGCGAGCTCGCCATCGTGACCTTTCTGCAGGCCATCGCCTGGGGCAAGCCGCTGGTGCTCCTGCCCGCCGTCATGGTCGGCCGCTTTCAGCACAACTGCATATCCTACAACTGCACAAAGGGCGACATGACCCCCAAGCAGCTTGAGGGCAAGCGCGTGGGCGTGCGCGCCTATACCCAGACCACCGGCGTTTGGGTGCGCGGCCTGCTCGCCCATGAATATGGCGTCGACATCGAGAAGGTGACCTGGTCCACCTACGAAGATCCCCATGTCGCCGAATACAAGGAGCCCACCTTCCTCGAGCGCTTCGACCCTAATGGCAAGACCATGGAGGAGCTGATGTTCGAAGGCGCCTTCGACGCCATCATCGTCGGCGGCGAGATCCCCAACGAGCCACGCGCCAAGACGCTGATCCCCAACGCCAGGCAGGCCGCGCTCGACTGGCACGCCCGCACCGGCGCCGTCACCGTCAACCATCTCTTTGCGGTCTCGGCTGAAGTCGCCAAGCGCAAGGATGTGATGGACGAGATCTGGCGCATGCTGAAGGAGACCAAGGCCGCCATGCCCGCGCCTGCGGATGGCATCGACCTCTATCCCTTCGGCTGGGACGCCAACCGCAGGAATCTCGAACTCGTCATCCAGTACGCCTATGAGCAGAAGCTGCTGCCGCGCATGATGAGCGTCGATGAGCTCATCACCGACGCCACCCGCGACATGAAGTGAGGTCGCCATGAGCGCGCAGATCACGCCAAAGCCCGTCCGGCGCATCGTCACCGGCCATGATGAGGCCGGCAAGGCGGTCGTCGTCATCGACGGCGCAGCGCCGAACCAGCGTCTGCGCGCCGCCACCGGCATCGTCTCGACCCTGCTGTGGGTGACCGAGGAAGCGCCCGTCGACATCGCCAGCAACGCCGACCGCGCCGACCGGGAATCCCCGGTCGCGCCGCCGCCCAGGGGGTCGATCCTGCGTGTGGTGGACTTCCCGCCCGCAGGCGACACCTCGGGCGTCAGCAACGAGGCCATGCTGAAGGAGATGGGCATCCATCATGACCACGGCGGCAAGCCCGCTCGTCACGCCTTCACCCATCGCACCAAAAGCGTCGATTACGCCTTCGTTCTGGAAGGCGAGATCGACATGCTGCTCGATGATTCCGAAGTGCATATGAAGGCGGGCGACATCATGGTCCAGCAGGGCACCAACCATGCCTGGGTCAACAACACCGACAAGGTCTGCCGCATCGCCTTCGTGCTGATCGACGCCGATGAGCCGCCGGCTTGGAAGTTGTCTGAATAGAGAAACGCAGCAGGCTGGGCCATGAGTCCAGCCTGCATGCGCCACGGCTTACTTGCCCCAAAGCGCTTTCGTCGCCAGCGCCGCGCCATCGCGCAGCGCGTCGAACTTCGCCCAGACGATGGACTCGTGCACGCGCTGCAGCAGCGGTCCCTGGGCGAAGCCGCAGTCGGTGCCCGCGATCACATTCTCGCGCCCCACGAGCTCCGCGTAGCGGATGATGCGCTCGGCGACGAGTTCGGGATGCTCCACCACATTGGTCGCGTGGCTGATGACGCCGGGGATGAGCACCGAATCCTTCGGCAGCTTCACGTCCTTCCAGACCTTCCACTCGTGTTCGTGACGCGGGTTCGCGCCCTCGATCACAAAGGCGCCCGCCTTGATCTTGAGGATCTGGTGGACGATTTCGCGCAGGGGAATGTCGGTGGTGTGCGGGCCCGGCCAGCTGCCCCAGCACACATGGTAGCGCACCATATCCTGCGGCACGCCTTCCAGCGAATGGTTGATGATCTCGACCATGCGCTCGAGCCAGGCCATGTAATCATGGAAGCTCTTGGGCGGCACCATGCGGTCATAGGTGACGGCGGCGCGCGCGTCGTCGAGCTGCACCACGATCCCTGCGTCCGTGATCGCCTTGTATTCCGTGCGGATGGCCTCGGCGAGGGCGAGGGTGCAGTCCTCGTCGGTTTTATAGAATTCGTTCTTGCGGTCGGGGATCACGCTGGAGATGGCGGCCACCGGCAGGAAGGCGTCGGTGAAGTCCATGCCCGCGAGCGCGGCCTTGAAATTGTCGATGTCGAGCTGCAGCTCGGCCTGGCCCGTATAGGTGATCGGCCCGGTGCAGACCGATTCGGCGTTGGTGTTCGGCGGATCGCGCGAATCCATCTCGGCGTAGAAGGCTGCGAAACGGGTGCGGTCGGCGCCGGTCGCGAAAGGGTTCACGCCATTGAATGGGCGGCGCTCGAAACCGCTGAGGCGAGTGAGCGCATATTGCGACCAGCTGATCGACTTGCCGAACTCGCCGTCGCTGGGCACATCGACGCCGCTCGCCTTCTGCTGGGCGAGGACCTCCTTCACGCTGGCGGCGAGGCAGGCCTTGTAGGCGGCTTCGTCATAGGGCTGGCGCGTCTGGCGGGCGCGGATGAAGGCGCGCAGGGGCTCGGGCCGGATGAGGCTGCCGACATGGGTGGTGAGGATGCGGTTCGTGCTGCGCTTCATGTGTTCAAACCCGCGTTGGATAAGTGAAGTTTCGCTACCATGGCGCTCAAGGTCCGGCAATCGCCGCCCTTCAGGCCTTCTGCTTATGGATCGCCGCCCAGACGCGCTCGGCGCTTGCGGGCATGTCGAGATGGCGCACGCCCAAAGGCGCCAGCGCATGGAGCACCGCGTTCATCACCACCGCGGAGGCCGGCGTCGTGCCGCCCTCGCCGCCGCCCTTGATGCGCAGGGGATTGCCGCGTGTGGAGTCCTCGGTCATGCCGACCAGGAAGGTGGGGAACTGGGAGGCGCGCGGCATGGCGTAATCCATGAAGCTGCCGGTCAGCACCTGCCCGGAATCGCGGTCATAAGCGACGCCTTCGCCCAGCGCCGGCCCCGCGCCCTGCACGACGCCGCCATAGACCTGCCCGTGCAGGATCAGTGGGTTCACGGGCTGGCCCGCATCGTCGATCGTCGCGTAGCGGGTCATCTCGACCTCGCCGGTCTCGGGGTCGATCTCGACCTCGCAGACGGCGCAGCCCGTGGGATGGGCCGGGATGCGTCCATTGAGGGTCTTTTTCGCCGCAAGCGGCGCGCGCAGCTCTTCCGGCAGGGATTCATTCGTGGCCGCCGCCCGGGCGAGGTCGAAAATATCGAAGCGCTGGTTGTTGCGCGCGCATTGGAAGAAGCCATCCTCGAAAGCGACCTCGGAGGGGGGAGCCTCCATCAGCGCGGCGGCGATGAGCTTGCCCTGGGCGATCACCGCGTCGCTCGCCTCGGACATGAGGGCGCCGGCGAGGCGCATGGAGCGATCCGAATGGGTGCCGCCGCCGGACTCCACCAGCGCCGTGTCGCCATAGATGAGCTTCACATCCCAGGGCGTCACGCCCACGAGGTCGGCGACCACCTGCGCAAAGCTCGTCTCATGGCCCTGACCCGTGGACTGCGTGCCGACCACAAGCTCCACATGCCCCTCGGGGCGAATGGCGATCTCCACGCGCTCATGGGGCGCGCCGACGGGCGTTTCGATGTAGTTCGCAAGGCCAAGGCCTGCGATCTTGCCGCGTGACAGGGCGTCCTTGCGGCGGGCCTCGAAACCCTGCCAGTCCCCAAGCTCCAGCGCCTTGTCCAGATTGCCCAGGAAATCGCCGCTGTCATAGGTCAGGCCCGAGGCCGTCCGGTACGGCAGGGCCGAGCGGGGGATCATGTTGCGGCGACGCAGCTCCACACGGTCGATCCCCATGTCCGCCGCCGCCATGTCGAGGAGGCGCTCCAGCACCAGCGTCGCCTCGGGCCGTCCCGCGCCGCGATAGGGGGCGATGGGAACGGTGTTGCTCATGGCCCCGAGCAGGCGCACCCCGGCCCTGGGGATGTCATAGACCGTGGTGCCCACCCGCCAGCCATTATGCAGCGGCGTATAGGTGACCATATGGGCGCCGATGTTGCTGACGATCTCCACGTCATAGGCGAGGATCCGCCCATTCGCGTCGAAGGCGAGCCGCGCATGGGTGACGCTGTCGCGGCCCTGATAATCCGTGAGGAAACATTCGCTGCGGTCGCCGGTCCATTTCACCGGACGGCCCACGACTTTCGCCGCCCAGAGCACGCCGAGTTGTTCGGCGTAGCTGTTGGTGCGCGTGCCAAAGCCCCCGCCGGTGTCGGGCACGATCACGCGCAGACGATCAGGCGCAAGCTTCATCGCCGCGCAGATCCCCGTCCTCATGCGATGGGCGCCCTGGCAGCCGGAGGTCAGAACATATTTGTCGGTCGCCGCGTCATATTCGCCAAGCGCCGAACGCGGCTCCATCTGCGCGGTCACGGTGCGCTGGCTGCGGAAGCTCTGCTCGACAATATGGGCCGCGCTGGCGAAGGCCTCGGCGACGCCGCTGCGGTCGTTCACATCCGCGTCAAGGGCGAGATTGCCGGGCACATCGTCCCACAGTTGCGGCGCGCCCGGCGCCAGCGCTTCGAGCCCGTCGACCACGGCGGGCAGAACATCATAGGCCACATGCACCGCTTCGGCCGCGTCGCGCGCAAGCTCGCGCGTCTGCGCCACCACCATGGCGACGGGCTCGCCGGGAAAACGCGCCCTGCCGATGGCGAAGGGCAGATGCAGCTTGTCATGGACCATATGGCCAAGGCTCGCCATGAAGGCGCCGCGCTTCCATTCGACAGCGTCGGCCGAGACGGCGCCCTGGGCAAAGCCCGCAAAACCGGCGGCGAGATAATCGTCGCCTGTCAGCACGGCGAGAACGCCGGGCATGGCGAGCGCCGCGCTGGCGTCGATGGAGGCGATGGCTGCGTGGGCGTGCGGCGAACGCACGAAGACGGCGTGAACCTGGCCCGGCAGGGAAATGTCGTCGGTATAGCGGCCCGCGCCGCGCAACAGGCGCAGATCCTCGAATCGTGGCAGGGGCCGTCCGATCCATGGCCCGTCGTTCACCCTGCTGTTTTTATCCGCGCTCGCCACCTGGCGTCTCCCCGTTTGCACATGGGCTCGCCGACTGTATAAGCGCCTTTCCGACGGCCATGGACGAGCCGGTTGGTTCTATAACATTGAATGGCGACTGGAAACGGCTATGGGACAGAACGAGACGAGCACGGACGCCAGCGCCCCTGATTTCGACCGTTTCCGCCTGCGTCGGTTCATCGAGAGCCTGCCCGCCGAGGAAGTCGAGATCCGCGAGGGCAAGACCGATCTCGCGGACATCGCCAGCATCGTTGATGGCGACCCCAAGGCCATTCTGTTCAGGGATGTCGGCCCCGAAGGGCAGGAGCTTGTCGCCAGCGTCTGCGGCAGCCGCGAGCGCATCGCCAGAGCATTCGGCGTCGCGCCCGCGCAGGTCATGAATGAGGTTCTCCGGCGTCTGCGCAACCCGCCCCGCGTCGTTGAGGTCTCCCAATCGGAGGCGCCCTGCCAGCAGGTCGTGCTCACGGGCGATGAGGCGGATCTGACGAGCCTGCCCGTTCATCTCCAGCACGGCATGGACGGCGCCCCCTACATCTCCTCCTCCATCGACTATGTGGTGGATCCTCGCACGGGCCTGTCGAATGTGGGCATCCGGCGCCTGATGCTGCGTGGGCCGAAGGAGGCGGGCGCCGATCTCGTGGCGCCCAGCGACCTCAAGGCGATCTATGAGGCCTGCGCCCGCGAGGGCAAGCGTCTGCCGGTCAGCTTCGTGGTGGGCGCCCATCCCGTCGATTATGTGGCGGCCATGATGCGCCTGCCTGTGGATGAGATCGGCGTCGTCGCCTCGCTGCGCGATTCAGCGCTGCCGGTGGTCAAATGCTTCACCAACGACATCATGGTTCCCGCCGACGCCGAAATGGTGCTGGAAGGCTATCTCGATGAACGCGGCCATGTGGAGCCCGAGGGCCCCTATGGCGAGTTTCTGGGCTATTACGGCGCCCTCAAGCGCAACCCCGTCTTCCATCTCACGGCCATCACAAAGCGCCGCGACGCCCTGTTCCAGACCATGAGCATCAGCGGCCTGGCGCTGGCGCGCACCGACACGGCGCAGCTCGCCGCCTTGCGGGCGGAGATCACGGTCTGGCGCGCGCTCGAGACGGCGGTGCGCGAGCCGGTGGCGGTCTATGCGGCGGCCTCCAGCGGCGGCCTTCTCAACATCCGCATCGCCATCCGCCAGCGCGTGCCCGGTGAGGCGCGCAACGCCATCGCCGCCGCGCTCGGCTCCCTCGCCAATGTGAAGCACGCCTTCGTGGTCGATCCCGACATCGACATCACCAATGACGAACAGATGGACTGGGCGCTCGCCACCCGCTTCCAGGCCGATCGCGACTTCCTCATCATGAACGGCCTGCGCGCCATGCCGCTCGACCCTTCGCTCAACGGCTCTCATCAGGGTTCGAAGGCGGGCTTTGACTGCACCTGGCCCTTCGGCTCGGCCAACCGGCTCGACGCCAGCGTGCCTTCGGCGCCCACCTATCAGGGCCAGCGCTTTCCATCGGTGGAGGCGGCGCTGCGCGATGGGCCGAAGGTCTTCGAGCAGCTCATGACGGCGGTGGGCAGCCGCGATGGGCGCGAGATCGTCAGGGAGCTCGACCGTCTGCGCAAATCGGTGGGCTACACGCGCGACGCGGAAGGCCGCTACATCCTCACATCTTCGTAAGGCCCGGCGCCGAGTCTTGTGCGCGTCGGACCGCGTCGTTATTCATGCACCGCGCCAGAACGGCGCCTATGGGGAAAGATCCATGTCGCTTTTGAAATCAGCCGGAGCGGGCCTCATCGCCCTCGCCTGCGCCGCCACGAATCTCGCCGCGCAGGAAGTCACCGTGAAGGTCGGCATCGCCAAGGCGCTCGCCACGGCCGCCACGATGATCGCCATCGAGAAGGGCTATTTCAAGGAAGCTGGCGTGAAGGTCGCCATCGAGGAGCTCGACTCCTCCGCCAATGTGATGGCGCTGCTGGCGCAGGGCCAGCTGCAGATCATCGAAGGCGGCATCTCCGTGGGCTATTTCAACGCCATCGAGCGCGGCCTGCCGATCACCATCGTCTCCGACCGCGTGTCGACGCCCCTCAGCCATAAATTGCTGATCCGTCCCGATCTCGCAGAAACGATCAAGACCCCCGGCGACCTCAAGGGCAAGGTCATCGCCTCCAATGGGCCGGGCGCCGTCACGACCTATGAGGTCGCCAAGATCCTCGGCAAGGACAACGTCGGCATCAAGGACGTGGACATCAAGGTTCTGTCCTTTGTGAACATGGGCGTCGCCCTGACCAACAAGGCCATCGACGCCGCGCTGGTGATCCAGCCCTGGGCCACCCAATATGTGGACCGTGGCATCGCCAAGGTCTTCGCCGACCCCGATGACTACGCCGATCCCAAGCCCCTCACCATAGCCGTCAACATGGTGAACACCGAATGGGCGGCGAAGAACAAGGATCTGATGGAGCGCTACTACCTCGCCTATTCGCGCGGCGTGCGTGAATATTGCCAGGCCTATCACGGCGGCAAGAACCGGCAGGAAGTGATCGACATCATCGTGCGCACGGGCCTCGAAGAGCGTCCTGAAATCATCGCCAACACGCCCTGGCCCGCCCGCAACGTCAACGGCCGCATGAACATTCCCGTGCTGCTGGACATGCAGAAATATTACATCAAGGAGGGCCTGGCGACGAAGGAGCTGAGCGTCGACCAGCTCGTGAACAATCAATATGTGGACGCGGCCCACGCCAAGCTTGGCCCCTTCACGATCGAGAACGCCAACAGCAAGCTCGAGGGCTGCCGCTGAACGGCCTCGCCCTTGCGACTGGAAAGCCCGGCTCCGGCCGGGTTTTTTCGTTTGAGGGCCGCACTCGACTTCCATCGGCGCGAGCGATAAAATCACTTTAGATACCTAAGTCATCGCGGGAGAACGCCATGCTCACCCCTGAGGAAAACGATCTGCTCTGCCGCGTCGAGGGCGATGCGCCCATGGGCCAGATGATGCGCCGCTATTGGCTCCCGGCCTGCCTCGCCGAGGAAGTCCCTGAGCCCGACTGCGATCCGGTGCGTGTGCGGCTGCTGGGCGAAAACCTGGTCGCCTTCCGCGATTCTGACGGGCGGGTCGGCCTCGTCGCCGAAAAATGCCCGCACCGGAAGGCCTCGCTTTTCTTCGGGCGCAATGAGGAAGGCGGCTTGCGCTGCCTCTATCACGGCTGGAAATTCGATGTTGACGGCAATTGCCTCGAAATGTCGTCGGAGCCTGCGGGCAGCACGCTCTGCGAGAAGGTGAAGCACCGCGCCTATCCCGTGCGCGAATGCGGCGGGGTCATCTGGACCTATATGGGCCCTGCCGAGCATATGCCGGACTTCCAGCGTCCGATCTTCGCCCCCACCGACGCGACGCGCATCGCCCATCTCAAGGTCGTGATCGACTGCAACTGGGCGCAGGGCCTCGAAGGCGCCATCGACTCCGCCCATTCCTCGAGCCTTCATTCGACCGACATGCCCGCCGCCCGCGTCAACAGCTCCACTGCGACCGGCACCGCCTGGCAGCGGCCCAGCACGGACAAGTCGCCGCGCCTGCAGGCGCAGGAGACCGACTACGGCTTCCGCTACGCGGCGATCCGCCGTCCCATCCAGAACGCCGCCGTCAGCGACTATATCCGCGTCACCCTCTTCGTCGCGCCCTTCAATGTGCTGATCCCCCCCAACAACGTCTACAATGTCCATCAGATGAGCGTGCCGGTGGATGATACGCATAACATCATCTACCTCACCGCCTGGACCGATGTGGGCGAGGGGGTCGATCAGGAGTCCTGGCGCAAGTTCACGGGCGCTCAGCTCGGCATCGACCTCGACCCGACCTATCGCAAGATCCACAACGCCGCGGTGAATTTCGGGCAGGACCGTTCGGCCATGCGGCTTGGCAGCTTCACGGGCATCCGCGGCTTTCCCAATCAGGACATCGCCATGCAGGAGAGCATGGGCGCCATCGCCGACCGCAGCCATGAAAAGCTGGGCGCCAGCGATCTCGCGATCGTCGAGTTCCGCCGCGTGATGGTGAAGGCCCTGCGCGAGTTCATCGCCACCGGCAAGACGCCCCCGGCCCTTGGCCTTTCGGAGCCGGAGCGCCTGAAGCTGGCCTCATGGGAGCGTGTGGTGCCGAAGTCCACGGATTGGCGCGATTTCGACCCGGGCGCGGCGAAGGCGGCGGCGGAATGAAGCGAAAGGCTTGACCCTGCGCGCCCGCCGTTTATTCCTCACTCCATCCAAGTGAGGGAACCCAAATGAGAATCGTCGCTTTCGACCGTGTGGACGGACCGGGCCTTGGCATTTTGCAGGGCGAGGCCGTCATCGACCTTTGCGCCGTTGACGCCAGCGCCCCGCGCGAGCTTGGCGCCGTGCTGCGCGGCCCCGGCCTCTCCGCGCTCGCCGCCATCGGCGCCCGCGCCACGGCGGCCCATCATCTGAAGCTGTCCGCCGTCACCCTTCGCATGCCCGTCGAGACCCCCGGCAAGATCATCTGCCTTGGCCTCAATTATATCGAGCATGTGAACGAAGGTCCGTTCCAGCGGCCGGACTATCCCACCCTCTTCATGCGCGCCATGACCTCGCTCGTGCCCGCCGACGCGGGCCTCGTGCGCCCTACGACCTCCATTCAGTTCGACTATGAGGCTGAGCTTGTCGCGATCATCGGCAAGAGCGCGCGTCATCTGACCGCTGAAAACGCCCTTGATTGCGTCGCGGGCTATTCGGTCTTCAACGATGGCTCGATCCGCGATTTCCAGCGCCACACGATCCAGTGGACCATGGGCAAGAATTTCGACAAGTCCGGCAGCTTCGGCCCGGCCTTCGTCAGCTCGGATGAGCTGCCCCCCGGCGCCGCGGGCCTCAAGATCGAATGCCGCCTGAACGGCCAGGCCGTGCAGACCGACAATACGAAGAACATGTCCTTCAATGTGGTCGACACGCTCGTCTACATCACCAAGGGCATCACGCTTGAGCCCGGCGATCTCCTCGTCATGGGCACGCCGGCCGGCGTCGGCCATGGCCGCAAGCCCCAGCTCTGGATGAAGAAGGGCGATGTGGTGGAGGTCGAGATCGAAAAGGTCGGCCTGCTGCGCAACCCCATCGTGGACGAAGCCTGATCCAATCACTATCTGCGAGGGCGTGACCGCCCGTTTCTGTCATAAGGTGCGCCCATGTCCTCGCAGAAAAAGACCATCACCCGCGTCATTGAATCGCCTCAGCCTCACTGGGTGGGGGATGGTTTTTTCGTGCGCCCGCTCTTCGCCGATCTCGCCTTCCAGCGGGAGATCAGCCCCTTCCTGATGCTTGATTACGCGGCGCCTGCGCGGTTCCCTCCCTCCGACACGCCGCCCGGCGTCGGGCCCCATCCCCACAAGGGCTTCGAGACCGTCACCATCGTCTATGACGGCGAGGTCGAGCATCGCGACTCCACCGGCGCCATCGGCTGCATCGGGCCGGGCGAGGTGCAATGGATGACGGCGGGCTCGGGCATCGTGCATGAGGAGTTTCATTCGCGGGCGGCGGCGAGGCGCGGCGGCGTGGTCTCCATGTCCCAGCTCTGGGTCAATCTGCCGAGCCGCGATAAATCCGCGACGCCCCGGTATCAGGACATTCCAGGAAAGAGCATTCCCGAAGTCAGCGTCGGCGGCGGCGTCGTGCGCGTGATCGCCGGCGAATTCGCAGGTCAGCGCGGCCCCGCCAGCACCTTCACGCCGGTGCAGGTCTGGGACATGCGCCTGAAGGCCGGCGACAAGACCACCCTCACCCTTGGCGAGGGCGACACGGCGCTGCTGCCGGTCCTGCAGGGCCGCGTGCGGCTCAATGGCGAGCGCGAGATCGCGGCGTCCCGCCTCGTCATGTTCAGCCATGCGGGCGAAGAGATCGAGGTCGAGGCGCTCGACGACGCCATCCTGCTTCTGCTGGGCGGCGAGCCCATCGACGAGCCCGTGGCGGCCTATGGTCCCTTCGTCATGAACACGCAGGACGAGATCCGTCAGGCCATCGCCGACTATCGCGCGGGGAAGATGGGTTCGCTCTGAAGCGGAGACGCCATTGGAAGAGGTCGATTGCATCGTCGCAGGCGCGGGCGTCGTCGGCCTCGCCATTGCGCGCGCCCTTGCGATGAGTGGACGCGAGGTCGTCATCCTCGAAAAGGCCGAGAGCTTCGGCACTGAGACCTCCGCCCGCAACAGCGAGGTGATCCACGCGGGGATCTATTATCCCCATGGAAGCCTCATGGCGCGCTTCTGCGTCGCGGGGCGCAGGGCGCTTTATGATTATCTTGAGACGCGCGGGCTGCCGCATCGGCGCTGCGGCAAGCTGATCGTCGCGACCGATGCGGACGAGCTTGAGAAGCTTGGCGGCATCCGCGCCCGCGCCGCGCGAAATGGCGTCGACGACATGGAGCTTTTGAGCGCGGCTGAGGCGCGCGCGCTCGAGCCTGCGGTCCATTGCACGGGCGCCTTGCTCTCGCCCTCGACGGGCATCATCGACAGCCACGCCTTCATGCTGAGCCTGCTGGGCGAGGCCGAGGACCATGGCGCCATGCTCGCCTGCCATACGCCGGTCGTGGGCGGGCGTGTGACGGCGCAGGGGATCGAGATCGAGACAGGCGGCGCCGAGCCGATGAAGCTGCGCGCCAGGCTCTTCATCAACGCCGCAGGCCTTGGCGCGCCAGCGCTGGCCCGGCGCCTTGAAGGCTTCCCCGCTGCGCGCATTCCCGGAACCTGGTGGGCCAAGGGCAATTATTTCACCCTGGCGGGGCGCCAGCCCTTCTCGCGGCTGATCTATCCCGTGCCCGTGCCGGGGGGCCTTGGCACCCATCTCACCCTCGACCTCGGCGGTCAGGCCCGTTTCGGCCCGGACGTGGAATGGGTGGAGGAGATCGACTACGAGGTCGACCCCCGCCGGGGCGACAGCTTCTACGCCGCCATCCGCCGCTATTGGCCGGGCCTGCCCGACGACGCCCTGCAGCCCGCCTATTCGGGAATCCGCCCCAAGATCGTCCCGCCGGGCGCGCCGGGGCAGGATTTCATGATCGAGGGCCCGCGCGACCATGGCGTGGAGGGGCTGGTGAACCTCTTCGGCATCGAATCGCCGGGTCTGACGTCTTCGCTTGCGATCGCCGAGCATGTGGCGTGGATGGTGGGGCAATAAAAAAGGCAGCCGAGTGAGGTAAAGACCCCAGCGATCCGCTTCGGCGGACCTCTCAACTGCGTTTTTTAAAATACATTAGCTTCGCTTTGGTGTCTAGCCATCCGCCCTATCTGTTGAACCAGCCCCCGTTCCCCGGTAGAACCCGCCCGCGTCCCGCCGCCAGAGGATTTCCCCATGCAGAAACATCGTCCGGTCATGCTTGTCGTTCTCGATGGTTGGGGCTGGCGCGAGGAGGTCGCGGACAATGCGGTCAAGCAGGCGAAGACGCCCACCTTCGACGCGCTCTGGGCGACCTGCCCGCACGCCTTTCTCGACACCTCCGGCAAGGACGTCGGCCTGCCCACGGGGCAGATGGGCAATTCGGAGGTCGGCCATCTCAACATCGGCGCGGGCCGGGTGGTGATGCAGGATCTGCCGCGCGTCTCTGATGCGCTGGAGGGCGCCGGCATCGCGCAGATTCCCGCGCTCAACGCCTTCATCGAGAAGCTGCGCCAGTCCGGCGGCGCCTGCCATCTTCTGGGCCTTGTATCGCCGGGCGGCGTCCATTCCCATCAGGACCATGCGGCGGCGCTGGCGTCTTATGTGGCTGCGGCGGGCGTGCGCACCTATCTCCACGCCTTCACCGATGGGCGCGACACGCCGCCCCGCTCCAGCGACGAAGATCTGAAACGGCTCCTCGCCGCCCTGCCGCCCTCGGTCACCGTGGCCACGGTCTGCGGGCGCTACTACGCCATGGACCGCGACAACCGCTGGGAGCGGGTGTCGCGCGCCTATGACCTTCTTGTGAGCGCAAAGGCGCCGCGTTTTTCGGATCCCCTCGCGGTGGTCGCCGACGCCTACGCCCATGACAAGAGCGACGAATTCATCGAGCCTGCGGTGGTCGGCGATTATCAGGGCATGCAGGACGGCGATGGCGTGCTCTGCTTCAACTTCCGCGCCGACCGGGTGCGCGAATTGCTGGGGGCCATGCTGGACCCTGATTTCAGGGGATTCGAGCGCAGCAGGACCGTGCATTTCGCCGCCGCCGCGGGCCTCACCCAATACAGCACCGATCTCGACCGCTTCATGGCGACGCTCTTTGCGCCCCAGAGCCTCGACAATGTGCTGGGCAAGGTGGTGGCGGATGCTGGCCGCACCCAGCTGCGCATGGCCGAGACCGAGAAATATCCCCACGTCACCTATTTCCTCAACGGCGGCGAGGAGACCCCCTACAAGGGCGAGGACCGCACCATGGTCCCCTCGCCCAAGGTGGCGACCTATGACCTGCAGCCCGAAATGTCCGCGCCCGAACTGACGCAGAAGGCGGTCGAGGCCATTGATTCCGGCAAATACGACATGATCGTCCTCAACTTCGCCAATCCCGACATGGTCGGCCACACCGGCGACCTCTCCGCTGCGATCAAGGCGGTCGAGACGGTGGACGCCGGGCTCGGGCGCATCGTGGACGCTCTCAAGCGCGCGGGCGGCGCCCTGCTCGTCACCGCCGACCACGGCAATTGCGAGATGATGCGCGACCCCGAGACCGGCGGACCGCACACCGCCCACACGACCAATCCCGTGCCCGTGATCGCCATGGGCGCTGAAGCTGGCTCCCTCGCCCATGGGCGCCTCGCCGATCTCGCCCCCACCATGCTCGACATGATCGGTCTGCCCAAGCCGCGCGAGATGACCGGCGCCTCGCTGCTGCGGCCCTGACATGGCCGCCCTGCGCCGGGTCGTCGTCACCCCGCCGAATTTCGATGCGGCGGCGCTGGACTATCTGCGGGCCCATGGCTGCGAGCCCGTGCTGCCGGAAAAGCCAGAGGCGCAGTTCACGCCGGAGGAATGGCCCGCCCTGCTCGCCGGGGCCGATGGCTGGATCATCGGGCCCGCGCCCCATGTGACGCGCGATCTCGTCGCCGCCTTGCCCGCTTGCCGGGTCTTCGCGCGGCGGGGCGTCGGATATGAGCGACTCGACACCAACGCCATCGCCGAGGCTGGCCGCGTCGCCGCCATCGCCACCGGCGGCAACGACGCCTCGGTGGCCGACGCCGCCGTCGGGCTCATGCTGGCGGTCGGGCGGCGCATGCGCGAGCAGCAAAACGCCATGCTTTCGGGGGACTGGTCGATCCGCGTCAGCACGGACCTCTATCGCATGACCGTGGGGATCATCGGCATGGGCCGCTCGGGCCGGGCGCTGGCGCAAAGGCTCAGAGGTTTCGAGTCGAAACTATTGGCGGTCACGCCGAGGCCGGACCTTGCATGGGGTGAAACAGCGGGCGTCGCCTTCACGGATCTTGCGGCCCTGCTGCGCGAGAGCGACTATGTCAGCATCCACGCGCCCCTGACGCCTGCGACGCGGCGCCTGATCGGCGCGGCGGAGCTCGCCGCCATGAAGCCCGGCGCCATCCTCATCAACACCGCCCGGGGCGGGCTGGTGGATGATCGGGCCTTGCTTGAGACCCTGCGCAGCGGCCATCTCGGCGGCGCGGGCCTCGATGTCTTCGAGGGCGAGTCAGATCCTGCCCTCAAACCCATCGCGCAGGAGTTGCTCGCCCTGCCCAATGTGGTGGCCACGCCCCATTCCGCCGCCTCGACCCGCCAGGGCCTCGCGCGCACCAATATGATCATCGCCAGAGCGGTGGTTGCGGTGCTCGATGGGACGCAGCCGCCTGAGGGCTGCGTCATCGCCGACGGGCGCCGCTCCCTTTAAGGGCGGCGCGCCGATCAGCCTCAGTCCTTGGCGCGCTCCACATAGGAGCCGTCTTCCGTCTGGACGACGACGCGCGTGCCGACCTGAATGTGGGGCGGCACCATGGTGCGCGCGCCATTCGACAGTTTGGCGGGCTTGAAGGAGGAGGAGGCCGTCTGGCCCTTCATGGCCGGCTCGGTCTCGACGATTTCGAGCGTGACGCGCGCGGGCAGCTGCACGCCGACGGCGACGCCGTTGAAGATGCTGAGAATGACCTTCATGCCTTCCTGCAGGAAGACCTTCTGCGAGCCGATCACGTCGTCGGGCACGTTGAGCTGGTCATAGGTCTCGGCGTTCATGAAGTGATTGCCGTCGCCATCCGTGTAGAGAAAGCTGAACTCGGTGTCCTCGACGAAGGCGCGCTCGACCTGTTCGGTCGTCTTGTAGCGCACGCTGGTCTTCACGCCGTCCGACAGGCGGCGCATGTCGATCTGGGTCGTGGGCGTGCCCTTGCCCGGATGGAAGCTCTCGGCGGAGAGCACGGCGTAGAGCTGGCCATCCTCGTGCTCGATGATGTTGCCCTTGCGGACGGAACTGGCGATGACTCTCACGGTGGTTTCCTTGGTTGCAGCTGGCTTGGGTTGATGACGGACCCGGCGCAGCCTATTCAGGGCGGCGTTTAGCATAATTCTCGCGGCGAAGCGCCATCCCTATCGCAAAGCATGGCTCGAATGACAACTCCCCCCACCCCTGAGTCCCGGCCAAGCCCCTGGTGGACGCCCCATGTCCATGCGGACCGGCGGCCCTTCCTGCGGGCGCGGGCGCGCATGATCGGCGCCTGGCGGGCGGATTTCGGGGCGCGGGACTTCATGGAGGTGGACACGGCGGCGCTTCAGACCTCGCCCGGCAATGAGGCCCATATCGGCGCCTTCGCCACGAATCTGACTGGTCCCGCAGGGGAGACGCGCCCGCTTTACCTTCATACGTCGCCCGAATTCGCCTGCAAGAAGCTGCTGGCGGCCGGGGAGGAGCGGATCTTCACCTTCGCCCATGTCTTCCGCAACGGCGAGCGCGGGGCGCTGCACCATCCCGAATTCACCATGCTCGAATGGTACCGGGTGGGGGAGCCCTATGAGGTTCTGATCGCGGACTGCGGCCGGATTCTGGCTGAAGCCGCCCGCGCGGCGGGGACCACAACTCTGCGCTTTCGGGGCAAGGAGGCTGACCCTTTCGCCGAGATCGAGCGCCTCACCGTGGCGCAGGCCTTTGAGCGATTCGCCGGGATCGACCTTCTGGCGACGCTGGACGCCCAGGGGCGTCCCGACCGCGCGGCGCTGGCCGCGCAGGCGGCGCGGGCAGGGGTCGCGCCTGCGCCGGACGATGGCTGGTCGGATCTCTTCTCCAAATTGCTGGTCGCCTTCATCGAGCCCCGGCTGGGGCTGGGGCGCCCGACCGCTCTCGTCGAATATCCCGCCTGCGAGGCGGCTTTGGCGCGGCCCTGCGCCCATGATCCGCGCGTCGCCGAGCGCTTCGAGCTCTACGCCTGCGGGGTGGAGCTCGCCAACGCCTTCGGGGAGCTCACCGACCCCGACGAGCAGCGCCGCCGTTTCGAGATCGAGATGGACGAGCGCGCGCGAATCTATGGGCCGGGCGAGCGTCACCCCATCGACGAGGATTTCCTCTCCGCCCTCGCCCTGATGCCCCAGGCCTGCGGCATTGCGCTGGGCGTCGACCGGCTCGCCATGCTGGCGGTCGGAGCCTCGCGGATCGAGCAGGTCATCTGGACCCCCGTGGCGGAGATCGAATCTTGAGCGCCCTGCGCAGCCCCGCGGATCTGGCCGCAGCGGGTTTGATTCCAGCGCAGGCCGTCGCTGCGCTGGATGAGGTCGCCGCGCGCTATGCGGTGGCCCTCACCCCGGAAATCGCCGCCCTGATCGACCCCGCCGATCCCGCCGACCCCATAGCCCGTCAGTTCGTGCCGGACGAGGCTGAATTGCGCATGACTCCGCAGGAGCGTTCCGACCCCATCGGCGATGGCGCCCATTCCCCGGTCGAGGGGATTGTGCACCGCTATCCCGACCGCGTCCTGTTGAAATTGCTGCACGCCTGCCCGGTCTACTGCCGCTTCTGCTTCCGCAGGGAGACCGTGGGGCCGGGCGGGGCGGGCATGTTGAGCGGGGAGGCGCTGGAGGCCGCCCTCGCCTATATCCGCGCCGACGGCGCCATCTGGGAGGTGATCCTCACCGGGGGCGACCCGCTGGCGCTCTCCGCCCGGCGTCTTGGCGAGGTCATGGCGGCGCTGGCCGGGATTCCCCATGTCAAGGTGGTGCGCCTGCACAGCCGCGTCCCCGCCGTCGATCCCGCGCGCATCACCGCGCCTATGGTCGAGGCCCTCAAGCGATTTCCCCGCGCCGTCTATGTGGCGCTCCACGCCAACCATCCCCGCGAACTCACCCCCGCGGCGCGGGCGGCCTGCACGCGCCTGATCGATCAGGGAATCGTGATGGTGAGCCAGAGCGTGCTGCTGGCGGGGGTCAATGACGACCCGGAGGTTCTGGCCGACCTGATGCGGGCCTTCGTGGAGACGCGCATCAAGCCCTATTACCTCCACCATCCCGACCTCGCGCCGGGCACGTCGCATCTGCGGGTCGGCATCGAAAGGGGACAGGCGCTGGTGCGGGCCCTGCTCGGCCGGGTCTCGGGCCTCTGCCAGCCCGCCTATGTGCTCGACATTCCCGGCGGCTACGGCAAATCGCCGATCGGGCCGACCTATGCGGCCCGCACCACGACAGGCTGGAGCGTCGAGGATTTCCGGGGCGGCGCCCACGCCTATGACGACGCCTGACCGTCCTGCCACGCTCAGGACGCGAAACGGCCCAACTCGGCTATTATGAGCTGACTGATTCTGGAGCGTCAGCCTTTGATTCGCATCTTCCGTTCGATCCTTTGCGCCCTCGCGCTCGTCCTCGGCGCGACCCTCGCCACCGCACAGGCGCCGAACCCTTCGGCGCAGAAGCTCGACAGCGTGCGCGCGACCATCGAGCAGATCGAGCAGACCCTCGCCCGCCCCAACCTCAGCGACGCCACGCTGCTGGAGCTGCGCGCCAGTCTTGAGCCCCTCAACGCCACCCTCAAGGCCGCGCTGGAGGAGCTGACCCCGAAGCAGGACGCCGCGCGCGAGCAGCTCGAGCAGCTTGGCCCCAAACCGGCCGACAAGGCGCCGCCCGAGGCGCCTGCCGTCGCCGCCGAGCGCGAGACCCTGCAAAAGCAGTTCGAGGAGGCGGACGCCGTCGTCAAACGGGCGAAGTTGCTGTCGGTGCGGGTGGATCAGGCCTCCGGCGCGATCCTCTCCCTGCGGCGCGACCTCTTCGCCCGCGCCTTGCTGGCGCGCAGCTACAGCCTGCTCAGCCCCGCGCTCTGGACCGCGATCTGGCGCGACGCGCCCTATGACCTTGCGGCGCTGGGCTCCATCGCCAGCGCCTGGGCGAGCGCCGCCGCGAACCGTCTGCAATTCTGGCCGCTGCTGGGCCTCGTCGCGGGCATGGGCGCCATCGCCTTCGGCTATCTCAACATCGCCCGCCTGCAGCGGCGCCTGACCCATCGCGACCCCCGGCGCGATGAGGTCACCCTCTTCCAGAAGGCGGCAGGCGCCATCGGGGTGACCGTTGCGGCCGCCGCCATCCCTATGATCGCCATGGCGCTGATGGTGGGCCTGTGGCGGGGCCTTGGCCTTTTCAACCTGCGGCTCGATCCCTTCGTCGTGAGCCTGTCCGACGCCGTGGCGCGGGTGGCCATCACGGCGGGCGTCGTCCATGGCCTGCTCGCGCCGGGCCTGCCCAACTGGCGCATGCTGGATCTGGGCGAGCGCACCGTTGAAAGGCTGGCGCGGCTGGCCATGTCCGTGGCGCTCTTCGTCTCGGCCGCGAAAGTGGCGGAAGCCGTGGTCGATGTCATCGGCGGGAGCCTTGCGCTCTCCGTCGCGCTGCGCGGCCTGTCGGGCCTGGTGGTGGCGGGCATGCTCGCCATGGGCCTGAAGGGGATCGCCAGGGCGCCTGACGACGACGAGGCCTGCCTCGGGCCGAAGCTGACCCCCGAGCGCGACTGGTACGGCCCCATGCGCCTCGCCATCTGGGCGGCGGTCGTGGCCATCATCGCGGCGGGGCTGATCGGCTATGTCTCCTTCGAAGCTTTCCTCGTGGAGCAGGTCGTCTGGATCAGCTTCATCGGCTGCGCGCTTTACATGTTGTTGCAGCTCTCCAGCGAGGCGATCGCGCTGGGCTTCCAGCCGCACGCACGCGTCGGCCGCGCGCTCATGTCGAGCCTTGGCCTGCGCAAGGAATCCCTCGACCAGTTCTCGGTCCTTTTCGCCGGCGCGGCCCAGCTTGGCCTCATCGTCGCCGCCGCCATGCTGGCGCTGGCGCCCTGGGGC
Organism: Beijerinckiaceae bacterium; assembly: GCA_947453205.1. Classification (GTDB taxonomy): domain Bacteria; phylum Pseudomonadota; class Alphaproteobacteria; order Rhizobiales; family Beijerinckiaceae; genus Terripilifer. The sequence goes on along the minus strand of CANGFT010000012.1, from coordinate 1,669 downwards.
GTCGAATCCGACGATATGTTCGGCAGCATCCGCGCGGCCTTCTTCGGCTTCCGCGTGGGGGATGTGACGATCTCGCTCTCGGGCATGATCGTCTCGGTCCTGCTGTTCGCCATCGGCTTCGCGCTGACGCGCGGCTTCCAGCACTGGCTGGAATCGACGCTGCTGCCGCGCACCCAGCTTGATGCGGGCCTGCGCAACTCCATCCGCACCAGCGTCGGCTATATCGGCTTCGTCGTCTCGGCGGCGGTGGGCCTTGGCTATATGGGCCTGAGCTTCGACAAGCTCGCCATCGTCGCGGGCGCCCTGTCGGTCGGCATCGGCTTTGGCCTGCAGTCCATCGTCAACAATTTCGTCTCGGGGCTGATCCTGCTCTGGGAGCGCGCCATCCGCGTCGGCGACTGGGTGGTGATGGGAGAGGAGCAGGGCTATGTCCGGCGCATCAATGTGCGCTCCACCGAGATCGAAACCTTCGACCGCGCCACGATGATCGTGCCGAATTCAAACCTTGTCACCGGCGTCGTCAAGAACTGGGTGCGCAACGACAAGACCGGGCGCATCAAGATCCCCATCGCCGTTCACATGAACGCCGATCCCGAAGCCGTGCGCGAGGTTCTGCTCGCCTGCGCAAGGGCCCATGACACGGTGTTGACGACGCCTGCGCCCAATGTGCTCTTCACCGCCATGGGCGAGGGCATGTTGAAGTTCGAGCTGATGTGCTTCGTCGGGGATGTCGAGACCTCGGGCCGGGTGAAAAGCGATCTTCATTTCGAGATCTTCCGCCGCTTCAAGGAGGCGGGCTTCGCCCTCTCCCCGCCCGGCGCCCCGCCCATCGTCACCATCGCCGGGCTTGACCGGCTCGAAGCCGCTCTCGAGCGCGCGAAGACCTGAGCCCTCCTTTAAATCACCGACACTGAAACGAGACCATGCGCACTCAACTGTCACGCCTCCTCGCCATCGCCGCCATCCTCAGCCTCTCCGCCTGCGCCTCGCAAAAGCCGCTGGAGATTCCGCAGGGACAGCCGAGCTTCTATCAGTCCATGGCCTCGCGCGAGGCGAAGCTCGACGTGGCGGCGGCGCGTGATCTGATTTCGATCTACCGACGCAACAACAGCCTGTCGGCGGTCTCGCTCGATCCCATTCTCCTCGCCAAGGCGCAGGAGCAGGCCGACGCCATGGCCGCCGCCAATTCCATGAGCCATGAGGTGCGCGGCTCCTTGCAGGCGCGGCTTGATGGGGCGGGGCTGCAGCATTCGACGGCGGTCGAGAATATTTCGGCAGGCTATCATACGCTCGCCGACGCCATCTCCGGCTGGCGCAACTCGCCTCCCCACAACGCCAACCTCCTCAACGGCAAAATGCGCCGCATGGGCATCGCCAGCGCCTATGCGCCGGGGACGAAATATAAGGTGTTCTGGGCGCTGGTGATGAGTGATTGATTTAAAGGCGGAATGCTTGCAGCTTCTCTCCCCCTTGTGGGGAGAGATTAGAGAGTGGGGGTCGTGAGGCCTTTAATCGTTAGCGCCTTAACCTAAAGCGCTCCCGCTCATCATGCGCAGACCCCCACCCCGTCCGCTGACGCGGCCGACCCTTGTAACTTGACCACGCGCGCATCTGGTATAGTCGCCGGCGCGGTGGCGGATGGGAGGCCGAGAGACCCTTGGGCGTTGGA
>CANGFT010000011.1 GCA_947453205.1 Beijerinckiaceae bacterium | reverse complement strand
GACATAGCCCACCCCGTCCGATGCGCGGGCCACCACATGGCCCCAGGGATCGACCACCATGGAATGGCCCCAGGTGGTGCGGGTCTCATTGCCCTGCAGATGGTTGCCGGTCTGGCCTGCCGCGAGGAAATAGGTCTCGGTCTCGATGGCGCGGGCGCGGCACAGCACTTCCCAGTGATCCTTGCCGGTCTGCTGGGTGAAGGCGGCGGGCAGGGCGATCACCTGCGCGCCGCGGTCGACCAGCGCCTGAAACAGGCCGGGGAAGCGCAGATCGTAGCAGATGGCGCAGCCCACCGTGACGCCCTCGCAATCATAGGTGACGATGGCCTCGCCCGGCTTCATGGCGGCGCTCTCGTGGTATTTCTTGCCGTCGGGGGCGGTGATGTCGAACATGTGGATCTTGCGGTAGCGCGCCAGCTCCTCGCCCCTGCGGTTGAAGACCACTGTGGTGTTGGCGACGCGCTCCTCGCCCTCGATGGTTTCAAGGATCGAGCCCGCATGGACGAAGACGCCATGGGTGCGCGCGACCTCCTGCAACATCGAATAGGCGGGCCCGCCCGGCAGGGTTTCGGAGGCTGCGCGCTTGTCGGCGAGCGAGCCGCCCATGAAGTCGAAGACCTCCGGCAGGCAGATCCAGTCGGGCGCCTCCTCCGCGATGGCGCGCTCCATCAGCGCGCGGGCGGCGGCGATGTTGGCGGGCTTGTCGCCGCCGGAATTCATCTGGATGAGCGCGACTTTCATGTGATGATCCCCTCGTCAGTCCACGCTTTCCAGCGCCAGCGCGATGCCCTGTCCAACCCCGATGCACATGGTCGCCAGCGCCCGCTTCGCCTTGCGCTCGTTGAGCTCCAGCGCCGCCGTCAGGGCGAGCCTTGCGCCTGACATGCCCAGGGGATGGCCGATGGCGATGGCGCCGCCGTTGGGGTTCACATGTTCGGCGTCGTCGGGCAGGCCAAGGCCGCGCGTGCAGGCCAGCGCCTGACAGGCGAAGGCCTCGTTCAGCTCCACGATGTCGAAATCCGAGATTTTATAGCCGCGCCGCTCCATCAGCTTCTGGGTGGCGGGCACGGGTCCAAAGCCCATGATGCGCGGCGGCACGCCTGCGGTCGCCATGCCCGTGATGCGCGCCAGCGGCTGGAGGCCGAAGCGCTCCACGGCGGCGCGCGAGGCGACGAGCAGGGCCGCCGCGCCATCGTTCACGCCCGAGGCGTTGCCTGCGGTCACCGAGCCGTCCTTGCGGAAGATGGGCTTGAGGCTTGCGAGCTTGTCGAGGGTCGTGGCGCGTGGATGTTCGTCATGTTCGACGCGGGTCACAGTCCCCTTGCGGTCCTTGATCTCGACGGGCGCGATCTCGCGGGCGAAGCGCCCGCTGGCGATGGCGGCGGCGGCGCGGTTCTGGCTGCGCATGGCGAAGGCGTCCTGATCCTGCCGCGAGACGCTGCGCTCCTGCGCCAGATTCTCGGCCGTCTCGCCCATGGCGTCGACGCCGTACTGGGCCTTCATGGCGGGATTGACGAAGCGCCAGCCGATGGTCGTGTCGAAGATTTCGGCGTTGCGCGAAAAGGCCTCGGTCGCCTTGCCCTGCACGAAGGGCGCGCGCGACATGCTCTCGACGCCGCCGGCGATGGCGATGTCGATCTCGCCCGCACGGATGGCGCGCGCGGCCTGGCCAAGCGCGTCGAGGCCCGAGCCGCAGAGCCGGTTGACGGTGACGCCGGGGACTTCGAGCGGCAGGCCCGCCAGCAGCAGCGACATGCGCGCCACATTGCGGTTGTCCTCGCCCGCCTGATTGGCGCAGCCCGCATAGACCTCGTCGATGGCGGCGGCGGGCAGGGAGGGCGCGCGCGCCATGAGTTCGCGGATGGCGTGGGCGAGCAGATCGTCCGGCCGCACGCCCGAGAGGGAGCCGCCGTAGCGGCCGACAGGGGTGCGGACGCCCGCGCAAAGGAACACTTCGGTCATGCCTGCCTCCCGCCGGTCCGGCGTCTGTCGATGGATTGATGACCTGATTAGGCGCCGCGCAGGGCCTTGTCCAGCACGTCCACGACGGCGCCGGTGAGTTGGTCGAGCTCCCCGTCCCCGATCACGAAGGCGGGCGTGAGGTAGACGATGTTGCGGAAGGGGCGGATCCACACGCCCTTTTCGAGGAAGGCCGCCTGCAGGGTTTTTTGCAGACCTTGCGGCAGGGCCTCAAGCTCCACCACGCCGATGGCGCCCATGACGCGCACATCCCTGACGCCCGCCAGGGCGCGGCAGGGGGCGAGGCCCTCCTCCAGCCGGGCGGCGATGCGCGCCACCTGCGCCATGCGCGGCTCGGTTTCGAAGAGATCGAGCGAGGCGTTGGCGGCGGCGCAGGCGAGCGCATGGCCCATGAAGGTCGGCCCGTGCATCAGCGCCCTGTCCGGGTCATCGCTCCAGAAGGCCTCAAACACATGGCGCCGCGCCACAGTGGCGGCGAGGGGCGAGGTTCCCCCGGTCAGCGCCTTGGAGAGGGTCACGATGTCAGGCGTGACGCCCGCATCCGTGCAGGCGAAGAGCGCGCCGGTGCGCCCGAAGCCCGTGAAGATTTCATCGAAAATGAGCAGGAGCCCGTAATCGTCCGCGAGTTGGCGCAGATGGCGCAAGACATCGTCGCCATGGAAGACCATGCCGCCTGCGCCCTGCACACGCGGCTCCACGAGGATGGCGGCGAGCTCATGGGCATGGGCCTCGACGAGCGCGCGCAGGGCTGTCAGCTCCGCGTCCGCGCGCGGCAGGTCGGCGATGATCTGGGGGGCCAGAACGCCCGCGAATTTGGCGTGCATCCCCTCCTGCGGGTCGCAGACCGCCATGGTGGCGAAGGTGTCGCCATGATAGCCGCCGCGAAAGCTCAGGATCTTCGTGCGGCCCGGCACGCCCCGGTTCATCCAGAATTGCACCGCCATCTTCATGGCGACCTCGACCGAGACCGAGCCTGATTCGGTGAAGAACACCCGCTCCAGATCCCCCGGCAGCAGGGCCGCGAGGCGCGACGCCAGCCGATAGGCCTGCTCATGGGCGAGGCCGCCCATCATGACATGGGGCATCCGCGCAAGCTGCGCGCGCACGGCCTCGGCGATATGGGGATGGTTGTAGCCGTGGCAGGCGGTCCACCAGCTTGCGACGCCGTCGATCAGCACGCGCCCGTCGCTGAGCGTCAGCCGCACGCCCTGGCTCGACGCCACCGGGACCGGCGGCGCCGCCGTCTTCATCTGCGCATAGGGCAGCCAGACGTGATCGAGGCCGTTTTTGAGCCAGCCCGGCTCAGAGCTTCCCGGCGCCGACATCGGTCGACATGCCAAGGCGGGCGAAGAGCGCGCCGTCGCGGTCCTCGCCGGGGTTGGGCGTGGTCAGCAGCCGCTCGCCCGAGAAGATGGAGTTGGCGCCCGCGAGGAAGCACAGGGCCTGCAGCTCGTCGGTCATGTCCTCGCGGCCCGCCGACAGGCGCACCATGGAGGCGGGCATGGTGATCCGCGCCACCGCGATGGTGCGCACGAAATCGATCGGGTGGACGCGGCCGGTCCCCTCGAGCGGCGTGCCCGCGATCTGCACGAGCAGATTGATCGGCACGCTCTCGGGATGGCTCGGAATGGTCGCCAGCGCATGGACCATGCCCACGCGGTCGTCCACGCTCTCGCCCATGCCCACGATGCCGCCGCAGCACACGCTCATGCCCGCGTCGCGCACGACGGCGAGGGTGTCGAGCCGGTCCTGCCAGGTGCGGGTGGTGATGATCTGGGGGTAGAATTCGGGGGAGGTGTCGAGGTTGTGGTTGTAATAGTCGAGGCCGGCCGTCTTCAGGCGGCCCGCCTGCGGGGCGGTCAGCATGCCAAGGGTCATGCAGGTCTCCAGACCCATGGCCTTCACGCCCTCGACGATCTCGCAGAGGTCGTCCATGTCGCGGTCCTTGGGCGAGCGCCAGGCGGCGCCCATGCAGAAGCGGGTCGAGCCCTGCTCCTTCGCCTGCCGGGCGGCCTGCATGACCTCCTCGACATCCACGAGCTTGGAGGCCTTGAGGCCCGTGTCGTTATGGGCGCTCTGGGGGCAATAGGCGCAATCCTCAGGGCAGCCGCCGGTCTTGATCGACATGAGCGTGGAGAGCTGCACCCTGGACGGGTCGAAGCGCAGGCGATGGACGCTCTGGGCGCGGAAGATAAGTTCGGGGAAGGGCAGTTCGAACAGGGCGCGGATCTCGGCGCGGGTCCAGTCATGGCGCAGATCGGTCTGCGAATCTCCCATGCGGGGGTCGGTGCAGGGGTCTTGGCGATGGAGGGCGGCGTCCACGGCGTTCATCGTCTGTCCTTAGGTTGCGCGTCCCTACATGCCTCTTTAGGGTCCGCCGGGCAAGCGCGAACCGCCCCATAGCGGGCCTTACGCGACCATTGGATAGGCCATGGACACGCTCGACGCCTTCGCCAGACGCAAGCTCGCCTCGCTCGAGGCCGCGGGCCTGCGCCGCCGCCTCGCCCCGACCGGGCGTCTGGACGCGACCCATGTGCTGCGGGGCGGACGCCGGCTCCTGAGCTTCTCCTGCAACGATTACCTCGGCCTCGCCCGCGACCCCCGCGTGCTGGAGGCCGCCCGCGCCGCCCTTGACGCCCATGGGGCAGGGGCCTGCGCCTCAAGGCTCATCACGGGGGATCATCCCCTGCTCGGCGAGCTGGAGCGGCGGCTCGCGGCCTTCAAGGGCGCTGAGGCGGCCTGCGTCTTCGGCTCGGGCTATCTGGCGAACGCCGGGATCATCGCGACCCTGACGGGACCCAATGACCTCGTGCTGCTGGACGAACTCGTCCATTCGAGCCTTCTGAGCGGGGCGAAGCTGTCGGGCGCCCGGACCCTCAGCTTCCGCCACAACGATGCTGGCCATCTCGAAGACTTGCTGCGGGCGCATCGGGGCTCGGCGGCGCGCTGCCTTGTGGCGACCGACGGGGTCTTCTCCATGGATGGTGATCTTGCGCCCGTGGGCGATCTGCTGGCGGCGTCGCAGGCCCATGACGCCTGGCTCATGGTCGACGACGCCCATGGGCTTGGCGTGGTGAACGGCGGGCGCGGCGCCGCCCATGGCCATGACGTTCCCTTGCGAATGGGCACGCTGTCGAAGGCGCTCGGCAGCTACGGCGGCTATGTCTGCGCCTCCGCGCCGGTCGTGGACTACCTCAAGACCCGCGCCCGCACCTTCGTCTATTCCACGGGCCTGCCGCCCGCGAGCGTGGCGGCGGCTCTGGCGGCGCTCGACATCGTGGAGCGCGATCCGGCGCGGGTGGCCGAGCCCCTGCGCAAGGCGCGGCTCTTCACGGGGCTGATGGGCCTGCCCGAGGCGCAGAGCTGCATCGCGCCGGTGATCGTGGGCGACGCCCGCCGCGCGCTGGCGATCTCTCAGCGGCTGGAGGCGGCGGGCTATCTGGTCGGCGCCATCCGCCCGCCCACGGTGCCGCCTGGCACGTCGCGGCTGCGCGTCACCTTCTCCGCCGCCCATGGGGATGAGGAGGTCGCCGGACTTGCGGCGGCGATGGCCGACGCGCTGGAGGCGCAAAGCGCATGAGCGGGCTTTTCATCACCGCGACCGGCACCGATTGCGGCAAGACTTTCGTCACCGCCGGATTGCTGCGCCATCTGCGCGCGGCGGGCCTGCCTGCGCGGGCGCTGAAGCCTGTGGTGAGCGGCTTTGATCCGGCCTCGCCCGCAGGCTCGGACCCCGCCGTGCTCATCGAGGCCATGGGCGAGCCCTTCACGCCCGCCGCGCTCGACGCCATCGCGCCCCTGCGCTTCAAGGCCCCGCTGGCCCCGAACATGGCGGCGCGGCTCGAGGGGCGCAGGCTCACCCTCGACGACATCCTGCGCCTCTGCGCCCCCGCGCTGCGCGCCGCCAGAGGTCCGCTTCTGATCGAGGGCGCGGGCGGGGTCATGTCGCCCCTCGCCGAAGGCGCGACCTGCCTTGACGCGATCATGGCGCTGCGCCTGCCCGCCCTGCTCGTGACCGGGAGCTATCTGGGGGCGATCAGCCATGCCCTGACCGCCCATGCCGCCATGTGGGCCGCAGGCTGCGCGCCCTGCGCGATAGTGCTGTGCGAGAGCGAGGGGTCTGGCGTCAGCTTCGCCGAAACCCTGGCTGAGATCGCCGGTTTCCTGCCGGGCGTCCCGCTGGCGCCCATCCGGCGCGGGGAGACGGATTTCGGCCCACTCGCCTCGGTTTGTGGGCTTCTGGCCTGACCCGCGTTTGGCGCCGCCGCTCTTGCCGTAGCCGGGATCGCGTGCCAGAACCAGCCTCGCGTTTTGAAAAGGTTTCGCCGTGCCCCGGACCGCCGCCATGTTCTTGCTGACCGTCGCCGACCGAGGTTGATGGCCGCGCGTCGCGCGCCGCCCCTTCGCCCTTCACGCATTCAGTTCAGGATCACCTTCATGTCCGGCGCCCAAGCCCAATATGTCCTCGCCTTCTCCTGCCCCAACCAGCCCGGCATCGTCGCGGCGGTCTCGACCTATATTTTCGAACACGGCTGCAACATTCTCGACGCCCAGCAATATGACGACACGGAGACGGCGGTCTTCTTCTGCCGCATCGTCTTCGACCGGGTCGAGAATTATGACGCCCTGCGCGAGGGGTTCGCCGCCATCGGCGAGCGCTTCAAAATGAACTGGCGCATGAATCCGCGCGACGCCAAGAAGCGCGTGATGATCCTTGTCTCGCGCTTCGATCATTGCCTTGGCGATCTCATCTATCGCTGGCGCATCGGCGAGTTGAACATGGACCTTTCGGCCATCGTGTCGAACCATCCGCGCGAGACCTACGCCCATCATGATTTCGATGGCGTGCCCTTCCATCACCTGCCCGTGACGAAGGAGACCAAGATGGAGCAGGAGGCCCAGATCTGGGAGCTCATCCGCTCCAGCAAAACTGATGTCGTGGTGCTCGCGCGCTACATGCAGATCCTCTCGGATGGGCTCAGCGCCAAGCTCATGGGCCGCTGCATCAACATCCATCATTCCTTCCTGCCGGGCTTCAAGGGCGCCAATCCCTATACGCAGGCGCACCGGCGCGGCGTGAAGCTGATCGGCGCCACCGCCCATTATGTGACGGCGGACCTCGATGAGGGTCCGATCATCGAGCAGGATGTGGAGCGCATCTCCCATCGCGACACGCCCGACGATCTCGTTCGCAAGGGCCGCGACATCGAGCGCCGCGTTCTGGCCCGCGCCCTGCGCCACCATATCGACGATCGCGTCATGGTGAGCGGGCGCAAGACCGTCGTCTTCGCGGACTGATCGACCTCAAGGCGAGCCTGCGCGCAGCGCCCAGCCATCGCGCGCGGGCGCAGCGGCTTCGTCCGTGCGCAGGGGCGCGGTGGCGAGCGCCTGGACGAAAGCGGCGTCGGCCTTCGCGCGGCTGGCCGCGTCATGGATGGTGATCGCCGCGCCCTCAAGCTTCACGATGCTGAACAGCTTCGCCGCATGGGCGGGGGCGAGGCGGATGCAGCCATGGGAGGCCGGGCGCCCTAGCTGGCCGACGGCGCTTGCGCCATGGATGGCGTAGCCCTCGTGGAAGAAGATGGAATGGGGCATGGGCGCCATGTTGTATTTCTTTGAATAGTGCATCTTTTCAAGTTGGTAGGGCCGATAGACGCCGGTTGGCGTCACAAAGCCCCTGGCTGCGGTCGATACCGGCCAGACCAGCAGTTCGCCTGCGGCGGTGCGCACCTTCATGCGCTGGCTGGGAATGTCCACCTCGATATTGGCCGCCCGCGCAGGGCTCGCCGCCAGAACGCTCAAACACATAAAAGACGCAAACAAGATACGCATGACCGCCTCCGGGCCCATGCCTGGAGTGCTATGCCTGAGATTTTAGCTTGGTCTTAACAATGAAAGGCGTCGCCTCAGAAACGGCCGTTTTTTGATGGTTATGGTTGATGATTGGTAAACCTTCTGCGTGAAGACTGGCCCCCATGACCGCAATCCGCTCCCTCGCCGCCCTCGTCTTCGCAGCCTGTCTCGCAGCCCCCGCCCTGGCGCAGGACAAGGGCTCGCTCGAGCCGCGCGTCCTGCCGCCTCTGGCGAGGCCCGACGATCCCGCGACGCCGGCCAAGGATCTCTTCGGCCGCAAGCGCGAACCCTCGCGCGAGGCGCCGAAGGTGGTCGGCTTCTACGCCAAGGGGTGCCTCGCAGGCGCGGAGATGCTGCCCATCGACGGCGAGGCCTGGCAGGTCATGCGCCTGTCCCGCAACCGCAACTGGGGCCATCCCTCGCTCACCGCTTTCCTGCAGGGGACCGCGCAGGATTTGCGCGCGGCTGGCGTCTGGCCGGGCTTTCTCGTCGGCGACATGGCCCAGCCGCGCGGCGGGCCCATGCTCACCGGCCACGCCTCCCACCAGATCGGCCTCGACGCGGACGTCTGGCTCACCCCCATGCCCGAGCGCCGTCTGACCCGCGCCGAGCGCGAGGAGATGTCGGCGACCCAGATGGTCCGGCCCGACCGGCTCGACATCGACCCCGCGCGCTGGACGCCCGCCCATATGGCCATGCTGCGGGCCGTGGCGGAAAAGCCCGAGGTGCAGCGGATCTTCGTCAATCCCGCGATCAAGAAGGCCATCTGCCGGGATGCGCGGGGCGACCGCGCCTGGCTGTCGAAGATGCGGCCCATGTATGGGCACGACTATCACTTCCACATCCGGCTTTCCTGCCCCGTGGGCGAGGCGGGCTGCACCCGTCAGGATCCCGTGCCCGAAGGCGATGGCTGCGATTCCAGCCTCGCCTGGTGGTTCACGGATGAGGCGCTGAATCCCAGGCCCGACCCCAACGCCAGGCCAAAGCCGCCGATGACCATGGCGGCCCTGCCCAAGGCCTGCAGCGCCGTGCTGAACGCGCCCTGATCAGAGCATGCTGGGCAGGACGCGGTCCGGCGGGCGATGGCCGTCGAGGAAGGCCTTCACATTGATGATGACCTTCTCGCCCATGTCGATGCGGCCCTCTTGCGTGGCTGAGCCCATATGCGGCAGCAGCGTCACCTTGTTGGCTTTGGCGAGCCGCATCAGCTTGGTGGGCACGGCGGGCTCGTGTTCGAAGACGTCTAGCCCCGCGCCCGCGATCTCGCCCTTCTCCAGCATCTGGATGAGAGCCGCCTCGTCGATGATCTCGCCGCGCGCCGTGTTCACGATGATCGCGCTGGGACGCAGATGCTTGAGGCGCCGGGCGGAGAGCAGGTGGTAGGTCGCGGGCGTGTGGGGGCAGTTCACGGACACGATGTCCATGCGCGCCAGCATCTGGTCGAGGCTCTCCCAATAGGTCGCCTCCAGTTGCTCCTCGATCGCCGTCGAGACCCTGCGGCGGTTGTGGTAGTGGATCGACAGGCCGAAGGCCCTGGCGCGGCGGGCCAGCGCCTGGCCGATGCGCCCCATGCCGACGATGCCGAGCCTCTTGCCGGTGATGCGCCGCCCCAGCATCCATGTCGGCGACCAGCCCGCCCAGTCGCCGCCGGGGATGACATGGGCGCCCTCGACCACCCGCCGCGCCACGGCGAGGATCAGCGCCATGGTCATGTCGGCGGTGTCCTCGGTGAGGACGCCCGGCGTATTGGTGACGGTGACGCCGCGCTCCATGGCGGCGGCGACGTCGATATTGTCGACGCCATTGCCGAAATTGGCGATCAGCTTCAACTGCGGCCCGGCCTGGTCGATGAGCGCCCGGTCGATCCGATCCGTGACGGTGGGCACGAGAACCTCGGCCACGGCCATGGCGGCGGCGAGGTCGGCCCGGCTCATGGGCGCGTCCGATTCGTTAAGGCGGGTCTCGAATAGCTCGCACATCCGGGTCTCCACGACCTCGGGGAGCTTGCGCGTGACGATGACGAGCGGCTTTTTCCTCACGATTCCTGACCCTTGCCTTGAACCTTGACCTGAACTTCGCCTCAACCCGGCCCGCATTCGAAAGCGCGGAGCGCCCGCGCGTTCACCCCTCCTTAACCCACTGCGGGCCAGATGAATGTGCGCGCCGCGCCCTGTCACAGACCCCCTTCTTAGCAGAAGGGCGGACCCGCAGAAAGGCGACGATGGGACGAGGCCGCAAGAGGCTGGCAAGAGGTTGGCAAGAGGCTGGCAAGAGGCTGGCAAGAGGCTGGCAAGAGGCTTGAATGCGGGGATTGATGGTGTTCGGACGGGCCTTGTTCGCGCTGTTTCTGGGGCTGGCGGCCATGGTCGCCGATGCGCCTGCGGCTCTTTCGGCTGAGCAGACGGGTCCGGTCACGGGCCTGCGCCTGCCCCGCTATGTCAGCCTGCGCTACGACAAGACCAATGTGCGCGAGGGCCCCACCAAGAACCATCGCACCGCCTGGATCTTCCAGCGGGCCGGCCTGCCCGTGGAGATCATCGGGGAATTCGACACCTGGCGGCGCATCCGCGACTCCGAGGGCTCGGAGGGCTGGGTGCTGGCCTCCCTGCTGTCGGGCCGCCGCACCGCGCTTGTCGCGCCCTGGCGCAAGACCGACGTCTTGCCGATCCACCCCAAGCCTGGCGCCCCGCAAGTGGTGGCCCAGCTTCAATCGGGCGTGCTCGCCAGCGTGAAGGTCTGTCAGTCCGGCTGGTGCCGCGTTTTCGGCGACGGCTTCGACGGCTTCATCAAACAGGGCGACCTCTGGGGCGTGTATCCTGACGAGTCGTTTTGAGTCGACTCAGGCCGCCAGACAGCACTTCTTGAACTTCTTGCCGCTGCCGCAGGGGCAGGGGTCGTTGCGGCCGATCGTGCGGTTGGGGTTGACCACGGTTTCGGCGGGGCTATCCAAGTCTTCGGGAAGGCCATCGTCGTAGTCTTCGGGCGATTCCTGAGCGGCGAGCTGGATCGCGGCCTCGACTGCGGCAAGGGAGGTCAGCGCGTCGGAGAAGGGCGCGAGGCCTTCGCGCTCGAAGGACGCCAGCGGATTTCGCTCCTCGCGCGCCAGCGCATGGATCTCCTCGAACTCCTCCCGCTCCATGAGCTCTTCGTGGATCAGCCCGCCCTCGAAGGCGGCGCGGGCGAGCGGCGCGAGATCCTGTGCGCCAAGCAGCGCCACGGCGTGGGCGAAGCCGTCGAAGCAGGTCTCATGATCCGGCGCCTTTTCCCAGAGCGCGGGCAGGCCTGCGAGCCAATGCTCGATTGCGGCGTGGTCCGTCAGGCCGCTGGCGGCCGCATAGGCGAGGGCGGTCAGGGCGCAGGCCTTCACATCGGGATCGGCGCTGCCCGACTCGACGATCTCCTGCAGCATGCGCGGCTCATGGCCGAAGAGCGAGATGAACATGGGCGCAAGGGTGAAATCCACGGCGTCGCCAAGCAGCCCGGTCAGGAACTCCGGCGTTTTGGCGAGGCGCGCCAGCATGGGCGCGCCTTCGCCCTTCTCGGCCATGAGATGCAGCAGGAAATAGGCTGCGATCATGTCATGGTCGGCGGCGTTCTCCGGATCTTTCAGGCAGCGCGCCAGCACGAGGGTGGCGGCGGGACCGGCGACGTCCCAGTTGTCGCGCAGCCAAAGCAGCGCCTCGTCCGGCAGATGATCGCGCGCGGCGCCGAGGTCCAGTAGAGCTGAAGCGAGGTTCATGGGTCCATCCTTGCGACGCGCCTGCGTCCGGTCGCACCATATCCTTCGCAAGTCCAGTTGCAATCAGGGCGCGGCCATGAAAACGTCGCACCACCGCAGCCGGAGGCTTCGCCCATGTCATTCGCCCTGACCGGCGAGCAAATCGCCATCCGCGACATGGCGCGCGATTTCGCCCGCGCCCGCATCGAGCCGCACGCCCTTGAATGGGACGAGCAGAAGACCTTTCCGGTCGAGACCCTGCGCGAGGCGGCGGCGCTGGGCATGGCGGGGATCTATGTGCGCGAGGATGTGGGTGGCTCCGGCCTGACGCGGCTCGACGCGGCCCTGATCTTTGAGGCGCTGGCGACAGGCTGCCCCTGCGTCGCGGCCTATCTCTCCATCCACAACATGTGCGCATGGATGATCGACGCCTATGGTTCGGGCGAGCAGCGCCAGCGCTGGCTGCCCATGCTCATGCGCATGGACCGGCTGGCGAGCTATTGCCTCACTGAACCGGGCTCCGGCTCGGACGCCGCGGCGCTGACGACGAGCGCGGCGCGCGAGGGCGACCATTACATCCTCAACGGCCAGAAGCAGTTCATCTCGGGCGCCGGCAACCCCTTTGATTTCTACATCGTGATGGCGCGCACGGGCGAGCCGGGGCCGCGCGGCATCTCCTGCTTCGTGGTGGAGGGCGGAACGAAGGGCGTCTTCTTCGGCAAGAACGAACGCAAGATGGGCTGGCACGCCCAGCCCACGCGCGCGGTGATCTTCGAAGGCGCGCGCGTGCCTGCCGCTCATCGTCTGGGGGCGGAGGGCGAGGGCTTCCGCATGGCCATGTCGGGGCTCGACGGCGGACGGCTCAACATCGGCGCCTGTTCGCTTGGCGGGGGCGAGGCGGCGCTGGAGAAGGCGCTGAACTACATGTCCGAGCGCAGGGCTTTCGGGCGCAGCATCGACCAGTTTCAAGCGCTGCAATTCCGCCTCGCGGACATGGCGACCGAGCTTGAGGCGGCGCGCAGCCTGATCTGGCGCGCGGCGGCGGCGCTGGATGCTGGCGTGCAGGACGCCACCCAGCTCTGCGCCATGGCCAAGCGCGTCGCGACCGACGCAGGCTTCAAGGCGGCGAATGACGCGCTGCAGTTGTTCGGCGGCTATGGCTATCTCGCCGACTATGGAATCGAGAAGCTGGTGCGCGATCTGCGCGTGCATCAGATTCTCGAAGGAACGAATGAGATCATGCGCCTCATCGTGGCGCGCGAGCTTGTGGGGCGCTGAAGAAAGAGGGGGGACGCCATGGGGACGGTCGCATTCATCGGGCTGGGCAATATGGGCTTGCCCATGGCGCTCAATCTTGTGCGCGCGGGCCATGGCGTCGCGGGCTTTGATCTGTCGCCTGCGGCGCGGCAGGCGGCGGGCGAGGGCGGGATCTGCGTCGCGGCGAGCGCGGTTGAGTCTGTGCGCGGCGCTGACGTCGTCATCACCATGCTGCCTGCGGGCAGGCATGTGCTGGCGGTCTGGGAGGAAATCGTGGAGGCCGCGCAGCCCGGCGCGCTCCTGATCGATTCCTCCACCATCGACGTTGACAGCGCGCGCGCCGCCCATGGGCTCGCCGCCGCCAAGGGCCTGCACTCGCTTGACGCGCCGGTGTCGGGCGGCACGGGCGGGGCGAGCGCGGGCACGCTCACCTTCATGTGCGGCGGATCGGCGGAGGCTTATGCGTCGGGCAAGCCGGCGCTGGAGGCCATGGGCAAGCGCATCGTCCATTGCGGGGGCGCAGGCGCAGGGCAGGCCGCCAAGGTCTGCAACAACATGATCCTGGGCGCCACCATGGTCGCGACCTGCGAGGCCTTCGTGCTGGCGGAGAAGCTCGGCCTCGACCATCAGGCGCTGTTCGATGTGGTCTCGACCTCGTCAGGCCAGTCATGGTCGACCACGAGCTATTGCCCCGTGCCCGGCCCCGTGCCGACCAGCCCCGCGAACAATGGCTACAAGCCCGGCTTCGCAGCGGCCCTGATGCTGAAGGATCTGCTCCTGTCGCAGGAGGCGGCGGCTGGCGTAGGCGCGGTGACGCCCATGGGCGCGGCGGCGACGGGGCTTTATCAGCGCTTTGTCGCGGAAGGCTCGGGCGAGATGGATTTCTCGGGGATCATCGCGTTTCTGAGCGAGGGAGCGTTTGAGGGGTAGGATCTCGGCAGTGGGCAGTCGGCAATCGGCAGTCGGCAGTCGGGGCGCTCTTGCCGACTGCCTCATTCCAAATGCCTACCGCCTCTTCTCCAATCCCCCCCTCGCCTCGATAAACCTGATGATCTCCTCCACGCCCTGACCCGTCTTCATGTTCGTGAACACGAAAGGCCGCTGCTTGCGCATGAGTCTGGCGTCGCGGTCCATGACCTCCAGCGAGGCGCCGACATGGGGGGCGAGGTCGATCTTGTTGATGACGAGCAGGTCCGAGCGGGTGATGCCCGGCCCGCCCTTGCGCGGGATCTTCTCGCCGCCGGAGACGTCGATGACATAGATCGTGAGGTCGGCGAGTTCGGGCGAGAAGGTCGCCGCCAGATTGTCGCCGCCGGACTCCACGAGGATCAGTTCGAGCGAAGGAAACCGCTTGTTCATATCCGCGATGGCCGCGAGGTTGATGGAGGCGTCCTCGCGGATGGCGGTGTGCGGGCAGCCCCCGGTCTCCACGCCCATGATCCGCTCGGCCTCCAGCGCGCCCGTTTCGGTGAGGATGCGCGCGTCTTCCTTCGTGTAGATGTCGTTGGTGATGGCGGCGAGGTCGTAGACGGGGCGCATCCGCTTGCACAATTGCTCCATGAGCGCGGTCTTGCCGGAGCCGACCGGGCCGCCCACGCCCACGCGCAGCGGGCCGTTGGATGATGCTGTCATGGGTCAGAACCTCTCTACGATGAGGGTGAAGAATATCTGGGCGAGGAGGATGCAGGCGGGGGAGTAGATCAGCCCATCGATGGTCGCGAAGGGTTGTCCGCCAAAGCGCCTGCGCCAGGCCGGCAGAAAGCCGCCCACGCCCCGTATCGCAAACAAGCCGCAAAAGACCGCGCCTGCATAGGCGGCGATCTGGTTCAGGGGGCCCGGCAGGTCAAAGCCAAGGGACAGCATGCTCAAGGCCGCCAGCGCCAGCGCGAGGGCGAGCAGGCGCAGGCGCTGCGGCGCGGGCATGCCGGGAGACTTCGCGTCGCCGACGACCCAGGCCGCCAGAGCGAGGTCGCTCGCACAGGGCCAATGTCCGCCCCGCGACCAGAGCGCGCAAAGCCCCGCCACGGCCATCAGCAAGACGAAGAGGCTCAGGCAAAGGGCGAGGGTCATGAGCGGAAAAGCCGGGAATATTGGGTTTCATGCCGCATGGCCGCGATGTCCGAGCGCATGGCGAAGGCGCCGAGATCGTCGAGCGTCGCGGCGGCGGCCATCTGCGCCACCTCGCAAAGGGCGGGCGCAAGGCGGGCGATGATCCTCTGCCCATCGGTCTGGCCGACCGGGCCGAGACGCACGGCGGCGGAGACGAGATTGCCCGCGAAAGCGACGAGATAGGCCTCCAGCAACGCAGGCAGCGGCACATCATGGCCCGCTGCGGCGACCGACACCGCCACGGGATAGGCGATGGTCTGCGCCCGCTGCGCCAACCGCTCGATGGCCTCGCAGGGCCAGGAGGCCTGCGCCGCCTTCACGAAGGCCCCGCCCTGCGCGGTGGTTTCAAGATGGCGCTCCTGCGAGGGCGCGAGCGCCAGCGCGAGGTCGTTGACCTCATCGAGGGCCGCGTCATCCTGCGCCCGCGCCGCCCGCCATGCGCAGGCCGCCAGCACGGCGTCTGTGCGCATCGAGCCGAACCGCACGAGATCGTCGAGCCAGGCTTGCAGGGTCGCGGCGTCCGTGATGTCGCCATGCTCCACGGCGGACTCGAGGCCATGGCTATAGGCGAAGGCGCCGACGGGAAAGGCGGGCGAGAGCCAGATCAGCAGCGGCAGGCTGGAGCCGACGCCCGCGCCCGCGTCGTCAGTCATGCGAATGTCCGTGTCCCCTGTGGTCGTGGCCGTGATGTCCGTGGCCCTCGTGTCCGTGGCCCTCATGTCCATGGCCTTCATGGGAATGGTCATGGCCGCAGGACTCATGGTCATGATGGTCGTGTCCATGATGGTCATGCCCATGGTGATCGTGCCCGTGGTGATCGTGTCCGCAGCCCGGACCATGCACATGTTCAGGCTCGGGCTCTGGCGCATAGGCCCCGCCCTCAGGCTCGAAGGGCCCCTCGATGAGGGCGATCTTGCCGCCGAGCTTGCGGGCCATCTCCTCGATCACGGGATCCCGACGGATGCGGATGCGGTTGGGCAGGATCTGCACGGGCAGATGACGATTGCCCAGATGCCAGGCCATGCGCGCGAGGTCGCGCGGTTCGCCGATGCGGATTTCGGCCAGCGGTTCGGGAGCCGCGACCACTTCCACCAGGCGCCCGTCCTCCAGCACGAGGGCGTCGCCATGGCGCAGCACCACGGCTTCGGGCAGATCAAGCAGGAATTCGAGGCCCCTTATGCCCGTCATGGTGGTGCGGCGGCGGTGACGCTCCTCGAAATCGAGCACGACGGTGTCGGCGGCCTTGGCCTGCCATGCGCCTCGGGCGCTGATGAAATTGGCGCGGATCATGGGGTGTCTCTCTCAGGCGATCATGTCGATCTTGGCGGGGGTGATGGCCTCTATCTTCGGCATTTCGGCCACGCTTTGCGCCATGGCGCGCAGGAAGGCCTGCGTATGGGCGCTTTGCAGATGGGCGCGGTTGTCCTCATGGGTCTTCCAGCGTTCCAGAACGACGAAGCTGTTCGCCTCCGTGGCGCTTTCATAGACGTCATAGGCGATGTTGCCGCGCTCCGCGCGCGACGTCTCCACGCAGGCCGACGCCGCCGCAAGAAAGCCATCCCGTTTTTCGGGACGGATTTTGGCGCGGACGATGACGACGATCATGGAGCCTCCGGACGAGGCTTCCTTTTAGAACATGAAATACCTTTGCGCCATGGGCAGCACATCGGCGGGCTCGCAGACCAGCAGCACGCCGTCGGCGGTGACCGAATAGGTCTCTGGGTCCACCACGATCTTAGGGGTGGCGCCGTTGTGGATCATGCTCTTCTTGCTGATCTGCCCGCGCGTGTTCTCGACGGCGACCATGGGCTTGTGGACCCGCAGCTTCGCCCCCAGCCCCTTGTCGAGCGCCAGCGCGCTGACGAAGGTGAGGCAGGTGGAGGCAACCGCGCCCCCATAGGCGCCGAACATGGGCCGGTAATGGACGGGCTGGGGCGTTGGGATCGAGGCGTTGGGATCGCCCATGGCGGCGGCCGCGATGACCCCGCCCTTGATGATGAGGTCGGGCTTCACGCCGAAGAAGGCGGGCGTCCAGAGCACGAGATCGGCGAGCTTGCCGGGCTCGATGGAGCCGATGTGCCGCGACACGCCATGGGCGATGGCCGGGTTGATCGTATATTTGGCGACATAGCGTTTCGCGCGGGCGTTGTCGTTGTCGCCGCGCTCTTCCGGCAGTGGCCCGCGCTGGCGCTTCATCTTGTCGGCGGTCTGCCAGGTGCGGATGATGACCTCGCCCACGCGGCCCATGGCCTGCGAGTCCGAGCTCATCATGGAGAGCGCGCCCAGATCATGCAGGATGTCCTCGGCGGCGATGGTCTCCTTGCGGATGCGGCTTTCGGCGAAGGCGAGGTCTTCGGGAATCGATGAATCCAGGTGATGGCAGACCATCAGCATGTCCAGATGTTCGTCGAGCGTGTTCTTTGTGAAGGGCCGCGTGGGATTGGTGGAGGAGGGCAGCACATTCTCAAGGCCAGCCACGCTGATGATGTCCGGCGCATGGCCGCCGCCCGCGCCCTCCGTGTGGAAGGCGTGGATGGTGCGGCCCTTGAAGGCCTTGATCGTGTCTTCGACGAAGCCCGACTCGTTCAGCGTGTCCGTGTGGATCATGACCTGAATGTCGTGATCGTCCGCCACCGACAGGCAGCAGTCGATGGCGGCGGGCGTGGTGCCCCAGTCCTCATGAAGCTTGAGCGCGCAGGCGCCGCCCTCGATCATTTCCACAAGCCCGCGCGGCGTCGCCGCATTGCCCTTGCCCGCAAAGCCCAGATTCATGGGGAAGGAATCCGCCGCCTCGATCATGCGCGCGAGATGCCAGGGGCCGGGCGTGCAGGTGGTGGCGAAGGTTCCGGTGGCGGGGCCGGTGCCGCCGCCGAGCATGGAGGTGACGCCCGACATGAGGGCTTCCTCGATCTGCTGCGGGCAGATGAAATGGATATGGGTGTCGAACCCGCCGGCGGTGAGGATCTTGCCCTCGCCCGCGATGATCTCCGTGCCCGGCCCGATAAGGATGTCGACGCCCGGCTGGATCTCGGGATTGCCCGCCTTGCCGATCCTGGCGATGCGCCCGTCGCGCAGGCCGACGTCGGCCTTCACGATCCCCCAGTGGTCGAGCACGACCACATTGGTGATGACCGTGTCCATGGCGCCGTCGGCGCGGGTCGCCTGCGACTGGCCCATGCCGTCGCGGATGACCTTGCCGCCGCCGAATTTCACCTCTTCGCCGTAGATGGTGAAATCCTTCTCGATCTCGATATAGAGCGCGGTGTCCGCGAGGCGCACCTTATCGCCGGTCGTGGGGCCGAACATGTCCGCATAGGCGGCGCGGGAAAGCTTGTTGCTCATGTCTCGTCTCCCGCTCAGAGCTTGCCCATCACATCCTGACGGAAGCCATAGACTTCGCGTCGTCCCGCGAGCGCCACCAGCGTCACTTCGCGCGTCTGGCCGGGCTCGAAGCGCACGGCGGCGCCTGCGGCTATGTCGAGGCGCATGCCGCGGGCCCTGGCGCGATCAAAGCGCAGGGCCGGATTGGTTTCGAAGAAATGATAGTGCGAGCCGACCTGGATCGGACGGTCGCCCGTGTTCGACACGGTGATCGTCAGGGTCTCGCGCCCCTCGTTCATGAGGATGTCGCCCTCGGGCGTGATCACCTCGCCGGGACGGTCCGCCGAGGCCCCGCCGCGGATGGGATGATGCACGGTGACGAGCTTCGTGCCATCGGGAAAGGTCGCCTCGATCTGGATGTCGTGGATCATGTCGGCGACGCCATCCATCACCTGGTGGGCCTGCACCACATGGGCGCCCGCCTCCATCAAGTCCGCCACGCTGCGCCCGTCGCGCGCGCCTTCCACCACAAAGTCGGTGATGAGCGCGATGGCCTCGGGATGGTTGAGCTTGACGCCGCGCTCCAGCCTGCGGCGCGCCACGATGGCGGCCATGGCGATCAGCAGCTTGTCCTTTTCACGAGGAGTCAAATTCATGGAAGCACCCGGATCATTGCCAGACGCGCGGCGCGTCGCGCCCGCGGAACGATTGAAGCAGCGCCATGATAGCAGCGCGGACCTTTTCAGGCGAGGGCGACAGAAGGCGCACGACCACCATGCCGTTCCAGGCGCTTGCGCCCACTTCACAGGGGGCGTCGGCGAGGCGGGCGCGGATCTCTTCCAGCCGCGCCTGCGCATCCGGCGCGATATGGACGAAAATGGCGCTCGCCCTTGCGCCGCCGCCGACCGCCGGGCGATCCAGCGCGCCGGTCAGGTCGCCGTCGATCTTCATGTCTTCGGCGAAGATGAGGCGTCGGCCCCGGCGAATGCGCCAACGGTCGCGGAAGGAGCCGCCGATCGCCGTCTCGCCCATGGCCATGCGGCCATAGACGACGCTCTCCAGCAGGGTGAGGCTGCTGGTCTCCTCAAGGTCCATGTCGAGGCGCCGGTTCAGGCGCGCGCCATCAAACAGGATGGTCTCCTGCGGCAGCCATTCCACGGCGGCGCCCGCGCCGATGCGCAGGGCCACGTCGATCTCAGCGGGATCCGATTGCGCGCGGTAGATCTTTTCGGCCGATTGCGTGGTGAGCGTGAGCCGGGCGTCGGGCCCGATGTCGAAATCATAAGAGGCCCGGTCGCCGCCTGCGACCCCGCCGCCGGTGTTGATGAGCACGCCTTCGCAGCCCTGCGCCACGCGCGGACAGCGCAGGCGCAGCCCCCCTGTTTCGAAAATGTTCATCGCGAAGGTCTTGTCGCCCACGCGCTGAAAATCCGCGCGCAGCTCCCCGACGGCGCGGACATATGAGGGGACGTGGGCGGGAACATGGCTCAAGGTCACACCGACATATAGCTGCGCATTTCAGACTCGACCATCGTCGACTTCTCACCCGCCAGCACGACCGCGCCGCGGTCCATCACGACGAAATCATCGCCGAGGTCGCGGGCAAAGTCGA
Organism: Beijerinckiaceae bacterium; assembly: GCA_947453205.1. Lineage (GTDB taxonomy): Bacteria > Pseudomonadota > Alphaproteobacteria > Rhizobiales > Beijerinckiaceae > Terripilifer. The sequence goes on along the minus strand of CANGFT010000011.1, from coordinate 62,801 downwards.
AATACTGCTCCACCAGCACGATGGCCATGTCGCCCTTGGCGCGCAGATAATCAATGGCCCGGCCGATGTCCTTGATGATGGAGGGCTGGATGCCTTCGGTCGGCTCATCGAGCACCAGAAGCTTCGGCCGTGTGACGAGCGCGCGGCCGATGGCGAGCTGCTGCTGCTGCCCGCCCGAAAGATCGCCGCCGCGCCGCCACAGCATGTCCTTGAGCACCGGGAAGAGCTCGAAGATTTCATCAGGCACGAAACGCTGGGCGCGGGGCACAGGCGCATAGCCCGTTTCGAGATTCTCGCGCACGGTCAGCAGGGGGAAGATTTCGCGGCCCTGCGGCACATAGGCGACGCCGCGCCGCGCGCGCTGGTGCGGGGCGAGCCGGGACATGTCTTCGCCGCCCCACATGATGCGGCCGGAGGCGATGCCCTGATGGCCGATGATGGCGCGCATCAAGGAGGTCTTGCCGACGCCATTGCGGCCAAGCACGCAGGTCACGCGTCCCGGCTTCGCCTCAAGGCTCACGGAGCGCAGGGCCTGCGCGGCGCCATAGAAGAGATCGATGGATTCAACCGCCAGCATGTCAGCGCCCCAGATAGACTTCGATGACGCGCGGATCGGCGCTCACCACATCGAGCGGCCCTTCGGCCAGCACGGCTCCTTCATGCAGGACCGTGACCTTGACGCCGAGGTCGCGCACGAAGGTCATGTCATGCTCGACGACCACGACGGAATGGTCCTTGGCGATTTCGCGCAGGAGTTCGGCGGTCTGCGCGGTCTCGGCGTCGGTCATGCCCGCCACGGGCTCATCGACGAGCAGGAGCTTGGGATCCTGCGCCAGCAGCATGCCGATCTCCAGCCATTGCTTCTGGCCGTGGGAGAGATCGGCCGCCATGCGCGCGCGATGATCCCCGAGGCGCGTCGTCTCGAGAATGCGGTCGATGCGCTCGCGCTGGTCGGCGGAGGCCTTGCCGAAGAGGGTGGCGAAAGCGCCGCGCGGTGCCTTCAGGGCGAGCAGGATGTTGTCCTCGACCGTATGGCTCTCGAAGACCGTGGGCTTCTGGAATTTGCGGCCGACGCCAAGCTCGGCGATGGAGGGTTCGTCGAGGCGCGTCAGGTCGTGGACGCCGCCGAAATAGACCTCGCCCTCATCGGGGCGCGTCTTGCCGGTGATGACGTCCATCATCGTGGTCTTGCCGGCGCCGTTGGGGCCGATGATGGCGCGCATTTCGCCGGGCTCAAGGGTCAGCGAGAGCCCGCGCAGGGCCTTGTAGCCATCGAAGCTGACGCAGACGCCGTCGAGATAGAGGACGGAGGAGGTGAGGGTGGAGTCATCCTTGGCGAGGCTCATGGCGTCACTCCGCAGGGGTTGGCTGGGGCCGGGCTTGCGGCGGATTGCGGCGCGGCCAGATCGAAAGCCCGCTCAGCGTGCCGACGATGCCCTTGGGCAGGAACAGGGTCACGAGAATGAAGAGGAGGCCGAGCGCGAAGAGCCAGAGTTCAGGCAAGGCGCCGGTGAACCAGGTCTTGGCGAAGTTGACGAGCACCGCGCCCAGCGCCGCGCCGACCAGCGTGCCGCGTCCGCCCACCGCCACCCAGATGACGGCTTCGATGGAGTTGGCGGGCGAGAATTCGCTGGGGTTGATGATGCCGACCTGCGGCACATAAAGCGCGCCCGCCACCCCCGCCATCATGGCCGAGAGCGTGAAGACCACGAGCTTGTAGGTCTCGACGCGGTAGCCGATGAAGCGCGTGCGCGATTCCGCATCGCGGATGGCGATCAGAACCTTGCCGAACTTTGACGTCACGACGGCGCGGGCGATGAGATAGCCGACGCCCAGCGCGATGGCGGAGATCGAGAAGAGCGCCGCGCGCATGCCGTCCGACTGAACGTTGAAGCCGAGCAGATCCTTGAAATCGGTCAGGCCGTTGTTGCCGCCAAAGCCCATGTCGTTGCGGAAGAAGGCGAGCAGCAGCGCATAGGTCATGGCCTGCGTGATGATGGAGAGATAGACGCCCGTCACGCGCGAGCGGAAGGCGAACCAGCCGAAGCAGAAGGCGAGCGCGCCCGGAACCAGCAGGACCATCAGCATGGCGTAGGAGAAGGAGTTGAAGCCCCACCAGGTCACGGGCAGCTCCTTCCAGTTCAGAAAGACCATGAAGTCCGGCAGGATCGGATTGGCGTAGACGCCGCGCGGCCCGATCTGGCGCATCAGATACATGCCCATGGCGTAGCCGCCGAGCGAGAAGAAGGCGCCGTGTCCCAGAGAGAGGATGCCGCAATAGCCCCAGACGAGGTCAAGCGACAGGGCGAGCAGGGCGAAGCAGAGATATTTGCCGAAGAGCGCCACGAGATAGGCGGGCATATGCAGCGCCGAGCCCGCGGGAACCGCCAGGAACAGGATCGGCACCAACGTCGCGGCGCCAGCAAGGATGACCAGGAAGATGCGGCTTCTGGCGTCGAGGAAGGAAGCGTGCATGTCAGGCCTCCACCGCGCGGCCCTTGAGGGCGAAGAGCCCGCGTGGGCGTTTCTGGATGAACAAGATGATGAAGACCAGCAGCAGAATCTTGCCGAGCACAGCGCCAGCGATGGGCTCGAGGAACTTGTTGGCGATGCCCAGCGACAGCGCGGCGACCAAAGTGCCCCAGAGATTGCCGACCCCGCCGAAGACCACGACCATGAAGCTGTCGATGATGTAGCTCTGGCCGAGGTTGGGCGAGACATTGTCGATCTGCGAGAGGGCGACGCCTGCGATGCCCGCGATGCCCGAGCCAAGGCCGAAGGCCAGAGCGTCGATGCGGTTGGTGTCGACGCCCATGGCCGAGGCCATGCGGCGGTTCTGGGTGACGGCGCGCATGCGAAGGCCGAAGGGCGTCACCCGCAGCAGCAGCAGAAGGCCGATGAAGACCGCAAGGGCGAAGACGATGATCCACATGCGGCCGGAGGTGATGGAGATGGCGCCGAAATCAAAGGCCCCGGACATGAAGGCGGGCGCGCCCACCTCGCGGTTGTTCGCCCCGAACATGCTGCGCACGGCTTGCTGGAGCATGAGCGACAGACCGAAGGTGGCGAGCAGGGTTTCGAGCGGGCGGCCATAGAGAAAGCGGATGATGCAGCGTTCGATGATGACGCCGATGAAGCCCGTGATGACGAAGGCCAGGGGAATGGCGATGAAGAGCGAATAGTCGAAAAGGGCCGGGTTATGGCTGCGGATCCATTCCTGCACCACGAAGGTGGTGTAGGCGCCGAGCATGACCATCTCGCCATGGGCCATGTTGATGACGCCCATGACGCCGAAGGTGATGGCGAGGCCGATGGCGGCGAGCAGCAGGACGGAGCCGAGCGAGAGGCCATACCAGACATTCTGCACATGGGCCCAGAGCGCCAGCCGCGACTGGATGGCGCGCGCGCCCTCTTCGGCGGAGGCCTTCACGCGGCCGTCATTGGCGGCTGCGATGGTGGACAGCAAGGAGGCCGCATCCTGATCGCCGCGCTCCTTGATGACATCCATCGCCTCAAGCCGCTTGATCTCATCCTGGCTCTTGTCGGTCGCGACGATGGCTGCCAGCGCGTTCTCGAATGCGCGGCGGATCCTGGCGTCTTTCTCCGCCTTCAGCGCCGTCTCGACGGCGGCCAACGATGCGGGGTCGCGGGACTTGAAGACAGATTCGGCGCCGCTGAGGCGCTTGGCGGGATCTGGCGACATCAGGCTGAGGGCCCCTTGCGCCGCCTGCATGGCGCCGCGAACCGAATTGTTCATGCGCACTTTCTTGAGCCGCGCCTGCGCGACGCCGTCCGCCTTGGCGCCGGTGCGCGCGACGATCAGTTCGCCTGCGGCGTTGGTGAAGTAGACGGCTTTGCTGGCGGGGTCGAAATAGAGCTGGTTTCCGTTCAGGGCCTCAAGCATGGCGGGGCCAGTGGCGAGGCCGGAGGCGGCGAGATCCTGAATGCCCTTTTCCGTATCGGGGAAGCGGTCGGTGGCGAATTTTGCGAGCACGTCATCGGCTGCATCGGCGCGGGCGGCGCAAGGCGCGAGGGCGCCGCCGAGCAGTCCGATCGCAAGGCCGGCCACGGCGGCCTTGCGGGTAAGCCCTGCCATTGCGCGGCCCAGGGCTGCGCCGATCAAGCGCGTCATCCTCATGTTTTGATTCCTTTGGCGGGGAGAGCTTTGCGCCTTGCCCGCAGTCAGTCGGCGATCATCGCCGGCAGGTTGAGCGTGGACAGCGTCATGATCATGTTGAGGCCATACCAGACGGCCACGGCGATAGCGCATCCGGACAGACAAGCCAGCGCCTCCAGAAGCCCCTGATGGCGCTCGCGCCGCCCGAAGGCTTGCGAGGGGATCGCGACCGAGAGGGATGCGCTATTGCGGGACATGACGCTCGCTCCTTTTGTGAAAGACGGGAGGCGCGGCTTGCGCCTCCCGAATGGATGGGTGGGATCGGTCAGCTTACGACTTGCCGCCGCACTTGCCGGTCTTCACGTTGAAGTTGCCGCAAGAGAGGGGCTTGCGCCAATCGGCGATCAGATCCTTGGAGCCTTCGAGATAGGGCGACCATTCCTGCGCCACGACGGTGCCGGAGGTCTGCCAGACCGTGTTGATCTGGCCGTCGGCCTGGATCTCGCCGATCAGCACGGGCTTGGTGATGTGGTGGTTCGGCATCATCGCCGAATAGCCGCCCGTCAGGTTCGGAACGGAGATGCCGACGAGGGCGTCGATCACCGCATCCGTATCGGTGGTGCCGGCCTTTTCAAGGGCCTTGATCCACATGTTGAAGCCGATCACATGGGCTTCCATCGGATCATTGGTCACGCGCTTCGGGTTCTTGGTGAAAGCCTTCCACTTCTCGATGAACTCCTTGTTGGAGGCGTCGTCGATCGACTGGAAATAGTTCCAGGCGGCGAGATGGCCGACGAGAGGCTTGGTGTCGAGGCCCGCGAGCTCTTCCTCGCCGACCGAGAAGGCGACGACCGGAATGTCCGTGGCCTTGAGGCCGGCGTTGCCGAGCTCCTTGTAGAAGGGCACGTTCGCGTCGCCGTTGATGGTGGAGACCACGGCGGTCTTCTTGCCAGCCGAGCCGAACTTCTTGATGTCCGTCACGATCGTCTGCCAATCGGAATGGCCGAACGGCGTGTAGTTGATCATGATGTCTTCGGCCTTGACGCCCTTGGACTTCAGATAGGCTTCCAGAATCTTGTTGGTGGTGCGGGGATAGACATAGTCGGTGCCCGCGAGAACCCAGCGCTTCACCGAGCCGCCTTCGGCGCTCATGAGATAATCAACGGCGGGGATCGCCTGCTGATTGGGGGCTGCGCCCGTGTAGAAGACATTGCGCTGGGACTCTTCGCCCTCGTACTGCACGGGATAGAAGAGGATCGAGTTCAGCTCTTCAAACACCGGCAGAACCGACTTGCGCGATGAGGAGGTCCAGCAGCCGAAGACCGCCGCAACCTTTTCCTTGGCGACGAGATCACGCGCCTTTTCAGCGAAAAGCGGCCAGTTGGAGGCGGGATCGACGACGACGGCTTCGAGCTTCTTGCCGAGAACGCCACCCTTCTTGTTCTGGTCTTCAATGAGCATCAGCATGACGTCCTTCAGCGTGGTCTCGCTGATGGCCATGGTGCCCGAGAGGGAGTGGAGCACGCCAACCTTGATGGTGTCAGCCGCCAGAGCGGCGAAAGACGTGAGCGCAAAAGCGCCGCCGGCGAGTGCGCTGGTGGCGCGCAGCATGGAACGTCGAGAGAAAAGCATACGCATCCCCATTTGTTTCGCCGCACCCCCCTGGGCTTGGCCATTTGCTGATGGTCCTCAATAGGACGCACAGTCTAATGCAGCAGGTGTGCCAAGTTGGGTTTCGCCGCGAGATCAGGCGTTAACAGGATGCTAGGGCGGTTGGCCGCCGCTGAATCCGCACGCGTTCGCCTATTTTTTGAGCGGCGCCTGCTTGGGCGCCTGACTGTGGCGGCGTGGCTGCCTAATTTTAAGCCAGAGATGCGCCGCTATGGACAGCATGACCCCGCGCGTTACACTGCGAAGATGAAAAAGGGAGGGGACTATGCTGATCGACAGGCGTCTATTCGTTGCGGGCCTCATATGCGCCATGACCGCCGCCGGGCCATCTGGCGCCCAAACTTTGGGCGAAGTGGAGACGCGCGCCAATGTGGAATATGGCCGCCACGACGGGGAGGCTCTGCTCGGCGACGTCTGGAGCCCCAAGGCTGCGGGCAAATATCCCGCCGTGGTCGCTGTGCATGGCGGGGGATGGCAGGGCGGCTCGAAGAGCGCCTATCGTTTCTGGGGCCCCTGGCTCGCCCAGCGCGGCTATGTGGTCTTCTCCATCGACTACAGGCTGGTGAAGCCGGGCAAGAAAATGTTCCCCGAATCCGTCTATGACGTGAAGGCTGCAGTCCAGTTCGTGCGCAGCCAGGCGGTCGAGCTGAAGGTCGATCCTGATCGGATCGCGCTCATGGGCGATTCGGCGGGGGCGCATCTGGCGGCCCTTGTGGCGCTGGGCGGCGACGCCTTCGACAAGGCCTACAAGGACGACCCCTATGCCGCGACAAGCGCCAGGGTGAAGGCGGTGATCCCGATTTACGGCGTCTTCGACATGGCCCAGCAATGGGATCACGATCTGCTGAATCGGCCGGGCGACAACATCGCCGAGAAATATCTTGGCGCCCCGCCCTCCGTGGACCGCAAGCTTTATTTCGACGGCTCCCCCCTGAGCTACGCCATAAAGGCGTCGTCCAGCGTCTCGGTTCTGCTGGCCAATGGCACCGAGGATGATGTCGTGGACCGGGCGCAGACCGACGCGTTCTTTCTGGCGCTCAAGCAATCCGGCAATTTCGTGCGCCGCTATGTGATGCAGGGCGCCGGACATTACTGGCTCACTGACCCCATCGACGAGCCCGGCAGCCATTCCGCTTTCTTCGCCCCGCGCCTGCTGCGGTTTCTGGCCGAGCGGCTCTGAGGCTGGAAACCCGCCACGCTCTGGTCTAGGGTGCGCGCATAGGGGCGAAGGCCCTGCGGGACTGCGGCGTCACAGCCGAGCCCAAGGAGGAGACAAGGCCCGCTTCGCTGGGCCCGGCTTTCGCCGCTCTGTGGCCGCGCATCTCGCCGCGCCCAGGGCCAGGGGACGGTGGCCGGGGTCCGCGTGAGCCGGGATGAATCAATCGAAACGATGCAGGAGAGGAGCCCATGGAGATTTTTGTGGCGAAGAAAGCCGAGTTCAAGGTCAGCGACCGCAGGATCGTGCAATCAGAACGTGGCGAGATCGGCGTGTTCCACCACGAGGGCGCTTTTTACGCCTATTCCAACACGTGCCTGCACTCGGGCGGGCCCGCCTGCGAAGGCCTGCTGATGCCCAGGGTTGTGGACATCATCGCTGAGGACCGGACCTATCAGGGCCAGGATTTCGACGAGAGCGAAATGCATTTCGTCTGCCCGTGGCATGGCTGGGAATATGACATCAAGACCGGGCAGAGCATCGGCGACCGCCGCCAGTTCCTGCGCAAATACGAGGTCGTCGAGCGCGGCGACGATGTGTTCGTCATCGCCTGAGGGAAGAGACCATGAACGCCAAGACCCCCAACAATGTCCGCGAAGTGCGCTTCGATGAATTCTCCTCTTCGGGCTCGCTCATCAAAGCGGCCGAACAGGCGCACAAGCGCAACTACAAGGATTTCCTGATCGTCGACGTCGATTCGCATCACTACGAAAGCGAATCCTATGGCGAGATCTTCAAATATATCGAGAACCCCGTCATCCGTAGGCAGGCGCTGGAATCGGCGAGCCGCGGCGGGCGCTCCAGCATGCTCGGCGGCTCCGTCGGCTATCAGGACATCGGCGGGCGCATCACGCGCCACTGGCTGCGCAAGCACGAGAAGACCGAAGGCCCGGAGCATCGCGACATCACCACGACCCTGCGCTGGATGAACGCCATGGGCGTCGATTACGCCTGCCTCTTCCCAACGCCCATGCTGTTCCTTGGCACGCATCCGCAGGTCGAGATCGAAGTCGCCATGGCGCGCGCCTACAACCGCTGGCTCTGCGACACCATTCTCGATCACGAGCCGCGCATCATCTCGATGCTCTATCTGCCCTTCAATGATCCCGAGGCGACCTATCAGATGGTGCGGGATTTTGGCCATCGCAAGGGCGTGAAGGGCTTCATGGTGACGGCGCCGCGCTACAAGCCCGTGCATGACAACGCCTATATGAAGACCTATCGCCTTCTGGAGGAGATGGGCCTGCCGATCTCCTTCCATGCCGCCTATAACTGGAACGACCAGTCGCTGCAGCTCACCAACCGCTTCATCGGCGTGCATGCGCTGGGCTTCATGTGGTTCAACATGGTGCATATGACGAACTGGGTGGTGAACGGCCTTCCCGAGCGCTTCCCCAAGTTGAAGGTCATGTGGATCGAGAGCGGCCTCACCTGGGCCTATAGCCTGATGCAGCGCCTCGACCATTCCTACAAGATGCGCACGTCCGATTGCCCCTCGCTGAAGCGCAAGCCCAGCGAATATATGCGCGAGATGTATTTCTCGACTCAGCCCATGGAGATGCCCGACGATCCCTCGATCCTCGAGGCGACCTTCAAGATGATCAACGCCGAGACGCAGCTCGTCTGGTCCTCGGACTATCCGCACTGGGATTTCGACCTGCCGGGCGTGATCTATGATCTGCCCTTCCTGAGCGAACAATCAAAGCGCAACATTCTCGGCGGCAATGCCGCAAGGCTTTTCAACCTTGATCCCACGCCGGTGAAGAACATACCGCCTGTCGGGTCGTTCAAATAAGGCCGGATCCACGATGCAGGGCCGGAGCGAAAGCTCCGGCCATTTCTTTCAGCGCGGGCCGCCCTGTTTGGCGCGCCAGGCTTCGAACTCCCTGAACAATTGCTCCTTCTGCGCTCTGGTGCGCGCGCTTTTTGAGCCGCGCTGCGCAGCAAAGGCCTCGAACTCCTCGCTGGTGGCGGGAGACGGCGCAGCTTCACCTGCAGATGCGTTCACCAGCGTCTCCGCCACGCCGAACCTTGTCCAGCCCGGCACAGAGGCCGATGGGTTTACTTCCCGCCACTTGGGCGAAGAGGGTTCGGATTGCAGTTTATCCCATTTGGCGAAGAGCTGCTGGGTGAAGCGTTCGAGGCGACGATGTTTGTCGCTGCCCTTCCGCCAATTATAGGCGGCGAGCACTGTCGGCACGGCTATGGTCTCGACCTTCTCGCCTGACGCGATCAAGGTCGGATAGTCCTTATTCGTAAGTTCGCCGAGGGTGTAGATGTCGTCGAAAAGCGTCATGCCGGGAATGGCGAGGAAATGCAGCCCGCTCCCCGCAGGCAGTTTCGCCAGTTGGTCGATGGGCTTGCCGACCACGCGCACAACAGCCGCGATGTCCCCGCGCTTCAACTGCTCAAGGCCGCTCGTATGATCGAGGAACAGCGGCTGATATTCGACGCCAAGCCGTTGCAGAATGATGGGCCCCGTCAGCGTCGCTGAATTACCCGGCGGGCCGAAGCTCACTTTCTTGCCGCGCAAATCCTCAAAGCTCCTGATGTCCGGTCCCGCCAGCACATGCAGCTCCGTATTGTAAAGCCGCATGATGTAATTGACGCGGGCTTGCAGATTGGGGATCTTCCGCACCGTGCGGAAATATTCGAAGACATCGGACTGCGTGAAGGCGATGTCCACGCCGCGCAGATAAAGCAGGTCTTCGAGATTGGATGAGGCGCCATAGGCGAGCAAAGGCAGCACGCGCAGATTGTCGCCATCGTCGAGCACGCGCTGAATGTCGGCGGCGAGGCGCGGATAGAGCCCCTCAAGCTGGCCTGATTCAAGACCCACAGTCCAGGCGTTTCGTCTCGCGCGTAACTCGGCTTCGGAAAGCTGCGGCGGCGCTTTTGATGCAGGCGCTTGCGCCGTTGCGGTGAAGGCTGTCAGGCAGGTCGCCAGCACGCAGCCAAGCCGGATGATCGTTTTCAACATGACGCAACCCCGTTGACGATCATGTTTCTTCACAGGAACAATGCGTTAAAATTAAGAGGTGAGCCATAAAAAAAGGTCTTGCCTCTTTTAAACCGCCGCACGGGGACAAATTAGCTTCTCATGGCTGACGCCAGACAATGGTCAAGCATGGGGATTGCGATGCCGCATTTAAAACTGACAAGGCGAAGCCTGCTCTGGGCCGCATCTGCGACGCCTCTCATCAGCCCTATGGCTCGCGCGGTCACGCCCCTGTGGACAGCGCGGCAGTTTCACAATCAACCCGAGGCGAGCCCCCTGCATGAGGCGCTGGTGGGAATCTGGGAGCGGGTCGCCAGGGAGACGAATGGAAAGCTTGTCGTCACAGTTCACCCCAGAAACAACGGGATCGCCGGCTCTGATCCTGCTGCGCTCACGATGCTGCGCAATGGGGAGCTGGAGTTTTACACCCTGATGGGCGGCATACTTTCGAATGCGGTTCCTTCTATGGACATTCAGGGCCTGCCCTTCGCCTTCAAACATCCTGAGCAGATCTTCGAGGCGATGGATGGGAAGCTGGGCCTTCACTTGCGCAGCGAATGCAAAGCCAAAGCCGTCTATCTTTTGCCCGGAGGACTTTTTGAAAACGGCTTTCGTGATCTCAATACGGTCGAGCGCCGCGTGCGCGCAGCCGATGATATGGCGGGGCTGCGGGTGCGTGTGCCCGACGGGAATCTCTTTCGCGACCTGTTTTCAACGCTCGGCGCCGAGCCGGTGACGCTGAATATCGACAAGCTTTACGACGCTTTGAAAAATCGGGAGGTCGACGCGCAGGAAAATCCACTGGTGGTCTGCGAGACCAATCGCCTTTATGAGGTCACGAAATTCATATCGACGACGCATCATTCATGGTCAGGCTTTAATCTGCTCGCCAATGACGCCTTTTTCTCGAAGGAGCTGACCGACGACGTCCGCAAGGTCGTCGAGCGCAACGTCAAGCTTGGCGTGGCGGCGCAGCGGCGCGTGACCATGGCGCTCAACCAGTCTCTTTTGACCACTCTGACGGATCGCGGGATGACCTTTGACCAGCCGGATGTCGCGACGTTCAAGGCGAAGCTTGCTGGAGGATTTTATCCGCGCTGGAAGGCCCAGATCGGCGCAAAGGCATGGAGCCTGCTTGAGGCGAAAGTAGGCAAGATCGGGTGAAGGCGGATCAAGGCTCGACCAGATAGGCCGCAGGGATCTCCATGCGCCAGACGACGCCTTCCTCATTGAAGGACAGGTGTGCGGCGCCTTCAAGCGCCTGCGACGCCAGTCGCTCCAGCACCGTCTGGCCAAATCCCCTGCGCCTTGGCGCCTCCACCCGCGGGCCTCCGCTTTCTTTCCATTCCACCATGAATTGCGAACCCGAACTGCGCTCCCATGATATCTCCACCCGCCCGTTGGGGCTTGAGAGCGCGCCATATTTTGAGGCGTTGGTGGCGAGTTCATGCAGGGCGAGGCCGATGTTTTGCGCCGCCTTCGGATCGACGATGACGTCTGGCCCGCTCAGAACGACGCGCGTCGCGCCATTCTCCAGGAAGGGTTCGAGGTGGGATTGGATGAGGTCGCGGATCGGCGCGCCCAGCCAGTTCTTTTCAACCAGCAGATCGTGGGAGTGAGCGAGGCCCTGCACACGCTGGGTGAAGCGCGCGTTGAATTCTGTCAGCGACGGAGCGTTGCGCGCGGTCTGCGCGGCCATGGACAGAATGATCGCCAGCAGATTTTTCGAGCGATGCGCAAGCTCGCGCATCACGAGGCGCATCTCCTGCTCATGCTGGCGTTGCAGGGTGATGTCGCGGTGGATCACGGATATGCCGACGATGGCGCCCTTGGCGTCCCGCAGGGGCGCTCCGCTGATGGCGACGTCCACGCGTGAGCCATCCTTGCGCTGGCGCACCGTCTCCAGAAAAACCATCTCTCCCTGCATCACCGATGTGAACATGGCCCGGGATTCGTCGCGCTTGTCGTCGGGTACGATCATGCTCAGCGGGTGGTCTATGGCTTCATCGGCGCCATAGCCGTAGAGCTTTTCTGACGCCGGGTTCCAGGTAGAGATCAGCCCGTCGCGGTTGACGCTGAAAATGGAGTCGCCGCTTTGCCGCACAAGCGAGGCGAGCAGCGCGTCATTGGCCTGCGAACGGCGCCGCCTGCGCAGGTCGCGCATGACGAAGGCGATGGCTGTGACGGCGCCATCGCGATCATGGATGGGCGCTGCGCCGACGGAGACCTCAAGGCGTTTTCCCTGCTGGTCGACCACTTCAAGCTCCATCTGGAGCCGCGCCCCCTCCATGGCGCGCTCAAGCAAAGCATCGGCGCCGCGATGCGCCTCATCCGCTAGGAGATCATTGAGATTGCGCCCGATGGCGTCCTGCGCGCTCCATCCCAGCAGGCTCTGCGCGCCCTCGTTCCATGTCTGGATCACGCCAGCAGGGGACACGCTGATGATGGCGTCTCGCGAGAAGGCGATGATCGCGGCCAGAAGCGCCTCGGAATCGTGCTTCGCCAGCGCATCAGGCGGCTGCATTCGCAGGCTGGACTTTGGCATGTCAGCAACATTCCGGGTGGCCATGGCGAAGCTTGCGGCGCGGTTCGTCCGGTTTGAGAAAACGCCTGTTGCATAAAATTTTCAAGCGAGGGCTTGGGCATGCGCCTTCTGCGACGCTTTAAAATGACTTGAATCAAAAAATGGCCGCGCCTGTCAAAGCGCGGCCAGAGTTTTTTTATTAGACAGCCGCTGCTGCGCGGGCGAGTTCGCCAGCGTCGCTCAAGCCTTCCATCTTCCAGCAGAGCTCGCGCAGGGCGTCGGCGCGCTCCACGGGCAGAACGTCGCGCACGAGCGAGTCGAACTTGGCCACGAGCTGTTCGCGGCTCATGGGCTTCTCGATGCTGCCGATGGCGTGCTCGACATGCTTCTTCAGCACGCGGCCGTCGTTCAGGGTGATGGTGAGATAGGCCTCATCCTCGTTGATGTCGTCCTTGGCCACGGCCTCCACCTTGTCGCGCAGGGTGATGACGCGCGCATCGCGCACGATGGCGTCGCCATATTCATTCTCGCCCGCCGCGCCATAGATGATGGCGGCTGCGCAGGAATGATAGACGCTGAACTTGCCTTCGAGGCCGGTCTGCGGCGTCCGCTTGCCCGTGAGTTCGAGGACGAGCGGATCGACGATGAGGTCGATCTTCTTGATGTCCTCGGCCTTAAGGCCATGTTCGTTGCGAAGCTGGATGCAGCCGTCGATGGAGGGATGAATCACGATGCCGCAGGCGAAGGGCTTGTAGGAATTGAGCGCGGTCTCCCAGACTTTGCCTAGATCGCGCGTGACCTCGTCGAAGTCGCGGGCTGCGGACATCACATGGGCGAAGCCGCGCGGGGCTTCCAGCACCCGGTTGGAGCTGGTGAAGTTCTGCTTGGCGAGCAGCGCCGAGGCGATGCCGTTCTGCGCGGCGCGGCCGGGGTGGAAGCTCTTGCACATCGTGCCGAACATTTCGCGGAAGCCCGCGGACTGCGTGCCCGCAATGCCCAGCGCCCAGGTCATCTGCTGCTCGTCGAGGCCCAGCAGCTTGCCTGCGGCGGCGGCGGCGCCGAAGACGCCTGCGGTGCCGGTGATGTGCCAGCCGATGTCGTAATGGGCGGGATAGACGGCGTTGCCGATGCGGCATTCGACTTCGATGCCGATGATGAAGGCATGCAGCAATTCTGCGCCCGTCACCGGCTGATATTCAGCGAGCGCGAGGACGGCCGAGGCGATGGGCCCGGCGGGATGGATGATGGTCTTCAGATGGGTGTCGTCAAAGTCGAACACATGGCTGGAGATGCCGTTCAGGAGAGCGGCGTGCATCACATCGAAATGTTCCTTGCGCCCCAGGATCGTCGCCTGCTTGGGGCCGCAGAAGGGGCCGAGGGCGGCGATGGCGCGGTCGAGCGTCTCATGCTGCGAGCCGCCGACGGCGCAGCCCATCCAGTTCAGGAAGGACGAAACGCCGGACTGGCGCACTTCGGCCGGAATGTCGGCGATCTCTGTGCCTACGATCCAGCGGGCGAGCGTGCGGGTGACTTCTTGCGACATGGCGGGCCCCTTTTGCGATGATGAGAAACTTTCCGCGTGAGGGCATAGCCAGATTGAGGGGCAGGGGCAAGGGAGCGGTGGGACGTTGCATGCGCCGCTGGCGCCTTTATGCTGCGCGCAAACCAGATCGATTGAGGAAACCGCCGCCCGATGAACCATCCGCCCCCCGTTTCCCTCGCCATGATCTATGGATTGTTCTTCCGCATCGGTCTTTTCAGCTTCGGCGGGCAGCTCACGAGCTGGATTCATCGCGAGGTCGTGCTTGTGCGTGGCTGGATGACCAATGAGGAATTTCTGTCGGGCATGGCCCTGTCGCAGATCCTTCCCGGGGTCAACTCCACCAATACCGCGATTTTCGTGGGCCAACGTCTGCGGGGGGCGTGGGGCGCGACGGCCGCCATCGTGGCCATGCTCACGGGGCCCTTTTTTGCGGTGATTCTGGCGGCGATCTTCTACAAATGGATCATTGGCTGGGAGGGGATGCAGTCGGTGATGGAGGGCGTCGCCGCCGTGGCGCTCGGCATGCTGGCGCGGCTTGGGATTTCGGCGGGTCGCGGCGCGGCCAAGGGTTTGACGCCCGCCCTTGCGATGCTCGCCACTTTCGTGGGCGTCGGCGTCATGCGCTGGCCCATGCTGGGCGTTGTGGCGGTCGTCGCGCCGATCAGCGTCATCATCTCCTACATGCAGGGGCGCGGCGATGAAGGATGAGAACATCTATCTTGCGCTGGTGACGATCCTCGCGCCGCTCTCCATCGCCGCCATCGGCGGGGCGACCGGCATCTATGCGCCGCTGCAGCATGAGACGGTGGATTTGCGGCAATGGATGACGCCGCGCGAATTCATCGACCTCTTCGCGGTGTCGCGCCTCGCGCCCGGGCCGGGCTCCATGCTGGCGCCGATCATCGGCTGGAATGTTGCGGGTTTCGGCGGGGCGCTGCTCGCGACGGTGGCGCTCTATCTGCCCTCGTCCATGCTTTGCTATGGCGCGGCGCGCGTGTGGAACCGTTATCGCGGCAAGCCCTGGCACAGGGCCATCGAGGCGGGCCTGTCGCCGGTGGCCGCGGGCCTCATCTTCTCGGGCATTCTGGGCCTGTTGCGGCTTGGCGAAACAGGGCCCTTGAGCTGGTTCACCGTCGTGCTGGTCGCCGGCCTTTTGATGTGGCGGCCGAAGCTGCACCCCTTGATCTTGATCGGCTGCGGGGCGCTGGCGTTTTTCCTGCTGCATGTGGCGGGGGCTTGACGCCAAGATCCGCCGCCGACAGCCAGAAGACCTCGCCCTGGCTTTCCTCCGTGTCCAGCCAAAGGAAGGGCAGGTCGGGGAAATCGCTTTCGAGGATCTCGCGGTCCTCGCCGATTTCGCACAGGATGCCGCCGCCGACTTCGAGGTGGTCCGGCGCCTCCAGAATGATCCGGCGCACGAGGTCAAGCCCGTCGCCGCCGCCCGCCAGCGCCATGGCGGGCTCTGCTGCGAATTCCGGGGGCAGTTCGCTCATGACCTCTTCGCCAACATAGGGCGGATTGGTGATGATGAGGTCATAGCGCCGACCCTTCAGGGGCTTGAAGAGATCGCCATGCAAGAGGCTGATGCGCCCCTCTTCGCCGCTCGCCGCCACATTGATTTTCGCCACCTCCAGCGCCGCCTCCGACAGATCGACGGCGTCGACGAGCGCGGCGGGGAAATGCCGTGCGGCGAGAATGGCGAGGCAGCCTGAGCCCGTGCAAAGATCAAGCACGCTGCGCAGGGCGAAGGGGTCTTGAACGAGCGCGCCCGGCCCGCCCGCGAAATGCTCGCTGCGCAGCAATTCGCCAATGAAGGAGCGCGGCACGATCACGCGCTCGTCCACATAGAAGGGCTCCGCTCCCACATAGGCCTTGTTGAGCAGATAGGAGGCTGGCTTGCGCGTGGCTATGCGCGCTTCGATCAGGTCAATGACGCGCTTGCGCTCATCCCTGAGAAGGCGCGCATCAAGAAATGGCTCAAGCTGGTCGATGGGCAGATGCAGCGCCTCCAGCAGGATGAAGGCGGCCTCGTCCAGCGCCGTCGTCGTGCCATGGCCATAGACGAGCCCCGCCGCATTGAAGCGGCTGATGGCCCAGCGCAGCAGATCGCGAAGGGTGAGAAGATCGCTGAGGGGCGTGGAGGCGGGAGCGGGCATGATGGGACTCGTCTGATGATCTCCTGTTTCATGCAGGCTCGCCGCGCGCCTGTCAAAGCGATCAGGCGGGAACCCTTGGGCCCCGCTGCTGTTCTTCCTGACGTCTCGCAGAGGAGAACGGGTCATGAAGATAACCGCAATGGGTTTCGGGCTCGCCCTCGCTCTGGGCGCAGGCGGCGGGGCGCAAGCCATGCCTGCGCCAGGCGATGCAGGCCCTGGCGCCTCCGCCATCACGCTCGCCGCGCAGGGTTGCGGGCCGGGCATGCATCGCGGTCCCTATGGCGCCTGTCGCCCCAATGTCGGGCCGCGCGGCTATGGCTATGGTCCGCCACGCTATGCGGGGCCGGGCTGCGTCATGCGCCGCACGCCCTATGGGGTGCGAAGGGTTTGTCGCTATTGATGGTCCATTGATTCGATGTGTCGCAGGATGGGAATCACAATCTCGCGCCGCTTGATGGTTTTTTAATCAAATTCACAGAGCCTGCGCGTGGCTCATATGAGTATTGCGTAGGGCCGAGATCACGGCCATCCCGGCGGCGGCGCCCGCCGGGATGGTTCGTATCGTCTCAGGCGGCCGTTTCGAGCTCCGCCGGCGCCATGCGGATCAGATGATCGAAGGCGGAGAGCGCGGCCTTGGCGCCATCCCCCATGGCGATGATGATCTGCTTGTAGGGCGTGGTCGTTGCGTCGCCCGCCGCAAAGACGCCGGGCACGGATGTCTGACCACGCTGATCCACCTCGATCTCGCCGCGCGGGCTAAGCGCAACGACGCCCCTGAGCCATTCCGTGTTCGGCATAAGGCCGATCTGCACGAAGACGCCTTCGAGTTCGATCCGGTGCGTTTCGCCGCTTTTGCGGTCCTTGTAGGAAAGACCGTTCACCTTCGCGCCGTCGCCATGCACTTCGGTCGTCAGGCCCGAGGTGATGACGGTCACGTTCTTCAGGCTGCGCAGTTTTGTCTGCAGCACGGCGTCGGCGCGCAGCGTTGCGTCGAACTCGATCAGCGTGACATGGGCGACGACGCCGGCGAGATCGATGGCCGCCTCGACGCCTGAATTGCCGCCGCCGATCACTGCGACGCGCTTGCCTCTGAAGAGGGGGCCGTCGCAATGGGGGCAATAGGCGACGCCCTTGTTGCGATATTCCTCTTCGCCCGGCACATTCATCTGCCGCCAGCGCGCGCCGGTCGAGAGAATGACGGTCTTCGACTGCAGCACCGCGCTGCTTTCCAGCCGCACCCCGATGAGGCCCGAAGGACCGCTTGCGGGGATCAGCTCCACGGCTTTCTGCAGATTCATGATGTCGACGTCGTAATCCCGGACATGCTGCTCCAGCGCGGCGACCATTTTCGGTCCCTCGGTGTGGGGCACGGAGATGAAGTTCTCGATGGCCATGGTGTCGAGCACCTGGCCGCCGAAGCGATCAGCCGCCACCCCGGTGCGGATGCCCTTGCGCGCCGCATAGACGGCGGCCGCGCCGCCCGCAGGCCCGCCGCCAACCACAAGCACATCGAAGGGGGCCTTGCGCCTGAGCGCCTCGGCCGCGCGCGCCGCTGCGCCGGTGTCGAGCTTTGCGAGGATCTGCTCCAGCCCCATGCGCCCCTGCCCGAAAGGCTCGCCGTTGAGATAGATCGAAGGCACCGCCATGATCTTGCGCCGCTCGACCTCTTCCTGGAACAGCGCACCGTCGATGGCGACATGCTGGATGCGCGGGTTGAGCGCGCACATCAGGTTGAGCGCCTGCACCACATCCGGGCAGTTCTGGCACGAGAGGGAGAAATAGGTTTCGAAGCGGAAGTCGCCCTCAAGACCCCTGATCTGCTCAAGAAGGGCGGGCGCCTCCTTCGACGGATGGCCGCCGACCTGCAGCAGGGCGAGGACGAGCGAATTGAATTCATGGCCCATGGGCAGGCCCGCGAAGGCGGCGCCGATCTCGCTGCCGACCCGGCGGATGCGGAAAGAGGGCTTGCGGGCGTCATCGCCGTGCGTCACCTCGATCTTGTCGCTGAGGGCGGCGATGTCCTGCAGCAGGCCCAGCATCTCCTGCGACTTCGCGCTGTCGTCAAGCGACGCGACAAGCTCGATCGGCATGGTGATGCGCGTGAGATAACCCTGCAGTTGGGTCTTCAGATTGGCGTCCAGCATGGCTTGCTCCCTTTGTTGCGCCCGGGCGAGCGCGCCCGCCCGGGGAAGGTTTGTGTGCGCTGAGGCTCAGATCTTGCCGACGAGGTCCAGCGAGGGGGCGAGGGTCTTCTCGCCTTCCTGCCACTTGGCGGGGCAGACTTCGCCGGGGTGGGAGGCGACATATTGCGCGGCCTTCACCTTGCGCAGCAGCTCCAGCGCATCGCGGCCGATGCCGCCTGCGGTGATCTCGACGATCTGGATCTTGCCCTGGGGATCGACCACGAAGGTTCCGCGGTCGGCGAGGCCGAGCTCTTCGATCATCACGTCGAAATTGCGGGTGATCGTGCCCGTGGGATCGCCGACCATGGTGTAGTTGATTTTGCCGATGGCGGGCGAGGTGTCATGCCAGGCCTTGTGGGCGAAATGGGTGTCTGTGGAGACGCTGTAGATCTCGACGCCGAGCGCCTGGAACTTGCCGTAATTGTCCGCGAGGTCTTCCAGCTCGGTCGGGCAGACGAAGGTGAAATCCGCCGGATAGAAGAAAACGACCGACCATTTGCCCAGAAGATCGGTGTGCGCGACGTCGATGAACTTGCCGTTCTTGTAGGCGCTCGCCTTGAAGGGCTTGATTTCGGTGTTGATGAGGGACATGGGACTTCTCCGGGTTTCAGGGCAAGCGTTCCCGTGCCCCCGAAACCATGGTTTCAGGCGGCTGGGTCTTGCGGTGAGGCGCTTGTCTTCGGGTGTGTCCTGAAGACGAGTTGACACTAGCCCGGGCCAATCATCGGGTAAAATGGGAAGATTCGATCAGTTTCATAGGAAACGCCTATGATGCTGTGTGGCCTTGATCCTGGCTTTCAAGCGCGGGTTTGACCTGGCCATGGGCTATGGCCATCATCCCCGCCGTTTGAAGCCGCCAGTGTCGAGACATGAGGCAGGCCTCGCTCAGGCGCGGGCAAAGGGAGACAACATGACTTTATCCATCCGCCGTGTGGTCACGGACCACGACGCCGAAGGCCATTCGCTCGTCCGTTATGACGAAATCACCAGCAATATCGTCTCGCGCCGCCCCGGCCATTCCAGCACGGTCATCTGGTCCCATGCGGATGCGCCGGTGGACAATACGGAGGAGCGTGACGGCGGCTTGCGCGATGTGGCGGATTGCGCGGCCAATGGCGCGATCTTTCGCGTTGTTGAATATGCGCCCGGCGTGTCCTCGCGCATGCACCGCACCCTGACCGTCGATTACGCCGTCGTCATGGCGGGCGAGATCGACATGGTGCTCGACGGCGGCAAGGAGGTTCATCTGAAGCAGGGCGATGTGCTTGTGCAGCGCGGAACCGTGCATGACTGGATCAATCGCGGAACCGTTCCCTGCGTCATCGCCTTCGTCTTGATCGCGGCCAAGCCCGTGGAAGTCGCCGGCAAGACGCTTGGCGCGCTCGGTTGAACAGGAAGCCTCTCATGTTGAAGCAAGCAGCACTCTCGCTCCTCCTTTGCGCTGGCCTCTCGCAGGGCGCCCTTGCGCAAGCCGTGTGGCCGAACGAGCGCGTCATCAAGATCATCGTGGCCTCATCAGCGGGCGGCGGCACGGATACGGTGGCGCGGGTGCTCGCCAATGAGCTCGCCAAACCCATCGGGCAGCAGTTCGTCGTGGAGAACCGCCCCGGCGCTGGCAATGTGCGCGGCAGCGATGTCGTCGCGAAATCGGCGCCGGATGGCTATACGCTCCTGATGTCCGCGAGCACGCTCGCCATCAACCACGTCATGTACAAGCAACTGCCCTATGACGTGGCGCGCGATTTTGCGCCGATCACGCAGATGGTCTCCCTGCCCAATGTGCTGGTGGTGGGCACGGGCACGCCCTTCCGCAACTTCGGGGATTTTCTGTCTGCGGCGCGGGCGAGGCCCGGCGCCCTCACCTATGGCTCGGCGGGCCTTGGCACCGCGCCGCATATGGCCATGGAGCTGCTGCGTGTGTCCGCGAACATCGATGTGCTGCATGTGCCCTATACAGGCGTCGCGCCTGCGCTCAACGACATCATCGGCGATCGCGTCGATGGCATGCTGGTGAACTTCCTCTCCGCCAAGCCGCAGATCGACGGCGGAACCTTGCGCCCGCTCGCCATGTCCAGCAGCGCACGCTCGCGCTTCATGCCGGACTTGCCGACCATCGCGGAATCCGGCGTGCCGGGCTATGAGGCGATCCAGTGGTTTGGTCTTCTCGCGCCAGCGGGCACGCCTGCGGCCATCGTGGATCGTCTGCAGGCCGAGACGGCCAAGATCCTTGAGACGCCCGCCATGAAGGCTCGTCTGGCGATCGAAGGCGCAGAGCCCATCGGCAATTCGCCGGCCGAATTCTCCGCCTTGATAAAAGCCGAAATGGCGAAATGGTCGCAGGTCGCAAAGGCGGCGGGCATCAAGCCCGAATAGCCCGCAGATGGATGACAAGCGTCGTTCTGGGCGTTAGATTCAAGACGACAATCAAACAGGGAGGACGCCCATGCGTCTGTTCGAGACTAAAGCGAGGCCCTCTTTCGAGGCTTGCGACACGGCTTTGACGTCGACCGGGCCGTGCGCCTGCCACACGGGGCGGCGCGGGTTTCTGGCTGGGCTTGGCGCGGCCGCCGCCAGCATCGCAGCGCCGCAGCTGTCGCTCGCGCAGGACAAGGCTCCGCGCCGCATCGTCGACGTCCATGCGCATCTGACCCCGCCCGAATATATTCAGGATCTCCAGGGAACCGGCCTTGTGCTGCCGCCCTCGTTGAAATGGACGCCCGCCAATCACGTCGAAGACATGGACAAGGCGGGCGTCGATCTCACGATCCTGTCGGTGACGACGCCAGGCATCTGGTTCGGCGACAATGACCGCGCGCGGCGCATGTCGCGCTACACCAATGATTACGCCGCCAAGCTTGTCACCAGCCATCCCGAACGCTTCGGCCAATTCGCCGCCCTGCCGCTTCCCGATGTCGAGGGCTCCCTGCGCGAGATCGAATACGGCCTCGATGTGCTGAAGGCGGACGGCGTCGCGCTCTTCACCAGCTATGATGGCAAATGGCTGGGCGACAAGGCCTTCGATGCGGTCTTCGCTGAATTGAACCGACGCAAGGCCGTGGTCTATGTGCATCCCACCTCGCCCGCCTGTTGCGTCAATACGCTGCCCTATATTCCCGACGCCATGATCGAATATGGCACCGACACCACGCGCGCCATCGTTAATTACATCTTCCTTGGCGCAGCCCGCCGCTTCCCCGATGTGAAGATGATCTGGAGCCACGCGGGCGGCAGCATGCCCTTCCTGATCGAGCGTTTCGACCAGAGCGAGAAACTGCCGACCGTGCGCGCCAATGTGCCCGATGGATTCCGCGCCGAGGCCCGCAAGTTCTTCTACGACACAGCCCAGTCCAGCAACGCCATCTCCATGACGGCGCTGCGTCAGCTTGTCACGACGTCGCAGATCGTTTTCGGCACCGACGTGCCCTTCCGCACCTGCGTGGAGCATGTCGCCAGCCTCGAAAGCAACGGCGTCTTCTCGCAGGCCGAGCTCAACGCCATCTGGCGCGGCAACGCCACAAAGCTCATGCCCCGTCTTGCGGGATGATGGGCAGCAGAAGATGGGAGGGATGCGCGGGGTCGTGATGGATCCTGTGCACCACCGTGCGGGCCGAGCAGATGTGATAGGGCACATATTCGGCATTGGTCGCGCCTGCGACGCCCGTGGGCAGATCAAGCGACGTGATGTCGATGCAGATGCGATGGCCCGCCTTGAACATGTTGGCCGTGGCCATGATCTCGATCTGATATTCCTCCACGACGCCCGGCGTCACCCTGGCTTGGGCGTCCCGCGTCAGGGGATGCCAGGGGCGGCCGGGCTTTGAGCGGCTTTCGTCGACGGCGCGATGGGAGGCCTTGAGCCAGCCGCGTGAGACTTCGCGCTCAGGCAGCTCCGGCACATCCCGCTCGCCCTCGCGTGCGCTGCGCACGGAGACATCGGGGCCGACGTCGCTCAAGATCACGATCCAGTTGGTGTCGTCCTGATCTATGCTCGCATAGAGCGTCAGCGAGATCGGCCCCGCCACCAAAATGTCGCGCGCCAGCGGCTCGCTGAGATAGCGCAGCTTCTCGATGCGCTTGGTCTGCGTCGGCGGCATCTGCGCGAATGTGTCGGGCGGCGAGAGGTCATCCACGCTGCCGGCGGTCATGGGCTGCGCACGCAGACGCTCCCATGAGTCGAGCCACAGTTTCGTCCAGCGCGCCTCGGGCGGGGGCCAATCGGCGGCGGTCCGCCATTCATTGGCGCCCATGACCCAATAGCGCACGGGCGGGCCGTCCATGGCGCCTGTGTCCATGCCCTTCAGCCAATGGTCATGCCAGCGCAGAATGTCGCTGTGCAGGGAATGGAAGGGGCGCTCGAGGTGGGAAGGCCCTGCAAGCGTGAGGCGCTTCGGGCCCTTGAGGTTGGCGTACCAGTTCTGCGCGCCGTTCAGGTGGGTTTTATAGGTATAGGCGTACCAGCCGGTGCCCGTATGAACGGGAATGTCGATCGCGGCGAACTCGGCCTCGCTCTTGCGCACATGCTCCTCGCGATCATAGGGGTCGAGCAGCAGATCAAAGAAGGCGGTCATGTGCTGGCCCTTCTGGGCGAGCACGTTGAAGACATGCGGATAGATCCGGTAATCGGGATTGGCCATGGCCGCGCGCCAAAGCTCGTCCCTTTCCGGCGCCAGATCGCCCGGCGGACCCTTCACCTGATGCGCCGCCGAGAAATGGCCGATGAGATAGCGGAAGAGATGCAGCATCCCGCCGGGATGCTCATCGCGAAACCCGCCGAAGAGCCCATAGGCGCCGCGGGGGTCGAAGGGGAAGATCGCTTTGAGCGCGGGCGGCTTTTGCTTGGCGACGGCGAGCTGTTCGGCGCCGAAGCCGGAAATGCCGATCATGCCCACATTGCCGTCGCACCAGGGCTGCCGGGCGATCCAGGCGATGAGATCATAGCAATCCCATTCGCGTGATCCCCCGCCCTCCGACGAGCCTATGCCGCGCGGCGTGCCGATGACATGCACATAGCCGCGCGAGACGAAGAAGCGGGTGTCGCCCGCCTCCAGCAGTCCCGCCCAGAGCGGCGCCCATGCGGGCTGGGGCGGCAGCGAGGCCGCATAATCGGGGCCTTGAAGATCCTTGTTGTAGATGGCGAAGGCGAGAAGGGCGGGAAAGCGTCCTTCCGCCTGCGGTCGATAGACATCGGCGCGCAATGTCAGGCCATCGCGCATGGGGACGGGTTGATCGCGCATGGCGATCATCCCGTCATATTCGGCCGCCCGCTCATAGGCGCAGGGCGGCTTGTCGCCAGCCTCGAAGATCGGGTCGTGCATCATCGAGGCTCCCCTGTTTACTTGATGACGAATTTGGAGGCGTCGATGTTCGAGCGATAGAGCGAGAGCTCCTTGCCGATGTCGATATAGACCTTCATGTCATCGGTTGTGGACGCATTGGAGAAGCGCGGCCAGCCCGGCGCGTTGAAGCCGAGATATTTCTTCTCGATGTCCTTGAGGTCGGCGGCGTTGGTGTTGATGTAGTCGAGCCCCTCCTTCACCGCCTCGCGGAAACCGGCGACGACGGCGGGGTTCTTCTTCGCCCATTCGCCTGTCGTGATCCAGCCGGACACGAGCACGTCGGGATTCACCTCGGCGAAGAATTCGGCGGCGATGTAGCCGGCGCCGCTCGCCACGATGGCCGTGCGGAAAGGCTCGACCGGCGTCGCGCCGTCGATGGTGCCATTGCGCAGCATGTCCGGCATCTGCGGCAGCTGCGCCTCGATGATGGTGACGCCCTTGGGGTTCACGCCCGCATTCAGCATCCACTTGCGCAGGAAGACGTCCATCACATTGTTGAGGCCGGAGACGGCGATCTTCTTGCCAAGGAGATCGGCGGGCTTTTCAAACTTCACATCCTTGCGCAGTGTGAGGCTGATGGTGGGCCGCTCCTTGATATGGCGCGCGGCGCCCGCGATAAGCACGAGATCAAGCCCGCCATCCACGGCCTGCAGAAGCGAAGGCATGGTGGTGACGCCGATCTGCATGCTGCCGGAGACAAGCGCGGGCGGCACATTGGTGATGATCGGCACGCGCGTCACAGTGGCGTCGATGTTGTGCTTGTCGAAGAAGCCCTTCTCCTTGGCGACATAAACAGCCATATAGTCGGAGGCGGTGGCGTAGCCGATGTTGACCTTGGCCGGTTCGGCCTGCGCGGCGCCGACGCCCCATGCGGCGCCGAGCGTTGCGGCTGCGAGTGCGATTGCTTTCATCATGACTGGTCTCCTCCTTGATTGGCGTCGGCCGCATTCTGGCGGGCGACGAGATCTTCCAGATCGAGCTCCACATCATGCACGGGGTCTGTTCCGCGCAGATGCAGGTCGAGCGTCAGTTGCAGGCCGGTGGCCGGGCAATGCCAGGCGGTGGCCTCCAGATCGTCATGCAGCTTGACGCCATAGGCGGCAGGTGGCTGCTGCATGGTGCGCCGATGAGCGCCCTCGCGCCAGCGTGAATGTCCGGTCGACAGAATGAATCCTGCAGGCGTCGTCACATGCAGGCCGCGGCCATCGCGCGCCACATGAAGCGAAGGGCCCAGCATGGCGCAGGGCTCAGCGCGGCAGAAGCGGGCCTCGTCACTGATGAAGGCGCCGACGCGGGCCAGCCGCATGGCTTCGCGCAGGCGTGCGGTCGCCTCGTCGTCGCCGATGACGACGCCATAGATCTCGCGCGCCGCCTCGAGGCTGACCGCGGCGTTCTCCACGTCCAGCGCCACGGCGTCAGGGTCGCGCTCGAGAGGATCGCCATAGCCGCCGCCGCCCTGCCATGTCACATGGAAGACGTCGCGATTGGTCATGGTCATGAGGCCCGGCTTGGGGCCGAAGGTCTCGAAGGGCGCGTCAACCGCAAGGCCCTGCGCGACGGCGCCGCGCCCGAACCTCTGGCGAATGGTGGCGCCCGGCCAGCCGCCGCCAAGCCCCTGGGAGTTGGGCGTCTCCGCGCCATGGGTCATGATGAGGGCCTGCGCCTGTTCGATGCCGCCAAGCGTCAGCGCGACCTCCGCGCTGAGGCCGCCGCGCTGGCGGCCTGCGCCGCCGGTGTCGGGGGCGAGGCGCCGGTGCAGATAGAACAGCGGCACGACCTGTTCGTTGCGCTCGACATCGGCGATGCCGGACATGGGCGAGGTGATGGGCCCGCCCGCCGCCACGCCATCCTTGGCGGGGAAGGCGGCGGAGCCGCCCGCCAGCGGGTCCATGAGATGCAGGCCGAAGTTTTCGCCGAACTGATTGACGCCGCCGAGATTGAAGGTGGCCATGGCGCCGTCGTTGACGCCCTGCGCGCGCCAGGCATGGTTCGGGCAGGCCGCAAGCATCTTGTTGAGCGCGAGCATGATGGCGTTGCCGGTCACCCAGATCGTCTCCACCGTGGCCGAGCCCACGGGCGCGGGGAAGGTCGCGGTGCAGACGAGCCCATCGGGCGCGACGATCTCGACCGGCTTCAGCGCGCCCTCGTTCCATTGCATGTCCCAGGCGAGGGTCGGCAGCACCGATCCGCTCACCGCGCCCGCGAGCCCCGAGCGGGTGGAGTTGATGAAGCCCGGCGCCTGCGGGCTCGAGCCCGAGAAATCCAGCGACAGGTGGTCGCCACGCTTCTCCAGCTTCACATCGAGTTTGTAGAGCTTGTTCGCATGGCCGTCGTGCTCCAGGTAGTCGCTGGCTCTGAAGACGCCGTCGGGCAGGGCGCGCAGGCGCGCGCGCATATGCTTTTCCGAGGTCTCGATCATGCGCCCGATGGCGCCCGAGACGGTTGGCGCGCCATAGCGGGCGACAAGGTCGGTCACGCGCGAGCGGGCCACGTTCAGCGTCGCGATGAAGGCGCGGATGTCGAGCCCCAGAGAGCCGGGCAGCCGCGAGGCCGCAAGGATCATCTCCAGCACATCCTCGCGCAGTTCGCCGCGGTCGATCAGCTTCACGCAGGGAATGCGCATGCCTTCCTGAAAGACCTCGCGCGCTTTTGGCGACCAGCTCGCGAAGTCCATGCCGCCCACATCCGTCTCATGGGCTTCGACGCCCGCCCATGCGATGATCTCATCGCCCGCGAAGATCGGGCCGACCATCTGCACATCATTCTGATGCAGCGCGCCGATATAGGGATCATTGCCGATGAACATGTCGCCATCGCGCACCACATGGCTCGATTTGTCCGTGATGTGTCGGATGAAGGCGCCGCAGACCGGCGCCTGATAGGCGACCTGAAAGCCCATGGAGGCGACGGAGCCGTCGGGCAGAAAGAGGCCGGTGAAAAAGTCCGAGGCCTCGGTCACCGTGGGCGAGCCGGAGACGCTTTGCAGCGCGATCCGCATCTCCTCGGTGATCGCCACCAGACGATTGCGGATGACGTCATGGACGATGGAGCCGAGCGCGTCCTTGCTCATGGGGCGAGCCTCACATGCAGATTGCCGAAGGCGTCGACATCGCCGAGCGCGCCCGGCGGCAGGACTGCGCTCTGGCCGGGATATTCGATGATGCAGGGCCCCGTGAAATGGGTCCCCGGAGCGGGGAAGATGGTGCGCCAGATGCGCGTCTCCACGGGCTTGGCGGGATCATCGAAGATGACGGCGCGCAGGCCATGATCGACGGGCGCATCGCCCTGCGTCCGCAGCGGCGGAGGCGTCATGGCCCCGCTTCCCGTCACGCGCACCGACAGGATCTCGTGTCCCGCCCCTGCGAAAGACGCGCCGCGTCCAAACAGCGTGTCATAGTCGGTCTGGAACCGCGCGATCGCCTCGGCGACGGACTCACGGGTGAAGGCGCCGTCGGCCAGCGGCGCATCGAGATGATTGGTCTGGCCGCGAAACCGCACGGAGGCGTAACGCTCGAGCCTTGGCGCATCCTGAACGCCCGCCCGCGCAAGGTTGGCGCCGACTTCGGCAGCCGCGTCCTCAAGCGCGCGGGCGATGCGCTCCACCTCCTGCGCCGTGGCGGCGCGCCGCGCCTGCAGGCGCACATAGCAGGGGCGCTCGGTGGAGAAGGAGACATCCGCATTGGCGGCGCCGAAGGCTGATTGCGCGGTGGCTGCGGCGGGCACGACGAAGGATTGCAGGCCGAGCTCCGCCGCCAGCACCCAGGCATGCGAGGGGCCCGCGCCCCCATTGGCGAAAAGCGCGAAATCGCGGGGGTCATAGCCGCGCTCGATGGTCATGCGCCGCAGCAGGTCGGCCATGCGCGAATCGAGGATCTTGCGGATGCCCCAGGCGGCTTCGATCACAGTGAGGCCGAGCGGTTTTGCGACCTTCTCTTCAATGGCGCGTCTGGCTGCTTCGATGTCGAGGGCCATGCGGCCGCCGATGAAATGGTCGGCGTCGAGCACGCCCAGCACAAGGTCCGCGTCGGTGGCGGTGGGTTCGGCGCCGCCCCTGCCATAGCAGGCCGGGCCGGGGTTGGCGCCGGCGCTCATCGGCCCGACCTGCAAGCTGCCGCCGCTCACCCGCGCGATGCTGCCCCCGCCTGCGCCAATGGAATCCACGTCAATGGAATGGACGCGGATGTCTGCGCCCGCGACCGATATGTCGGCGCGCATGATGGGCTTGCCATCGACGATGGCGCCGACGTCGAAGCTCGTGCCGCCGATGTCGGTGGTCAGCACATTGCGCAGACCGATCTGCGCGCCCATGGCCAGCGAACCCATGACGCCTGCGGCAGGGCCCGAGAAGAGCGCATAGGCGGGGCGCGCGTCGAGAACGGAGGTCGGCAGCACGCCGCCTGCGCAGGTCATCATCAGCACGGGCACGCGCATGCCCGCCTGCGTCAGCGTCTGCTCCAGCTTCGCCAGATAGCGCCCCGCCAGCGGCCCCAGCGCGGCGTTGGCTGCGGTCGTCGACATGCGCGCATATTCGCCGACATTGGGCGAAATCTCGTGGGAGAGGCTGATGAAGACCTGCGGCAGAGCTTCGCCGATCAACTCGCGCAGGCGCCTTTCATGAACAGGGTTGACCGTGGAGAAGAGGGTGCAGACGGCCACCGCCTCCACGCCCGCGCCTGCAAGGCCCGCGATGACGCCGCGCGCCTGCGCCTCATCGAGGGCGCGTATGACCGCGCCATTGGCGTCGATGCGCTCGTCGATCTCGAAGATGAGGCGGCGCGGCACAAGCGGGGGATGTCGGTTGCGCAGGAAGGAGTCGGTGACCTCGATCTCGTTGAGGCCGGAGGTCTGGCGGCGCATACGGCCGATCTCCAGCGTGTCCGCGAAGCCGCGCGTGGTCAGCACGGCGGTTTTCGCAGCATTGCCGGTCAGCAGTGCGTTGAGGCCGACGGTCGTGCCATGGCCGAAGCGTTCGATGCGCGCGCAGAACGCCTCGAAGCTGAGATCGAAAGCCTCCGCCGCCATGCGCAGGCCGTCAATGACGCCGCCCAGAACGTCGCGCGTGGTGGGGGTCTTGAACACGCGCACGCCAATGCTTTCCTCGGAGATCCACAGATCCGTGAAAGTGCCGCCGACATCCGTGCCGATGAAAAAACCCATGGTGTTGATCCGTCAGGAGCGTTGCGGGCGCCAGCGCAGGAGGCGGTTTTCGGCGATCTGCAGGCCGTGGTTGATGATGACGCCGATGAGGCCCAGCATCACAAGGCCCGCGTAGAGTTCGCCGCTGCGGAAGCTGCGCTGGGCGAGGAAGATGTCGCGCCCGAGGCCCGGCAGGGAGGCCTGCATCTCCGTCACCACCGCGAGGATGAGCGAGACCGCGAGGCCCGAGCGCATGCCCGCGAGAATGTCCGGCATGGCCGAGGGGATGGCGATCTTCGCAAGAAACTCGGCGCGGCTGAGCCCGAGCAGCGCCGCGACCTCCTGCAGGCGCACGCGCACCGCGCCAAAGCCGAAGATGCTGGACATCAGCACCGGCCAGATCGAGCCGAAGGCGATGACCGAGACGGCCATGTTCTCGGACAGTCCGAAAAAGAGAATCGCGACGGGGATCATGGCGGAGGCGGGCAGGGGGCGCAGGAATTCGAGCGTGGGTTCGATGAGGTCGCGCGCCAGCGGCGTGAGGCCGATCATGGCGCCCAGCGCAACGCCCGCCAGCGAGGCCAGGAACCAGCCGAGGATCATGCGTTGCACGGTGGCGCCGACCGGCTCCCAGATCGAGCCGTCGGCGAAGCGCGCGGCCAGATCGCCGAAGGCGCGGCCGGGGGAGGGCAGGAAGACAGGGGAGACCAGCCGCAATTCCGCCACCACGAACCAGATGGCGAGAAGGGCCGCGGCGAAGGCGAGCGGGGGCGCGAGGCGCAGGATCAGCTTCATGCGCCCCTGCCCGCGCCGCCGCCCGGCGCTTCGATGGTTTTGAGCGCGGCGTTGAGGAGATAGCCGATCAGCGCCAGCCACAGGATCTGCGCATACATGAGATCCGCCTTGAGCGATTGCTGGGCGAGAACCAGGCTGTAGCCAAGCCCGCGCGGATTGACCGCGATCTCCACGGTGACCGCCACCACCAGCGCCACGCCCAGCGCAATGCGCACGCCCACATTGATGCGCACGAGGGCGGCGGGCAGGACGATCTTGCGCAGCCGTTCGCCAAAGCGCATCTCCAGCACGTCCGCGACTTCGAGCAGGCGCGGCTCGACGCCGCGCACGGCGGCCCAGGTGGCGATCAGCACAGGCCATGTGCAGGCATAGGCGACGACGGCGGCCTCCATGCTGAGGCCCCAGCCGAACATCAGCAGGAACAGCGGCATCAGAGCTATGGAGGGAATGGCGCGCAGCGCGTCGAAGGTCGGCCCCGCCATGCGCGCGACCGGCGCCCACAGGCCAAGGATCGCGCCGAGCAGGATGCCGATGCAGCTGCCGATGAAGAGGCCGAGCAGGGCGGCCTGACAGGTCTGCCATGTCGAAAGAAGGATGGAGCCGTCGGCCAGCGCGCCCATGCCCGCGAGGAAGATCGCGCTCGGCCAGGACAGGGACTCGTAGACCAGCCAGCCGCTTTTCGCCGCGATCTCCCAGAAGCTCAGAAAGAGGACGGGCATCAGCGCCCCGCGCGCCAGCCGGTTCATCTCAATGCCCCTGCAACAGGCCGAAGAGATGATGGCGATGAGCGAGGAAACGAGGGTCTTCGCGCGTCGTCAGTTGATTGCGCGGGCGCGGCAGATCCACCTCGATCACTTCCGCGATGCGGCCGGGATTGGCGCTGAGCACGGTGACGCGATCACCCAGATAGATGGCCTCTTCGAGGTCATGGGTGATGAAGACCGTGGTCGTGCGCCGCTCCGCCGCCAGGGCCAGCAATTCATCCTGCAGGGTCTGGCGCGTCATGGCGTCGAGCGCGCCGAAGGGCTCGTCCATCAGCATGATGCGCGGCTCCTGGGACAGGCAGCGGGCGATCTGAACGCGCTGCTGCATGCCGCCCGACAGTTGCGTGGGGAAACGGTCGGCGGCATGGGCGAGGCCCATCTTCGCGACCAGCGCGGCCACTTTCGCGTCGCGCTCGGCCTTCACCGGAACGGTCTTCTCAAGCGCCAGCGCCACATTCCCGCTCACCGTGCGCCAGGGCAGCAGGGCGTTGGTGTAATCCTGAAACACGATGGCCCGCTCGCGCGAGGGTCCGATGATCGGCGCGCCATTGAACAGCGCGTCGCCGGTCGTCGGCCGCAACAAGCCCGCCAGCATGCGCAGCAAGGTCGTCTTGCCGCAGCCCGACGGGCCGACGATGCTGAGGAACTCGCCCTCCCGAACGTCAAAACTGATGTCTTCGAGAACGGGGCGGCCAATGGGCGAATAGGTGACGCCGACCTTGCGCAGGCTCACGGCGACGGGCGCGCCGTCTGCGCCATGGCGATCGCCCTTGGTTGAGGCTAGGGTCACGACGTTCCACCCAGTGCCGGAGCGTCCGGCTCTTTTGACTTCGCAACCTTGTTCATGGGCAGGTGCGAAAAGTCAAGATTCGGCGCGCGGACCTCGCTCAGGCGAAGCGCGGGAACAGTTTCAGGGCGGTGGTGTGGTTGATCGCCGCCAGCATGTCCGGTCCATAATCGAGGCGGTCAAGGCCGCCTACGGTCTTTTCAATCCGCACATAGGGATAGTCGGAGCCGAAAAGGATCTGCGAGGGCGGGACCAGCGCGTTCAGCGCGGCCATCGCCGATGGATTGACCGTCGAATTCGCCACTTCGAAATAGAGTTTCTTCAGGGCGGCCGGCACGCCTTCCGGCAGGCGCTCGGCGATCCTGGGATTGCGCATCAGTTGGTCCATGCGTGTGGCGAGCACCGGAATGGGTCCGCCTGCGTGGGAGATCATGAATTTGATGTCGGGATATCTGGTGACGACGCCATTGAAGACGAGGCTGGCGACCGCCCGCGCTTCATCAAAGGGCAGTTCGAGGATCGAGGGCGGCGCGCCGGTGTTGAGGTTCGCGCAGAAATCAGGGGCCGTGGGGTGGATGAAGACCACAGCCTTACGCCGGTCCAGCTCCGCAAAGACCGGGTCGAAGAAGGGATCGCCCGGCCAGCGCTCGCCATAGCTTGAGAGCACATGCACGCCGTCCATCTTCAGGACGTCGAAAGCATAGGCGATCTCATTGAGGCAGCCCTCGACATCGGGCAGCGCGAGGGGCGCGAAGGCGCCGAAACGGCCCGGAAAATCGCCGCCAAGCCGGGCCATATATTCATTGCAGATGCGCATGAGCATGCGCGATTCCTGCACATCGCCAAACCAGACGCCGGGATTGCCCAGACAGACGACGGCGGTCGAGATGCCGTATTGATCCATCTGCTCCAGAGAGCGCTGCGGCGTCCATTGGGTCATGATGGTCGGCGGATTGTCGGAGCTCGCGAGAATGAAGTCTTTCTTCGCGGCGAACCATTCGGGGGGATAGACGTGGTGATGCACGTCGATGCGGCGCGGCGTGGATGGGGGCGGCTGCGCCGGGCCATCCTGTTTCGCTGCGTCGGCGCTGGAGCCAGAAACGCCCATGTCGAATCCCCCTATGCAGGATCAACGATAGAAGACATGGCCTCGCCCGCCAAGGCGCAGCCGCCCTTCGCGCCGCGCGGGACGGATCTGTCCGCTTGTTCTGCGCCCTGAATCAGCGGTCCGGCGCTGGGCGCGTCTGCCGCGCGCCCTATGTAGGATCGGCGATGGTCTTCGAGGGAGGGCGATGATGGCGGCGCTTGTTGATCTGTTGCTTGAGCTTGGTAAAGATTCAGTATCTGCGCTGGAGCTTGAGGAGGAGATGCGAGCGCGGCTCGACCCGGCGCTTGTCGATCGTCTGGGCGCCTTCTGCGCCGCCCGCAATGTCGCCTTTTCGAAGGCGGCGCTTTGGGCGGTGGAATGTTTCACCCTCGCCGCCGCCGAAGAAGCCTGGCGCGGACTCGCCGATGAGGCGTCATCCCACCCCTTGTTCGACGCCGCCGCGTTGAACGTCGTGCTGGAGCGGTTCCTGTCGCAGAGCCTCGACCTGTCGCGTCAGGGTCAGATCGAGGGTCCGCCCGCGCAGCCCGATCCCCGAAGATTTCATCGGGTGGCCTGAGCCGTCCCGTCACAGCCCCGCCATTGTGAGGCGACGGGCAAGCTCCTGCCAAATCGCCTCGCCTGTCGGGACTCCAAAGCGCAGGGCCTGTGGCTGGCTCTCGAAGGCCCGCACCAGAACGCCCGCGCCCGCGAGCCTTCGAAAAGCCCCGTGGGCGTCGGCGCATCTGATCCAGCGAAACAGCGGCGTTCCGCCAGCCGGGGTGAAGCCTGCCGCGCGCAGGATTTCATCAAGGCGTCCCGCGTCCTGATTGGCGCGGGCGCGGGCCTCGTCGCGCCAGAGGGCGTCGCCAAGGGCGCGAAGGCCGATTTCGATGGCCGCGCCTGAGACAGGCCATGGCCCGAGCGCCCGGCGCATCCGCGCGGCCTCCGCAGCGCCTGCGAGGGCGAAGCCTAGCCGCAGGCCCGCGAGGCCATAGGCCTTGCCGAAGGAGCGCAGCACGATCATCCCTGAGGGCGGCAGCAGAGGCGCGACGCTGGCCTCCGGGGGGAGGAAATCGACGAAGGCTTCGTCCACGATCAGCCGTCCCCCGCGCGCCGCAAGCCGCTCTGCGAGGGCGAGCAGGGCGGGCGGCGGGACGAGCCTTCCATCGGGATTGTTGGGGTTCACGATCACCGCATGGTCGAACCCCCCGAGCGCGTCGAGGCTGTCCACCGTCTCGACCTGCGCGCCCGCGCCCGCCCAGCACAGCTCATGCTCGCTATAGGTGAAGTCAAGGATGCCCACCCGTTTGGCGGGCGCCAGCAGGGGCAGAAGGCCGATCAGCGCCTGCGTGCCGGGCGCCGCCACGACGCAGGCCGATTCAGGCGCCCCATAGGCGCGCCGGGCGGCGTCCTCGAGCGCAAGGGCCGCATTTTCTTCTGGCAAACGCCGCCATGATGCCTCAGACAATGCCCCCACCGGGTAAGCTCTGGCGTTGATCCCGGTGGAGAGGTCGATCCACGGTTCTGGCGCGCGCGGATAGAGCCTGCGGGCGGCGGCGAGGTTTCCGCCGTGCTGGAGAAGCCGCTCCGCATCGCCGCTTACGCCCATTGGTAGGCTCATGCTCACCGCGTCCCTGCTCCTCGCCTGCGCAGCTTTGATCTGCGAAGCCCTGTTTGGTTATCCCCAAGCGGTCTGGCGCGCAATCGGCCACCCCGTGAGCTGGATCGGGGCGCTGATCCGGCGGCTCGATGGCGGGCTGAACCGCGAGGCCGCCTCCTTCGCCGCCCGCAGGCTCGCCGGCTGCGCGGCGCTGGCGATCCTGCTCGCGCTCGCGGGGGGCGTCGCCCTCGCGCTGCAATGGGCGCTGACGGGCCCTTTGGGCTTCCTCGCCCTCGCCCTGCTCGCAGCCAGCCTGCCCGCCCAGCGCAGCCTCTACGAGCATGTCGCGGCTGTGGCGGAGGCGCTGGAAGGGCAGGGGCTGGAAGGGGGGCGGCGCGCCGTCTCCATGATCGTCGGGCGCAATGTTGCGGTGCTGGACGAGGCGGGGGTCGCTCGCGCGGCCATCGAGAGCCTCGCGGAGAATTTCTCCGATGGCGTGGTCGCGCCCCTGTTCTGGACGGCGGCCCTCGGCCTGCCCGGCGGCGTCCTCTACAAGGCCGCGAACACCGCCGACAGCATGATCGGCCATCGCACCAGGCGCCACGAGGCCTTCGGCTGGGCGGCGGCGCGGTTCGACGACGTCATCAATCTCCCGGCCTCGCGCCTGACGGCCCTGTTCCTTGTGATCGCCGCCGCCCTGAGCCCGGGGTTGTCCGCCCGCGAGGCCGCAAAGGCGGTCTGGCGCGACGCAAGCCGTCACCGCTCCCCCAACGCCGGCTGGCCCGAGGCGGCCATGGCGGGCGCGCTGGGCCTCAGGCTCGCGGGGCCTCGCGTCTATGGGACGGAACTGACGCAGGACGCCTTCATGGGGTCAGGCCGGGTCGAGGCCGGGGCGGGAGACATCCGCCGCGCCCTTGGCCTCTACCGCCGCGCCCTCGTCATTCAGGCGCTGGCCTTGTTCAGCGCAGCGGCGCTCGTCATCGCGCAAGGCTGAGGATGCGGCCGCAATCCACATGCTTTTCGAGATGCGCCGCGAGCGCGTCGAGCGTGTCCTCAATTCCCTGCTCATAGGCGAAATCGGACGCGTCGGCGCCGATCCAGTTCAGCCAGGTCCGGCGCTGCCGATCATCGCTGAAAAGCCCGTGCACATAGACGCCGCGCACGCGCCCGTCGGCGGAGGACGCGCCCTCGCGCCGACCGTCCGCCATCTCCAGCAGGGGCCGCCCCCTGTCCGGGCCATCGGTGCGGCCGATGTGCATTTCATATCCGGTGAAGGGCGCGCCCTCCGCCAGGCAGCGGCCCGTGACCTGCTTGAGGGTCTTGGAGGCCTCCATGACCGTGCCGACGTCGAGCAGGCCGAGCCCCTCGCAGGCGCCCGCATCGCCCTCGATCCCCAGGGGATCTTCGATGCTGCGGCCCAGCATCTGATAGCCCCCGCAGACACCCAGCACCTTCCCGCCCCGCCGCACATGGGCGGCCAGATCGATATGCCAGCCTTGCGCCCGCAGCGCCGCAAGGTCCGCGATGGTCGTCTTGGAGCCGGGGATGATGACGAGGGCGGCCTCCACGGGGATGGTCTCCCCCCGCCGCACGAAGACGAGCCGCACGCCAGGCTCGGCCTTCAGCGGGTCGAAATCGTCGAAATTGGAGATGCGCGGCAGTTGCAGGACGGCGATGGTCACGGGGCCCTCGCCCGGCGCCTTCCGCTGGTCGAGCGCCAGCGCATCCTCCGCCGGCAGGCGGGCGGCGTCGGGAAACCACGGGATGAGCCCGAGCGAGGGCCAGCCCGAACGCTCCGCGATGGCCGTCAGCCCTGCCTCGAACAAGCTGGGGTCGCCCCGGAATCGATTGACCATGAAGCCCACCACCAGCGCCGCATCCTCCGGCGCGATGACCGCCTGCGTGCCCACGATCTGGGCGATGACCCCGCCCCGGTCGATGTCCCCCAGCACGACCACGGGGACATCGGCGGCGCGGGCGAAGCCCATGTTGGCGATGTCGTTGGCGCGCAGGTTGATCTCGGCCGCGCTGCCCGCGCCCTCGACAAGGACGAGGTCCGCTTCCGACCGCAGGCGCTCGAAGCTGTCCAGCACGGCGCCCATGAGTTCGGGCTTCAGGGTCTGGTAATCCCGGGCATTGGCGCTGCCCCTGACCTTGCCCTGCACCACGATCTGCGAGCCGATCTGGCTCTGGGGCTTCAGGAGCACCGGGTTCATGTGGACGCTGGCCGGGGCGCCGCAGGCCCGCGCCTGCAGGGCCTGCGCCCGGCCGATCTCGCCGCCGTCCGCCGTCACTGCGGCGTTGTTCGACATGTTCTGCGGCTTGAAGGGCCGCACCGTCAGGCCACGGTTGCGGAAGGCGCGGCAGAGCCCCGCGACGATCAGCGATTTGCCGACGTCGGAGCCTGCGCCCTGAATCATCAGGGCCTTGCCGCGCCTGCCGTTCAAAATTCGATCCCCACCTGCGCCTTCACGCCCGCAGCGAAGTGATGTTTCACCGCGCCCATCTCGGTCACGAGATCGGCGGCCTCGATGAGCTCAGGCTTCGCATTGCGGCCGGTGACCACCACATGCAGATCGCCGCGCCGCGCCTTGAGGGCCTCGACCACCTCGGTGAGCGGCAGATAATCATAGCGCAGGGCTATGTTGAGCTCATCAAGCACCAGCAGGCGGATGGTCGGGTCCGCCATGAGTTCCAGAACCTTGCCCCATGCGGCCTTGGCGGCGGCGACGTCGCGGGCGCGGTCCTGCGTCTCCCAGGTGAAGCCCTCGCCCATGGTGTGCCAGGCGATCTGATCGCCGAACCGCGCGAGCGCCCGCCGCTCCCCCGTCTCCCAGGCTCCCTTGATGAACTGCACCACGCCCACGCGCCAGTCATGGCCCAGCGCCCGCAGGATCAGCCCGAAGGCCGCCGTTGACTTGCCCTTGCCCGGCCCCGTGTTGACGATCAGCAGCGCCTTCTGCGCGATGGTCTTGGAGGCGACCTCCGCGTCCTGAACCTGCTTGCGCTTCGCCATCTTCTCGCGATGGCGGCGCTCGGCTTCGTCATCCAGTGCGCTCATATGGCTTGGTCCGTGGGGTGGCGAGGCGCCCGCAGCGCCGGGAACGGCAATGGATGCCTAGAGACAAGGGATGCCACGGAAAGGAGATTGACATCAATGCCCCGCTCCCGCACGGTGTGAAGGTCGATGGTCCCTCCCCGGAGGGTTAATCGGGAATATGGTGACGGCGGCGCAGGCCGCCTATTCCATAGCTGCCCTCGCAACTGTAAGCGGGTAGCCATATGCCAAAAAGCCACTGGCTGACCTTCGGGCGGGCTGGGAAGGCGGCATGGGGCGCTGATCCGCAAGCCAGGAGACCTGCCAGCGACCTCATGCAACGCGCCGGGCGGGGTGCCCCGGGGCTGTTTATCGCCTTTGGCCATGAACACGGCTTAAGCCGGCGCCGCGCCCCTGCCTCGCTCACTGCGAGGCGTTGACAGGACAGGGCGATGGCGACCACGCATATCTACGTCTGCACCACCTGCAAGCTGGCTGATGAAGCCGGCGTCGCCGCCGCCGACCGTTCGGGCGCGCGTCTGCACCGGGCGCTGACCGAGTTGGCCGAGCAGCGGCGCGCGGCGGTCCATATCCATCCCGTCGAATGTCTGAGCGTGTGCAAGCGCGCCTGCACCATCAGCTTCGCCGCGCCGGGCAAATGGACCTATGTCTATGGCGATCTGCCCGCCGATGCAGGGGCCGATGTGATCCTCGACGGCGCCGCCCTCTATGGCGCGACCGCAGACGGCCTCATTCCCTGGAAGCAGCGCCCCGAGGCGCTCAAGCGCGGCGTCGTCTCGCGCGTCCCCCCGCTCACGCCCGCTCTGGAGACCGCCCCATGACCGCCGCCGATTTCGCTAAAATTCCGGTCACGATCATCACGGGCTTTCTGGGCGCCGGGAAGACGACCCTCGTGCGCCATCTCATCGAAAACGCGGGCGGACGGCGCCTTGCGCTCATCATCAATGAATTCGGCGATGTGGGCGTCGACGGCGACATCCTGCGGTCCTGCGGCGTCGAGGCCTGCCCGGAGGAGAACATCGTCGAGCTCGCCAATGGCTGCATCTGCTGCACGGTCGCCGACGATTTCGCCCCGGCCATGGAACGGCTGCTCGCCCTGCCGCAGCGGCCCGACCATATCGTGATCGAAACCTCCGGCCTCGCCCTGCCCAAGCCCCTCGTGAAGGCCTTCGACTGGCCGCCCATCCGCGCGCGCCTGACCGTTGACGCCGTCATCGCCGTGGTCGATGGCGCGGCCGTGGCGGCGGGGCGTTTCGCGGACGATCCGCAGAAGCTTCTGGCCCAGCGCGCGCAGGACATGGCCATCGACCATGATGATCCCCTGGAGGAGGTCTATACGGACCAACTCCTCTGCGCCGACCTCATCATCCTCAACAAGACCGATCTGATGGACGCAAGCGAGATCGCGCGCGTGTCGGCTGACATCATGGCCGCCGTGCCACGCGCCGTGCGGATCGTCGAGACGCGCGAGGGCAAGGTCGCAGCGGACATCCTGCTCGGTTTGAACGCGCGCGCCGAGGATGACCTCGCCAACCGCCCCTCCCATCACGATGGCGAAGAGGACCACGACCACGAGGACTTCGACAGTTTCGCGCTGCCGGTTCCCGCCATCGCTGATCCCGCAGCCTTCGTCGCGGGCCTTCAGGGCCTGGCCGGCGCCCATGACGTCCTGCGCATCAAGGGTTATGTGGAGGTCGCGGGCAAGCCCATGCGGCTGCTGGTGCAGGGCGTGGGCGCGCGGTTCCGCCATCACTTCGACGGCGCCTGGCCTGCGGGCGCGCCGCGCGCGGGAGGCCTCGTCTTCATCGGCGAAAAAGGCATCGACCGCGCCGCGATCACCGCCGCCCTCTCGGCCCTGTGACGGAAGCGGCCATGCACCTTCTTCGAACAGAGACTGTTTTTCTCGACGAAGGCGCCGCTGCGGTTGATCTTGGCCAGACGCCGGCCGACATCCTTTTCCTGTCCTTCTCCGACAGCGATCTGTCAGGCCTCGCCAGCGCGTGGCGCAAGGACAGCGCGCTTCCTGATCTGCGCGTCGCCAACATCGCGCAATTGCAGCATCCCTATTCCGTGGATCTCTACCTCGAGACCATGGCGCCGAAGGCCCGCTTCGTGCTGGTGCGTTTGCTCGGCGGCCTCGACTATTGGCGCTACGGCGTCGAGGAGCTCGCGAAGGCCGCGCGCCAGCATGGGTTCGAGCTCGCCATCGTCCCGGGCGACCATCGCGCCGATGACAGGCTCGATCAGGCCTCCACCCTGAGCCCGCAGGAGCTGCAAAGGCTGCACGCCTATTTCCAGTGTGGGGGAGCGGATAATTTCGCGCAATGCCTGAATTATATCGCCGCGCGCCTCGGCCGCGACGCTCCATGGTCGGAGCCTGCGCCCATGCGCGCAGCCTTCACATTCGAGGCCGCTTGCCGCTGCGCTCCCGGCGCCGCCGCCCGCGCCCTCATCGTCGCCTATCGCTCCGTCGTGGCGGCTGATGATGCGGCTCCGCTCATCGCTCTCGCCGACGCTCTTGGCGCGCGCGGCTTCGCCGTGACCTGCGTCGCCGTCACCAGCCTGAAAGACCCCGGCGCGATCGCCGAGCTGGCCCCGCTGCTCGCCGATGTCGCGCCTGACGTCATCCTCAACACAACCTCTTTCTCCGGACGCGAGGATGGCGGCGCCTGCGTGCTCGACCGCGCCGACGCGCCGGTTCTCCAGGCCATGCTCTCGACCACGCGCAAGGCGCAATGGGAGGCCTCGGGACGGGGCGTCGGCGCGGTCGATCTCGCCATGAACGTCGCCTTGCCCGAGCTTGACGGGCGCATCGTCACGCGCGCCATCTCCTTTAAAACGCAGGCCGAGCCGAGCGAGGGCGCGCAGTTCTCGCGCGTCCTTCATGAGCCGGAACCCGACCGCATCGCCTTTGTCGCTGACCTCGCGCGCGCCTGGGCCCATCTGCGCCGCCTTGAGCCAGCCCATCGCCGCATCGCCTGCATCCTCTCGGATTATCCGCACCGGGGCGGACAGGCCGGTTATGCGGTGGGGCTCGATACGCCCGCGAGCGTCGCAGCCATTGCGCAGGCGCTGAAGGCGCAGGGCTATGACGTCGGGGATGTCGACGCTGCGCGCCTCATGGAGCGGCTGAACCATGCCGCGCCTGCAGCGGCCCTTTCGCTCGCGCAATACAAGCGCCTGTTCGCCCGGCTGCCGCAGCCCTTTCAGGATCAGGTGGCGGCGGCCTGGGGCGCGCCCTCGGGCGCCTTCCGCTTTCGCGTCGTGCAGGCGGGAAATCTCCTTGTCGCGTTGCAGCCCCTGCGCGGCGGCGGCGATGTGAAGGGCGATTATCACAACGCCAATCTGCCGCCCTCCCACGCCTATTGCGCCTTCTATCTCTGGCTCCGCGAGGTCCATGGCTTCGACGCCATGATCCACTGTGGAACCCATGGCACGCTCGAATGGCTGCCGGGCAAGGCGGCCGCTTTGAGCCGCCATTGCGCGCCGGAGGTTCTGCTGGGCCCTGCGCCCGTCCTCTATCCCTTCATCGTCAACAATCCCGGCGAGGCCGCGCAGGCCAAACGCCGCCTCTGCGCGCTGACCCTTGGCCATCTGACGCCGCCGCTCACCGCCGCCGAGACCCATGGCGCGGCCATCGAGGTCGAGGCCTTGCTCGACGAGTATTCAAGCGCCCAATCGCTTGATCCCGCCCGCGCGGCGCGCATCTCAAGGGCCATCATCGCCCGCGCCGCCGAGACCGGACTGATGCAGGATGCGGGAATCGCCAGCAGCGATCCTGACGAGATCCTGGGCGGGCTTGACGCCTGGCTTTGCGACCTCAAGGACATGCGCATCGCCGATGGACTGCATGTGTTCGGCCGGAGCGCGCAGTGGCGCGATGAGGATTTGTCGGCGCAGGACCGCGCCAATCTCGCGCGCTCGCCGCAAGGCGAGATCGAAGGACTGCTGCGCGCCCTTGCTGGACGCTTCGTCGAGCCGGGGCCTGCCGGCGCCCCCTCGCGCGGCCGGTTCGACGTGCTGCCCACGGGCCGCAACCTCTACTCCCTCGACCCGCGCTCCGTGCCCACGCGCACCGCATGGGAGATCGGCAAGCGCGCTGCGCAGGAGGTCGTCGCGCGCTATGTTCAGGACCACGGCGATTGGCCGCGCGCCATCGTCATCGACCTCTGGGGCAGCGCCACCATGCGCACGGGGGGCGATGATCTCGCGCAGGCCATGGCGCTGATCGGCGCGCGGCCCCTGTGGGACCAGACGTCGTCGCGCGTGTCGGGTTTTGAAATTCTGCCGCAGGCTGTGTTCGGGCGCCCGCGCGTCGACGTCACCCTGCGGATCTCCGGCCTGTTCCGGGACGTCTTCGCCACGCAGATCGCCCTGTTCGACTCGGCGGTTCAGGCCATCGCGCAGCTCGATGAGGGCGACG
Organism: Beijerinckiaceae bacterium; assembly: GCA_947453205.1. Lineage (GTDB taxonomy): Bacteria > Pseudomonadota > Alphaproteobacteria > Rhizobiales > Beijerinckiaceae > Terripilifer. Next base: position 21,407 of record CANGFT010000011.1, on the reverse strand, counting down.
AGGATAATCCCATCGCCGCAGCCCGCCGCGCGGGCTCTGAGGCGCCCCTGCGCATTTTCGGCGCGGCGCCGGGCGACTATGGAACCGGCCTGTCGCAGCGCATCGCCAGCGAAGACTGGGGATCGCGCGCGGAGCTTGGAGAGGCCTATCTTGACGCGGCCTCCCACGCCTATGGCGCCTCGGGGGAGGGCGTCGAGGCCAAGGCCGCCTTCCGCGCCCAGGTGGCGGGCGCCGACGCCTTTGTGCATGTGCAGGACATGGCGGGGCAGGATGTTCTGGATTCCGACGCTTTCGCCGAGCACGAAGGCGGCTTCGCCGCAGCCGCGCAGGCGCTCGGCCAAAGCCCCGCGCTCTATCATGTGGACGCCACGCGCGAGACGGCGCCGAAGGTGCGCACGCTTCCTGAAGAAGTCGCGCGCGTGCTGCGCGCCCGCGCCACCAATCCCCGGTGGATCCAGGGGCAGATGCGCCATGGCTATCGCGGCGCCTCGGAGATCGCCAGAACCCTCGGCAATCTCTACGCCTATGCGGCCCTGAGCGATGCGGTGGAGAGCCGGCATTTCGATCTCATGTTCGACGCGACGCTGGGCGATGAGGCCGTGTGCGCCTTTCTCGCCGCGCATAATCCTGACGCGCAGCGCGACATGGCCCAGACCTTCTCGAATGCGGCGCGCCGGGGCTTCTGGGTCTCGCGGCGCAATTCTGCGATGATGGCGCTGCGCGACATTCTGGGCGAACCCATGGGACTCGCGTCATGAGCGCGCCCGCTGAGGTCAAGGGCTGGTGCCCCGGCGCCCTTCGCCCCATGCTGAGCGGCGATGGCTATCTCGTGCGTCTGCGCATCAGGGGCGGCGTTGCGTCCGCCGCTGCCGCCAGGGCCATCGCAAGTTGCGCGCAAGAGTTCGGCAATGGCCTGATTGATCTGAGCGCCCGCGCCAATCTGCAGCTGCGCGGCGTGCAGGAAGCAAGTCTGCAGCCCCTGATCGAGGCCCTGCGCGCGCATCGTCTGATCGACGAAAGCGCAGAGGCCGAATCCGTGCGCAACGTCTTGGCCTCGCCGCTTGCGGGCGTTGGGGACGATGCGGCTTTCGATGTCAGCGCCCATGTCCGCGCGCTCGAACAGCGCCTCGTCAGCGATGTCGCGCTTCATGCGCTGCCCTCCAAATTCGGTTTCATCATTGATGACGACGGCCCTTTGAGCCTCTCCACCGTCAGCGCCGACATTCGCTTCCTCGCCCTGCGCGAAGCGGGCGCGCAGCGCTTTGAGGTCCGCCTTGCGGGCTGCGAGGCGGCGGCGGTGGTGGATGCCTGCGCGCTTGCTGACGTTGCGGCAGGCCTCGCGAGGGCTTTTGTGGAGCAGGCGCGGACCTGCGATCCCCCGCCCCGCCGCATGGCCGGGCTTGTCGCTGCGAAAGGCGCCGCCGCCATCTGGCGTGCGGCGGGCCTTGCGCCGCTGCCGCGCGAAGCAAAGCCCAGTCCGCCACCTCAGCCCCTTGGTCATCACACCTGCGGCGCCTCGGGATGGCTCGGGCTTGGCTTCGCCTTCGGTCGTTTAGGCGCGTGCGATCTGACATGGCTCGCCGATATGGCGCAGCGGCATGGCGCGCGCGAATTGCGGCTCACCCCATGGCGTGCGGTTCTGCTGCCCGGCGTCGATGCGCAGGCTGCGCAGGAGATTCTTGCGCAAGCCGACGCCAGAATCATCATAGACCCCTCCGACGCGCGCCTCGCCGTCATCGCCTGTCCGGGAGCGCCCGCCTGCGCCAGCGCAGAGGCGCCGACGCAAGAGGATGCGCTGGCCCTCGCCCCGCTCGCCCGCGCCCTCGCGCCCGCCGGGGTCGCGCTGCATGTCTCCGGCTGCGCCAAGGGTTGCGCGCGGCCTGCGCCCACACCTGTCACCCTCACGGCGCGGGCCGGGCTTTACGATCTCATCGCAGCAGGCCGCGCATGCGATGCGGCCGCGCTGTCTGGTCTTGATCTCGACGCCTGCCGCGCAGCCCTGCGCGCCATGGCGTCCTCTGAGGGAGTGCGGCCTTGACCGGCTATGCCTATATTCGCGATGGCGCGGAAATCTATCGGCGATCCTTCGCCATGATCCGCGCCGAGAGCGACCTCAAGCGTTTCACGCCGGAGGAGGAGATTGTCGCGGTGCGCGTCATCCATGCCTGCGGCATGGTCGAGGTCGCCGCAGATGTCGCTTTTTCGAAGAATGCGGCCATCGTGGCGCGCGAGGCGCTGCGCAAGGGCGCGCCCATTCTGTGCGACGCGAAAATGGTCGCCAACGGCGTCACGCGGGCGCGGCTGCCCGCCCAGAACCCGGTCATCTGCACGCTCGATGATCCCGCCACCGCCCGCCTCGCGCAGGAGCTTGGCACGACGCGCACGGCGGCGGCCATGGAATTGTGGCGGCCGCATCTGGCGGGCGCCGTCGTCGCCATCGGCAATGCGCCGACCGCGCTGTTTCGCCTGCTCGAGATGCTGGACGAGGGCGCGCCGCATCCTGCGGCGGTGATCGGCATGCCCGTGGGCTTCATCGGCGCGGCGGAATCCAAGGATGCGCTGATGGCGGACGGGCGCCTGCCCTGCATCATCGTGCGCGGACGCAAGGGCGGCAGCGCCATGACGGCGGCGGCGGTCAATGCGCTGGCGAGCGAGAGGGAATGAGCACGATGGCGCCATCGGGCCGTCTCTACGGCGTTGGGCTGGGGCCGGGCGATCCCGATCTCATCACGCTCAAATCGCTGAAAGCCTTGCAGGCGGCTCCGGTCGTCGCCTATTTCGCCAAGCGCGGACGGCGCGGCCATGCGCGCACCATCGTCGATGGTCTGCTGAAGCCGGGCGTGACCGAATTGCCGCTGGTCTATCCCGTCACGGTCGAAATTCCCTTCGACAGCCCCGCCTATCGCGATGAGCTCGCCGCCTTCTACGAAAGGGCCTCAGGCGCCCTCGCCGCGCATCTGCGCGCGGGCCGCGACGTCGCCCTCCTCTGCGAGGGCGATCCGCTGTTCTATGGCTCCTTCATGCATCTTTACATGCGGCTGCGGGGTGAGTTTCCCGTCACCATCTGCCCGGGAATCACCGGCATGTCCGGCTGCTGGACGGCGGCGGGCGCGCCCATGACCTGGGGCGATGATGCGCTCAGCGTCCTGCCCGCGACCTTGCCGCAGGAGGAGCTCGCGCGACGCGTACGCGACGCTGACGCCATCGTCTTCATGAAGCTCGGGCGCAACTTCGCAAAGGTGCGCAGCGTGCTGACGGACGCAGGGCTCATGGAGCGCGCGATCTATGTGGAGCGCGGCTCCATGGCCGATGAAAAGGTCATGCCGCTGGCGCAAAAGGCCGACGACGCCGCGCCCTATTTCTCCATCGTCATCGTGCCCGGACAGGGGCGGCGGCCATGAGCGGGACGGGACGCATCCTTGTTGTGGGCCTCGGCCCCGGTCCGACGCAATGGCTGACGCCGCAGGCCAGCGACGCCCTCGCCATGGCCAGCGACCTCATTGGCTATGGCCCCTATGTGGACCGCATCCCCTTGCGCGAGGGGCAGATGCGGCACGCCAGCGACAACCGCGTCGAGATCGACCGAGCGCGTCACGCGCTGGATTTGGCGAAAGCGGGGCATGTGGTGGCTGTCGTCTCGGGCGGCGATCCCGGCGTCTTCGCCATGGCGGCGGCGATTTTCGAAGCGGTGGATCATGGCGATGACGCCGATCGCGCGGTGCGCATCGACGTCATGCCCGGCGTCAGCGCCATGCAGGCGGCGGCCGCGCGCCTTGGCGCCCCGCTGGGCCACGATTTCTGCGCCATATCCTTGTCCGACAATCTCAAGCCCTGGGCGGTGATCGAGCGGCGCCTGACGGCCGCCAGCGAAGGCGACTTCGTGATCGCCTTCTACAACCCCGCCTCGCGCGCAAGGCCTGACGCCATACACCGGGCTTTCGCGCTGCTGCGCAGTCTGAAGGACGGAGCGACGCCGGTCGCTCTGGCGCGCGCGGTCGGCCGCCCCGATGAGCGGCTCATCGTCACGACGCTGGCGCAGGTCGATCCCTCCTTGTGCGACATGAGCACCCTCGTGCTGATCGGCTCGAGCGAGACGCGCTTCATTGAGCGGCCCGACGGGCTCGCGCCATGGATCTATACGCCCCGGCATTATGGGGTGGGCAGATGATCCCTGATCCACGTCATGACCGCCGCAAGATCGAACAGCGCGTCCCCCTGCGGCGCCTGCGGGCGCTCGACCATGATGACATGAACGCCAAGCTCGCGCGCGGCGAGGAGCTTGCCTTCGGTGGCCGCGCCGCCGCTGTTCTTGGTGCAGACCACGTCGAACTTTTCCCCCCTCATCAGGGCCTTTTCATCGGCCTCGCGGAAGGGCGGGCGCGCCAGCAGCACACGGCAGCGCGGCGGCAGCTCATGGGCCTGCGGCGCGTCGATGCTGCGTGCGACATAGCTGTGCCAGGGCGCGCGCGCGAAGGCGGGCAGCGAGAGACGCCCGACCGTCAGGAAGACATGCAGGGGCTCGCGCCCCAGCGCCGCCACCGCAGCCTCGATGTCGGGCACGCGGGTCCAGCGGTCCTGCGGGGCGGGCTCCCAGGGCCGACGCGTGTAGATGAGGCGGGGGATTTTGCGGCGTGCGCAGGCCTGCGCCGCGTTCCACGACATGCGCGCGGCGAAGGGATGGGTCGCGTCGATGACCATCGGCGTCTCATGCGCTTCGAGCCAGTCCGCGAGGCCGTCGACGCCGCCAAAGCCGCCGATGCGGCTGGGGATCGCGGGCAATGCAGGCTTGCTGGTGCGCCCTGCGAGAGACAGAAGCGCGGGAAGGGCCGTCTCGCTGGCGAGCGCGGCGGCGAGCTTCGTGGCTTCGCTCGTCCCGCCGAGGATCAGAATGCGGCCCGCCTGCTCGTCACCCATGGCTTTTCCCTCGGGAGGCGCAGGTCATGAGCGCGCCCACATCCAACCCCGTCTGGCTGACCTTGATCGGCATGGGCGAAGACGGGCTCGACGGGCTCAGTCCTGCCGCACGGCGCGCGCTGGAGCAAGCGGAGTTTGTGGCGGGCGGCGCGCGCCACCTCGCCCTGCTTGGGCCCACGCAGGCGCAGACAATGGCCTGGCCCTCGCCGCTGGAGGCAGGTTTTTCTGAGGTGCTGACCCGCCGTGGCCGCCCGACCTGCATCCTCGCCTCGGGCGATCCCTTCCACTATGGCGTCGGCGCCATGGCGATGCGTCATCTGCCTGCGCAGGAGATGCGCTGCCTGCCCGCGCCCTCCGCCTTCTCGCTCATCTGCGCCCGGCTCGGCTGGCCGCAGCAGGATTGCGCGCTGCTCTCCCTGCACGGGCGGCCCATGGAGCGCCTTGCGCCGCATCTCCAGCCGGGCGCGCGCATTCTCGCGCTCACCTGGGACGGACAGACGCCGCGCAAGGTGGCGGAGCGGATGACGGCCCTTGGCATGGGCCGCAGCCGCCTCATCGTCTGCGAGGCCATGGGCGGCCCGCGCGAGCGGCGCATCGAGGCCTGCGCCGCCGATTTCAAAGAAGATGTCGACGCCCTCAACACGCTCGCCATCGAGGTGGTGGCGGATCGCGGCGCGCGCATCCTGCCGCTGGCCTCCGGGCTGCCTGACGATCTTTTCGAGCATGACAAGCAGATCACCAAGCGCGAGGTGCGGGCCATCACGCTGTCCACGCTCGCGCCGCGCCGGGGCGAATTGCTCTGGGACATCGGCGCGGGGTCGGGGTCGATCTCCATTGAATGGATGCTGCGCCACCCCGCCAACCGCGCCATCGCCATCGAGACGCGGGCCGACCGGGCGGCGCGCATCGGGCGCAACGCCCTGGAGTTCGGCGTGCCGGAATTGCGGATCGTGGAGGGGGCGGCGCCGGACGCGCTCCAGGGGCTGCCGACGCCGGATGCGATCTTCATCGGCGGCGGGGGAACGGATGCTGGCGTCCTCGACGCGGCATGGGCTGCGCTGCCCGAAGGCGGGCGTCTCGTCGTCAACGCCGTGACGCTGGAGACGCAGGGCGAGATCATGCGCCGCCATGTCGCCAAGGGCGGAGACCTCATCAAGATCGAGATCGCCCGGGCAGATCCGGTCGGGCCCTTCCACGGCTGGCGCGCGGCCATGCCGGTGATGCAATGGTCCATCGCCAAGGGGTTGACGACATGAGCCCGCGCGTCGCCATCGGGCTTGGTTGCCGCAGGGGCGCCAGCGGGGCGGCCATCGCCAGCCTTGTGCGCGCAGCGTGCGAGGGGGCCGCGCCAGCGGGCGAGGCCGCGCTGTTCACGATTGATGCGAAGCGGGACGAGGCGGGCCTGTCGGATGCGGCGGCGGCGCTCGGCATGCCCCTGCATTTTCTCAGCGCCGAGGCGTTGCAGGCCGTCGCCGGGCAGGCCCTGACGCGCTCGCCGCGCGTGACGTCCCTGTTCGGGCTGCCCTCGGTCGCCGAGACCGCCGCGTTGGCGGGGGCGGGGCCGGGCGCGGTCCTGATCCAGCCGCGCATCAGCGGGGAGGGCGTGACCTGCGCCATCGCGCGGGCGCGCGAAACGAAGGATGGCGCCGCATGACCGTTCATTTCATCGGCGCGGGGCCGGGCGCGCCAGACCTCATCACCCTTCGCGGCCGCGACCTCGTGGCGCGTTGCCCCGTGTGCCTTTACGCAGGCTCGCTGGTGCCGCGCGAGATCCTCGATGTCTGTCCGCCCGGCGCGCGCATCGTCAACACCGCCGCACTGTCGCTGGAGGACATCGGCGCCGCCTTCCTCGAGGCCCATGAAAGGGGCGAGGATGTCGCCCGGCTTCATTCGGGCGATCTGTCCGTGTGGAGCGCCATGGGCGAGCAGATACGCCTGCTCAGAAGCCTCGACATTCCCTTCACCATCACGCCGGGCGTGCCCTCCTTCGCGGCTGCGGCTGCGGCGCTGGGCTGCGAGCTGACCTTGCCCGAGGTCGCGCAGTCCGTGGTGCTCACGCGCACGTCGGGCCGGGCTTCGGGCATGCCGGAGGGCGAGAGCCTCGCCAATTTCGCGCGCACCGGGGCTGTGCTGGCGGTGCATCTCTCCGTCCATGCGCTGGCGCGGGTGGTTGACGAATTGATCCCCCATTACGGCGCCGATTGCCCCGCCGCCGTGGTCTATCGCGCGAGCTGGTCGGATGAGCAGGTCATTCGCGGGACGCTGGGCGCCCTTGTGGCTGAGGTCGCGGCGCATCCTGTGGAGCGCACGGCGCTCATCATGGTCGGCCGCACCCTTGGCGATCCCGCGTTTCGCAACAGCGCGCTCTATGACGGCGAGTATCAGCGCCGGTTCAGGACGCCGGGCTGGCGGGGGACGGGCGAATGAGCGCGTCAGGGCGCAGGCTGCGCTGCCGTCACGGCGATCACCGCGCCGTGGCGATCGACGATGGCGATGTCCAGCAGGGCGCCGGAGCCCTCCAGAGCCTTCGCCGCCGTGCGCCAGCCATGGCGGGCGACTGCGGCGGCTATGTCCACGCCCGCCGCCGCGCAGCGGTCCAGCGCTTCGTTGGCGGCGTTGGCGCCGCTGACGCCCTGCGCCAGCGCTTCATCGCCGCCCGCTTCGCGCACCCGCTGCGCCAGCCAGTCGAGATCCACCGCGCCGCGCTTCGAATGAAGATCGAGCATGCCTTGCCCGAGCTTCGTCATCTTGGCGAAGCCGCCGCCGACGGTCACGCGGCGCACGGGATGCTGGCGCAGATATTTGAGCATGCCCCCGACGAAATCGCCCATTTCGATCATCGCCACATCGGGCAGTCCGAAATGGGCCTGCAGGGCCTTTTCGGAGGTGTGGCCTGTGGCGCCCACGAGATGCTCCGCCCCCACGGCGCGCGCGACGTCGACGCCGCGATGGATCGAGCTGATCCAGGCCGCGCAGGAAAAGGGGATGACGACGCCGGTCGTGCCGAGGATGGACAGGCCGCCCACGACGCCAAGGCGCCCGTTCAGGGTGCGCTCCGCGAGCTTCTCGCCATCGGGCACGCTGATCTCGATCTCGATGTCCTCTGGCCCTCCAAGGGCCGCGGCAGCCTCGGCGATGGCCTTGCGCATCATGTCGCGCGGAACGGGATTGATGGCGGGCTCGCCGGGCGGGAGCGCAAGGCCGGGACGCGTGACGGTGCCGACCCCCGCGCCTGCCCTGAAGCCCACGCCGCTGCCGGGCTGAGCGAGGCGCACCGTCGCGAGGATGAGCGCGCCATGGGTGACGTCCGGATCGTCGCCCGCATCCTTGATGACGCCCGCGCGCGCGAAACCCTCGCCGGCTTCGCTGCAAGCCAGCGCAAAGGCGGGGCGCGCGCCGTTGGGCAGTGTGATGCTGACGGGGTCGGGAAAGACGCCGCGCATCAGCGCCTCATAGGCCGCGCGGGCCGCCGCCGTGGCGCAGGCGCCCGTGGTCCAGCCTCTGCGCAGGTTCGGCCTGTCCTCATCGCTCATGGCGCGATTCATAGCATGGAGGCCGCGCCATGACGATGCCGCACGACATGACGCAAGGCGCGGCCCCGGGCCTCGTCATCGCCGCCCCGCGCTCCTCCAGCGGCAAGACCACGCTGACGCTGGGGCTGTTGCGGGCCTTTGCGCGCGGGGGCGTGAAGGTGCGCGGTTTGAAATGCGGGCCGGACTATATCGACCCGGCCTTTCACGCCGTCGCCGCAGGCCGCTCCAGCCTCAACCTCGACGCCTGGGCCATGGACCCCGCGCTGCTGGCGACGCTGGCCGCTGCGGCGGGCGAAGGGGCGGAGCTCACGCTTTGCGAGGGGCTCATGGGCCTCTTCGACGGCGTGCCGGCGCCGGAGGGCCGCAGCGGCTCTTCCGTGGACGTTGCGGCGGCTGTCGGCTGGCCGGTTCTGCTGGTGCTTGACGTGAGCGGCCAGTCGCAATCGGCAGGGGCCATCGTGCAGGGTTGCCTGACCTATGACTCGCGCATCTCCATCGCAGGCGTCATCCTCAACAAGGTCGGCAGCGAGCGCCATCGCAGGCTCGTCACCGAGGCCATCGCGCGCACGGGGGTTCCCGTGCTGGGCGCCATTCCCCGTGACGCAACGGTCACCCTGCCCGAGCGCCATCTGGGCCTCGTGCAGGCCGGGGAGACGGCGGGTCTCGAGGTCATTCTCGAGCGCATGGCTGATCTTGTCGAAGCCCATGTCGATCTCGCCGCCATTCGCGCGGCGGCGCGGGCGCCATCGGTCAGCGCCACGCCCGCCGGCCTCGCGCTGAAGCCGCCGGGCCAGCGCGTCGCCCTCGCCCGCGACGTCGCCTTCTCCTTCGTCTATGCGCATCATCTCGAGGGATGGCGACGGGCGGGGGCGCAGATCGTTCCCTTCTCGCCGCTGCTCGACGAGGCGCCGGCCGATGAGTGCGACGTCTGCTGGCTGCCCGGCGGCTATCCCGAACTTCATGCCGAGCGACTTTCGAACGCGCAGGGGTTTCTTGGCGGCCTGCGCGCTTTCGCGCAGACGCGGCCCGTGCATGGGGAATGCGGGGGCTATATGACGCTGGGCGCCAGCATCACCGACGCAGCAGGCTGCGAATGGCCCATGGCGGGCTTGCTCGATGTGAAGACGAGCTTCGCCACCCGCAAGATGAACCTTGGCTATCGCGATGTGATGCTGTCGCAGGATTGCTGCCTTGGCGGGCGCGGCGAGCGCCTGCGCGGCCATGAATTCCACTATGCGACGATCATCGACAGGGGCGCAGACGAGCCGCTCGCCATGGCGCAGGACGCCTATGGCTCGGCCCCTGCGCCCTCAGGAAGCAGGCGCGGGCTTGTGAGCGGAACCTTCTTTCATGTGGTGGCGCGGGCAGGGGAGGGGGGCGCAGATGACGATGAATGAAAATGCGCGCGGACTGTTTTCGAGGGGCGCCTCGTCCACCCTCAAGAGGCGCGTCATGCTCATGTATGTGCCGCTGATCGCCGCCAATATCGGCGTCTGGATCTGGGCTTTCGCGGCCTTTCACGATCATCCGGTCCTGCTGGGCACCTGCGCTCTCGCCTATGTGCTGGGACTGCGCCATGCGGTCGACCCCGACCATATCGCCGCCATCGACAATGTGACGCGCAAATTGATGCAGGAGGGGCGCGAGCCAATTTCGGTGGGTCTGTGGTTCGCTCTGGGCCATTCCGCCCTGATCTGCATCGCCGTCTGCGCCATAGCCCTCACCGCAACGTCCCTGTCGGATGAAAGATTCGAAAGCTGGCGGGAGATCGGCGGCGTCGTCAGCACGATCTGTTCGGCGCTGTTTCTCTTCACCATCGCCGTCTTCAACATGATCGTGCTCGTCAATGTCTGGAAGACCTATCGCGCCTTGCAGCGCACGGGTCATTACGCAGAAGACCAGCTTGAGGAGATGCTGAAGGGCCGGGGCTTTCTGGCGCGCGTCATGCAGCCCCTCTTCGCGCTGATCTCGAAGGGCTGGCATATGCTGCCGCTCGGATTTTTGTTCGGTCTTGGTTTTGACACGGCCACCGAAATCAGCCTCTTCAGCATCGCCGCCACTGAGTCCGCGCGCGGATTTTCGCTCGCCTCCATCATGATCTTTCCACTGCTCTTCACCGCAGGCATGGCCTTGATCGACACGACGGACGGCGTCCTGATGCTTGGGGCCTACCGGTGGGCCTATGTGCAGCCGCGCCGCAAACTCATCTACAATCTTGCGATCACCACCCTGTCGGTGGTCGTCGCCCTGTTCATCGGCTTGCTGGAGACCCTGGCCCTGTTCGGCGCCAAGCTCGAATTATCCGATGGATTCTGGAAGGCGGTCGCTGCGCTGAACGCCTATTATGGCGACCTCGGCTTTGTGATCGTCGCGCTCTTTGCTGCGGTGTGGCTCGGCGCGTGGCTGGTCTATCGTTCGAAGAGGGTCGCGCTGCCATGACGCTCACGCTGGTCCTTGGCGGCGCGCGGTCGGGCAAGAGCCGTCACGCCGAAGGCTTGATCGAGGCCGCGCCCGGTCCCTGGACCTATATCGCGACGGCGCAGGCCTTCGACGATGAAATGCGCGCGCGCATCGCCCTGCATCGCGCGCGCCGCTCCAGCCAGTGGACCACGATCGACGCGCCGATCGAATTGCCGCAAGCCATGCGCGCAGCGCCGCAGGGCCGCCCCATTCTCGTGGACTGCCTGACCCTTTGGCTTACAAATCTGATGTTGTCGGACGCTGATGTGTCGGCGGCCCGCGCCGATCTCCTGGGGGCTTGCCGCGCTGCGCAGGGGCCGCTCGTGGTTGTCAGCGGCGAGGTCGGGCTTGGCGTCGTTCCCGAGAATGCGCTGGCCCGCCGTTTCCGCGATGAGCTCGGGGCTCTGAATCAGGCCCTTGCGCAAGCGGCGGAGCATGTGGTGCTCACCGTCGCGGGCCTGCCGCTGAAGGTGAAGTGAGCGCGTCAGTCAGCGGCGCCATAGCCGCCTGCGGTCGGCGTTTTGATGGTGATGGCTTCTCCCGCGCCGATCACGGTCTGATCGCAGCCGCCGAGCGTCTCCATGCGGCCGTCGATGCGGCGCACGGCGTTGACGCCCAATCGCCCGGCTTCGCCGCCTTTCGCGCCGAAGGGGCGGATGCGCCGATGGCCTGACAGGACCGCGCATTCCATGGGCTGCAGGAAACGGATGGTGCGCGACACGCCGTCGCCTCCGCGCCAGCGTCCCCGTCCGCCCGAGTTTTCGCGGATGTGAAAATCTTCGAGCACGACGGGATAGCGCGCTTCGAGGACCTCGGGGTCCGTGAGGCGGGAGTTGGTCATGTGGGTGTGCACGGCGTCGGCGCCGTCAAAGCCCTCGCCCGCAGGCGCGCCTGAGCAGATCGTCTCGTAATATTGATAGGCGCCGTCGCCGAAGGTCAGATTGTTCATGGTGCCCTGCGCGCCCGAAAGAAGGCCCAGCGCGCCATAAAGGCAATCGGTGACGGCCTGGCTCACTTCCACATTGCCCGCGACGACGGCGGCGGGATATTGCGGCGAGAGCATCGACCGCTCGGGCACGATGATCTTGATATGGCGCAGGCAGCCTGCGTTCAGGGGAATGCGGTCCTGCACCAGCGTGCGGAAGACATAGAGCACCGCCGCCTGCGTCACAGGTTCGGGCGCGTTGAAATTGTCGGCGCGCTGGGGGGATGTTCCCGTGAAGTCGACCGTGGCGCGGCGGCCCGCCTGATCCACGGTGATCTTCACCTTGATGACGCAGCCCTGATCCATCTCATATTCAAAGGCGCAGTCTTCGAGCGTGGCTATGACGCGCGCGACGCTCTCGGCGGCGTTGTCCTGCACATGACCCATATAGGCCTGCACGACCTCGACGCCATAGGCTTCGATCATGCGCAGCAGTTCATCCACGCCGCGCTGGTTCGCCGCGATCTGCGCGCGCAGGTCGCCAAGGTTCTGCGCGAGGTTGCGCACGGGATGGCGCGCGCCCGTCAGAAGAGCGCTGACCTCCGCCTCGCGGAAGCTTCCGGCGTCCACGAGCTTGAACCCGTCGATATAGACCCCTTCTTCGTCGATATGGGTGGCGCGCGGCGACATGGAGCCGGGGGCTATGCCGCCGATGTCGGCATGATGGCCGCGCGAGGCCACGAAGAAGAGAATCTCGCGTCCCCCCGCGTCGAAGACAGGCGTGACGACGGTGATGTCCGGCAGATGGGTGCCGCCATCATAGGGGGCGTTGAGGGCGAAGACATCGCCGGGCCGCATGGCGCCGCCATGGGCGCGGATGACGCTTTCGACCGATTTGTCCATCGACCCCAGATGCACGGGAATATGAGGCGCGTTGGCGACGAGGCGGGCCTTGTGGTCGAAGATGGCGCAGGAGAAATCGAGCCGCTCCTTGATGTTGACGGAGCTCGCCGTGTTCTGCAGCACAAGGCCCATCTGCTCTGCGATGGACATGAAGAGGTTGTTGAAGATCTCGAGCATGACGGGCTCGGCTTGCGTGCTGACGCTGATCTTTTCGGCGGCGCCTTCACGGGTCAGAACCACATGGTCTTTCGCCGTGATGCGCGCGCGCCATCCGGGCTCGACGACGATGGTCTGGTGGGGCTCGATGAGCATGGCTGGCCCCATGATTTCAGCGCCCGGCGTCAGATCCTTGCGCAGGAAGACGCCCGCCTCCCGCCATTCGCCCTTTGTGAAGAAACGCGTCTGGCTTGAGGGCCTGGGCTCATGGGCCCTGACGGGACGTTCGGGCTCGTCGACGCGCTCGCCGGGCGCCACCGCCTCCACCGAAATGGAATCGATCACCAGGGCCCGGCCTTCCTCGGCGAAGCCGAAGCGGCTGCGATGGGCGTCCTCAAAGGCTGCGCGCATGGCGGGCCATGCGTCGAAATCCACGATCAACGAACTGTCTGAACCCGCATAGCGCAGATGCGCGCGGGCATGCAGTCCGCGTTCTGCGCCTTCCGCCAGTTGATGGCTGAGTTCAGCCAGCGCCTCAGCCCCGAGCGCATCGACGACGCCTTGCGCTGTCTGCATCCCCGCGTCATCAAGCGGCGCTTCCACGGTGCGCTGGCGCACGGCGCGGATGTCGGCGAGGCCCATGCCATAGGCCGACAGAAGGCCCGACAGGGGATGGACCAGAATGGTCCCCATGCCCAGCGCATCGGCGACGAGACAGGCGTGCTGGCCGCCTGCGCCGCCGAAACATTGCAAGGCGTAGCGCGTGACGTCATAGCCGCGCTGAACGGAAATTTTCTTGATGGCGTTGGCCATGTTCTCCACGGCGATGCGCAGGAAGCCTTCGGCGATCGCTTCGGGCGCGCGCTCATCGCCAAGGCCGGCGCCAAGTTCAGTGAAGGCGGCGCGCACCGCCGCCACGTCGAGCGGCTGATCGCGCCCGGGCCCGAAGATGCATGGGAAATGCGCCGGATCGAGCTTGCCCGCCATCACATTGGCGTCCGTGACGGTGAGGGGGCCGCCGCGCCGATAGCTGCGGGGGCCGGGATCTGCGCCGGCGGAATCGGGGCCTACGGTGAAGCGTCCGGGATCGGCGTGAAGGATCGAGCCGCCGCCGGCGGCGACCGTGTGGATGAGCATCATCGGCGCGCGAATGCGCACGCCCGCGATCTCGGTCTCCAGCGTGCGTTCGAAGGCGCCGTCATAATGGGAGACGTCGGTGGAGGTGCCGCCCATGTCGAAGCCGATCACCCGTGGCAGGCCGGCACGTTTCGCCGTCTCCACGCAGCCCACCACGCCGCCTGCGGGGCCTGACAGAATGGCGTCGCGGCCCTGAAAGAGGCTTGCGTCCGTCAGGCCGCCCGAGGACATCATGAACATCAGCTTCGCCGCGCCCGGCGCATCGTCGAACTCGGCGGCCATGCGGTCCACATAGCGGCGCAGGACGGGTGACAGATAGGCGTCCGCCACGGTGGTGTCGCCGCGCCCGACCAGCTTCATCAGCGGGCTCACCTCGTGCGAGACGGAGACCTGGCGGAAGCCGACCTCGCGCGCCACCTTGGCCACGGCCATCTCATGGGCGGGGTGACGATAGCCATGCATGAAGGCGATGGCGCAGGCGTTGAGGCCCCTCGCATGGATCGCTTCAAGATCGCGTCGAACCCTCGGGAGATCAGGCCTTGTTTCGACAAGGCCATCGGCGCGAATGCGCTCGCTGACCTCAAGGACGCAATCATAGAGCTGTTCTGGTTTCTTGATGTCGAGGGCGAATATGTCGGGCCGCGCCTGATAGCCGATGCGCAGCACGTCACGGAAACCGCGCGTCGTGACGAAGAGCGTGCGCTCGCCCTTGCGCTCAAGCAGCGCATTGGTGGCCACCGTCGTGCCCATCTTGATGGCTGCGATGCGGGCTGCGGGGATCTTTTCGCCCTTTTCGAGCCCCAGCAGATCCCGGATCCCCTGAATGGCGGCGTCTGCATAGGCTTGCGGGTTCTCGGAGAGCAGCTTGCGCGTCTCAAGCGCGCCATCCGGGCGCCGACCGATGATGTCGGTGAAGGTGCCGCCCCGGTCGATCCAGAAGCTCCACTGGGCCGCTGCGCCTGGGCCGCTCAAGCCCGCACGCTCGCTCATCTCGCCATTCATCGCAGGTGACACCGCTCTCAGGAGGCTATGCGGGGTCGACCATAAGCGCCCGGCGCGCAGGACGCCAGAGCCGGATGCGACGGAGCGGCGTGGCCCTAGCCGTTCACCAGTTCGTACAGGCGGCCTTCAAACCGCGCGCAGAAATTGCTGGTGTTGAAGAGCCAGCCCTGCGCCTTGCGCTGGGCGAGGGCGGCCGAGGCGGCGGCGGCCTCCTTGCGTTCAATCGAGAGGTGGATGGCTCTGGCTTCGTATTGCTCCAGCGTATGGCACACGAAATAGGAAAGGCCCGCGCTCGTGAGCAGGCTTCCCGCCATGCGCGAGACATAGGTGCGGCCGGACAGGGTCAGGATCGGCAAGCCCGCCCAGAGGCAGTCGTTGGCCGTGGTGCCCGCGTTGTAGGGCGTTGTGTCGAGGAAGAGATCGGCGACCTGGAATCGGGCGAGGTAATCCTTCGGATCGATGCGTCCGGCGAAGTGGAGGCGATTGACGTCGACGCCGCTTCGCTCCGCCGCCCGGCGCAGATTCTCTTTCGCCCAGACATTGTCCTCAAGCAGCCACAGAACGCTTTTTGGGCTCGCCCTCAGGATCCGCATCCAGCTTTCGAACATTGGCTGGGTGATCTTGTGGCTGTTGTTGAAGACGCAGAAGACGAAGGCGTCTTCGGGCAGGCCGAATTGCGCGCGGGTCGGGCGTGGGCCAAAGGCGCGCTTGGAATCGCTGACCTGAAAACCTGTCTCCACATAGAGCGGGGCTTCGCTGAAATGGGGCTTGAGCTCCTCGGGGAAGATGAAGTGGTCGGCCACGACATAGTCGACATAGGGCAGGCATGTCGTGCCGGGATAGCCGAGATAGGCGATCTGGATCGGCGCCGGGCCACGCGCGAGAATGTTGGGGCGGGCGTTTCCGGTGAGGCCCTGGAGATCGACGAGAATGTCGATTTCCTGAGCGCGGATGAGCCTGGCTGCGGCCTCGTCGTCGAGGTCGACAATCCTGTGGAAATGGTCGAAGGCCCCGCGCACACGCTCGCGGAAGGGCGTGCCGTCCTCCTTGCTCCAGCAGAAGGCGTGGACCTCGAAACGCGAGCGGTCATGGGTCTCGTAGAGCTCGACCGTCAGAAGGGAGACGGCGTGCATGGACAGGTCGGAGGACAGATAGCCGATGCGGATCTTGTCGTGGCCATAACGCAGCGAGGCCGGCGCCATGCGTTCGAAGACGCCGACTTTTTCTTCCACAAATCTCTGCGCCGAGCGTCTCTGCAAAGCCGGATCATCGGTCATGCCGAGCATGGCGAGAGGTGAAGCGTGCTGCATGACCGCTTCCAGATCGGTCGGCAGGCCCTCGACGACGGGCCATTTGCACTGCTTCTGGCGCAGATGAATCCAGTGATGCAGAACCGGGCTCTGGTCGATGTCGAGCAGCAGGCTCTCGTAGAGCGCATGTTCAGCCCCGGCATAGTTTCGCATCAGCTCATTGAGCCGACCGATGTTGTTCAGGAGCCGCGTTTTGTTGGGCAGTTGGTCGGGCTCGTTCACGCTTGGAACTTCAAGGGCCGCGCGCCAGCAGGCGAGCGCCTCGTCGTTCCTGCCTGTCGACTCAAGGACGGTCCCGAGATTGAGATGAGCCTCGAAGAAGTCCGGCTTCAGCTTGATGGCTGCGGACAGGTGGCTCTCTGCTTCACTTGGCAAGCCCAGCTTGTGATAGATGACGCTGAGATTGAAAAGGACGACATAGATGAAGGCGGGATCGCACTGGATCAGGCTTTTCCTGTAGAGCGCGATAGCTTCGGCGTCGCGTCCATCCTCCGAGAGTTTCGCTGTCTGTTGCAAGATGTCGGGAAGATTTTGTAAAGGCGCTGGAAGGCCTGGCAATAGACGTCTGAGCTTGCTCCAATGGGCCAGCAGGCCATCCGTCGCAGGATCTATCAGGATCGCCGCTTCGGCGTCGCGGATCGATTCATCAAAGCGCCGCATGTTAGCCAGGATCTGCGAGCGCGCCAGATAGGACGGCGCAAAGACTGGATTGGCGCGTATCGCCTCGTTGATATGTTCGAGGGCCTGTTCGGGCCGGGCCAGCTGCGTCAGGACGCAAGCGAGCGAATAGCGGGCGATCACATTGTGAGGTTCGGACGCAATGATGCCGAGGAAGGCGGTTACGGCCTCCTCGGCATGTCCTGACGCTTGCAATCCCAGAGCTCTGCCGAGGTCGCCTGCGACCTCGTTCAGGCTCCGGGGTTGGGTTTTAACATCCGGTGTTTTTTCCATGATTAAGCCGGGGTTGCAAGAACGGCCAGATTGTCGTCCGTCATCGCCTGGTTCTGCAGGTTCGTCAGAGCGCCTACCTGCAGCGGTGTCAAGGCGGCCGCCTGTTCTGTCGTCAGCAGGCGGATCTGGTCGTCCGTAAGGGCCCTGACCTGGTCTGTCGTCAAGTTCGCGATCTGACTGGTGGTGAGCACGTTTTCCTGGCCTGCCGTCAGGTTTGCGATCTGTTCGGTGGTCAAGGACGTGAACTGCGTCGTATTGATCGATGCGATCTGTTCGGGTGTGAGCGCCATGATCTGGTCTGTGGTCAGCGCCGATATGCTGGTCGACAGGCTTGCGATCTGGTCTGGCTCCAGAACCTGGATGTCGGCCATCTCGAAATATTGCAGCTGCGATGTCGTGAGCAACGTGAGCTGCAGCGTGGACAGCTGGGACACCTGCTGGGTGGTCAGCGCCACGATCTGATCGGACTGCAGGCCCGCCAGCTGCTCCGTATCGAGCTTGTTGAGCTGCGTATCGATGTTCAACAGGGCGATCTGATCGGTTGTCAGGACGCTGATCTGGCTCGATTGCAACACGCGCAACTGGGCGCTCGACAGACCAGGGATCTGCAGGCTGGTCAGGACGGCGACCCTGTCCGTCGACAGGTTGCGGACCTGATTGGTGCCGAGGGCGCTGACCTGCTCCAGATCCAGGCTGATGATCTGATCGGTCGACATCACATTGAGCTGGCTTGACGTGAGGACCGCGGCTCCGCTGACCCCAAGGCTCTGAACCTGTTCTGCTGTGAGCGCCGTGATCTGTGTGGTCGTGAAGGCGGCGCTCGCAGCCGAGGCCAGCGCGGCGATCTGGTCCGGGGTGAGCGCAGCGACCGTATCCGTCGAGAGCAGATTGATCTTGTCGGTGCTGAGCGCCTTGATGCCAGCTGAGCCAAGGGAAGAGATCTGAGACGACGTCAGGAACTGAGCCTGAGCGGTCGACAGAGCTGCGACCTGATCTGTCTTCAGCGCCCCGATCTGCTCGGCTGCAAGGACCCCGATGTTGACGCTGACGATGGCGGCGATCTGCGCGGAGTCCAATGCATTGATGTTGGCGGTCTGCAGGCTGACCAACTGGCTTGTCGTCAGTGCGTGGACCTGTGCGGTGTTGAGCGCAGTTGATTGCGGAACCGTGAGCGCAATCACCTGATCGACCGACAGCGCGACGATCTGAGAGGTCGAGAGCCCGGGGATCTGCGCAGAGGTCAGCGCCGCGAACTGTTCCGGAAGCAGCGTGGCGATCTTGTCCCCAAGCGCCTGGATCTGGCCTGTCTTCAGGTTCGCGATCGAAGTCGTGCTGAGGGCGCCGATCTGATCGGTGCTCAGTGCGGCGATCTGCTGAGAGTTGAGCGATGGGATCTGGGTGGTGCTCGTGAGAGCGGCCACCTGTCCGATGCTCAACGCCTGGATCTGCGCGGTCTTCAGGTAGTTGATTTGTGTGGTCGTGAAGCTTCTCAGGTCGGCTGTTTCAATGGCGCCGATCTGAATAGCGTTGAGAGCCTGTATCTGCGAGAGGTTGAGGCCGGCGATCTGAGCCGAAGTCAATCCGGCGATCTGATCGATGGAGAAGCTCTTCACTGCGCTCGTCTGAAGCGCATTGACCTGGTCGCTCTTCATCACGGCGAGATCGCTGATTTCGAGACCCGCGATCTGCACCGAGGTGAATGAGGCGACCTGGTTTGTGAACAGGCTTTGCGTCTGAGCCGTGTTCAGCGCGGTGATCTGATCCGAGGTGAGCGCAGCGGTCTGGGCCGTCATCAACTGCCGGATCTGCGTCGTGGTGAAGGCGTTGATCTGCTCGCCTGTCAGCGACTTTATCTGGCGCGACTTGATGGCCTGGATATCGAGCGACTCCAGCTTCTCGATCTGCGTGGTGGTCAGCGACGCGAGCTGGACGCCGGTCAAGGCCGCATACTGATCCGTTTGCAGAGCCTGGATCTGCGCCGTGCTCAGCGACTTGATCTGCTCAGCCGTCAAGCCGGTGATCTGGCTGGTCTTGAGCCACTGGACGCCCGCCGTACCCAGCGTCTGGATGTGCTCCGTCGTCAGGGCGCCCACCTGGTTGGGCAGCAGCGACCGGATCTGGACAGACGACATGGCCTTGATGTCAGCCGTCTCCAGCGCGGTGACCTGTTCGTTGCTGAGCCGCGAGATCTGCAGGGCGGTCAAGACCGCGATCTGGCCAGTTCCGAGCGCGCGGATCTGATCAGTGGAGAAGGCGGCGATCTGGCTCGCTTTCATCGACTGAATGTCCGTATCGATAGCCGCGATCTGCTGAGACTGAAGAGCGCCGATCTGGATGTTCGTGAGGCCAGACAGTTGGCCTCCCGTCATGGCGAATATCTGGCCCGTGGTCAGCGCCGTGACCTGAGCATCTGTCAGCGCCGCGATCTGGTCCAGTTTCATAAACGAAATCGTGCTTGTTTTCAGAGCTTTGATTTGTTCCTCGGTCAGGCTCGGGATCTGGCTTGCCGTGAGCGCCGCGACCTGGTTGGTCTTCAGCGCGTCGATTTGCCCTGTGCGGAGCACGGCGAGCTGATCATTTCTCAGCGCAGCGATCTGGATGTAGTTCAGCCCCTGCATGTCCTCGCTCTTGAGGGCATAGAACTGCGCCGTCGTAAGGGCTGCGAGTTGAGCCGCTTTCATGGCGGCGACCTGCTCGGATTTGAGGGCCTCGGCCTGTGTGGTTGTGAGCGCGAGGATCTGGTCGGTGTCAAGCGCCATGATCTGGCTGGAGTTGAGAGCGACGATCTGATCCGTATTCAGGGCTGCGAGCTGCTTGACGCTAAGAGCGCTCACCTGCCGCACCGCAAGGTTCGCCACCTGATCTGTGCGCAGATTCTGGATCTGGAGAGTCGACAGGGTGGCGATCTGATCCGTGTTCATGCGGGCGATCTGCGCCGTCGACATGGCGGCGATGTTTCCAGCGCCGAGGCTTTTAATCTGTTCGAGGGTCAATGCGGAGACCTGGGGCAGCGTGAGCGCGGCCGCTTGCAAAGTGCTCAAGGCGGCGATGCGGTCCGCCTGCAATCTGGTCAGTTGAACCGTCTTCACCGCCTGGAGATCCTGCGTCTCCATGGCCGTGATCTGCGTGGTCGTCATCGCCGCGACCTGATCATTCGTCAGCGCGGCCGCCTGTTGGGTTGTCAGCGCAGCGATCTGGCTGGTGTCCAGCGCGACGAATTGCTCAGCCGAAAGGGAGATGATCTGCGCAGCGCTCAAGGCGGGGATATCCGTCGAGCCGAGCGCGACGATCTGATCGGTCTTCAGGGCTGAGACCTGACGCGTCGTCATGCCTGCGACCTGCCGGGTGAGCAGGCTCGCAATCTGATCGGTTTTGAGCGCGCGGAGTTGGTCAGTCGCCAGCGCATTGATTTGAGCATTAGACATGACCAGGAGGTCTGAGGTCTCCATCGCGTTGACTTGCGCGGTGGTCAGAGCGGCGATCTGGGCGGTGGTCAGATTGGCGGCCTGAGCGGTATTGAAAGCCTTGACCTGATCGTTTGTCAGAGCGGCGATCTGATAACCCGAGAATCCCGAGATGAAGTTGGGATTAAGCGATCCAATGTTCGTCCCGAGCGCGACCAGTTGATCGGTTGAGAAATTGGTGATCTGAGATGAGGTCAGATAGACCACCTGCTGTGTGCCAAGCACGGTGATCTGGTCTGGCGTCAAACCCACGATCTGGTCGGCGGTCAGGCCCCGGATCTGTGACGCCAGGAGGTTTTTGGTCTGGAACGTGGTGAGGGCGCGGATCTGCTGGCTCGTGAAGGCCCTCATCTGAACCTGCGACAGCGTGTCGACCTGGCTCGTCGAAAGCTTTTCGATCTGGCTGGTCTTCAAGGCGAGGATCTGGTCGGTGATCAGCGATGCGATTTGCGATTCTTTGAGATTCTGGACAAGGTTAAGGACGAGATTTGTGATCTGGTCGGTCGTCAGGCTGGCGATCTGTGCGAAGGACAGCGCCTGTATTTGATCGGAGGTCATATTATTGAGATCTTTGGTCTCAATGGCGCGCACCTGCGATGTGCTGAAAGCGTAGAGCTGTTCCGTGCTCAGGGCCTTGGCCTGGGCAGAGGTG
>CANGFT010000010.1 GCA_947453205.1 Beijerinckiaceae bacterium | reverse complement strand
GTCAGTGCTTGATTGAGACGTGCGATTTCCTGTTCAGCTCGCTGCGTCGCCTGTCGCTGTGCGTCTATCTCCAATTTGCTTTCTTGTCGTATGCGCTGCTCTAGCTCCGCCTGATTTAGCGTAGGTGCATTTGTAGGCGTAGCTGTTAAGGTCGACTGCCCAGCTATACTGTTTACGTTGGGTTTTATGAGAGTAAAGGTTACTTTGCATTTCCTGCTTATGTTACCTCTTGCATCGATAAATGGGCCTTTCAATTCAATATAATCATTTCTACTTTGCTTTCCTGTAAGTAAATATTTCCAGCTCTCGCCGCTGCTGTTTGTTCCTTTAATTTCTACAATTTTTTTCTGCTTATCAATTGTGCCAGTCCATATATTTGTCGTTTCTATTTGACCAATATTTGTTTTGAATTCCTTTTTTATTTTGGCATCATTTATATCGATATCGACGCTGTAGTTGAGGGGGGCGCGACCGTATATCGAGCTAGAGCAACTGACTTCTGCGTGCCAAGCGCCATCGTACATTTTTGGTGTTTCGGCGTTTGTTGTGATTGTTAATAGCGGTATTATAAGCGCCGCGCTTAGAAACATGCCTGCGTGAACGGGGGTCGACTTCTCTCTCATGTACCGCCCTAACCCAATTTACACCAGTTCCACAGCCTCTCTCAGCACATGGTCGTTTAGCTCTATGTACCGCTGCGTTGTGGCGATGTTACGATGTCCAGCTAAAGCTGCCAAGACCCTTACGTTGACACCTTTGTGCGCTAGCGCTGTAATAAATGTGCGGCGTCCGCTATGGCTTGTTACTTTATCCAAGCCTGCATCATCATAAAGCTGCAGGAAACGCTGGCATAGGCCGTTTGCGGAAAACCGTTTGCCAGTCTTGCTGGCTATCAGCGGACGCTTGGGATCAAGCCGCACGTTAAAAGTCTTTACGTAACGGTCCAACTCGGCCCGCAGTTGGCTGTTTACTAGCACTGTCCGCGCTTGGTCGCCTTTGGTTTGGTCGGCTCGTAGCTGGATTTCAGCTCGGATCGCGCCATCAGCGCCCAGCACGTCGCCGATGTCCAGCGCTGCTACCTCTCCAACACGCATGCCTGCCAGCCAGCTCAGCTGCAACATGCAACGATTGCGGGCGGAGTAGCTTGTCCGCTGCAAGTGTTGCAGCATTCGTTGCTTCTCGCGCTCATTTAGTACGGGTGCTTGTTTCATCGCAGCAGCTCTCAAGCTCATGTTTTAACTGTCTGTAGTATGCGCTCTGAGCCGACGGTTGGACGACCGGAATTTTGGGATATTTTTAGGCGTATTTTCAGTGGGTTAGCAGCTTGGTTCATCATTCACACATTTTATGATATTGGGCAGTGGAGTTTCTGTAATGATTTTTGTAAAAGGTATGGGCTTTTCGCTAGTACGCAGGGCAGGGCGCTTACGCAGCGTGTAACCTGTTTTCGCTATGCCACTGTTTTTGCGGGTCTCAGGTTTGGTCGCTACTGCGTTTGAGTAGAACAGCTACTTACACAAAAGTTACACCATGAAATTTATGTGGTTTTAAGTCATTGATTTTATTGAGCTTTCAGTTCGGGTAACTACTGAGTGGGAGTAGCTGAGACTGGCCGAGCGGCCTGTTTGTATTGACAGTGTGGATACGCGCGTTCATATTCCGCCCATGTCGAAAAACCGCCAGTCAGCTTCGCTAAGCTATAGTCATGCGCCCGCCATGGATGCAGGACGGCCTTCGGCCGCCG
The DNA here is from genome assembly GCA_947453205.1 of Beijerinckiaceae bacterium. Lineage (GTDB taxonomy): Bacteria > Pseudomonadota > Alphaproteobacteria > Rhizobiales > Beijerinckiaceae > Terripilifer. Next base: position 89,762 of record CANGFT010000010.1, on the reverse strand, counting down.
AAGCAAAGGGCAGCATCAATCTGCGCATCGAAGCGAACACGCGCCAGCTTATCGATGACGCCGCGGCGATACAGGGCAAGACGCGCACCGAGTTCATGATCGAGAGCGCCCGCAGAGAGGCCATCGACGTGCTGCTCGACCAACGGCTGTTCGAGCTGGATTCCGACCGGTACGACGCCTTCGTGCAGGCGCTCGACAGCCCACCCGCGCCTGGACCTAAATTGAGGGCGCTGATGCGCCGCGTTCCGGCATGGCGAAAGTAGAGGATCCTTCGGAAGGTCCTGAAGCTGGTCTTTCAGCTCCGGTTCCGCTCACTGGCGACCATGACCTCTCAAGCTTCGACTGCGGCCAGCCGGAACTCAATGATTGGCTTCGCCATCGCGCTTTGAAAAACGAAAGCCGTTTTGCGCGGACTTACGTCGTTTGCCATGGCAGGAAGGTCGTAGCCTGGTACTGCATCTGCGCCGGGGCTGTGGCCCGTGCGGCGGCGCCTGGCAAGATTCGACGCAATGCGCCCGACACGATTCCGGTCTCCGTCATCGGGCGTCTGGCGGTTGATCGGGGCTACGCGGGCAAAGGGCTCGGCGCCGACCTCCTCGCAGACGCCCTGCGGCGTATCGCCATCGCCTCTCAGAGCATTGGCATAGGCGCCGTGCTGGTGCATGCGAAAGACGACTCCGCCCGGCGCTTCAATTTCCGTTGCGCTGAATTCATCGAATATCCTCAGGATAGCCGTACGCTGTTTCTGCCGATAGAAACCGTGGTCGCGGCGTTTGGTTAGAGCGGGAGCGTGAGGGACGACCACGTCTGCGCAAGACGCGGCATCGCGTGTCCTTGCGTGACCTCGAAGCCGCCGGGGACGATTGAGTGGGAGTAGCTGGGGCTGGGCTGCGGGCTTGGCCATGTGCTCGCCCATCCCTGTATTGATCGGACTAGAACTTTGCATTAACGTTTCTGCCGATCATGGGAATGGAGGGCTGGTCAATGCCGATCACAACCCTGTCGAGCTGGGATTTCACTCACGACGCCAGTCGCGCAAAGAAGGCTTCGAACCTGGGCCCTGTGTTCATAACTGATCGCGGCAAGCCTACTCATGTGCTTCTGAGCATTGCGGAATATCGGCGATTGCTGGGCCAGCGGCCCGGGATCACAGAATCGATCGCCATGCCGGACGCGGCAAGCGCGGACTGTGGGCCTGCAGGGGGCGATGCTGCGGGTCTGGCTTGACGATGATGTCGCGCCAGCCTGCGCCGGTCGTATCCTCTCCGCGGACGCCAATGTCGCAAGATATTGTGCGCGGCTCCATGTTCCAGATCCGCGCTCGGAGCGAGATGCGCTGATCGCTGCGACGGCCTTGACGCATGGCATGACCATCGTCACTCGCAATACTGCGGATTTCGCCTTAACTGGCGTTGCGCTGCTTGATCCGTGGAAGGCCGAGTGATGAAATGCCGATAGAGGTTCGTCCACACAGAGGGCGGGCTTGAGGGCATGGGTTTTCTCAGCAGAGCCTGTGTTGCGCGCCCTTCGCGCTTGAAACGAAGCCGATCATCACAAATCCGGAGTCCCCCATGATCGCCTACACCACCGTCGGCACAAACGACCTTCCCAAGGCCACCGCCTTCTACACGGGCCTGCTCGAATCCGTGCTCGGCGCGAAGGTCTTCTTTCAGGGCGAGACCGGGATCGGCTGGGGCGTCGCGCCGGACAAGCCGATGTTCGCGGTGCTGAAGCCTTTCGATAAAAATCCTGCAACGGTCGGCAACGGCTCCATGGTCTCGCTGGCCTGTGCGGACCCTGAGCAGGTGCAGGCGCTGCACGCGAAGGCGCTGGAGCTCGGCGGCAAGGACGAAGGCGCTCCGGGCCCGCGCGGCGGCGGTTTCTACGCCGCCTATTTCCGCGATCTCGATGGCAACAAGCTCGCGTGCTTCTGTCGGGCGTGACGCCCATCCCTCAGGGCGGGCGCCCCTGGTTCAGGGCGCCGCCTTCGCCGTGAAGCCGGGGATATGGCGCTGGGCGAGCGCGGTGATCGCTGCGTCATCGCAAACGGCTTTCGACGCCACCGCCCACAGCAGGAACTGGCTGGGGCGCGAGACCACCGCGATCTTGCCGAAGCCTGCCTGTTGCAGGCTCGCCGCCATGGACTGCGCGCTGAAGGCGGTGCGATGGGCCATGAACAGGTTGCCTGCGCTCAGGGAGGCGCGGTGTCCGTAGAGCATGTCGAGCGGGGTGATCGGCCCCATGCCCGACACATAGGCGGTCTCTTCGAGGCCCTGCGTCGCGATGAACTTCGCGACGGCGACGACGTCGGGGCAGGTGATGGAGAGAAAACCCTCGGGGTTCAGCACCCGCCGGAATTCGGCGAGCGCGACCGGAACCTCGTGGGGATAGATGTGCTCGATGTTGTGGGAGGAATAAACGGCGTCGACTGCGCCAGTCTCCACGGCGGAAAGATCGGTGATCGTGCCGATGAGGTCCGGCGACACCGAAGGGTCGATGTCGAGCCGGATCTCGGTCCAGTCCGGGCCATCAAAGCCTGGGGTTTTCGGTCCCTTGCGGCCGGGGCCGCAGCCCACATGGAGAAATTTGCGCATTTTCACCCGTTTAACCGGCCCAGTCCGTCGAAGGCGGCGGACTTGTAGCATTCCGCAAGCGTCGGATAGTTGAAGACCGCGTCGGCAAGATAGTCGATCGTGCCGCCCAGCGCCATCACCGCCTGACCGATATGGATCAGCTCCGTCGCGCCTTCGCCCAGAATGTGGATGCCGAGGATCTTGCGTGTTTCCGGGTCGAAAATCAGTTTCAGCATGCCCGTGCGGTCGCCGATGATCTGGCCGCGCGCGATCTCCCGGTAGTTGGCCTTGCCGATTTCATAGGGGCGTCCGGCGGCGGTCAGTTCATCTTCATTGGCGCCGATGGTGGAGATTTCCGGGACCGTGTAGATGCCATAGGGAAAGAGGCCGATGCCATGTTCGTCGGCGTCGCGCGCCTCGAAGGCGTGAAGGGCGGCGGCGCGGCCCTGCTCCATCGAGGTCGAGGCGAGGGAGGGGAAGCCGATGACGTCGCCGACCGCATAGATATTGGCGGCGGTGGTCTGATAGTGGGCGTTGATGGTGATCTTGCCGCGCGGGTCAAGTTCGACGCCTGCGTTTTCGAGGGCAAGGCCCGCCGTGGCGCCGGTGCGGCCGATGGCGTAGAGGGCGGCTTCGGCATGTAGAAGTTTGCCGCTCTTCAGGCGCACCTCCACAGGGGCGCGCGCGCCTTCCACCACCTCCACATGGTCCACCTCTTCGCCAAGGCGCATGGTCACGCGGTTCTGCTGGGCGATGTAGGTGAGGGCCGCCGAGATTTCATGGTCGAGGAAGGGCAGGAGGGTCGGGCGTTTGTCGACGATCGTCACGCGCACGCCCAGCGCCGCGAACATGGTGGCGTATTCAACGCCGATGACGCCGGCGCCGATCACGATCAGCGAGCGGGGTATGCTGCGCAGATGCAGAATGTCGTCGCTGACGAGGATGCGCTGGCCATCGAAGGTGATGCGTGAATCGCGCGTCGCGTTGGTGCCGCAGGCGATGACGATCTTGTCGGTCTGGATGATATGTTCGTCTTCGGTGCCATCGTCGAGCCTGATGTGATGGGCGTCGACGAAAGAGGCTTCGGCTTCGATCAACTGCACGCGGTTGCGGGCGAGATGGTTGCGGATGACGTCGATCTCGCTGCGGATGACCTGCTCGACGCGGAACAGCAGATCCTCGATCTGGATGTCATGCTTGACCGTGTAGGACGAACCATAGATGCCGCGCTCGCGAAAACCCGACAGATGCAGCACCGCCTCGCGGAACGTCTTGGACGGGATCGTGCCCGTGTTCACGCAGACTCCCCCGACGACGCGGCGTTTCTCGATGACGGCCACGCGCTTTCCCATTTTTGCGGCTTGAATGGCGGCGCGCTGGCCAGAGGGGCCTGAACCGATGACGACGAGATCATATTGCATGGGAGTCCGCTGCTTCATGAAGTGTTGACGCAGCGTCACGGTGCCCTGTTTCAGGTGTCGTTGTCGATGATTTTTGTTGTTGCTTTTCATTTGATGTTATTTTTTTAAATGTTTCAAACATGAATATTTCAGGACTTATTTAACTTTAAAAGTTACGCGATCAAATATCCTTGAGGTAGGCTTCAATTCCGTTCGCAAGTTCAATGAATTCACTTGCCAGCGCTTGTTGTCTCAAGGCAGATTGTTTTCATCACACAGCCGCGATGTGGACGTGACCGGTGTGCCCCGGTTGTTCATTTTTGCGCGACTTTTAGACCCTCTGGATTGGTGGAACATGCTGCAAAACACGCCTCAGGAAGATCCTCATCCGACGCTGATTCACCGGCTCATCCATGACACCGATCACATCACGTTCAAGATCTGGACGCGTGTCATCAACGTGCTGATCTATCTGTCCTGCCTCGCCATCGCGCTGGACTCGGTCGAGGCGGTGCGGTCGGAATATGGCGCTGAACTTATGGCGTTCGAGTGGTTCTCGGTCGTTTTCTTCACGCTCGACTATCTCTTCAACATCTACACCGCGAAAGACAGGATCAAGTATATCACGAGCTTCTGGGGAATGGTCGATCTTCTGTCGATCCTCCCGTCCTACCTCATGCTCTTCAACTTCTCCTCGATCAGGGCCACAAAGATCCTGCGGCTGCTGCGCGTCATCCGCGTGCTGCGCGTGCTCAAGCTGGCCCGCACCGCCATGTTGGACGTCAACGCAGCGCGCGATGGGAAGACCAACCGCATCGTCGCCAATCTGCGCATTTACTTCATTGCGCTGTTCTCGGTGCTGATGATCTCCTCGACCCTGATGTTTTATGTCGAGGGCAGCCTCTATACGGCTGAGGCGATCGCCGAGGGGCAGATGCATCTTGACGAGGCGACGGTCGCCAAGGGCGAGCCCGCAGGCTCGGTCAAATTTGTTCCCGTCGATCCCCTGACCGGCGCTGCGATCCCTGAGGAGAAGCGTTTCTACACCTCCATCCCCGAGGCCATGTGGTGGTGCATGGTCACGTTGACGACCACAGGCTATGGCGACCTCTATCCCGTCACCATGGGGGGACGAATAATCGCCGGCGTCACCATGTTGCTGGGCTTGGTGCTCTTCGGCATGTTGATGAACATCGTGGGCAAGACGCTCATGGTCATGCTTTTCGGCGAGCCTGTCGGCCACGAGAAGGATGATGAACTGAAGACGCCCGAAGAGAAGATCAAGGCTGCCTTTGATCTTCTGGCCGACGCCGGCGTCATCACCTACAAGTCCGCTTACGCCTTCCGCGACATGTCCAAGGATGAGATCGCCCAGCGTCTCGGCGAGGACAAGGTTTCGGCCTGAACATCACTTTGATTGACATGAATTGGCCCGGCTGTCCTGCAGCCGGGCCTTTTCTTTGCCCTCATCGGTCCAGCGCATCGAGCTTCGCCCTGGCGCCTGTCACGCCCTTCTCCAGCGCCTGCTCGTAAAGGGCCCGCGCGCGGGCGGGGTCAGGCTTCACGCTTTTGGCGTTCATGCGGGCGAGCGCTCTGGGGTCGTAGGTTTCTGCGAGGGTCATGAGGGCTCTGGCGTCGCCGCCCTCGACGGATTTCTCGAGGATGAGCCTTGCGCCATAGACATCGCCGTCCCGCATGGCCTGGGCCGCCTTGTCGGCGAGGCGCCGCAGATCCGTTTCGCTGAGCGGCGGCGGCGGGGGCGGGGAGGCGACCGGGGCGGCGGCCTTTGGCTCCGGGGTCGGCTCTGGCTCTGCGGGCGCCGCCGGGGGCGCAAGGGGCTGCGCCTGAGGAGCCGCCTCCGCTGACGCGGGAATGGCGGCCTCCGGCTCCCTCGGCGCCGCCTCGCTCAAACGCGCCATGGCCTCCGCGAGCTTGGCCTGCGCGGCCTCGCGGTCAGCTTTAGGGGCGGCGGGCGCCGTCACATTCATGGGCTGGGCGCGGTCCACCTGCGCGACCCGAGCGGGGCGGAAAACGAGGGCGAGCAGCACGGCGGTGGCGAAGGCGCTCGTCAACAGCAGGGCCTGAGGGCCAAATCGGCGGATCAGTGGGGACATCGGGATCTCTCCGGGGCGGTTCATCACGCATGACCTTTGCGCCCGACAGATCGGCCCTCTTTGCGCCCCCCGTAAGGCGAGGGTCGGGCGGCGGCGTGATGAAAGCTGGCGGATCCGGGGAGGCTTGGCCCTGGACAGGGCCGGAAAGCGGCGCTTGGGGCAACAACTGCTCGCCTTCCGGCCCTGCGCGTGCTAACCGACCCCTGCGGGCGCTTGCCCAGCCGCATGCAGACGGGACCGAAGAGACATGTCCGACATTTTCCGCGAGGTGGACGAGGAAGTCCGCCGCGACAAGGCGCTTCAGTTCTGGTCGAAATACCAGAACCTGTTCATTGCGCTGGCGCTCGCCATCGTGGCGGCCTCTGCGGGCTGGCGTTTTTACAAGGACAATGAGCGCGCCAAGGCCGAGGCGGCTGGCGCGAGCTACGAGGCGGCGCTTCAGCTCTCCCGCGAGAACAAATCCGCCGAAGCGGATTCTGCGTTTCAGGACATCATCAAGCAGGGCCCTGAGGGCTATGCGCTGCTCGCCCGTTTCCGCGGCGCCGCTGATGTCGCGACGGTGGATCCGGACAAGGCCGTGGCGATCTATGACGCGCTGGCGGCTGACGCGAAGATTCCCGCCCTCATGCAGGACATCGCGCGTCTGCGCGCCGCGACCCTGCGCCTCGACAAGGCCGATGCGGCGGAGATCAAGCGGCGGCTCGAGCCTCTGGCTCAGGGCGGCGCGCCCTTCCGCAACAGCGCGCGCGAACTCCTGGCCTATGCGGCCTTCAAGGTCGATGATTTCGAGGCGGCGGGCCGCTGGCTCGATCAGATCGTCGTCGACCTGCAGGCGCCTGCGGGGCTGCGCCAGCGGGCCGAAACCCTGCTCGGCCTCGTGGCGGCCAGCAAGGCCCGCTGATTTCGGGCGCCCTGTCCGGGGGCGTCCCCCTCCCCATGTAAGAGCCCATGTCCTTCACAGTCGCCATCATCGGCCGTCCCAATGTCGGCAAGTCCACCCTGTTCAACCGGCTTGTCGGCAAGAAGCTGGCGCTGGTCGACGATCAGCCGGGCGTGACCCGCGATCGCCGCGAGGGGCTGGCCAAAATCGCCGACCTCTCCTTCACCATCGTCGACACGGCGGGGCTGGAGGAGGGCGACGTCGCCTCCCTGTCGGGCCGCATGCGCGCCCAGACGGAGGCCGCCATCGAGATGGCCGACGCGATCTTCTTCATGATCGACGCGCGCACGGGCGTCACGCCCACCGACCGCTATTTCAGCCAGCTCGTGCGCCGCTCCGGCAAGCCCATCATCCTCCTCGCCAACAAGGCCGAGGGCAAGGCCGGGCAGGCGGGCGCCATAGAGGCTTTCGAGCTTGGTCTTGGCGACCCCATTCCCCTGTCCGCCGAGCATGGCGAAGGGATTCCGGAACTCTATGACAGCCTGCGCGAGGCGCTGCCCGAGGAAACCGCGCTGCCTGCCGAATTTGAGGAGGAGATCGAGTCTCCCCTCGTGCTCGGCGATGAGGAGGACGGCTCCGAACTCGACGCCTCCAAACCCCTTCGCGTGGCCGTCGTCGGTCGGCCCAATGCGGGCAAGTCGACGCTTCTCAACCGCATCCTCGGCGAGGAGCGTCTGCTGACCGGGCCGGAGGCCGGGATCACCCGCGACTCCATCGCGGTCGAATTCCCCTATACGCGCCGCGACGGCGCCGTCCGCAAGGTCAAGATGTTCGACACGGCGGGCCTGCGCAAGCGCGCCAATGTGCAGGGCAAGCTGGAGAAGCTCGCGGCCGCCGACACATTGCGCGCGGTGCGTTTCGCCGAAGTGGTCGTGGTGCTGCTCGATGCGACGATCCCCTTCGAGAAGCAGGATCTGACCATCATCGATCTCGTCGCCCGCGAGGGCCGCGGCCTCGTCATCGGCCTCAACAAATGGGATCTGACGCCAGACCCCAACCGGCGCCTTCTCGAGTTGCGCGAGGAGGCCGACCGCCTTCTGCCGCAGGTGAAGGGAACGCCCGTGGTCCCGGTCTCCGGCCTCACCGGCGCGGGGCTCGAGCGGCTGATGGAGGCGATCTTCAAGGTCCACGAGACCTGGAACATCCGCATCTCCACGGGCCGCCTGAACCGCTGGCTCGGGCCTGTGATCGAAAAGACGCCGCCGCCCGCCGTCTCGGGCTGGCGCATCAAGATCCGCTACATGACCCAGCCCAAGGCGCGCCCGCCGCATTTCGTCATCTTCGGCAACCAGCTCGATGAATTGCCGACGAGTTACGAGCGGTTCCTCATCAATGGTCTACGCGAGACCTTTGCGCTCCAGGGCGTGCCGATCCGCATTTCGACCCGCAATTCGAAGAACCCCTTCGACAAGGGCGGGCGGCGCATCCGATAGGGGGGCGTGGGCGGCTGGCGCGCTCGTCGCCATGCGCTCGACCTCCTGCGCGGCGATCCGCAGCTTTTCAATGCCGGCTTCGATCCCGAGCCGGACCCGGTCGCTGACGTCGTCTTCGCAGAGGTCGGCATAGGCGTAGCGCAGGTCGATCCAGGCGTTCCAGAGGCTCTCGGCGGCGCCACGCAGTTGCTGGTCGTGCATGCAGGATGTCCCGTCGGGCGAAAGATGCCGGGCCATGCTGCAGGCGTCCGATGAGCGCCGCAAGACAATCTATAGTCAACGTCGCATTGTTCTGGCGTGCATTGTTCTCACGCAACAGCTTCGCCTGAAGCGTATATTGAAGCTGCGCTGTAGCTTTATAGATAAAATATACTTCTATTTACTCAGGCTGACGCCAGCTCTTGATCCGGTCGTCCTGGAAATCATAGAGCTTCCCGCTCTCCTGGGAGTCGGGATGGCAGAGGGCGACAACCTTCGGCGCGAAATCTTCGGGCGTGCGCAGTGTCAGCGGGTCTTCGCCGGGCATCAGGCTGGCGCGCATCTTTGTGCGCAGCGGGCCGGGATTGGCGATCATCACGCGGACATTGGAGGTGTTGACGGTCTCGGAGGCATAGGTGCGCGCCAGCGCGTCCAGCGCCGCCTTGGAGACGGAGTAGGGGCCAAGATAGGCGTTCATCACCGCGCGGCTGCCCACGCCCGAGGTCACGAAGACCGCGCGGCCCGCCGTCGAGGCGCGCAGCAGCGGGTCCAGCGAGCGGATCAGCCGATAATTGGCGGTGACGTTGATGGCGAAGACATTGTCCCAGTTGGGCGGGTCCACATGGGGCAGGGGCGAGATGGGCCCGAGCACGCCAGCGTTGGCCACGAGAATGTCGAGCTTGCGCCAGCGTTCGAACAGCGCGAGGCCCAGCCGGTCGAGGGCGTCGAAATCCTTGAGGTCGCAGGGCGCGAGCGTGGCCTCGCCGCCAAGGGCCTGGATCTCGTCGTCGAGCTCCTCGAGCGCGCCTTGGGTGCGCGCCAGCGCCACCACATGCGCGCCTTGCCGCGCCAGCTCCAGCGCCACGGCGCGGCCGATCCCGCGGGAGGCGCCGGTCACGAGGGCGATGCGGTTTTCGAGGGGCTTGCTCATGGCGGGCTCCGGTGGCGGTCAAGGCTTCAGCTTAACCTGTCGCGCAGGGGACGCCAGCGCATCGACGTGATGAAAGGCGCGTTGGATCGAGATTTCCAACGGCGGTCACGGTTTTGAGCCCTCAGGCCGTCTCCGCGAGAAGCGAGAGCTGCCGCCGCGTCGCATCCCCCCCGAGGTCGGTCAGGTTCGTGGGGTAGTCGCCGGTGAAGCAATGGTCGGTGAATTGCGGCCGGGCGGCGTTGCGCCCCTCCTCGCCCATGGCGCGATAGATGCCGTCCACCGACAGGAAGGCGAGGGAGTCGCAGCCGATGTAGCGGCGCATCTCCTCCAGCGAATGGGTGGCCGCCAGCAGCTTCTCGCGGCTGGGCGTGTCGATGCCATAGTAATCGGGATGGGTGATCGGCGGGGAGGAGATGCGGAAATGCACCTCCCTGGCGCCAGCGTCGCGCATCATCTGCACGATCTTCACCGAGGTCGTGCCGCGCACGATGGAATCGTCGATCAAAACGATCCTCTTGTCCTGCACGACCGAACGGTTGGCGCTGTGCTTCAGGCGCACGCCAAGCTCGCGCACCGACTGGGTCGGCTGGATGAAGGTGCGGCCCACATAATGGTTGCGCACGATGCCAAGCTCGAAGGGGATGCCGGATTCGCGCGCAAAGCCGATGGCGGCGGGCACGCCGGAGTCTGGCACGGGCACGATCACATCCGCATCCACGTGGGCTTCGCGCGCAAGCTGCGCGCCCATGTTCTTGCGGACCTCGTAAACATGGCGCCCGTGGACGATGGAGTCGGGGCGGGAGAAGTAGATATATTCGAAGATGCAGGGCCGCATGGGCTGGGGCGGGAAGGGCTTGTGCGACTCGATCCCGTTCTCCGAGATCACCACCACCTCGCCATTCTCCACATCCCTGATGAACCGCGCGCCGATGATGTCGAGGGCGCAGGTCTCGGAGGCGAAGATATAGTGGCCGTCGAGCTCGCCCAGCACGAGCGGGCGGATGCCCAGGGGATCGCGCACGCCGATCAGCTTCTTGTTGGTGATGGCGACCAGCGAATAGGCGCCTTCAAGCTGGCGCAGGCCCTCAATGAAGCGGTCGAGGATGCGCCCCTTGCGGCTGCGCGCCACCAGATGGAGCACCACCTCCGTGTCGGAGGTGGATTGATAGATCGCGCCCTGCTTGATGAGTTCGCGGCGCAGGCTGATGCCGTTGGTCAGATTGCCGTTATGGGCGACGGCGAAGCCGCCCGTGTCGAGCTCGGCGAAGAGCGGCTGCACATTGCGCAGGATCGTCTCGCCGGTGGTCGAATAGCGCACATGGCCCACGGCGGCGTTGCCCGGCAGACGCTCGATCGTGGCGCGCGAGGAGAAGTGGTCGCCCACGAGGCCGAGGCGCCGTTCTGAGCTGAACCGCTTGCCGTCGAAGGCGACGATGCCTGCGGCCTCCTGACCGCGATGCTGGAGCGCGTGGAGGCCGAGCGCGGTGATGGCTGCGGCTTCGGGATGGCCGAAGATGCCGAAGACGCCGCATTCTTCGTGCAGTCGGTCCGCATCAAGGTCGAGACAATCGTCGCCGGGCGAGGAATGGACTTCACTGAGCGCGTGGCGATCGGAGTGGCTCATCGCAATTCCTTTGGCGTGTCCGGGGCGGGTCGTTGGAATGCGGGGGGAGGCGCCTTCGAACGAACCCTGGAGCGTTCAGGACATAAGGCCTGGAGACCTTGATGTCAGCAGTTCATAGACTCAATCAGCGTTTTGATCCAGCGGAGCCGGCGCCCAGAACGGCTTCGATGGTTTGCGGCGAATTGTCAGGACGCGTCTGCGAACGCTGGCCCGGACGCGCCGGAGCAGGCTCGGGACGCTTCTCCTCGGTCTCCGCCGGGGGCTCATCCCCTGGCTTTGGATCCTTTTTCAGGATCTTCGAGAGGGATTGATCGAGATTCTCGGGCAGCATGGCCTGCAGGGCGCTTCCCGTCGCCTCCAGCCAGGGCCGCGTCTTCGAACTCTGGACCCAGGCCGGATAGGACTTTTCCGGCACCAGGAAGTTGAAGAAAATGAAAGCGATGGCGCAGAGCAGGAAGCCGCGCCCGGCCCCGAAGAGGAAGCCGAGGGAGCGGTCGAGCGCGCCGATTCGGCTGTCGAGGATCAGATCCGAAATCTTCACGGTGATGATCGAGACGATCACCAGCGTCGCGAGGAAAATGCCGGCGGCGGCGAGGGCCAGCGCGCCCTTTTCATTGCTGACGTACTGCTTCACATAGGGCAGGGCCAGGGGATGAAGCATGTAGGCCGCCACGGAGGCCGCTGCCCAGGAGGCGATCGCCAGCACCTCGCGGGTGAAGCCCCGCAGCATCGACAGAAGCGCGGAGATCAGAACGACGACGATCAATCCGAGGTCGAGATAGGATGGCATCAATTAGGCCTCACAGGAGCGCGCGAACGGCCCCGCCGGACGCGACTCGCGGATTTTTATAACCCAACAAGGGGCTTGCGTCACTGCTTCATGGGTGAGCCGCAGGGCGCCGCCTGTGGGTGGATCATTCCGGGCGCGGGCGCGTGGCGGGGCTTCCTGCAGGCTGGTCCGCCCCGGTCAGCTTGCATCCCAGTCGAAAACGTGTAGAAGCACAGCCACGGCGTCGGCCGGAGGCTGAACGGAAGGTGGGCGAAAGCCCACAGGGGGTCAAACCCGTCTTCCCGTGTCTCCGCCTTCGAAATGTAATCCGTCGGGCCTTTCTCCGGGCTCGAAGGGCTCCGCGTCGGCGCCGCAACCGATAGAGAAAGGCAGATCATGGCTCTCTATGAGCATATCTATCTGGCTCGTCAGGACGTCACGGCCCAGCAGGTCGAGGCGATGACAGAGCAGATGAAGTCCGTCATTGAAGCCAATGGCGGCAAAATCGGCAAGGTCGAATACTGGGGCGTCAAGTCCCTGGCCTTCCGCATCAAGAAGAACCGCAAGGCGCATTTCACCCTCATCAACATCGACGCCCCCCATGCCGCCATCGCGGAGATGGAGCGTCAGATGAGCCTCAACGAAGACGTGCTGCGTCTTCTGACGCTCCGCGTCGAGGCCCATGAGGATGGCCCCTCGGCCATGATGCGCAAGCGTGAGGACAGCGACCGTGACGACCGCGGCGATCGTGGCGATCGCGGCGACCGCCGTGGCCCGCGCCCTGATCGTCCCCGCCGCCCCCGCGAAGAGGGCGCTGCTGAAGGAGGAGCTTTCTGATGTCCGCTGCAGCAGCAACCCGTCGCCCCTTCTTCCGTCGTCGCAAGACCTGCCCCTTCACGGGCCCGAATGCGCCGAAGATCGACTATAAGGACGTTCGTCTCCTGTCCCGCTACATCTCCGAGCGCGGCAAGATCGTCCCCTCGCGCATCACGGCGGTCTCCGCCAAGAAGCAGCGTGAGCTCGGCCAGGCCATCAAGCGCGCGCGCTTCCTCGGCCTGCTTCCCTACGTGATCAAGTAATCACCAAGATCGCCCTCTCCGGTCCGCCGGAGAGGGCGCGTCGGCCGCGCGGAATGGTCCGTGGCGGCTTGGTTGGGCGGGTCACCCGCTCTAACCGCTTTTCAGCGGGACAGCTCGGCGAATGGCGCAGCGTTTCCTCATAGCCTTCGGGGCCGGCCTTGCGGCTGGCGTGCTCTTCGTCCTTCCGGCGAAGGGCATGCTGGCGGGCGTCTGGCTGAGCGTCCTCGCCCCCATGCCCCTCATGATCGCCTGCATGGGCTATGGCTGGCTTGCGGGCCTTGGCGCTGCCGTGATCGGCGCCCTCGCCGCCGGCGTCATGCAGCCCGCCCTCAGCCTTGTCTTCCTCATCTCCACCGCCGCTCCCGCCCTGCTGCTCGGCTGGCTCGCAACCCATGTGTTCAGCGGGGCGCGTCGTCTGTCGCCCGGCCTGCTGTTGAGCGCTGTGACGGCGCTTTCCATCATCGCGGTCTGGGGCATGGTCGCCTTCATGGGCGCCAGCTATGGCGGTCTTGACGTCGCCGCGACCGAATTCTCCGTCGGCATTCAGGCGGTGCTGAAGAACATCAAGGGCATTGAAGAGGCCGCCGGCGTGATGCCTCTTGATGAATTCGCCTCGATGCTGGTGGCGAGCATGCCCGCCATGATGGCCTTCTGGAGCGTGCTGGCGCTGTCGCTCAATCTCTGGCTCGCCGCCCGCGTCACCATGATCTCCGGCCAGTTCGGCCAGACCTGGCCTGACCTGCCCACCCATCTCGTCCTGCCGCGCCTCGCCTTGGGGGCCTTCGCCCTGGCCGCGCTCGCCTGCGCGCCCACCGGGGTCAGCCGCGTCATCGCCTCAAGCGCCGCTGCGGCCCTCGGGGTCGCCTTCGCCCTTCAGGGGCTTGCGGCGATCCATCGCCTGACCATGGACCGGCCCGGGCGCTTTGGCGTTCTTTCGGCCGTCTACGCCGTCAATTTCATCCTTTTCCCGCTGCCGCTTTTCGTCATGGCGGGCGTCGGCGTCGCCGACAATGTCAAGCCGCTGCGGCGGTCCCCTTCCACACCTTCATCCAACACACCCTAAGGAGAACACCATGCAGGTCATTTTGCTCGAACGCGTCGCCAAGCTCGGCCAGATGGGCGAGGTCGTCCGCGTCAAGGACGGTTACGCCCGCAACTTCCTTCTGCCCATGGGCAAGGCCCTGCGCGCCAGCGAGGCCAACAAGAAGCGCTTCGAATCCCAGCGCGCCCAGCTTGAGGCCCGCAACCTCGAACTGAAGAACGAGGCCCAGTCCGTGGCCGACAAGCTCGACGGCCAGAGCTTCATCATTCTGCGTCAGGCGGGCGAGACCGGTCAGCTCTACGGATCCGTGTCGACCCGCGACATCGCCGACAGCATCACCGCCGGCGGCTTCAGCGTCTCGCGCAATCAGGTGGCGATCTTCGCGCCGATCAAGACCCTCGGCCTGCATGCGATCCCTATCCATCTGCATCCCGAAGTCGAGGCGAAGATCACCATCAACGTCGCGCGCTCCGCTGGCGAGGCTGAGCGTCAGGCCAAGGGCGAAGAGCTCACCACCCGCGAAGAGACCTCGATGGACGATCTGGGCCTCGAAGTCGGCGCGGCTCTGGCCGAGGCTGGCGGCGAGCTCTGATCTGACCGCTGCATGTTCACGAAGGCGCCCGGGTTCGTCCCGGGCGTTTTTCTTTAGTCAAGGCGCCTTTTCGAACCTGTGAATCGCGGGCACATGCCGGGCGCGGGCTGGTCCGCGCGGCGCCCCCATGCCAGAAGTCTGGCGAGGGCCCCGCCAATTCGCTAGAATCATCCGGGCCTTCGCCGCGTTGCGTCAAATTCCTCCATCTGCAGCGAGATCATGTCAGTCGTCGAAGATCTGGCGGGCCGTTTCGGTCTCAGCTCCAATCCCCAGCAGGGGACCCCCACCTATCGCACGCCCCCCCACAATGTGGAGGCGGAGCAGGCGTTGCTGGGCGCGATCCTCGTCAACAACGACGCCTTTGACCGCGTGTCCGATTTTCTGCGCGCCGAGCATTTTTCAGAAGAACTGCATCGCCGCATCTTCGAAATCGCCGCGCAGCTCATCCGCGCGGGCAAGGTGGCGACGCCCGTCACCCTCAAGACCTTTCTGGGCGATCATGATCTGGGCGGGGTCACCGTGCCGCAATATCTCGCCCGCCTCGCCGCCGAGGCGACGACCATCATCAACGCCGAGGATTATGGCCGCAGCATCTATGACCTCGCCACCCGCCGCAGGCTGATCGTCATCGGCGAGGAGGTGGTCAACACGGCCTATGACGCGCCGGTCGACCTGTCCCCGCGCGAGCAGATCGAGGAGGCCGAGCGCCGCCTTTACGAGATCGCCGAACAGGGCCGCTACGATGGCGGCTTCCAGAGCTTCTCCACCGCGCTCACCCATGCGGTCGACATGGCCGCCAAGGCCTATGAGCGCGAGGGCAAGCTGTCGGGCATCTCCACGGGCATGAGCGATCTCGATTACAAATTGGGCGGCCTCCAGTCGTCCGACCTTGTGATCGTCGCGGGACGTCCGGGCATGGGCAAGACCGCGCTCGCCACCAACATCGCCTTCAACATCGCGCAGGCCTATCAGTCGAAGATGCGTCCTGATGGATCGCTTGAAACGCTCAATGGCGGCATCGTCGGTTTCTTCTCGCTGGAAATGTCGTCCGAGCAGCTGGCGACCCGCATCATCGCCGAACAGTCGGGCGTGCCGTCCTACAAGATCCGCCGCGGCGACATTTCTGACATCGAATTCCAGAACATCACGGAAGCGGCCCGGCGCATGCAGACCGTGCCCTTCTACATCGACCATACCGGCGGCATCTCCATCGCCCAGCTCACGGCGCGCGCCAGACGCCTGAAGCGCCAGCGCGGGCTCGACATGCTGGTGGTGGATTATCTCCAGCTTCTGTCGGGGTCGAAGTCGAAGGGCGACAACCGCGTGCAGGAGCTGACCGAAATCACGACCGGGCTCAAGGCGCTGGCGAAGGAGCTGAACGTGCCGGTGATGGCCCTGTCCCAGCTCTCGCGTCAGGTCGAAAGCCGCGACGACAAGCGCCCGCAGCTCTCCGATCTCCGCGAGTCCGGCTCCATCGAGCAGGACGCGGACGTCGTCCTCTTCGTCTATCGCGAAGAATACTACCTCAAGAACCGCGAGCCGCGCCCGGGCAGCGAAGAGCATCTGGCCTGGATGTCGGAGATGGAGCGCGCCCACGGCAAGGCCGAGGTCATCATCGGCAAGCAGCGTCACGGTCCCACCGGCACGGTCGAACTCTCCTTTGAGGGAGAGTTTACGCGCTTCGGCAATCTCGCCCATGAAGACCGCATGCCGGAGCCTCTGGAGTGAGCCTGTTTCCTTCGGTCGAGGCTTGCCTCTCGCAGGCCGAGCTGATCGTCGATCTTGGCGCGCTCGTCGATAACTGGCGCAAGCTCGCCGCGCGCATCGCCCCGGCCGCCTGCGCCGCCGTGGTGAAGGCCGACGCCTATGGCGTGGGGGCGGATGAGGCCTCGCGCGCGCTGCTGGGCGCTGGGTGCCGCGTCTTTTTCGTTGCGCATCCTTCCGAGGGCGCAAGGCTGCGCGCGGTCCTTGGCGCCGACGCCGTGATCTATGTGCTCAATGGATTGATCGAGGGCGAGGGGCGGCTCGCAGCCTATGCGGCCCATGCGCTGCGGCCCGTGCTGGGCTCTCTCAGCGATGTGCGCCTGTGGAGCGCCAGCGGGCTTGCGGGCCAGCATGGCGCGGCCCTGCATGTCGACACCGGCATGAACCGGCTGGGCCTGCACAGGGACGAGGCGCTCGCCCTCGCGCCGCAGGCCAGGGCTTTGGGGCTTGATCTCGTCATGAGCCATTTTGTGTCGTCGGAGGCCCCGGACGACCCGATCAACGCCCGGCAGATCGCAGACTTCGAGGCCGTTCGCGCCGCCTTTGCGGGGCTCGCCGCCAGCATGGCCAATTCCGCAGGCCTGTTCCTGCCGCAAAGGCCTTTCCATGATCTCGCCCGGCCCGGCTACGCCCTTTATGGCGGCAACCCAACGCCCGGAGCGCCCAATCCCATGCGCGCGGTCGTGACCCTTCGCGCGCCCATCATCCAGACCCGGGAGATCGGGGTCGGGGAGAGCGTCGGCTATAACGCGACATGGCGGGCGAAGCGTCCCTCCCGCCTCGCCGCCATCGGGATCGGCTATGCCGATGGCCTGCCGCGCGCGCTCATGGGAACGGACGCCCATTCAGGCGGCGAGGCGCTGGTCGGGGGCGTCCGCTGTCCCTTCGTGGGACGCGTCTCCATGGACCTCACGGTGATCGACGTGACCGATGCGCCTGCGCCCGTGCGCCCCGGCGATCTCGTCGAACTTCTGGGCGCGGCCATAACGGTCGATGACGTCGCCGCGCGGGCTGGGACCATTGGCTATGAGATCCTGACCAGTCTGGGCCGACGCTACGCCCGCACCTATCGCAACTGAGCGGCGCCCTCTCGCCAGATCTATTTTGTTCCTGTATTGTTCTTAAATTGATTCTTCTGAGGCCGACCATGACCCCCAGCCGCTCAGCCGCCCCCGCCACGGACCTCTCGCGTCGCCTTATGCCATCGCCGACCTTCGATGACGCCTCCGCGCGGGTCGAAGCGGCGCTTGATGAGCTGCGGGCGGCGGAGCTGTCGCTGGAGCGCCAGCTTTCGGCCCTGCGGCGCTACATCCGCGCCGCTGATCCGGTCGCCGCCCCCGCAACCGCCCAAGCCGCCTGACCATGGCCAAGGTCCGCTCCAACTTTGTCTGCCAGAACTGCGGCGCCCTCAGCCAGCGCTGGCAGGGCAAATGCGAGGCCTGCGAGGGCTGGAACTGCATCGTCGAGGAGCAGATCGGCTCCGGCATCGGCGCCAAGGCGGCCATGGGCGCCCGCAAGGGGCGTGTCTTCCCGCTCGAGGGTCTGACGGGCGAGACCAAGAGCCCGCCGCGCATCGTCACGGGCATGGGGGAGCTGGATCGCGTCACTGGCGGCGGCTTCGTGCCGGGCTCCGTCATCCTGCTGGGCGGCGAGCCGGGCATCGGCAAATCGACCCTGCTCATCCAGGCCTGCGCGACGCTCGCCCGCAAGGGCCATCGGGTCGCCTATATCTCGGGCGAAGAGGCGGTGGCGCAGGTGCGCCTGCGCGCCGAGCGGCTGGGGCTGGCGGATGCGCCGGTTGAACTGGCCGCCGAGACCAGCGTGGAGGACATCGTCGCCACCCTGCAGCAGGGCCGCAGACCCGCCCTCGTCATCATCGACTCCATCCAGACCATGTGGACCGAGACAGTCGAGTCCACGCCCGGCACGGTCACGCAGGTGCGCGGCGCCGCGCAGGCGCTGATCCGCTACGCCAAGACCAGCGGCGCCGCGGTGATCCTGGTGGGCCATGTGACCAAGGACGGGCAGATCGCCGGGCCCCGCGTGGTCGAGCATATGGTCGACGCCGTCGTCTCCTTCGAGGGCGATGGCGGGCGCCATTTCCGAATCCTGCGCTCGGTCAAGAACCGCTTCGGCGCGACCGACGAGATCGGCGTCTTCGAAATGACGGGGCAGGGGCTTTCGGAGGTCACCAATCCCTCCGCCCTGTTCCTGTCGGGCCGCGACGCCTCCGCCCCTGGCGCTGCAGTCTTCGCGGGCATGGAGGGCACGAGGCCCGTGCTGGTGGAGGTGCAGGCGCTGGTGGCGCCCACCGCGCTCGGCACGCCGCGCCGGGCGGTGGTGGGCTGGGATCCCGCGCGTCTGTCCATGGTCATCGCGGTGCTCGAAGCCCATGGCGGCCTCAAGCTCGGCCAGCATGACATCTATCTCAACGTGGCGGGCGGCCTGAGGGTTGGCGAGCCTGCCGCCGACCTCGCCGCCGCCGCTGCGCTGGTGTCATCGCTGACAGGCGCCGTCCTGCCCGCCGACACCGTCTATTTCGGGGAGATGGCGCTGTCGGGCTCGGTGCGGCCCGTGGTCCATGCGGGCCTGCGGCTCAAGGAGGCGGCCAAGCTCGGCTTCCGCGCCGCCGTCGCCCCGCCTGCGCAGAAGGAGGGAGAGCCGCAGGCGCTGGCGACCCAATCCTGCGGCCATATCAGCGCGCTGGTGGCCGACATCGCCGCAGCGGGCGCGCAGATGCGCCGGGCCGCCGGACGCGGAAGCTGATCATTCGGCGAGGAGCTTGCCGACGAAACGCGTGACCGCGTCCTGCGAACGGGCGCGGCGGAGCCGTTCCGCGTCCAGGATGGTCAGAACCTGCCGATAGGTGTGCTGAAGGTCGTCATTGACGAGCACATAGTCATAGCTGGTCCAGCGCTGGATCTCATGCCGCGCATTGGTCAGGCGCTTGTCGATGGTGTCGGGCGAATCCTCCGCCCGGCGCTCCAGCCGCGCGCGCAGCTCCTTCATGGTGGGGGGCAGGATGAAGATCGTCACGACATCGTCAGGCGCCTTGCGGCGCACCTGCTGGGTGCCCTGATAGTCGATGTCGAAGAGCACGTCGCGGCCCTGCGCCAGCACCGCCTCCACGGGGGCGCGCGGCGAGCCGTAGAAATTGCCGTGCACCTCCGCCCATTCCAGAAACTCGTCATCCCCGCGCATGCGGTCGAACTGGTCGCGCGAGATGAAGCGGTAGTGGATGCCGTCCACCTCCGACGACCTTCGCTCGCGCGTCGTCGAGGAGACCGACAGGGTCAGGTCGAGCGATTTGTCCTGCAGCAGCATGCGCGTCAGCGTGGTCTTTCCCGCGCCCGAGGGCGAGGAGAGGATCAGCATCAGGCCGCGTCGGCCGGTCTCTATGGGCTTTGCGCCCGGCTGGGTCTGGGTCGCGTTCATTCGATGTTCTGCACCTGCTCGCGAAACTGTTCGATCTCGACGCGCAGCTCCATGCCAAGGGAGGTCAGCGCCGCATCATTTGACTTGGAGCACAGGGTGTTCGCCTCGCGTGCGAATTCCTGCGCGAGAAAATCGAGTTTGCGCCCGGCGGGGGCCTCGCTGGCGAGAAGCTCGCGCGCTGCCGCCACATGGGTCTTCAGCCGGTCGAGCTCTTCGCGCACATCGGCCTTGGCGGCGATCAGCAGCGCCTCCTGATGCAGGCGGGCGGGATCGAGCGCGGGGCTCGCGTCGGTCAGCTGCGCGATGGACCTTGCGAGCCGCGCCTTCACGGCTTCAGCCGTGCGGCCGGGGCAATCCTCGGCGGCTTGCGTCAGCGCCGCGATGCGCTCGACCCGCGCGGTCAAGACGGCTTGCAGCGCGGCCCCTTCGGCCTTGCGCGCCGCCACCAGATCCCGCAGCGCGGCCTCCAGGCCCTTCAGCGCGGCGGCGGCGGCCTCCGCCAGAATGTCTTCGTCCTCGGCGGCGTCGGTCACCTCCACCACGCCGCGAATCGCCAGCAGGCCGTCCATGGAGGCCGGGCGCAGACTGGCGCTGTCGGGCAGGGCCGCGAGGGCCTCCATCAGCGAGCCCAGCACATCCCTGTTGATGCGCACTTTCGGGCTCGTCGCCTCACGCTGGACGCTCAGGGTGGCGTAGACGGTGCCGCGCCCGAGGCCGCCCGTCAGCTTCGCCCGCGCATCCGCCTCGATCCTGTCGAAGCCAGGCGGGAGCCGCAGGCGCACGTCCAGCCCCTTGGCGTTGACCGCCTTGAGCTCCCAAGCCCAGCCCCACGGCGGGCGATGGCCCGACGTGCGCGCGAAACCTGTCATGCTCTTGAGGCTCATGGAACCGCCGGGTCGTGAGAACGGATGCGCACCATAGTGGCGCCTTTGGGCCCGCTCAAGCGGTCTTGCCAGTCCTTGCCCTGTTCCTGGCCCAATTCCTGGCCCTATTCCTCTTCGGCCTCGGCCGGCTTGGGGGCGGGCTTCGCCTTGGGCTTGGCGGGCGCGGGCGCGGGCTTTGCGGCGGCTTTCGGCGCCGGAGCGGGGGGCGCCTGCGCTGTCTGGGGCTTGGGCTTGCGGGCCGCAGCGGCCGGTTGCTCGTCTTCGGGACGAAGGACGGGCACCGTCTTGGGGGAATTGAGATCCCAGGTCTTGTTCTTGAGGGGATCGAGCGGCGTGCCCTCCGACGCGTCGAAGATCCGCACGATCCGCAGGCCTCCCTCGCCGGGGCGCAGCCCGTCATTGTCGAAGGCGGCGCGATCGCCGGACCCGTTCGGGCGCGATTGAACGCGCTGCGGTGAGCGACGGTCGCCATTTCCTGGATAGAGGGATCCGTCCACCTCGTCGTCGCGATCATCCATGGGGCCATCCATGACGTTGCGCGGCGCGGGGAAGCTCAGGCCGAGGGACTTGTCGAGTTTGGGGTCCATGCCGAACTTGCCGCTCGACGGGGGTGAGGCGCTCTGGGCAGGCTTCACGGGGGCTTCCGGCGCCGCTCCCTGAGACGGAGAGAGCGCGCCGAACGTCGGCACGCTGATGGCAGGCGCCTCGCCCCGCTGGCCGCCAGATCCCGCCCCAGCGGGCGCGTCAGGCTGGAAACGGTCCACAGAGGCCGGGACGGTCTGCTGGGCCTTGTTCTCCCGCTCGATCATGCGCCAGCGCACGACATTCCGGTTGTGCTGCTCCAGCGTCTCGGCGAAGGCGTGGCCGCCCGTGCCATCCGCCACGAAATAGAATTCCTTGGTGCGCGAGGGATTGGCCACCGCCTCCAGCGCCGCGCGGCCCGGATTGGCGATAGGGCCGGGGGGCAGGCCTTCGATCTGGTAGGTGTTGTAGGGGGTCGGCCGCTCGACTTCGGCGCGCAGAATCCCGCGACCGAGCGTGCCTTTGCCGCCGACGAGGCCATAGACGATGGTGGGGTCGGACTGCAGGCGCATGCGCCGCGTCAGCCTGTTGATGAACACGCCCGCCACGCGCGGCCGTTCGTCCGCCCTGCCGGTCTCCTTCTCGACGATGGAGGCCAGAATCAGAAGCTCGGTGGGCGAGCGCAGGGGAATATCGGCCGAACGGCGCGCCCAGACCTGATCGAGCACACGTTTCTGGTCGTCCTGCATCTTGCGGATGAGGTCGTTGCGCGACATGCCGCGCGCCACGCGGTAGGTCTCCGGCAGCAGCGTGCCTTCCTTGGGGATTTCCCGGACGTCGCCGCTGAGCAGGTCGAAGTCGCGGATGCGCTGGATGATCTGCTCCGAGGTCAGGCCCTCGGGAATGGTGATGGAGTGCAGGATCTCGCGGCCGGACACCAGGGTGTCGATGACCTCGCGCAGGCTTGCGTTCTGCTTGAACAGATATTCGCCCGCCTTGATCTTGCTCCAGTTGCCCTCGGCCAGCAGGGCCAAATTCAGCAGAAGGCGGTTTTCGATGACCCCTTCCCGCTCAAGTTGGCTAATGATTTCATATACTTCCGTGCGCGGGGCGATGAGGACGACCCGATCTCCCTCCAAAGGTCCGGAAGCGCGCATCTGCTGTTGCGACCAGGCGAAGAAGCCCATGCCGCTCACGGCGAGGATCAGCAAAAACGACAGGAAGCCGCTCAGGGCGGAGAGGGTGGGGCGCCTGCGGGCGCGTCTTTGCGGGACGGGGGGCGCCGGCGCATCTTCCGGCTGAAGGGCCTCGCGGGGCGTTCTCAGTTGGCGCCGTCCGGGCATGCCCGAGGATTGTTCGGGATTGGAATCTGGCGATGGCTCTGTCGGATTGGCGCCACTCATCGTTCAGACCACTGCCTCGGGTTACACAACTGATTCCACTCTAGCCTACCGAAGTTTGTGGCGAAAAACAGATTCTCTCCCAAACGTCGATTTCTCGGGGTTTTCCGAAAGAAATCTGTGCAGAGGCCTATTGCGCGCGCCGCATGATGATCGATGCGTTGGTTCCGCCAAAGCCAAACGAGTTCGACAGGACCACGTCGATCTTGCGCTTGCGCGCCACATGGGGAACGAGGTCGATGCTCGTCTCGACCGAGGGATTGTCGAGATTGAGGGTCGGAGGCGCGATCTGGTCGCGGATCGCAAGGGTCGAGAAGATCGCCTCGACGGCGCCCGCAGCGCCCAGAAGATGGCCGATGGACGACTTCGTCGAGGACATCGAGACCTTCGAGGCGGCGTCGCCGATCACGCGGGCCACGGCGCCAAGCTCGATCTCATCGCCAAGCGGCGTCGATGTGCCGTGGGCGTTGACGTAATCAAGGTCCGAGGCCGCGATGCCCGCGCGCTTGATCGCCATGCTCATGCAGCGGAAGGCGCCGTCGCCATCCTCGGCGGGGGCGGTGATGTGGTGGGCGTCGCCCGACAGGCCATAGCCGATCAGTTCGGCGTAGATCCGGGCCCCGCGCGCCTTGGCGTGCTCATATTCCTCGAGCACGACGCAGCCCGCGCCCTCGCCCATGACGAAGCCGTCACGGTCCTTGTCATAGGGCCGGGAGCCCTGGGTCGGGCGATCGTTGAAATTGGTGGAGAGCGCGCGGCAGGCGGCGAAACCTGCGAGGCCGATCCGGTTGACGGCGGATTCGGCGCCGCCGGCCACCATGACGTCCGCGTCGCCAAGCGCGATCAGGCGGCCGGCGTCGCCGATGGCGTGGGCGCCGGTGGAGCAGGCCGTGACGACGGAATGGTTGGGGCCCTTGAGGCCGTGCATGATCGAGACATAGCCCGAGCACAAATTGATGAGGCGCCCCGGAATGAAGAAGGGGGACACGCGGCGCGGCCCTTTCTCCTGCAGGAGCAGAGAGGTCTCATAGATGCCGCCGAGGCCGCCGATCCCCGAGCCGATCAATACGCCCGTGGCGCACTGCTCTTCATGGGTCCTGGGGCTCCAGCCGGAGTCGCGCAAGGCCTGAGTGGCGGCGGCGACCGCGAAGATGATGTAGTCATCGACCTTGCGCTGCTCTTTCGGCTCCATCCACTGGTCCGGATTGAAGGTGCCATCCGATCCGTCGCCGCGGGGAACCACGCAGGCGATCTGGCAGGCGATGTCTGAAACGTCGAAGGTTTCAACACGCCGAGCGCCGCTGCGCCCTTCAAGCAGGCGCTTCCAGGTTTCCTCGACGCCACAAGCCAGCGGCGAGACCATCCCGAGACCGGTGATGACGACCCTTCTCATACGATTTCCCGATGCATTCGCGCGAATGGGCGCAAGGGGCCGGAGAAACCGACCCGGCTGCAAATATCCGATGGGCAGGCAGGCCGCCCCTCATGAAGACTATCAAGGAAAGATGGAGGGGCCCGCCCGCAGCGGGCCCGCCCAATCAGGCGGCCTTCGCCTTTTCGACGAACTTCACGGCGTCGCCGACGGTCACGATGGACTCCGCCGCGTCATCGGGAATCTCGACGCCGAATTCTTCCTCGAAGGCCATGACGAGTTCGACGCGGTCGAGCGAATCGGCGCCCAGATCATCGATGAAGTCAGCGTTCTCGACCACCTTCTCGGCGTCCACGCCGAGATGCTGGATCACGATTTTCTTTACGCGCTCGGCGACATCGCTCATTTTGTCCTCGTTTAGCTATGTGAATTCGTGGACCGGACAACCCGATCGCCCCGTGACCGAAACAGCCTGCGCGCCTGAGCCCGCCGCGTTTCAAACCTTGACTGTACCTGACGTTCCCCAAAGCTCAATCGCAAGCGAAAGGCGAGCCCCTGAAAGGAACGGCGGTAGGTAACACACTTCAATGCCCAAGGCGAGAGCGCCCGAGGCCCTTAATTGCTGGCTTAGATCATGGCCATGCCGCCGTTGACATGCAGGGTCTGGCCCGTGATGTAGCCGGCCTCGCGGCTGGCGAGATAGACGAGCGCGGCGGCGATGTCCTCGCCAGAACCCAGCTTCGCGGCGGGGATCGTCCCCAGAATCGCCTCTTTCTGCTTGTCGTTCAGCGCGTCGGTCATGGGGCTGGCGATGAAGCCCGGCGCGATGCAGTTCACGGTGATGTTGCGGGTG
This sequence comes from Beijerinckiaceae bacterium, assembly GCA_947453205.1. GTDB lineage: Bacteria > Pseudomonadota > Alphaproteobacteria > Rhizobiales > Beijerinckiaceae > Terripilifer. The sequence continues at coordinate 64,837 of CANGFT010000010.1, read as the reverse complement.
GCGACTTCGGCGGCCAGAGACTTGGACATGCCGATCATGCCGGCCTTGGAGGCGGCGTAATTGCCCTGGCCCGGGTTGCCGGTCACGCCGACCACCGAGGTGATTCCAATGATGCGGCCAAAACGACGCTTCATCATGCCTTTAAGGGCAGCCCGGGACAGACGGAAGGCGGAGGTCAGGTTGATGGCGAGCACCGCGTCCCAGTCCTCGTCCTTCATGCGCATGAACAGGCCGTCCTTGGTGACGCCCGCATTGTTCACGAGAATGTCGAGCTGACCCATGGCGGCTTCGGCTGCAGGAACCAGAGCCTCGACCTGCGCCTTGTCGGAGAGGTCGCAGGGCAGGATATGGACGCGCTCGCCAAGCTCTCCCGCCAGAGCCTCGAGAGCCTCGCGCCTTGTGCCGGAGATCGCGACCGTCGCGCCCTGCGCGTGAAGGGCGCGGGCCATGGCGCCGCCGAGGCCGCCGGTCGCGCCTGTGACCAGCGCTGTCAGGCCGTTGAGTTCAAACATGTTTCTTCTCCTGAACCGGATCAGCCCTGATGGGCGGTCTTGAAGGCGGCGATGTCGGCCGGCGTCCCGATGGAGACCCCTGTCGCGCTGTCGGCGATGCGCTTCACGAGGCCCGAGAGAACCTTGCCAGCGCCGATTTCATAGAAGGTCGTCACGCCCTCGCCCGCCATATAGGCGATCGATTCCCGCCAGCGGACCGTGCCCGTCACCTGTTCGACAAGGCGCTGGCGGATCTCTGCGGGATCGGTGATCGGCGCGGCCAGCACATTGGCCACCAGGGCCGCGCGGGGCGCCTGAATGCTCACCTGCGCCAAAGCCGCCGCCATGGCCTCGGCCGCGGGCTGCATGAGGGCGCAATGGAAGGGCGCGGAGACCGGCAGCAAAAGGGCGCGTTTGGCCCCTGCGGCCTTGGCCAGCTCCATGGCTTTTTCCACAGCTGATTTTGTTCCGGAGATCACGACCTGCCCGCCGCCATTGTCGTTGGCGGCCTGGCAGATGGCGCCCTGAAGATGAAATTCCCGGGCGGCTTCCGTCGCGATGGCGGCCACCGGGCCGAATTCGAGGCCCAGAATGGCGGCCATGGCCCCTTCGCCGACCGGCGCCGCCTTCTGCATGGCCTCGCCGCGCAGGCGCAGCAGACGGGCCGTGTCGGCGAGGGTGAAGGCGCCCGCCGCCGCGAGGGCGGAATATTCGCCCAGCGAATGGCCGGCCACGAATTTGGCGTCGCGCGCCAGATCAAGCCCCGCTTCGGCCTCCAGCACGCGCATGACGGCCATGCTGACCGCCATGAGGGCGGGCTGGGCGTTGGCGGTCAAGGTGAGGTCCGCCTCGGGCCCCTCGAACATGAGGGCGGAGAGCTTCTGGCCGAGCGCGTCGTCAACCTCCGCAAAGACGGCTGCGGCCTGCGGAAATTCGGCGGCCAGCGCCTTGCCCATGCCTGGGGATTGCGAACCCTGACCAGGAAATACGAAAGCTTTGGCCATAGAACCCTGCCGCTTCGAGATGTTTGATCGCAGGAACAACCTCCACACATCCAAGTCAAGACATGGGTTGCGGCGTGATGGGGCGGGGAAAACCATCGGCTGAGGCCTTTTCAGGCTCTACAGCGGCGTTGCGATTGGTTATGCGGATGTGACAGAGGTTGATTGAATCGTTCCGGAGTCTCCATGCCTGCCGCACCTGGACGGTCCTGCGGACCCTGCACCCTCTGCTGTCAGGTGCTGGAGATCGACGAATTCGACAAGCCTGCGGGCGTCCTGTGCGCCAATTGCAAGCTCGGCGGCGGCTGCAAGGTCTATAAAAAGCGCCCCGATGTCTGCCGCGATTTCGAATGCGAATGGCTGACAGAGCGGGACGTGGCGGTGGTGCTCAATCCCCATCGCACCGGCGTTCTTTTCATGATCGACGCTGATTCGGATGAATATCTGGCGGTCTGCGACCCCAAAAAGCCCCATGTCTGGCGCCAGCCGCTCGTGTTCCGGCATCTGCTCGCCAAAGCCAAGGCGGGGCATGTGGTGGTCGCCAAGGCCGGGACTTTCGCCTGGCGGGTCTATCCCAACGGCGAGACGGCGCCCTGGGCCTGATCGCCTTGGGCCTGATCCCTTGGGGCCTGATCCGCCGCCATCTGCGCCAGCCGCACGAAGCCCTCGACATCCACTTCCTCGGCGCGTTTCGTGGGCTCGATTCCCGCCGCCTCCAGCAGGGCGCCGGCGTCGAGCGTCCGCCCGCGCAGGGCGAAGCCCTTCAACGACTGGCGCAGCATCTTGCGCCTTTGCCCAAAGGCGGCCTGCGTGAGGGCTGAGAGCACCCGTCCGTCGCAGGGCAGGGGCTCGGCGCGGGGGATCAGCTCCACGACGGAGGACGTGACCTTCGGCGGCGGCGTGAAGGCCGAGGGCGGCACATCGAAGAGGATGCGGGCGCGGCTGCGCCAGCCGGTGAGCACGCCAAGGCGCCCATAGTCGACACGCTGGGCGGGCGTCGCCACGATGCGCTCGGCCACCTCGCGCTGGAACATGAGCGTCAGCCGGTCGAACCATGGCGGCCATGGATCGGATTCGAGCCAGCGCACCAGCAGGGCCGTGCCGACATTATAGGGCAGGTTGGCGCAGATGCGGGCGGGGCCGCCGCCATGTGCGGCGACAAGCGCCCCGAGGTCCACCTCAAGCGCGTCGCCGCTCACCACATGCAGGCGCCCGGGATAGCGCGCGGCGATGTCAGCAAGCGCAGGCAGGCACCGCTCATCCCGCTCGACGGCGATCACCTGCCGGGCGCCTTCGGCCAGCAGCGCCCGCGTCAGGCCGCCGGGGCCGGGGCCGATCTCGACGATGGTGACGCCATCCAGCGGACCAGCGGCGCGGGCGATGCGGCTGGTGAGGTTGAGGTCATAGAGGAAGTTCTGCCCCAGCGATTTCTTCGCAAGCAGGCCATGGGCTTCGACCACGTCGCGCAGGGGCGGCAGATCGTCGATGGCGCTCATGTCTGCGCGCTCGCGAGCCGCGCCGCCAGGGCGATGGCGGCGACGAGGCTGGCTTCCTGCGCGACGCCCTTGCCTGCGATGTCGAAGGCGGTTCCATGGTCGGGCGATGTGCGCACGAAGGGCAGGCCGAGCGTGGTGTTGACGCCGCTGTCGAAGGCCAGCGTCTTGACGGGAATGAGGCCCTGATCGTGATACATGCAGATGGCGACGTCATAGCGCGCGCGGGCCGCCGCATGAAACATGGTGTCGGGCGGCAGGGGGCCGCGGGCGTCTATGCCCTCGGCCTTTAATTGCGCGACGGCGGGCGCGACGATCTCTATGTCCTCGCGCCCCATGGTTCCGTTCTCTCCCGCATGGGGGTTGAGCCCGGCCACAGCGAGGCGCGGCGCAGCGACGTCGAAGCGGGTGCGGTAATCCTGAGCGGTGATGCGGGCGGTCTCGACGATGGCCTGCGTCGTCAGCTCCGCGATGGCCCGCGTCAGGGCGAGGTGGATCGTGACGGGCACGACGGCGAGTTCGTCCGACCAGATCAGCATGACCGGGCGCAGGGGGCCGCAGTCCCATTCGCGCTCCGCCAGCTCGCCCAGCCATTCGGTATGGCCGGGATGGTGAAACCCGGCCTTGTAGAGCACATCCTTGGCGATGGGATTGGTGACGAGGGCGCGCGCCTGCCCGCTGCGCACCATCATGACGCCGCGTTCGATGGCCTCGAGGGTCGCAGGCGCGTCCAGCGCGTCGGGCTTGCCGGGGATTCCGATGACCCGCGCATGAAGCGGCACGACCGGCAGCGCTTGCGCAAAGACGTCAGCAGCCTGCGCGGGCGTCACGCCTTTGACGGGCGCATCAAGGCCCAGCGTTTTTGCGGTGCGCTCGATATGGTCGGGGTCGGCGAGCAGGAACCAGGGCGGCGCATCCGCCTTGCGCGCGAGCCAGGCCTTGATGGCGATCTCGGGGCCGACGCCCGAAGGATCGCCCTGCGTCACCGCCAGCGGGGCTGCGCGATCTGACATGGACCACCTAGCGTTTGACGATCACCGCCTTGGCGCGGATGTCCTTGTAGCGCGAGTCTGAATCGCCTTGCAGCTTCCTGAAGACGAGATCGTTGCGCACGTTTTCGGCGGCGGCCGAATCCTGCTTGTCGCTCTTGTTGCAGACGGCCAGCATTTCGACGCCCTGCGCGCTGCGGGAGGGCGGCGTCAGGCGGCCGACGGAGGTCGATTCGATGATCTTGCGTAGCCCCTCCGGCAGCGAAGAGCTGGAGCGGGTGACCGGCTCCTTGATCGCGGCGTCGCGGAAGGCTGCGACGAGCGGCATGCCGCTGGCGCAATCGGTGAAACGGGTGCGCAACTGATTGGCTTCAGCCAGGCGGCCCTCGGCGTTCGCGCCATTGGGAACCACGAGAATGACCTGACGGATCGTATATTCGGCGGTCTTTCCCGAGCCGGTCTTGGCGAGCTCCGCGCGCACCTCGCTTTCGCTCGCCTCAAGGGTGCGGTTCAGCGCGCGGATGAGCTGCATCCAGCCGGCTTCAGCCTTCCACTTCTGACGCCATTGGTCGTCGGTGACGCCGGCGCGCTGCAGGGCGCCAACGAGGGATTGAGGATCGGTCTTCAGGCCGCGCGCGGTCATGCCCAGCGCCCAGCCGATGTCCTGATCGACCGGATTGACCTTGTATTTCGAGATCTCCATCAGCTTGAGCCGGGTCTCGTAGATCGATTCCAGAGCAGCTTCGCGCGTGGCGCCCTTGCGCAGGACGCTCAGGATCTTCATGTGCTGCTCGACGTCCACATTGGTCACGGGGTCGTCATTGACGGAGCCGATCACCGCCTGCGCATGGGCCGGCGCCGGCGCGAGCGCCCCCAGCGCCAAGGCGCTTGCAAGGGGAAGGGCGAATCGAGCGGCGCGCCAGGCGGGCATCAGCTTGGACATGAGGATTCCTTCGTTCGCAGAGCGAGACAGCGACTGATCTTCTATCAATGTCCGCTCAGGCCTCCAAGACCATCCTGCACCTTGATGTCGCCGAGGCTCGATTTGAATCGCGTGTCGCCGAGGGTGCGCAGCTGAAGCTCGAACAGGAGGGTCTGGTTGCGCACAGGCCCCGTCACCGTCCCGGCGCTGCTCCCCGCCTTCTCGGTGTAGACCGACGCGTAATTGACGCTGAAGGTCGTGCATTCATCCGTATAGCCCAGACCCAGGCCTATGCCCGCCAGCGACAGGACGCCCGCGTGGCCGCCGATGCCCGGCGTCAGGTTGTAGCGGTGGCGCGAGAGGTCGAAGATGACGCTGCTCGACAGGAAATAGTTCTGGTCGATCTTGTATTTGAAGGAGGTCGAGACGCCCTCGCGGCGCTTGTAGTAGCCGATGTCGGGCTGCGCCTGATAGTTGGCGTATTGCAGCGAGGCGGCGAGCGGCCCAAGCGTGCCGCTGCCCGTCATGTCGAAACGCCGCATATGCATATTGTCAGGATCGAAACGACCCTTGGCGATGAAGGAGAAAATGGAGTTGGGCGCGATGGCGAAGCGCGAGACAAGGTCCGAGCGCCTGCTCTCGAGCCCTGAGGACAGGCCGATGTTGGCGATGTCGGGCGTGGCGTAGGAGTTGCGCCCGGCGAGCTGGAGCGATTGCCCGAGCATGAGGTTCGTATAGCCGCCGTTGAGGAAGGTCATCGTATACTGGCCGCCCAGGTTGGCTCGTGTGCCGCCTTCGATGCGGTCATAGCCCGAGAACTTGCTCCACATGAACATGTTGGTGTCGTCGAACACCAGGCTTTGCGAGTCCTCGTTCACGAGCGAGGCGCTGGCGGATTCATTCGGCCGCACGATGATCTGCGCGATGGGCTCGATGACATGCGTGCCCCAGCTCGTCGTCAGGGAGAAGGGATAGCGGTAGTCGACGCCGACGCCGGGCGTCAGCAGGCCATAGAAGGAGTTCGCGTCATTGCCGAAGAAGTTGGTCTGCGAAGCGTTCCGGATGATCGACGTGCCGTTGGCCGAGGCGAAGGTCATCGAGTTCGTCCGGTTCAGCGTCAGGAACACGCCGTTCATGCGGGCGAAGGCGAAGGGCGTCCAGACCTGCCCGATGGGGTCGATGAATTGCCGCTTCCAGGTCGCGCTTGCCGTCGCGCGCGTATAGTCGCCGCCGACGCCGCGAATGAGGCAATTCGCGCGTGTGTAAAGGGCGCTCGGCGCATTGACCGGACATACGTCATAAAGGCTGAAGGCGTTGTCCAGCGTGCGCATGCCGCTGGGTGTGTTCTTCGCCTGGAAGGACGCAAGCTCGCGGTTCAGATGGGTGAAGTTCGCGTCGATCTCAAGCTCGCCGCCGACGCCGCCTGTGCGCGCGGCGGGCAGGGCGATGGACTTGTTGTAGTCCCAGACCGGCCCGACCACAGGCTGCTGCGCCTGCAGGTCGTAGCTGCTCAGGCCCTGGAAATAATAGCTGCGCAGATCGAAGAAGGCGCGCTCGCTCTGCCCCGTGAGATAAAGGGTCGAGGTGGCTTCGCGGAAATAGTTCGCCGACAGCGCCGAGGCCGGCAGTTGGTAATCGGTGAAGAACCAGCGGTCGGTCAGATAGGTGCCGTCCCAGCCAAAGCGCCACTTGTCGTTGAGCATGAACTGGCCCGCGCTCTGGATGGATCCGCGGAAGGTGCGGTCGCCGGGGCCATTGGGGGCGGGCTGGAAAACCTTGGCGTCATTCTGGAAGATGCCGGACGCCCGCACGTTATAGGCGCCGTTCATGACCTGGTGGCGCCATTCCCCGTTCAGCAGGAGCCCTTGCTTCGAATAGAAATTCGGGGTCAGCGTCAGGTCATAGTTGGGCGCGAGCGCCCAGAACAGGGGAAGGCCGAACCCGACGCCAAGATTGCTCTTCACGGTGTAGCGCGGCGCCAGAACGCCGCTCTTGCGCGTCACGCTGGGATCGGCCATCGACAAGAACGGCACATAGGCGATGGGGACGCCGCTGAACTCCAGCGTGGCGTCCTCATAATAGACCGTCTGCTCATCCTTGTTGTGGATGATCCGCTTGGCGCGCACCTGCCAGAACGGCGGCTTTTCGGGGTCGTCCTCGCAGGCCGGGCAGGCGGTGTAGGTCGCCTTGTCCAGAACCATCACATTGCCCTGCGACCGCTCCCCGCGGGCGCCGGTCAGATGGGTGTTCTCGGTCGAGTCCATGCGGATGGAGTCGACGAAGCCGTCCTTGAAATCGTCGGTCAGTTCGAAACGGTCCGCATAGGAGACCGTGCCGTCCTTCTCGGTCAGCTTGGCGCGGCCTTCGGCGTGGACGCGGTTGCGGGCGCGGTCGTAGACGACCCGGTCGGCCTGAAGGGCCCGCCCCTGATAATAGATCTGGACGTCGCCGCGCGCCTCGACCTTGCTGGAGTCGCGGTCGTAAATCATTTCCTGTGCTTGCAGGAACAGGCGGTCCTTGGCCTCGGCGCTCGCCGCAGGCTTGGCCTTGCCAGGGGAGGCTGCCTGCGCGACGCCGGGAGCGCCAGCGAGCGCGAGGACCAATGCGCCATAGGCCAGCGCCGCCCGCACGGAGCCCGTGGACGGCGATAGACGCGGATCGGGGCTCGAACGCCGCCCCATTCAGCCATCCTCCTGATTCAACAACGCAAGCGTACCCAACAAACTCCCCAGGATCGCGGGCGTCCAGGCGGCTGCGGGCGCGCTCAAGAGCCCCGCCCCGCCGAGGTCGCCCACAAGCTTGGTCGCCACATAAAGCACGAACCCTGCCATAACGCCACCCGCAACGGTCCGGGCGACGCCGCCAAATCGAAAGAACCTTAAGGAAAAGGAAGCGGCGATCAGGAGCATGGCCAGCAACATCAGGGGTCTGGCGAGAAGGGTCTGGTGACGCAGCCGGTAACGGTTGGCGTCGAGCCCGGCCTGTTCGGTCCTGAAGGCGGTGTCCGGCAGGCGCCAGAAGGAGACGGCGTCCGGGGCCACGAAGGACTGCGTCACCTGTTCGGGCGACAGATAGGTGGCGAGCAGGTAGGTTTCGTGGATCTGCGGCTCCTCCTCCGGGGCGCTGACCCTTGCGTCCTTCAGCTCCCAGAACCCCGGTTTCAGGGTTGCGGTGAGCGCGTCGACCCGTTCCTGAAAGGAGCCGTCGGGGCGAAATACGAAGACCGAGACGGTCGAAAGCCGGCTCCCCCTGTCGCTCGATTGCTCCGCCCGAAGGATCGACTGCCCGTCGACGCTGCGCTGCCGGATCCAGATGCTGGTGTCCGTGACGTTGCGCCCGCCCCGGAAAAGATCGGTTTCGATCCGGTCGGCCTCGTCCTTCGCGGCGGCGGACAGGGGATTGTAGATGGCGACCGAAAAGACCCCGATCGCCAGCACCACCAGCGCGGGCGGGGTCAGGAACTGCCAGACCGAGACGCCCGCCGCCCGGGCGACCACAAGCTCCAGCCGCCGCGACAGGTTCACGAAGGCGAACATGCAGCCCGCCAGAACGGCGAAGGGGAGCACCTGTTCGGAGACGGCGGGGACGCGCAGCAGGCACAGATAGGCGATGAGCGTCGCCGGGGCCTGTGAGATGCCGCTGGCGCGTCTCAACATCTCAACGAAATCAACGAGGTAGATGATCGCTACGATCGTGCCGAAGACAGCGCCGATGGTCAGGGCGAAACGGATGGCGAGATAGCGTGTGAGGGTCCAGCCGACCATGGTCACTCCGCCAGGCGCGGCGCAGGCCGCTTCAGACGGACCAGCAGGGATGGCCCGTGGAGGGCGTAGGCTATGGCCGCCGCAATGCTGGCCAGCGGGCAGGCGTAGAGGGCCACGACCGCCCAGCTATGCCGGGCCACCAGAGCCGCCACGCCAAAGCCAAGCCCGCGCACCAGCACAGCCGCCGCAATGGCGCCCAGCAGCGCCAGGCCCCGGCCCTGACGGGTGGTGCGCGCCTGCGCCAGCGCCGCGAAGGCGATCATGCCGAAGGTGATGGCGTAGAGCGGATTGACCATGCGGTCATGCAGCTCCGCCCGCATCAGGCCAGCGTTCGCCTGCGCATAGACGTCCAGCGGATCGGGATTCAGGAGCGCAGGGGTCGTGCGCTCGCGCGGCTTCAGGGGGGCGTTCTCGGTTCCAGCCCCAAACTGGGCGAGGTCGATGGCGTAGCGCTCGAACACCACGATGACAGGGTCGCGCCCGCCGGAGGTCTGGCGCTGGATGCTGCCCTTCTCCAGAACCAGATAATTTTCGTCCCCGTTGAAGACGGTGACGCCGCTTTCGGCGATGTAGGTGCTGATCCGGGCGGGGTCGCGCCGGTCCTGCATGAAGATGCCAAGCAAGGCGCCGCCGGGGCCGCGCTCGCGGTAGTGGAAGACGAAGCCCCGGTCCAGGGTCGAGAATTGCCCCTCGCGCACCACCCGCGACAGAAAGTCCGTGCGGACCTGTGACAGGAGGGCGCGAAGCTGGGCGAAGCTCGCCGGCATCAGCCAGAGCGACATGCTCCCCACCAGAAGCGCGACCATGAGCATCAGCGTGATGAAGGGGCGCAGCAGGCGGCCCGGCGAGAGGCCAGCCGCGCTCAAGACCACAAGTTCGCTGTCGCCGTTGAGCTTGTTGAGGGTGAAAAGAATCGCCGCAAAAAGCGCGATGGGCGCGACGATCATCAGCAGGGAGGGGACGACGAGGCCGGTCGCGAAGAGAAAAACCAGCAGGGACTGGCCCTTGGTGGTCAGAAGGTCGAAATCCCTGAGCGCCTGGGTGACCCAGATCACGCCCGTGAGGCCGCCGAGCGCGGCCAGGAACGAGGCCCCGGCCATCTTAAAAATATATCGCTCAATCAACGACATGGGGTTTTTGCGTCCGCACCGGCCTCAACAAACTTCGACACAGGCCCACCTTATCGGGGGGCGGATCTTTTCGCTACCGCCCTTGGAGCGGCCTTGCGGGCCATCCCCCGGCTTTCGAGCGGGGAAGCTTCGCAGAAGTCGCTTTCACCATCCTCTCACGGCGAATTCGTGTCCGGACGCGCGATGGATGTTGCGCGCGGATTCGATCCTTCCCATGATGGCGGCCGACTCCTTCGCCGCACGGCGTCCTCCCCTGAGAAAGGCCAACCATGTCGCAAACCCTTGAAGTGACCTTCGCCGCGCTCGACGAGATCAAGCCGGACGGCGCCGTTGACACGCTGATCGTCTTCGCCGGGGAGGAGCTGACCCTGTCCCATGCGACCCATGGCCTGCTGGGCGGGTCGGTCGATGTTTTGAAGCGGGCGGCCGGAACCGCCAAGTTCAAGGGCAAGGCCTCCTCCGCCATGGACCTGCTCGCTCCGGCCGGGCTGCAGGCTGGCCGCCTCGTCGTGGCGGGCGCAGCGCCGGCGAAGAAGCCCGCGCCCGGCGAGCCCTCCCTCAACTATGTCGCCATGGGCGGTCACGCCATGGGCAAGGCCTCTGGCGCGGCCAGCGTCGCCATCGTCTTCGATCTGCCGGAATGGCGCGGCGATCCGGCGGTCGCGGCGGCGGAATTCGCCATGGGCGTGCAGCTTCGCGCCTATCAGTTCGACCTCTACAAGACCAAGAAGAAGGAGGAGGACGAGAAGCCCTCGACCGTGAAGGTGACCATCGGCGTCGCCGATCCGGAGGCCGCCCGCCGGGCCGCAGGCCACGCCAACGCCATCGCGGAGGGCGTCAAGCTCGCCCGCAGCCTCGTCAATGAGCCGCCGAACGTCCTCTTCCCGACGGAATTCGCCCATCGCGCCAGCGAGCTTTCGAAGCTCGGCGTCGAGATCGAGGTGCTGGACATCGAGGCGATGACGAAGCTGGGCATGAACGCCTTGCTGGGCGTGGGGCAGGGCTCCACCCATGAGAGCCGCTGCGTCATCATGCGCTGGAACGGCGGCAAGGCCGGGGAGGCGCCGGTCGCCTTCATCGGCAAGGGCGTGACTTTTGACTCCGGCGGCATCTCCATCAAGCCGGGCGGCGGCATGGAGGACATGAAGGGCGACATGGCGGGCGCGGCCTGCGTCACCGGCCTCATGCATGCGCTCGCCGCGCGCAAGGCCAGGGTCAACGCCATCGGCGCCATCGGCCTCGTGGAGAACATGCCCAGCGGGACCGCCCAGCGTCCCGGCGACATCGTCAAGACCATGTCGGGCCAGACCATCGAGATCATCAACACCGACGCGGAAGGCCGCCTCGTCCTCGCCGATGTGCTCTGGCATGTGCAGGACAAGTTCAAGCCGAAGTTCATGATCAACCTCGCCACCCTCACGGGCGCCATCCTGGTCGCCCTCGGCAATGAACATGCGGGCCTCTTCTCGAACAATGACGAGCTTGCGACGCGCCTGACCTCGGTCGGTCTGGCGACGGGGGAGAAGGTCTGGCGCATGCCGCTGGGCGCCGCTTACGACAAATTGATCGACTCCAAATTCGCCGACATGAAGAATGTGGGCGGACGCCACGCGGGCTCGATCACCGCCGCGCAGCTGTTGCAGCGCTTCGTCAACGATGTCCCCTGGGCCCATCTCGACATCGCCGGCACCGGCATGGCCTCGCCCCAGACCGACATCAACCAGAGCTGGGGCTCAGGTTGGGGCGTGCGCCTGCTCGACAGACTCGTGGCGGAGCATTACGAAGGGTGAACATTCGCCCGGAAGGCCACGATGTCCCGGATTCGGCTCCTTCTTTCAGTTCTGGCCGTCGCTGCCGGCGCCGCCGCCCCGGCGCTCGCGCAGACGGCGGGCTGTTCGGGATTCAAGGAGGCCATGGTGCGCGCGGCGGGCGACCTCAAGCCCGAGTTCGTCCGGCCGCTGGTGGTCTCGCGCGGGGCGGGCGCGGGCCTCGATAATTTCGACCTCGTGACGCGCGGGCGCATTGATGGCGTCTTGCGCTGCAAGGAGGAGGCTTTCGTCAGTTTCGAGGCGAAAATCACCTTGCCCGCCGACGCCGCGCTGCTCTCCCAGTTCGATAGGGTGCAGGAGGCTGCGCTGGTCTCCGCTTTGAAGTGGCCGCTGGGGCGCGCCGAGGCGACCATCAAGCGCATGGCCGGAGACGCCGCCGAATATCTGCGCGGCTCGCGCGAGCGCGGCGACGTCGTCTTTTCCGGCCGGGTCGAGGAACATGCGGGCGGCGGCGTCGACATCGGCCTGCTCTGGACCCCGACCGACCGGAATTTTGTCATTCTGACGGGTCAATGATGGAAATCTGGTTTTATCACCTCACCGCTCAGCCCCTAGAGAAGGCCTTGCCCATCCTGCTTGAGCGCTCCATCGAACGGGGATGGACGGCGGTGGTGCAGCTGTCCACGCAGGAGCGCCTGAGCGCGCTCGATGCGTTTCTGTGGACCTATGCCGACGAGACCTTCCTCGCCCATGGCACTGCGGCGGACGGCGACGCCGAGTTGCAGCATGTCTATCTGACCACGGGGCCGGAGAACCCGAACGAGGCCGAGATCCGCTTCTTCATCGAAAGCGCCCGCGTCGCGCCGGTGCTGGATGCGGGCGGCGCCTATGCGCGGATCGTCGTCATGTTCGACGGCAATGACGAGGCGGAGCTGCAGGCCGCGCGCGCCCAGTGGAAAGAGCTGAAGGCCAGGGGGTTGGACCTCTCTTATTGGCAGCAGGACGACAACGGCGGCTGGAGCAAGAAGGCCTGAGCCCCCGGCCGCCAGCGGATTCGGGTTTACGCCTGCGACGCGACCTGATTAATCCAGTTTCATGTCTTCAGAAAAAACACCCGGCGCCGATTCGGGCGCCCCTGAACAGGACTTCATCGACCAGACCGCGCAGCGCGAATTCTGGATCATGGCTCTGGCGAGCCTGCTCTTCTCCATCACCGCGACCCATTCGACCCTTGTGGCGGTGGCCTTCGGGCGGCTCGGCTATTCGCTGGAGCAGATCGGCGTCGTGCTCTCCATCATCGCCTTTCCCGTGGTCGCCTCGACCTTCTGCTCAGGCCTCATCATCGGCTGGTTCGGCGCCTTGGGGGCTTTGCGCCTCTCCATGCTGCTCGGGTTGATCGGCGTTGGAAGCATGGCGCTGACCAGCGACGCCTTCTGGCCATCGCTGCTTTCGCGTTTGCTCTGGGGCGCGGGCGTCGGGTTTTTTCTGCCGCCGACCATGGTCTATGTGCAGAGCAGGCTCACCCAGAGGCGCTTCGTCTATCTTGTCAGCGCCTTCTCGGCGACGGTGCCGCTGGGCCTCGCCTTCGCCCCCGCGATCGGCGAATTCACGCTCAACACTTTTGGCCTGCGGGCCATGTTCCTGACGGGCGCCGTTCCCGCGCTGATCGCCTTCGCGCTGACCTTCCGTCTTCGTCCGCTCGAAAAGCCCAAGGCTGGCGGCGGACTTGGGGTCGCGGCGGCGGCCCGGCGCTGGCATCTGTTTCCTGTCCTCGCCCTCTTCATCGGCGGCGCGCATTATGGCTACGCGGCCTCCTATCTCTCGCCTGCGCTGGAGCATGCGGGCACGGCGCTCGGCTGGTTCTTCATTCCCGTCACCTTCGCCATGATCTTCAGCCGCGTCGGCGCCATGCGCGTGCTCTCGGCCTATCATCCGCGGCTGCTGGCGGGCGGCGGCCTGCTGTTGACCAGCGTGGCGCTGGCGGTCGCCGCCTGGAGCGCTAGCCCAGCCTTCGCACTTGTGGGCGGGCTCTTGCTGGGCACGGGCAACAGCATGATGTATCCGGTCATCTCCGCATGGATGGGGCGGCTTTGCGCGCCTGCCCAGCGCGGCGGCGTGCAGGCCATAGCGGCGACGTCCTTCTATGGCGGCATCTACGCCACGCCCTGGCCCGAGACCTATCTCGTGGCGGGCTTCGGCTATTCGGCGACGCAGTTCATCTTGGGCGCCATCGGCGTCGCCATGGCCGTCCTGCTTGTGGGCTCCAGGGTCGAAGGCGCCTAGCCGTTCACGGCGGCTTCGAGTTCTTCCGAAAGCCCCAGCCATTCCTCCTCCGCGCCCGCAAGCGCGCGCGCCAGTTCAGCACGCTGCTGCGCAAGTTGGGAGGCTTTCGACCCATCCTTCGCATAGGCGTCGGGATGGGCGAGCATGTCGTCCACCCGCGCCAGCAGATCCGTGAATTTCGCCATGCGCGCCTCCACCGCCTCGATCTTCTTGCGCAGGGGGGCGGTCTCGCGACGGGTCTTCGCATTGTTCTGGCGCTGGGCGGCGAGAGTCTCTTTCTGCTCCGCGCCGTCATCGGTGCGGGCGTTCTTGCGGTTCTCCGCGCGGGCCTGCTCCAGCACGAAGCGGCGATAGTCGTCCATGTCGCCGTCAAAGGTCTTCACCGTGCCATCGGCCACCAGCCAGAGCCGGTCGGCGCAGGCCTCCAGCAGATAGCGGTCATGGGACACGAGGATCACCGCGCCCTGATAGTCGTTCAGCGCCTCGATGAGGGCGGCGCGGCTGTCGATGTCGAGATGGTTGGTCGGCTCGTCGAGGATCAGCAGATGCGGGCCGTCGAAGGTGGCGAGGCCCATCAGCAGGCGCGCCTTTTCGCCGCCCGACAATTCACTGACCCGCGTGTCCGCCTTCACATTGGGAAAGCCCATGCGCGCGCAGCGGGCGCGGATCCTGGCTTCCGTCCCGTCGCGCATGCGTTCGGCCACATGGGAATAGGGCGTGCCGCCAGGCGTGAGGTCATCCACCTGATGCTGCGCGAAAAAGCCCACATCGAGTTTTGACGAGCGCCGCACCGCCCCGCTCATGGCGTCGAGCCGCCCGGCGATCAGCTTGGCGAAGGTGGACTTGCCGTTGCCGTTGGAGCCCAGAAGCCCGATGCGGTCATCATTCGAGATGCTCAGCGAAAGCCGGTTGAGGACGGTCCTGTCGCCATAGCCGACGCTCGCGCCCTCCATCGCCACGATGGGCGGCGAGAGGGGCTTTTCTGGAGAGGGCAGGTCGAAGGGCAGCACTTCGCTGTCGACCATGGCGGCGACGGGCTCGAGGCGCGCCAGCATCTTGAGGCGCGACTGGGCCTGCCGGGCCTTGGTCGCCTGCGCGCGGAAACGGTCCACGAAAGCCTGCAGGTGGCGGCGATGGTCTTCCTGCTTCTTGACGAGCTTCATCTGCAAGGCCTGCTGCTCGCGGCGCTGGCGCTCGAAGCTCGTGTAATTGCCGCGCCACAGGGTCAGCTTGGCGCGGTCGAGATGCAGAATATGGTCGCAGACTTCGTCAAGCAGGTCGCGGTCATGGCTGATGACAAGAACGGTCGCGGGATAGTGCGCGAGATAGTCGATCAGCCAGAGCGTGCCTTCGAGATCGAGATAGTTGGTCGGCTCGTCGAGGAGCAGAATGTCAGGCGCCGAAAAGAGCACGGCTGCGAGGGCCACGCGCATGCGCCAGCCGCCTGAAAACTCCGACAAGGAGCGTTGTTGCGCCTCGTGGTCGAAGCCCAGGCCCGAGAGGATGCCCGCCGCACGCGCCGGCGCCGCATGGGCGTCGATGTCGACAAGGCGCATCTGGATTTCAGCGATGCGGTGCGGATCAGTCGCGGTCTCCGCCTCCGCCATGAGCGCGCCGCGCTCCTTGTCGGCGTCGAGCACGAAGTCGATCAAGGCGCCCGGCCCGCCCGGCGCCTCCTGCTCGACGCGGCCGAGCCTGGCGTTGCGGGGCAGGGTGGTCGAGCCGGATTCAGGCCCAAGCTCGCCGGCGATCATGCGGAACAGGGTGGTCTTGCCCGCCCCGTTGCGCCCCACAAAGCCAACCCGCGCCCGGTCCGGCAGCGCGGCGGTGGCCTCATCGAAAAGCAGCCGCGGCCCGAGCCGATAGGTGAGGTCGTTGATATGGAGCATGGGCCGCTATCTGGCATGGCGCGGGGCGGCAGGCAACCGCCACGCGCCATCGCAGGGCGTCAGTCGAAATCGCCCGCCAGCTCCGCGCGCACATTCTCGGGCAGCACGGCCATGTGGCTGTAGTTCGCATGGCCCATGCCCACGATCACCGGCGTGCCGGGGGTGCGGATCGCCGCGATCTGGGCGGGGGTGAAGGTGAAATGAACGAACTGCACCGACGAGGCCTTGCCCTCGGCGGTGGTGCGGTCCTGATCGGCTTCCGCATGGCCGGCGATCTTCTCTGCGCCGACCTGAACGAAGGTCGTCTCCTCGATGCCGCCAAGGCGGCCCAGGATGCGCTTGCGGCGCTCGGGATCGTCGATCTCGATCATGAAGGTCGCGACCAGCTCCTGCCCCTTGGGCACCAGCGGATTATAGGCCGCGAGCTCATCGACCATCTGCGCCTCGCCGCCACGCTCGATATGCAGCATCTCCTGCACCTGAAGCCACATCGTGTCGAAGTTCTCGAAGTAGAAGGTCACATGCGGACCAACTTCGACGCGGCGGTTCTTTTTGCGCTCGGCGAGTTGGCGGCGCGTCTGCGTGCGCACCTTCGCATAGGCTTCGAGCGGCATGATGTCAGCCGCAGTGATCTCATGCTTGTTGGCCATGGGTCATACTCCCGGTGAGGACAAAGCGTCCCAGGTGAAAGGTTGAGCGGTCGGGGCAGGGGCCCCGATGCTTTTACAGTCCGTAGGAACGGGCGAGGATCTGGATCGGGTGGCGGACGATCTCGGGTTTGGCCGCCTCCCCACCCAGTTTCTCCACGCCTTGCGCAATGTGAACGCCCGCCAGCGGACATTCAGATGTGACGAAGCTCTTGCCCGCATCGCGCGTGGTGCGCGCCACGGGCTTGCCGACCTTGAGGGCGGTTTCGAAGTTCTTCTTCTTGAAGCCCCAGGCGCCGCCATGGCCCGAGCAACGCTCGATGACCTTCACATCCGCTTCGGGCAGAAGCTGCAGCATCTCCGCCGCCTTCTGGCCCATGTTCTGAGCGCGCGAATGGCAGGATATGTGCAGCGAGACGCCGCCCGGCACAGGGCTCAGGCCCGGCGCCATGCCGTTCTTCTTGGCGATGTCGACGATATATTCGGAGAGGTCGAAGGTCGCGCCCGCCAGCCGCTTCACATCCGCGCTGTTCGGGCGGATCAGCGGCCATTCGAACTTCATCATCAGGGCGCAGGAGGGCACCAGCGCGATGACGTCATAGCCCTTCTCGATATAAGGCTTCAGCGCGTCGGCGACGGCGTCGGCGCTCTTGGCGACTTCACCGATGAGGCCCTGCTCCAGCATGGGCATGCCGCAGCAGTGGGGGTGAACCACTTCGGTCTCGACGCCGTTCCTGGCGAGCACCGCGCGCGCGGCGACGCCCACATCGGTGTCGTTGTAGTTGTTGAAGCAGGTCGCGTAGATGACGGCCTTGCGGCCATAGGCCGGGGCGTCCTTGTTCACCACGATGGGCGAGGCCTTGGCCTGCGCGACGAAGGTGGTGGGCGCGTATTTCGGCAACTCCGCCTCAGCGTCAAGGCCCGCGACGCTCTCAAGAAGGCCGCGCGTCAGGCCGTTCGAACGGTCGCTGGCCCAGTTCGCCAGCGGCGCGATGGCCGTCGCGATCTTGCCGTTGCGGTCGACTTTCGCCAGTTGAAGGTCGGCGAATTCATTCATGCCCTTCTTCGCCTCGACGGCGCGATAGCGCAGCATCAGATGCGGGAAATCGAGGTCGAATTCGTGCGGGGGCACATAGGGGCACTTCGTCATGAAGCACATGTCGCAGAGCGTGCAGGCGTCCACGATGGGTTTGAAGCTTTCGCTCGCCACAGTGTCGAGCTCGCCAGACTTCGACTCGTCCACGAGGTCGAACAGGCGCGGGAAGCTGTCGCAAAGATTGAAGCAACGGCGGCAGCCATGGCAGATGTCGAGGACGCGGCGCATCTCCTCATCAAGCTTGGCTTCGTCATAGAACGCGGGATTTTCCCAATCGATGGGGCGCCGCGTGGGAGCTTCGAGGCTTCCCTCTCTCATTGCTTCCTCATATCTGTTGGTGGATGGACGGTCCGACCTCTTATGGCCGGACCATCCGATTGGATCACTTGATCTCGTCGAGGGCGCGCTGGAAGCGGCCGGCATGCGAACGCTCGGCCTTGGCCAGCGTCTCGAACCAGTCGGCGATCTCATCGAAGCCTTCTTCGCGCGCCGAACGGGCCATGCCTGGATACATGTCGGTGTATTCGTGCGTCTCGCCAGCGACGGCGGCGGCGAGGTTCAGCTGGGTCTTGCCGATCGGCAGGCCCGTGGCCGGATCGCCGCATTCCTCGAGGAACTCGAGATGGCCATGGGCATGGCCGGTCTCGCCTTCCGCCGTGGAGCGGAACACGGTGGCGACATCGTTGTAGCCCTCGACGTCAGCCTTCTGGGCGAAATAGAGATAGCGACGGTTGGCCTGCGACTCACCCGCGAACGCGGCCTTCAGGTTATCTTCGGTCTTGCTGCCCTTGAGGGACATGATCTCTCTCCTCCGGATGAATTCCAGCCACGCCGGACCGGCTGGCTGACGCCACCTATATTTCGGATGGGACGGCTTTGGTCAAACCCGTCTCGTCCGAGCAGTGTACGAGCCAAGCTAGGGCGGCGGTTCAGTCGAGTGAAATCGTTTTTGCCTCTTGAAATGATAGGCGGGGCCTATGGAAGGCCCTCGCCCCGCCTACCCGATCCGCCGCACGCAGTCCGGCAGGCTCGCCTTCACCACCTCAGCCAGCTTCTCCATGGCCTTGCGCCTTGGCATGTCCTTGCGGAAGGCGAGGCGGACCTTGCGGCTGGCCTTGTCGCCCATGATCGGCCGGAAGGCCAGGCGGTCCCTGAGGCCGACCCAGTTGGCCATGGCGAGGCGCGGGGCGAGGGTCAGGCCATATTTGGCGGCGGTCAGATGCACGAGGGTCTCGAGGGAGGCGGCGCGCACGTCCGCCGAGCCGGCTACGGCGTTTTCCGGGCCCTGACGGCTGCAGAGCTCCAGCGCCTGATCGCGCAGGCAGTGGCCGTCCGTCAGCAGCAGGAGGCGCCGGGGATCGATGGCGCCAAGATCCACTTCCGCCTCGCTCGCCAGCGGGTCGTCGATGGGCATGGCGAGCCAGAAGGGCTCCTCGAAAAGGTCGATCTCGGCCAGTTTGTCGGTGCCCGCGTCCGTGGCGATGAGGGCGGCGTCGATGCGCCCGTCCGTGAGCGGGGGAAGCAGATGGCCGGTCAGATCCTCCATCAACATCAGCGGCGCCTTGTCGAGCTCGCGGGCGGCGAGCGGCAGGACGAAGGGCATCAGATAGGGCGCGAGCGTGGGGATCACCCCCAGCCGAATGGGCCCGGCGAGGGGATCGCGGCTGGCGCGGGCGGCGGCCACGATGTCATTGGCGGCGGCGACCGAGCGGCGGGCGTTGGCGAGGATCTGCTCGCCGACCGGGGTCAGCCGCACCTGCTTGCCCACGCGCTCGAAAATCGTGACCCCCAGCTCCTCCTCCAGCTTGAGGATCTGCCCCGAGAGCGTGGGCTGGCTGACGTGGCAGGCCATGGCGGCGCGGCCGAAATGGCCCAGCTCCGCAACGGAGATCACATAGCTGAGGTCACGAAGGTTCATGGGGGCTCGTCAGGTCCGGGAAAGAAAATAGGCGGTGTCGATGGAAATAGGGCATCTCATCGGCAGTTTCAATTCCTTGTGATCGGCGGCGCAGACGGGATTGCGCCTTGTGCGCGGGTTGCGGCGCCGCTATAAGCGCGCATCCCTCAACTCAGAAAGTTCGGACCCAGCCATGGCGGTTCAGCACACCTTTTCCATCATCAAGCCCGACGCCACGCGTCGCAATCTCACCGGCTCCGTCAATGCGGTGATCGAGCAGGCTGGCCTGCGCATCGTCGCCCAGAAGCGCGTGCTCATGACCCGCGCCCAGGCCGAGACCTTCTATGGCGTCCACAAGGAGCGTCCCTTCTTCGGCGAGCTCGTCGATCAGATGACGGCTGGTCCTGTCGTCGTTCAGGTGCTCGAAGGCGAGGACGCCATCGCCCGCTATCGCACAGTGATGGGCGCCACCAACCCGGAGAAGGCCGACGCCGGCACGATCCGCAAGCTCTTCGCCCTCAACATGGGCGAGAACACGGTGCATGGCTCCGACGCTCCCGAGACCGCTGCGGTCGAGATCGCCCAGTGGTTCTCGCAGAACGAAATCGTCGGCTGAGCTGACGGCCGCGTGTGAATTGAAGAGGGGTAGGCGCGCGCCGGCCCCTCTTTTCTTTTGGCTCCGCCGCTGCGATGCTGCCTCATGACCATCGTCCACCGCCCCTCCGTCTGCCCGCATGACTGCCCCTCCGCCTGCGCGCTGGATGTGGAGGTGATCGAGGGGCGCCGCATCGGGCGCATCCGAGGCGCGCAGGACCAGACCTATACGGCGGGCGTCATCTGCGCGAAGGTCGCGCGTTATTCCGAGCGCATCCATCATCCCGAGCGGCTGCTCCATCCCCTGAAGCGCACGGGACCGAAGGGCTCCGGGCAGTTCGCGCGCATCTCCTGGGACGAGGCGCTCGACCTCATCGCCGAGCGTTTCCTCGCCGCCGAGCGCGAGCATGGGGCGCAGAGCGTCTGGCCCTATTATTATGCAGGCACCATGGGCCGCGTGATGCGCGACGGGCTCAACCGTCTCACCCATGCGAAGAAATACACCCGCTTCTTCGGCTCCATCTGCGTCAACCTCGCATGGCCGGGTGTGCTGGCGGGGCTCGGTGCGATCAAAGGGCCTGATCCCCGGGAGATGGCGAAGTCCGATTGCGTGGTGATCTGGGGCACCAATGCGGTCGCGACGCAAGTCAATGTGATGACCCACGCCATGCGTGCGCGAAAAGAGCGCGGCGCGAAGATCGTCGTCATCGACATCTACCGCACGCCGACCATGGAGCAGGCGGATATGGCGCTGTGCCTGCGGCCGGGAACCGATGGCGCGCTCGCCTGCGCGGTCATGCATGTGCTGTTCCGCGATGGCTTTGCGGATTGGGATTATCTGCGCCGCTACACCGATGCGCCCGAAGAGCTCGAGGCGCATCTGCAGACGCGCACACCCGCATGGGCCTCCGCCATCACGGGCCTTGGCGTCGAGGAGATCGAGGCTTTCGCAAAGCTCGTCGGCGAGACGAAGCGCAGCTTCTTTCGCCTGGGCTATGGCTTCTCACGCCAGCGCAATGGCGCGGTGAACATGCATGCGGCGCTCAGCATCGCCGCAGTGACGGGCGCGTGGCTTCATGAGGGCGGCGGCGCCTTTCACAACAATGCTGCGATCTATCACTGGAAGCAGACGACGCTTGAGGGCCGCGCGCTCATCGACCCCGCCACGCGCGTGCTCGACCAGTCCCGCATCGGCGCCATTCTGACGGGGGACCGCGAGGCTTTGCAGGGCGGCGGGCCGATCAAGGCCATGCTCATCCAGAACACCAATCCGGTTTCCGTCGCCCCCGATCAGACGCTGGTGAAGCAGGGCTTTGCGCGGGAGGATCTCTTCACCGTCGTGCATGAGCAGTTCATGACGGAGACGGCGGCCATGGCGGATGTGGTTCTGCCCGCCACCATGTTCCTCGAACATGCCGACATCTATTCCGGCGGCGGCCATCAATATGTGGAGTTCGCCGACAAGCTCATAGAGCCGCCCGGCGAATGCCGCACCAATCATGAGGTCATCTGCGCCATTGCGAAGCGCGTGGGCGTCACCCATCCAAGCTTCGACATGAGCGTGCGCGAGCTTGCGGCGATCACGCTTGAGGAGTCGGGCCTGCCCGCGCTTGAAGAGCTCGAGGCCCGCAACTGGATCGACCTGCAGCCGGATTTCGAGACATCCCATTTCATCAGGGGATTCGGCTGGCCCGACGGGAAATATCGCTTCAAGGCGGATTGGCCCTCGACGCCCTTCGGCAATATCGGCCTGCAGGGGCCGTGGCGCTCCATGCCGACGTTTCCGGACCACTGGGATGTCCTGGAGAACGCCGACGACGCCCATCCCTTCCGTCTTGCGACAAGCCCGGCGCGGAGCTTCCTCAACTCGACCTTCAACGAGACCCCGTCCTCGCGGGCGCGGGAGGGGCGGCCGGAGGTGCTGATCCATCCGCAGGACGCGGCGCGCCTCTGCGTCAGCGATGGCGATGAGGTCGTGCTTGGCAATGGGCGCGGGCAGGTGCGGCTCCATGCCCGCCGTTTCGAGGGGCTGCGGCCTGGCGTGCTCATCTCCGAGGGGATCTGGCCCAACGACGCCTTCG
Organism: Beijerinckiaceae bacterium; assembly: GCA_947453205.1. Classification (GTDB taxonomy): domain Bacteria; phylum Pseudomonadota; class Alphaproteobacteria; order Rhizobiales; family Beijerinckiaceae; genus Terripilifer. The sequence continues at coordinate 42,791 of CANGFT010000010.1, read as the reverse complement.
CCGATGGCAAGGGCATCAACACGCTGACCGGCGCCGATTCCCCCGCGCCCTTCGGCGGCGCCGCCTTCCACGACAACAAGGTCTGGCTGCGGCGGGCCTGAGTAGGGGCCTGTTAAGCATCAGGCTGCTATCTGCGGGCGGACCATCGTTTACAGGAGGTTTTCGTGCGCTCGAAGCTCGGTCTTCTCACCGCTGTCGCTTTCGTCTGCCTCTCCAGCGTCGCGCTTGCAGGCGGGCGCCCGCCTGGCGTGCCCTCAGGGTTCGACCGCCCGCCCAGCGATGACGAGATGCGCGCCCGCCTGCGCGAAATCTGCACCCAGCTCGTCATCAATGACGGCAAGAAGGCCGACGTCGCGGGCCGCCGCTGCGGTTGCTATTCCAAGGGCGTCATCAAGGCCATGACCCCGGCCGAGCGCGACGAGATGCGCGCCACCGGCAAGTTCTCGCCAAGCGCCCAGCCCAAGGCGAAGAAGTTCATGGCGAGCTGCCGCGTCAGCGATTGAGGCGGCTGGCCGCGAGGTCCGCTCCCTCGCGCAGGGCTCGCAGCTTCTTCCAGGTCACGGCAGGGTCGATCTTGCCATAGCCCGCGAAGGTGCCAAAGCCGCAGTCGGTTCCTGCGATGACCCGGTCCGCGCCGACGATGGCGGCGTAGCGCTCGATGCGCTGGGCGATCAGTTCGGGATGCTCCACATAGTTGGAGCAACTGTCGATCAGGCCGGGGACCAGCACGGTGTCATCGGGCACCCGCGCGTCGCGCCAGACGATCCATTCATGTTCATGACGCGGGTTCGCCCCCTCGAACAGAAGCTGGCGCGGCCGCGCCTTCAAGACGATGTCGATCACCTTTTCGAGTTCGATGTCATGATCGTGCGGGCCTTCGTAATTGCCCCAGCAGATATGCATGCGCATGCGCTCGGGCGGAATGTTCGCCGTCGCGGCGTTCAGCGCCTCGACATTCTGCGCCGCGCGTTTGAGAAACTCCGCCTCGCTCAATCCCTGAAAGCCCGTATGCGCGGCCATGGCGAGGTCGGGGGCATCAAGCTGCAGATCGAAGCCCGCCGCGATGATGGCCTCATATTCCGGCCGCATGGCCTCGATGAGGTCAGAGAGATAGGCCTCATGGCTGGGGTAGAACTGATTGGGCTGGAAGGCCGTGACGAGGCCCGGGGAGGCCGCGTTCATGAAGCCGCGCACGCTCCGCCCCTCCTTGCCCATGGCGGCGCTGAAACGGCGGATGTCGTCCGCCACGGGCTGGGAGTCGACGAGTTCGACCTTGCCGATGCAGGAGGCGCGCACGAAGCTCTGCGCGCCCATGATGGCCGCGAGTTTGGTGCGCAGTTCCGGCAGGTCCGCGAGATCCTTAGCAGGGGTCCGGTCAACATGGCCGCCGAAGCCCGAGAGGCGTGCGGTGATGTAGGTGGAGTAGCCAACCTTGCCCAATTCGCCATCGCTGACGATGGAGACGCCAGCCTCCACCTGCGCGCGCACGGCCTTCTCGATTTCCGCGCTGACCAGCGCATCGAAGGCGGGCAGGTCGATGTCTTTGCCATGGTCGCGCTGGATCAGCATGGCCGCAAGTTCGGGGGTGCGCGGCAGGCTGCCCACATGGGTCGTATGAATGAAGGTCATGACAGCGCGACCTTCAGATCGAGGAAGCCGACCCGCTCGGCGAAGCGCCAGCCCTCGGGCGTGCGGACGAGCCTGTCGTTGAAGCCGCCGATGAGCGCGGGCGAGGCGGCGCTGGATTCACCTGCGGGCGCCGCATAGAGCAGCAGGGTGCAGCGGCTCGACGCTTCGTCCGCAGAGGCGACGTCGACGACGATGTTGGTGATGAGATGGCAGGACTTGCGCGCCGGCCTGCTGGCGAAGGACTCGTGGATGGCCTTGCGCCCGATCACGGGATCGCCGCCCGCAGGGCGCACGAAGCGCGCGTCCTCAGTGAACATATCGGCCACGGCGGCCCAGTCGCCTGCGTCGTTGAGCAGGGCGAAGCGCGTCGTCAGGCGCGCTATGTCATGCTCGGCGAGCATGCGGTCGAGTGGCGTCATATCGGCATCCCTCCATCGGTCGGGTTCAAACCCTGCAGTCCCTTGGGGATCAAGCTATACGCGTGGGCGAGCGCCCACAAGCGAGGAGGCGAGCGCCTTCACAGCACCTGCGGCGCCACGAGGGCCGAGGTCTCCAGCGCTTCGCCTGAAATGCGCACCCGCGCGCCCTCGATCGTCAGGCGCCCGCCCGCAAGCAGCCCCAGCGCGAGCGGATAGATCACATGTTCCTGCGCCAGCACCCGCGCGCCGAGCGTGGCTGGCGTGTCGCCGTCGAGCACGGGCACGGCGGCCTGCGCGATGATCGGCCCCTCGTCCATGCCCGGCACGACGAAATGCACGCTCGCCCCATGCAGCTTCACCCCATCGGCGAGGGCGCGCTCATGGGTGTGAAGGCCCTTGTAGAGTGGGAGCAGGGCGGGGTGGATGTTGATCATGCGCCCGGTCCAGCGCTCCACGAACCAGGGCGTCAGAAGCCGCATGAAGCCTGCGAGGCAGATGAGCTCGATCCCGCGCGCCTCCAGCACCTCCTGCATGGCGCGTTCGAATTCTTCGCGCGACAGGTGATGCTTGTGGTCTATGGCGACGGTGGCGACGCCGTGTTCGCGGGCGGTCGCCAGCCCCGGCGCCTCCGGGCGGTTGGAGAGCACCAGCGCGATCTCGGCGGGATAGGCGGGGTCGCTGGCGGCGGCGAGCAGGCTCGTCATGTTGGAGCCGCGCCCGGAGATCAGCACGGCCACGCGGCGCCTCAAGCGGGATGCGCTCATAGGGCGAGGCGCCCGCGATAGGCGACGCGCTCATCCGCCGCGCCGTGCACGACGACCTCGCCGATGCGCACAGGCGCCTCGCCCGCCGCCTTCAGCGCCGCCTCGACTTCGGCGGCGCGCGCCGCTTCAGCCACCACGATCATGCCGACGCCGCAGTTGAAGGTGCGGAGCATCTCGCGTTCCGCCACATCGCCCGTGCGCGCCAGCCAGCCGAAGACCGGGGGAACCGGAATGGCTGAGAGGTCGAGCGACACGCCGAGCCCGTCGGGCAGAACGCGCGGGATGTTGTCGGGGAAGCCGCCGCCGGTGATATGGGCCAGCGCCTTGACGCCGTCGGTCGCCTTCAGGGCCGCCAGAAGCGGCTTCACATAGAGCCTTGTGGGCGTGAGCAGGGCCTGCGCCAGCGTCTGGCCCGGCGCGAAGGGCGCCTGCGCGTCCCAGCCAAGGCCGGTGAGGGCCACGATTCGCCGCACCAGCGAGAAGCCGTTGGAATGGACGCCCGAGGAGGGCAGGCCGAACAGCACGTCGCCCGGCCGCAGGTCGCCGCGCGGCAGCAGACGCCCGCGCTCGGCCGCGCCCACGGCGAAGCCGGCGAGGTCATAGTCGCTCCCCGCGTACATGCCGGGCATTTCGGCCGTCTCGCCGCCGATGAGGGCGCAGCCCGACTCGATGCAGCCCTGCGCGATGCCCCTGACGATGGCCGCGCCGGTTGTGGGCTCGAGCTTGCCCGTGGCGTAATAGTCAAGGAAAAACAGGGGCTCTGCGCCCTGCACGATGAGGTCGTTGACGCACATGGCGACGAGGTCGATCCCCACGGTGTCGTGGATGCCGCTCTCGATGGCGATCTTGACCTTGGTGCCCACGCCATCATTGGCGGCGACCAGAATGGGATCCTTGAAGCCCGCCGCCTTGAGGTCGAACAAGCCGCCGAAGCCGCCGATCTCCGCGTCCGCGCCGGGTCGGCGGGTGGCGCGCACCAGCGGCTTGATGCGGTCGACCATCTCGTTGCCCGCGTCTATGTCGACGCCAGCTTGAGCATAGGTGAGCCCTGGCTTGCCCTCAGTCATGGAATCTCCCCTGCAATCAAGGGGGGGTTAACGCGCAGCGGGCGCGGATGCAAGGCCAATGGGCGATCCTGCGGGCCTGACCTTCTGCGAACGGGCGATACCGCTGTGCGCGAAAATGAGGCATAATCTCTCTGGCCATTCCTGGGCGGACCTGTGAGAAACATCCCAAATCTGATTACTCTGACGCGTTTGCTGCTGGTTCCGGTCGCGGTCGTGATGATCGTCTCGCAGGCTTGGAGCCTCGCCTTCGCGGCTTTCGCCATAGCCGGCCTCTCCGATGGTCTCGACGGCTTCATCGCCCGGCGCTTCGACATGCGCTCGGAGCTGGGCACCTATCTCGACGCGCTGGCCGACAAGGCCTTGCTCATGTCGATCTTCGTCGCCCTTGCGGCTGCGCTGGTTGTGCCGGTCTGGATCGCCGTCCTCGTCGTCTCCCGCGACCTGATGATCCTTGGCGCGGTGATCGTCTCCTGGGTGCTCGACAAGCCCGTGCAGATCCGCCCCCTCCTGATCTCCAAGCTCAACACCGCCGCGCAGATCGCCTTCGCCGGGGCGGCGCTGGCCGGCATGGCCTTCGGCGTGATGCAGGGCGCATGGTTCGAACCTATGCTATATCTGGTCACAGCATTGACGCTCGCCTCCATGGCGGCCTATCTGACGCAGTGGCTCAGGCATATGAGTGCGTAAAGGACTGTCATGCGTCTTGAACGGCAAGTCGGTTTCTGGCTCGGAGCCTTCGCAGCGCTTGTGCTGTTCCTCTATGTTTTCAGCGGCGTGCTGCTGCCCTTCGTGGCGGGCATGATCCTCGCCTATCTCTTCGATCCCCTGGCTGACCGGCTTGAGCGCATGGGGCTCAACCGTCTGGGCGCGGCCTTGCTGATCGTGGTCTTCATCAGCCTCGTCTTCCTGCTTCTGCTGATCCTTTTCGTGCCGGTGCTGGCGCATCAGCTCGCCTCCTTCATCGAGAGCCTGCCAGACCTGGTGACGCGCTTGCAGGCGCTGGTGGCGCAGGAGGGCGGGGCGCTCGGCGGCAAGCTTGGGGCGGGCGTGCTGGAAACGCTGGGCCTCGACGAAAAACTCGCGTCCAAGGATGTGCAGAAGTCCCTTGGCGACATCGTGGGGCAGGGCGCGCAGTGGATGCTCTCCTTCCTCAAGTCGCTCTGGTCTGGCGGGCAGGCGCTCATCGGCGTCTTCTCCCTGCTGGTGGTGACGCCGGTCGTCGCCTTCTATCTGCTGCTGGACTGGGACCGGATGATCGCCACCCTCGACCGCCTCGCCCCGCCCGCCCACCGCGATCATGTGCGCGTGCTTGCGCAGGAGATGAACAGCGCGGTTTCGGGCTTTCTGCGCGGTCAGTCGCTGGTCTGCCTGTTCCTCGGGCTCTGGTATGGCGTCGGCCTGTCGCTGATCGGGCTCAAGTTCGGCTTCCTCATCGGCATCTGCGCGGGCTTCCTGAGCTTCATTCCCTATGTGGGCTCGCTGACGGCGCTGGTCTTTTCGGCGGTGATGGCGATCGTGCAGGGCTGGCCCAGCCTCTCGCTCTTCGGCATGGCCATGACGGTTGTCGGCGTGGGGCAGTTTCTGGAGGGCAATGTGCTGACCCCCCGGCTCGTGGGCGCCTCCGTGGGTCTGCATCCGGTCTGGCTGATGTTCGCGCTCTTCGCCTTCGGCAGCCTCTTCGGCTTCACCGGCCTGATCCTCGCCGTGCCCGTGGCGGCGGTGATCGGCGTCCTCTTCCGTTTCGCGCTCGTGCGCTATTTTGAAAGCCCGATCTACCGCGAATCCGCCCCTGACGAGCGGGAGCTGGTGTGATGGCGCCGCGCCAGCTCACGCTCGACCTGCCGGTCGAGACAAGGTTCGGCCGCGACGATTTCCTCGTTTCGCCTTCAAACATCGACGCTTTCGAGACCTTCGAGCGTTGGCCCCTGTGGCCCGACCGGGTGCTTCTGCTGCTGGGGCCGACAGGCGCGGGCAAGAGCCATCTGGGCGCCATCTGGGCTGAGCGCGTGGAGGCGCGCGTGCTGCCGGGCTGCGCGCTGGTGAGCGAGGACGTGGCCGCCCTGGCGGTCGGCGGCCCCATTCTGCTTGAGGATGTGGATGCGGCGCGCGGGATCGAGGCGCAGCTTTTCCACCTGCTGAACCTTGCGCGCACCACGCCCGACTGCTGGCTCGTCATCACCGCGCGCAGCTGGCCCGACAGCTGGGGGCTGCGCACCCCTGACCTGCTCTCGCGCCTGCGCCTCGCCCCCGCCGTCGAGATCGCCGAGCCGGACGACGCGCTGGTGCGGGCGGTCCTCGTCAAGCTGTTCATCGACCGGCAGCTTGTGGTCGACACATCGGTGGTCGAATATCTCGCCCTGCGCATCGAGCGTTCGCTGGAGGCCGCCCGCCGGGTGGTCGAGGCGCTGGACCGCGAGGCCCTGACCAAGGGACGGCGCATCACCCGGCCCATGGCGGGCGATGTCCTTCGCGCGCTTGAGAGCAGCCGGTGATCGTGTCATTTTCCTGTCACATCCCTCCGAAAGGGTCCGTCACGTCAAATGGAATGACGGAAGGCGGGCGTGATGACTGAAATGAACGAACAGGTGGCTCCGGACATATTGGATTCATCAGCGCAGTCTCTCAGCGTGGAGGCGCCCGTGCCCGCTTCAGACGAGCATCTCGATCGTTTCATCAACCGCGAGTTGTCCTGGCTCGAGTTCAACCGCAGGGTGCTGGAGGAGGCCTCGAACAGGAACCATCCCCTGCTCGAGCAGCTGCGCTTCCTGACGATCTCGGCCAGCAACCTTGATGAATTCTTCATGGTGCGCGTGGCTGGCCTGCGCCGGCAGGGCCGGGCGGGGATCACCACGCGCTCCGATGACGGCTTGTCGGCGAGCGAGCAGCTTGCGCGCATCCGCGAGCGGGTGCTGGATCTGGCGGCGGCGCAGCAGTCGCGCTGGCTCGAATTGCGCGAGGAGCTCGCCCAGGAGAACATCGAGGTCGTCGATCCCGCTGATCTCTCGCGGGCCGAGCATGACTGGCTTGACGACCATTTCCTCCTGCATGTCTTTCCCGTGCTGACGCCCATCGCCATCGATCCGGCGCATCCCTTCCCCTTCATTCCCAATTTCGGCTTCAGCGTCACTGTGGAGCTGATGCGCCAGTCCGATGGCCGCCGCCTCAACGCGCTGGTGCGCCTGCCCGCGAAGATCGAGCGTTTCGTGCGCCTGCCCGAGCAGCTCGCCCCGGGCAAGGCGCGCTTCGTCGCGCTGGAGTCGCTCATCATCATGCAGTCGCAGCGTCTCTTCCCCGGCTACGCCGTCAAGGGGCACGGCTTTTTCCGGGTGGTGCGCGACAGCGAAATCGAAATTGAGGAAGAGTCCGAAGACCTCGTGCTGCTGTTTGAAACCGCGTTGAAGCGGCGTCGGCGCGGCATCGTCATCAGGCTTGAGGTCGACGCCAACATGCCAGACGAATTGCAGCAATTCGTGGCCGCGGAGCTCGACGTCTCTCCCGACGAGATCTTCATTCAAGATGGTATGCTGGCGCTCAACGAATTGTCGGACATCTGCAGTGTCGAGCGGCCCGACCTGAAGTTCACGCCCTATATTCCGCGCTTTCCCGAGCGGGTGCGCGACAATGGCGGCGATTGCTTCGCCGCCATCAAGCAGAAGGATCTCGTCGTCCACCACCCCTATGAATCCTTTGATGTGGTGGTGCAGTTCCTCAGCCAGGCCGCGCGCGATCCCAATGTGGTCGCCATCAAGCAGACGCTGTACCGCACCTCCAACGACAGCCCCATCGTGCGCGCCCTGAGCGAGGCGGCGGAGGCGGGGAAATCCGTCACGGCGCTGATCGAATTGAAGGCGCGCTTCGACGAAGAGGCCAACATCCGCTGGGCGCGCGACCTCGAGCGCGCCGGCGCGCAGGTGGTCTTCGGCTTTCTGGAGCTCAAGACCCACGCCAAACTGTCCATGGTCGTGCGGCGCGAGGGCGCCAATCTCGTCACCTACTGCCATGTGGGCACCGGCAACTATCATCCGGTCACCGCGCGCATCTATACGGACATCTCCTATTTCACCGCCGATCCCGCCATCGGCCGGGACGTCGCGCGCATCTTCAATTATGTGACAGGCTACGCCGAACCGGCGGGGCTGGAGCGCATGGCGGTCTCGCCGATCTCGCTCAAGAAGCGCATCCTCGGCCATATCGAGGAAGAGATCGGCTATGCGCGGGCGGGCAAGGCGGCGGCCATCTGGGCCAAGTGCAATTCCCTCGTCGATTCTGAGGTCATCGACGCCCTCTACAAGGCGAGCCAGGCCGGGGTGCAGATCGACCTCATCGTGCGCGGCATCTGCTGCCTGCGCCCGGGCGTGCCGGGCCTGTCGGACAATATCCGCGTGAAGTCCATCGTCGGGCGTTTTCTGGAGCACGCCCGCGTCTATTGTTTTGGCGGCGGGCATGGATTGCCTCACCCCAAGGCGCACGTCTATATATCCTCCGCCGACCTCATGCAGCGCAATCTGGAACGGCGCGTGGAAGTCATGACCCCCATCGTCAATCCCACTGTCCATGAACAGGTTCTCGACCAGATCATGGTCGCCAACCTCATGGACAATCAGCAGAGCTATCGTGTGCTGCCTGATGGCGGGAGCGAGCGGATCAACCTGCTTCCGGGCGAAGAGCCTTTCAACGCCCATAATTATTTCATGACGAATCCCAGCCTTTCGGGGCGGGGCAAATCGTTGAAGAACTCCAGTCCGAAAAGCCTCTTCAAGAGGCTGCAATCACGGTGACCGCATGACCTTCGAAAAAAGCCTCGCGAAGCTTGATGCGCCGGGGCGCCTGGCCATCGGCAAGCCCGTGGCGATTGTGGACATCGGCTCGAACTCCGTTCGCCTCGTCGCCTATGAAGGCCTGTCGCGCTCGCCGACCCCGATCTTCAACGACAAGCTGCTCTGCGGCCTGGGCCGGGGCGTCGCGGTGACGGGCAAGCTGCCGGAAGACGGCATGGCGAAGGCGCTGGGCGCGCTGCGGCGCTTCCGCGTCTTGTGCAAGCTCATGGAGATCGGCGACATCCATGTGCTCGCCACCGCGGCCGCGCGCGACGCCTTGAACGGCAAGCAGTTTCTGGACGCTGCGCGCGAGGCCATCGGGGCGCCCATCGAGCTTTTGTCGGGGCGGCGCGAGGCGGAGCTGTCCGCGCTGGGGGCGGCCTCCGGCTTCTACAAACCCGATGGGGTCGTGGGCGATCTGGGCGGCGGCTCGCTGGAGCTCGCCGATGTGAAGGGCCTGCGTCTGGGCAAGGGCGAGACCCTGCCGCTTGGCGGCCTCTCGCTCATGGATGTGTCGGGCAAGAGCCCGAAGAAGGCCGTCAAGATCGTGCGGGAGGCCATCGCCGACAGCAAGGCCCTGCAGGGCCTGCGCGACCGCACCTTCTATGCGGTCGGCGGCACCTGGCGCGCGCTGGCGCGCCTGCACATGCGCCAGCGCAATTATCCGCTGAATGTGATGCACGGCTATGCGATCCCCGCGCGCGACGCCGCCGATTTCGCGGCGCTGGTCGAGCGCGTGAATGTCGAGGCGCTCATCGCCATCGACAGCGTGGCGACCGCCCGCCGTCCTCTTCTCGCCTATGGCGCTGTGGTGCTGGATGAAATCATCCGGCGGGCCAAACCGCGCGATGTCGTCATCTCCGCCCTTGGCGTGCGCGAGGGGCTTTTGTTCGAGCGGCTCGACGCGGCCCAGCAGCGGGACGATCCGCTCATCTCCTCCGCCCGCGACCTCAATGTGCTGCGCTCGCGCGCGCCCATGCATGGCGAGGAATTGTGCGGCTGGACCGACCAGTTCATGCGCTCCACCCATCTCGATGAAACGCCCGAGGAGAAGCGCCTGCGCCATGCCGCCTGCCTGCTCTCCGACATCGGCTGGCGCGCCCATCCCGACTATCGCGGCGAGCAGTCCCTCAACATCATCGCCAATGCTGCCTTTGGCGGCATCGACCATCCCGGCCGCGCCTTTCTGGCGCTGACGACCTCCTATCGCCACATGGGGCCGGACGCCGACGTGAGCCCTACCCTGCGCAGCATCGCCACCGTGCGCATGCTCGACCGCGCGCATATTCTGGGCGCGGCCATGCGCGTCGGCTATCTGCTCTCGGCCGCCATGCCCGGCGTCCTGCCGCGTTGCGCCATGGTCTGCGCGAAGGACAAGCTGGCCCTTTCCGTGCCGCCGGACATGGCGCCGCTGTTGAACGAGCGCCTCAACGGGCGCCTGAAGCAGATGGGCAAATTGATCGGGCGGGAGCCGACCATCCGGGTGCTTTAGGCGCCAACCGCTCTAGGCGGCGTCCACCGACGAAGGCTCGGGCGCGTCGCGCCATTCGAGCGTCACGACCTTGCTCTCCTCGATGGTGAGGGCGAGGCGGCCGTGCTTCAACTCCAGCGCCCTGGCGCCGAAGAGTTCCCGGCGCCAGCCGCTCATGGCCGGAACCGCCGCCTTGTCGTCGCTGGCGATGGCTTCGAGGTCGTCGACGGTTGCGATCATCTTGGCCGCCACGCCGTGCCGCTCGCAGACCTGCCGCAGCAGAACCTTCAAAAGCTCGACCGTGGCGCCGCCGCCATTGCCGCGCCTTTCGCGGTCGATGCGCGGCAGGGTCTTGGGGTCGCGGGCGAGGCCCCGTTCGATGGCGGCGAGAATGTCGGCGCCGGAGCGCGAGCGCTCCATGCCCCGCGGGAAGGAGCGAAGCTGGCCCAGCAGATCGGCCGTGCGCGGCGCGGCGAGGGCGATCTCGATGAGGATGTCGTCCTTGAGCACGCGCGAGCGGGGCACATCGCGCGATTGGGCCTCGCGCTCGCGCCAGGCGGCGACCTCCATGAGCACGGCGAGATCGCGCGGCTTGCGGGCGCGGTTGCGCAGGCGCTCCCAGGCGTTGTCGGGGTGCTGCTCATAGGTCGAGACGGAGGTGAGCGTCTGCATCTCGTCGGCGAGCCAGCCGGTGCGGCCGGACTTGTCGAGGCGCGCGCTCAAGGAGCGATAGACATCGCGCAGATGGGTGACGTCGGCCAGGGCATAGGCGACCTGCGCCTCGGTGAGCGGGCGGCGCGACCAGTCGGTGAAGCGGGAGGACTTGTCCACGGGAATCTTGCAGACGGACTGCACGAGCTCCCCATAGCTCACCTGATCGCCATAGCCGCAGACCATGGCCGCGACCTGCGTGTCGAACAGGGGGGCGGGAACCATCTTGGCGAGGTTCCAGACGATTTCGATGTCCTGCCGGGCGGCGTGGAAGACCTTCACGATGGCCGGGTTGGCCATCAGCTCGAAGACCGGGGTCAGATCGAGCCCCTCGGCCAAAGCGTCGATCGCCACCGCCTCGTCGTCCGAGGCGAGCTGGATGACGCAGAGTTTCGGCCAAAAGGTCGTCTCCCGCAGGAACTCGGTGTCCACGGTGACAAAGGGGTGGCGGGAGATGCGGTCGCAAACCGCAGCAAGGGCTTCGCTCGAAGTGATCAGACTCATCGACCCCGCCTATACATGAAACCGTGGCGTGGGGCGAGACCGGCCGTGATGTTTTGGCCTCGTCCCCGGAAGGATCCGATTATGGCCGCAATCGCGCCACAGCGGATAGGGAAAAGCAGGGGTCTGGCGTCAGCGACGCTGTTTTCCTGTCGACATCGGGTTTCCGTGGCCTATCTCGATCCCCCTCCCTTTCCCGCCCCCGTCATCGTCATGAAGGACGTGGGCGGCCTCGTCTCGGACTATCAGGCCCAGACCGCCCGCTACCGGCGGGAGGGCCGGGAGGTGCGCCTGCATGAATGCCGCTCGGCCTGCACGCTGGCCCTGAGCCTGCCTAATGTCTGCGTCTACCCGACCAGCTTGCTGAAATTCCACAAGGCCTACAACGCCAACACCCGCGCGGTCGACGAGGGCGTGTCGGGCGAGCTGTTCCGCAGCTATCCGGCGGCGGTGCAGGCCCGGCTCGGCGGGCTGACGCGGGAGTATCGGGCGCTCACGGGGACCGAGCTGATCGCGCTTGGCCTGCGCAACTGCAAGGAGGAGGGAACCCAGATGGCGCGCGCCGGCGCCCGCCAGAGCGCGCCCTCGCTTTCGCCCGCCGCGCAGGAGGCGGGCCTCTTCGGCAAGCTGGCGGCGGCCTTTTCGGTGAAGCCCGCCGAGCCCGCCATCGATCCAGCGCCCGTGGGCAGCCTGCGGGCGGAGCGGGGCAGGGCGAACCCGGCGCCCCCGCCGCGGCGCCCGCCAGACCCCCAGCCGCTCCCCGAACCGGGCCTGCCCAGGCGGATGAGCGGGGCCCAGCAGGCTTTGTCGGCGAGTTTGATGGCGACACGATCGCTTTTGCGGTTTGACTGGCTCGACTGAGGCGCGCACGCCTTCATCCCCTGGGCCTGTGCGGATGTGTCCGGAGCGAGGGTCGTGGGGCCTTTAATCCTGAGATTGGCGAAATTTTTGTTGCCATCCTGAATGTAAAGGTTATGTTGATTGGGCCTTTCCGTCCTGCGGATATGAGGAGCGTCCGATGCTCTGTGCATTGTTGCTGGTCGTCTTCGGTTTGCTCTGCGTGGCCTATGTGTGTCTGGCGCTGAGCGACAGGCCCATTGCAAAGAGAATCTCCACAATTCTGGACTTTTTCTGGCTGCCTTCGATCTAGGATCGTGAGGGGCCATCCCCCGCTAGGAGCGCGCGATGTGTCCAACTTTACTTCTGTTGCTGGCGGCGTTCCTCGCCTTCGTCACCATGTGCCGCGCGGTCTGGAAGCTCCTGCCGCTGGCTGTCGACGCCTTCGGTCTGTTCATTGACCTCTGCTGCATGATCGTCGCGGGCGTCGCCCGACTGGCGTTGATGTGCTTCAGGCCGGGTGCGCCAGCCACGCCGCTCCTCGTCCCCCCCGCTCTGGTGGAAGCGAGGCCCATGAAGACGAACAGATCGCCTGTCCCATCCTTCGGGCGCATGGGGCATATGCGGCCGACAGCAGGTCGGCGCACTGCATAGGGTTTCGCGCAAAAGACCGGATCACCTCATGGGGTCTGGCCAAATTCGAAGATCGCTGCTGGGTGGCGAAGCGAAAAAATTCATGAGTCTCCGCCCTCACAACACCCCAACCACCGCCCCGCTCATGCAGGTGGCGATGGTGCCCGACAGGATCGAGCGCAGGCCGAGGTCCACGATGTCCTGTTTGCGCTCCGGGCACATGGCGCTCAGGCCGCCGATCATGATTCCCGCGCTGCCGAAATTGGCGAAGCCGCAGAGCGCGTAGGTCACGATGAGCCGCGATTTTTCGCTGAGCGCGTCTGGCCCGAGCCGGGCGAGGTCCACATAGGCGATGAATTCGTTGAGCACGGTCTTGGTGGCCATGAGCCGCGCCGCCGCCTCGGCCTCCGCGCCGGACAGGCCGATGAGCATCATCACCGGCTTGAAGGCCAGAGCGAAGAGCGATTGCAGCGTGATCGCCTCGCCGCCCATCTGGGGCAGCAGCCCCAGCCCCAGATTCACCAGCGTGACGCAGGCGATGGCGACGATGAGGGTCGCGGTGATGTTCGCGAAGAAGGTGATCCCGTCCGCCGTGCCCTTGGCCAGTGCGTCGATGGAGGACAGGGCGGGGGCGCCGATGCTGTAGTCCTCCTTCTCGCCGGCGTGGCTGTCGAACGGCGTCATCAGCGCGGAGACCGCCAGGGCCGCCGGGGTGGAGATGACGGCGGCGATGAGGATATGGCCGAGCGCCGAGGGGATCACCGGGCCAAGGATGCTCGCATAGAGCACCATGACCGTGCCCGCGATGCCCGCCATGCCGCAGGTCATCAGCGCGAAGAACTCGCCCCGCTGCATCCTGGCCAGCCATGGCCGCACCAGCAGGGGCGCCTCGATGTTGCCGACGAAAATATGCACCGCCGCGCCCAGCCCCAGCGCCCCGCCGATGCCCATGACCCGGCGCAGCACGAAGGCGAAGGCGTTGACGAGGATCTGCAGGGCGCCCCAGTGGAATAGCAGGGTCGCCAGCGCGCTCACCACGAGGATCATGGGCAGGGCGCGGAAGGCGAAGATGAAGGCCGCGCCCGGCGCCGTTTCAGCGAACGGCAGCGGCCCGCCCCCGAGATAGCCGAAGACGAAGCTCGTCCCCGCATCCGTCGCCTTTTGCAGGGCCTCGACGCCATGGTTCAGCAGCAGGAAGGCCTCCGCCGTCCAGGGCAGCTTGATGAAGAGCAGCGCCAGCGCCCATTGCAGGGCGACGCCGGAGGCGACGATGCGCAGCGAGATGCGGCGGCGGTTCTCGCTGAGGGCGAAGGCGAGGAGCAGCAGCGCCGCATATCCCAGAAGTCCCTGCATGTCGGCCCCTTTTCCCCATCCGCCTGCGCCGCAGGCTATGTCCCCGCGCCCATGATGACAATCCTGCGGATCTGCTTCCATTCCTGCGGGGGCGCGGTAAACTCGCCTCTAAATCGAGGAGGAGCCGCCATGCCCGTCACCGTTCATCCCCTCTCGCCCGCCATTGGCGCGGAGATCCGCGGCGTCGACATTTCCGGCCGCATCGGCGAGGCCACCTTCTCCATCATCCATCAGGCCTGGCTCGACCATGGCGTGCTCCTGTTTCGCGGCCAGAGCCTTGACGCCGAGCAGCAGCGCGCCTTCGTCTCGCTCTTCGGGACCATCGGCGTGCGCTCCGCCGCCTTGCCCCACAAGCGCCCGCGCGCCTTCGAGGGGCCGGACTACAACGCCGACGCCATGCTGGTCTCCAACATCCGCAAGGACGGCAAGCCCATCGGCGTGCTGCCTGATGGCGAGATGTGGTTCCACCATGACATGTGCTACTCGCCGACCCCCAACCGCGCGAGCTTCCTTTATTCGATCGAAATCCCCAGCCATGGCGGCGAGACCCATTTCGCCAGCATGTATGCGGCCTTCGAGCGCCTGCCCGAACGGCTCAAGGCGCGCATCGAGGGCAGGCGGGTCTTGCAGGCCTTCGACGAGGTGCAGGACGCGCGGCTCGATCTGTCGCGCATCCCCCTTGAGGATGTGAAGCACGCCTGGCAGCCCCTCGTCATCCGCCACCCCGAGACCGGCCGCAAGGCGCTCTATGTGAACCGCCTGATGAGCCACCGGATCGAGGGGCTGTCCGAGGCCGAGAGCGATGCGCTGCTGGAGGAGCTCTTCACCTATGGCGAAGACCCCGCCGTGCGCTACGAGCATGTGTGGAAGGTGGGCGACCTCGTGATGTGGGACAATCTCTGCTCCATGCACGCCCGCACGGACTTCCCGCGCACGGAGCGGCGCCTGATGCGGCGGTTCACCATTGCGGGCGGGCCGGTGACGGCGGCATAGGGGGGCTTCCGGGGCGCGGGCTTGCCAATAGGCTCGTTTGCCGGTTTGATCGCATCTTCGAATGAAGGGGGGGCGTCATGGTCATCAAAACGCGCAAGACAGCCGGGGATTTCGACCAGGGGCTGCTGGATCTCTACGATCAATATTGCCACGGCATGATCGGGCGCCGTCAGTTCATCACGGGCGCAGGCCAGTTCGCCACGGCGGCCGTCAGCGCGGCGGCGCTGGTCGAGATGCTGCTGCCCGACTATGCGCTGGCCGAGCAGGTGAAGCCGGACGATCCGCGCATCAGGACCACGACGATCACCTATGACTCGCCCAAGGGCAACGGCCCGACGAAAGCCCTGCTCGCCAAGCCTGCGGCGGGCGGCAAGCGCGGCGCCGTCGTGGTGATCCACGAGAACCGTGGCCTCAATCCCTATGTCGCCGACGTCGCGCGCCGCCTCGCCGTGGCCGGCTATACGGCGCTGGCGCCCGACGGCCTGTCCTCGCTCGGCGGCTATCCCGGCGATGATCCCAAGGGCGTGGAGATGCAGGCCAAGCTCGAGCCGGCGAAGCTGCTGATGGACTTCATCGCGGCCTATGAGTGGCTGAAGACCGATCCCGACTACAGCGGCAAGATCGGCGCCGTCGGCTTCTGCTTCGGCGGGACCATGGCGAACGCCATGGCCGTGGCTCTGCCCGATCTGGCGGCCGCCGTGCCTTATTATGGCGGAGCCCCCAAGGTCGAGGACGTGCCGCGCATCAAGGCGCCCCTGCTCATCCACCACGGCGAGCTCGACAAGCGCCTGCTCGAAGGCCTGCCCGCCTATGAGGCGGCCCTGAAGGCCAACGGCAAGACCTACGAAGCCTTCATCTACCCCAACGCCAACCACGGCTTCCACAACGACACGACCCCCCGCTACGACAAGGAGCAGGCGGAATTGTCCTGGGAGCGGACGCTCGCCTTCTTCAGGAAGCATCTGGGGTAGGGGAGAGGGCTGGCAGTCGGGAGCAGGCAGTCGGCAGTCGGAACCTCGGAAGTTTGCGCGAAACGCCCGCCGCTCCCCGCCCCCTTGTGGGGAGGGGTGAGGGGTGGGGGTCGTGGGGCGCTGATCGGGAGCGTCGAGACCACATGCCGACGCTGGCGCCTTTGACCCCGCCCCAAAAACCCGCTACCCCGCGAGCGACCCGGCGCGCCCTGTGCGCCCGCTGAAAAACCGGACTGCGACCCCATGAACATCTTCGCCGACTTCCAGACCCGCGTGGCCGTCATCCTGCAGGCGATCATGGCTGAGGGGCGGCTGCCCGGGGATCTCGACCTCGCCCGTTTCGTGGTCGAGCCCA
Source organism: Beijerinckiaceae bacterium (assembly GCA_947453205.1). Taxonomy (GTDB): domain Bacteria; phylum Pseudomonadota; class Alphaproteobacteria; order Rhizobiales; family Beijerinckiaceae; genus Terripilifer. The sequence continues at coordinate 26,270 of CANGFT010000010.1, read as the reverse complement.
CGCGCGATCCCGCCCATGGCGACCTCGCCACCAACGCCGCCATGGTCTACGCCCGCGAGGCCAAGGCCAGCTTCCCCAATCCGCGCCAGCTCGCGACCGAGATCGCCTATGCGCTGACGCAGGATCCGCAGGTCGATCAGGCTGAGGTCGCCGGGCCCGGCTTCATCAACATCCGCCTCAAGCCCGCCGTCTTCGCAGGCGTGCTGCGCGCGGCCCTCGCCGAGGGCGCCGATTTCGGCCGGGGCAGGCTGGCGGCGCCCCGCAAGATCAATGTGGAATATGTCTCGGCCAATCCCACCGGCCCCATGCATGTGGGCCACGGGCGCGGGGCGGTGTTCGGCGACGCCCTGTCGAGCCTGCTCGATTTCGCGGGCTTCGACGTCACCCGCGAATATTACATCAATGACGCGGGCGCGCAGGTCGATGTCCTCGCCCGCTCGGCCTTCCTGCGCTACCGGGAGGCGCTGGGCGACGCCATCGGCGAGATCCCCGAAGGCCTCTATCCCGGCGATTACCTGAAGCCCGTGGGCGCGGCGCTGGCGGCGAAATATGGCGCGAGCCTCATCGGCAAGCCCGAGGGCGACTGGCTGGAGGAGGTCCGCGCCGCCTCCATCGACGCCATGATGGACATGATCCGCGCCGATCTGGCGGCCCTCAACATCTCCCACGAGGTCTTCTTCTCCGAGCGGTCGCTGACGCGCGGCGGGCAGGGGGATCTGGTCGGGGCGGCCATCGACGACCTCACGGGGCGGGGCATCGTCTATGAGGGGCGCCTGCCGCCGCCCAAGGGGCAGCTTCCCGACGACTGGGAGGACCGCGAGCAGACCCTGTTCCGCTCCACCGATTTCGGCGACGACGTTGATCGCCCGCTCAAGAAGTCGGACGGCTCCTACACCTATTTCGCCTCCGACATCGCCTATCACAAGTCCAAGATCGACCGCGGCTTCGACACGATGATCGACGTCTGGGGCGCCGACCACGGCGGCTATGTGAAGCGCATGCAGGCGGCGGTGAAGGCCCTGTCCGATGGACGGGCGGCGCTCGACGTCAAGCTCTGCCAGCTCGTCAAGCTCATGCGCAATGGCGAGCCGGTGAAAATGTCCAAGCGCGCCGGCGACTTCGTCACCCTGCGCGAAGTTGTGGATGAAGTGGGCGTCGACGCCGTGCGCTTCATGATGATCTTCCGCAAGAACGACGCGCCCCTCGATTTCGACCTCGCCAAGGTGATCGAACAGTCCAAGGACAATCCGGTCTTCTATGTGCAATATGCCCATGCACGCGGAAAAAGCGTTGAGCGTCAGGCGCTTGCGGCGATTTCCGGAATCGATCTGTCACCTGCCGCTTTGGCCCTGGCCGACCTTTCGCTTCTTGAGGATGAGGGTGAGGTCGCCCTTGTGAAGCTCATCGCCCAGTATCCGCGCCAGATCGAGGCGGCGGCCCAGGCCCATGAGCCCCATCGCATCGCCTTCTATCTTCACGATCTCGCCAGCGCCTTCCATTCCCACTGGAATCGGGGAAAAGATCAGCCTCATTTGCGCTTTATTAATGAAGAAAGACGAGATTTGTCCGCAGCCCGGCTGGCGTTGGTCGTTTCATTAACCTGCGTCCTCGCCTCGGGCTTGCGAATTCTGGGCGTGAGCGCGCCTGAGGAGATGCGTTGAGGCTCATTGACCCTGCCCGCCGATTCGGGCCAAGGTCGAGCCATTGAGACGCTTCCGGTCCAGCCGGGTCTCGTCGAGCGTGCAGGCGCCACTCGAGGTGGATCATGAGCGGACCGGCCAATACTTCTCGCACCCCAGTCGATCTCGAGGAATTCGAGGCTCTGCTGCGGCGCCCCCACGGGAGCGCGCCGACCCCGGTCGAGCCTCACGCCGAAGCGCGTCCCGATCCGCTGGCTGAACTCGCGCGGCTCGTCGAGGGCCAGCGTCTGCCCTTCGTGAAGCCCGTCGCCCCCGAGCAGCAGGACGCCGCGCCCCGTTTGTCCGATGATTGGGATCTGCGCGGTTCGGCCCCTGAGGCGCATCATGGCCAGCCCGCCCTCGCGCCGGTCGCGCCCGAAGAAGACCCCTACGCCCGGAATCTCTATTCCCAGCCCGCGCCGGTGCCGCCTCCGCCCGGCGCCTGGCGTCAGGAAGACGCCGTCTGGGAAAGCGACGTCGAGCCGCAGCGCAAGTCCCGCAAGGCCATCTACGCCATGGGCGGCGCGCTCTGCGTGGTGCTGGCGGGCGTGGCGGGCACCTATGCGTTCCGCAGCACTCCCGCCACCGAGGCCAGCGCCCCCACCATCAAGGCCGTGAGCGGCCCGCTGAAGGTCGTGCCCGAGACGCCTGCGCCTGCGGGCGGCGCGACGACCGCCGCGACCTCAACGGTTCTCGACAAGTCCGGTGAGAAGATCGGCTCCAGCCGCGTCGTCAGCAGCGAGGAGCAGCCTGTCGACCTGTCGCAGGTGCGCACGGCGACCATTCCCGCCGCAAACGCGCCCGCGCGCCCCAACAACGCCTTCCCAGAACCCATCAAGGTGAAGACGGTTTCGGTGCGCCCGGACGGCACGATCATCTCGCCCGCCGAGACCGCCGCCCGGCCGACCAACCCCCCGATTATGCCGCCTCAGCAGCGCACCGCGAGCGCCGCCTCTGCTCCCCAGCCTGCGGTCCCCGCGGCTGCGGCGCCGGCTCCCGCGCCCGCCGCGCCCGCCGGCTCGGCCGCCAAAACGACGAACCGGGTGGCTGCGCCCACCGAGGCGCCTGCGGCCAAGCCCGTGCAGACCGCCGCCGCCACGCCCGTCCAGGCGCCGAGCGTGGCCAAGGGCGGCTTCGCCGTCCAGCTCGCCGCTGCGGGCAGCGAGGCCGAGGCGCGCGACAAGATCGGCAAGTACCAGCGCCAGTTCGCCTCCTCCCTCAATGGCCACGCGCCCGGCGTGGTGAAGGGCGACGTCAACGGCAAGTCGGTCTGGCGCATCCGCGTCGGCGGCCTCGCCCGCGAGGAAGCGCTCTCCATCTGCACCGGCATCAAGGACGCAGGCGGCGCCTGCTTCGTGGCCGCCAATTAAGGCTCCCTAACCCTCCCCCCTGTGGGGAGGGTCGGCCGCGCAGCGGACGGGGTGGGGGTCTGCACATGCTGATCGTTGGCGTCTTCGCGCCAGCCGCTCACGCCCCAGGCCTCACGACCCCCACCCCTCACCCCTCCCCACAAGGGGGAGGGGAGCTTCCGGCGCTTCGTTCAGGGGATGAATCATGAGCACCCACCCCAAGGCTTTCATCTGCGGCTGCAAGGGTCTGAGCCTTGAGGCGCAGGAGCGGGCGCTCATCGCCCGGCATCGGCCCTGGGGGTTGATCCTTTTCAAGCGCAACATCGACAGCCCCGCCCAGGTGGCGGCGCTGGCCGCGAGCTTTCGGGAGATCGTGGGCCGCGAGGATGCGCCTGTCCTGATCGACCAGGAGGGCGGGCGCGTCCAGCGCATGGGCCCGCCCCATTGGCCCGCCTATCCCGCCGCCGCGCGCTTTGGCCTGATCGCGGGCGGACGCGAGGCGCAGGTCGAGGCGGCGCGGCTGAACGCGCGCCTCATGGCGTCCGATCTCGCCGCCGTCGGAATCAACGTCGATTGCCTGCCGGTCCTCGACGTCCCCGCCCCCGGCTCCCACGCCATCGTGGGCGACCGGGCCTATGGCGCGGACCCCGAGACGGTCGCAGCGCTCGGCCGGGCGGTCTGTGAGGGCATGCTGGCGCAGGGCGTTCTGCCGGTCGTCAAGCACATCCCCGGACATGGCCGGGCGAAGGCCGACAGCCATCTGGAGCTGCCGCGCGTCGAGGCCTCCCGCCGGGAGCTGGAGGAGGTCGATTTCGCCCCCTTCAAGGCGCTCAACGACATGCCGCTGGGCATGACCGCCCATGTGGTCTATGCGGCTCTCGATCCCGAGCGGCCCGGCACGACTTCGCCCAGAGTTGTTCAGGAGATCATCCGGGGCCATATCGGCTTTGACGGCTTGCTCATGAGCGACGACCTCTCCATGAAGGCCCTGAGCGGGGACTTCGGCGAGCGGGCGCGGGCGGTCTTCGCGGCGGGCGTCGATCTCGCCCTCCACTGCAACGGCGACTGGGCGGAGACCGAGCCCGTCGCCATGGCCGCGCCCGAGCTCGCCGGCGCCAGCCTCAAGCGGGCCGAGCGGGCGCTGGCCCTCCTGACCATGCCGCGTCAGCCACTAGATCTTGTGGATGCGCGCGCCAGGATCCACTTGATGCTTGCGACGACCGCCTAGAGCCGTCACTCTCGCGCGCGGCGAGCGGTCGATCCGCCACTCGCGTCGGAGAGTCTATCGTGGCCGTGGAACTGCCCTTCGAGGCGCAGAGCGACAAGTCGGAATCGGAGCCGTCCTTCCTGGTGGATGTGGACGGGTTCGAGGGTCCGCTCGACCTGCTGCTCGAACTCGCCCGCCGTCAGAAGGTGGATCTGGCCAAGATCTCCATTCTCGCGCTGGTCGATCAATATCTCGCCTTCATCGAGGAGGCCCGCCGGGTGCGGCTGGAGCTCGCCGCCGATTACCTGGTCATGGCGGCCTGGCTCGCCTATCTCAAATCGCGCCTGCTGCTGCCTGAGGCCCCCAAGGGGCCCGAGCCCGCCGCCGCCGACCTCGCCGCCGCCCTCGCGGCGCGGCTGCGCCATCTCGAGGCGATCCGGGCCGCCGCCGAAAAGCTCATCAACCGCCCGCGCCTTGGCCGGGACGTCCATCTCAACGGCTCGCCGGCTGGCATCGAGATCCTGCGCCATCCCCAGTGGAAGGCCTCGATCTATGATCTTCTGTCCGCCTATTCGCGCCAGCGCCAGATGCAGGCCCTCTCCAGGGTGACCCTGCACAAGCGCCATGTCTGGTCGATCCACGACGCCCGCGAGGCGCTGGAGCGGCTGGCCGGGATGGCGATGGAATGGACGGTGATGGACCATTACCTCATCGAATACTGCGTCGCCCCCGAGATGCGCAAAAGCGTCCGCGCCTCGGCCTTTTCCGCCTCGCTCGAGCTGGTGCGCGAGGGGGTCATCGAACTGCGTCAGGACCGCGCCTTCGCTCCTCTCTGGGTGCGTCGACACGTCGAGCAAGCGCCGCCGCCGCCAGATGGAGAGCCCTCGGGGGAACCCTCCGGCGAGCAGGCGGCTTGAGTGAACCATAGGAGTTGAAGTGGCCGAGATCGCCAGATTGTTTCCCCACGATGAGGCTGACGATGCGCATGCCGAGGCCGTGCTTCAGGCGAGCCGCATCGCCGAGGCGCTGATCTTCGTTTCGGCCGATCCGGTCGAGGAGAAGGACATCGCCAAGCGCATGCCCGATGGCGTGAGCGCGCTGGAGGCGCTTGAGGCCTTGCGCGCCCAATATGCCGGGCGCGGCGTCAACCTCATCCGCGTCAACACCCGCTGGACTTTCCGCACGGCGTCCGACCTGAGCTGGCTCCTGTCGCGCGAAGTCTCCGAGCCCAAGAAACTCTCCCGCGCCGCCATCGAGACCCTGTCGATCATCGCCTATCACCAGCCCGTGACCCGGGCGGAGATCGAGGAGATCCGCGGCGTCGCCATCTCCAAGGGCACGCTGGACGTGCTGATGGAGACGGGCTGGGTGCGCCTGCGCGGCCGCCGCAAGGCGCCGGGGCGGCCGATCACCTATGGCACGACCGACACCTTCCTGCTGCACTTCAGCCTGGAGACCATCGGCGATCTGCCGGGGCTCGACGAACTCAAGGCCGCCGGCATGTTCGACGGGCGCCTGCCCGAAGGCTTCGGCGTGCCCCAGCCTCGCGATGGCGCGGAGCTGACCGAGGACGAGGATCCGCTGGAGGATGGCGCCGCCGACCTTTTCGAGGAGCAGCATATCGCGCAGGTCGAAGGCGACGAGGCGGCGGCTGAGTTGGAGACGACGCCCGACGCCGAGGCTGACCTTGCCCTGGCCGAGATGGAGGCTGCGGCCGAATGGGAGGCGCAGGCCCCCGTCGAGATGACGGGTGAAGACGAGGCCGCGCCGCCCCCCGAGGATGCGCAGAAGCCTTGAAGCCAGGGGGCGCGACGCCCGCTCAAGCTTTGCATACCCCCATCCCGCCCGCTTGGGGGCTGGCGCCCCTGAGGGGTTGAGGGTGATTCAGCGCTTGATCTCAGTGGGTTGGGTGTCGGCCCGGCCCTTATCTCCGACTTGTGTGCGGCCTGTTCTTGTTTTTGCCGCTGAGGGCGCATAGGTTTGCAGAACATTCTCGTCGCGCTGGGGCAGCTGCGGCGTTCTGGAGGTTGGTATGGGTAGCTTTTCGCTTTGGCACTGGATCGTCGTCGGCGCGATCGTGCTGGTACTGTTTGGCGGCAAGGGCAAGATCTCCGACCTGATGGGCGATTTCGCCAAGGGCATCAAGTCCTTCAAGAAGGGCCTCTCCGAAGAGGAGGAGAAGCCCGCCGCTGAAAAGCCGGCCGAGCCCGCGGTGGCGCGCACGCTGGACCATGCGCCGGCCCAGCCCGCGGAGGCTGCCCCGGCCGCCGAGCCCCGCAAGGTCGGCTGAATCCATTTTTGCGAGGCGCGCTGGGGCCTCATGGCCGCCAGCGTATAAGCGTGTGCATTCAATCCGATGTTCGACATCGATAGCGGCAAGCTTCTCATCATCGGCATCGTCGCGCTTGTCGTGATCGGGCCCAAGGAACTGCCTGGCGTCATGCGTCAGGTGGGGCTTGCGCTCGCCAAGGTGCGCCGCATGGCGTCGGAGTTTCAGGGCCAGTTCATGGAGGCCATGCGCGAGTCCGAACTGGAGGAGCTGAAGAAGGACGTCCAGAAGATGTCCGACAGCGCCGCGCTCGCCAATTTCGACCCGCTGGCCGATGTGAAGTCCCAGTTCAACGAGGTGAGCTCCTCGGTGGAGACCACCCTCGCGGCCCCGGTCGCCCCCGTGGAGACGGCGGCGCTCCCCGAGCCTGCGGCGGCGCTCCCCGAGCCTGCGGCGGCTTCGGTCCTCGCGCCTGATCCGGTCGCTCCCGCAGCCGCGCCCGAGCCGGAGCCTGCCCCCATCAAGACTGGCGGGACGGCATGACCGACGCTGACATCGAAGCCACCAAGGCGCCCCTGATGGAGCACCTGATCGAGCTGCGCGCGCGGCTCATCAAGGCGGTCGTCGCCTTTCTCGTCGCCTTCTTCGTCTGCTTCTATTTCGCCCATCACATCTACAATGTGCTGATCGGGCCTTTCGTGAGCGTCGTGGGGCCGGACAAGGCCAGGCTCATCGCGACGCATTTTCTCGAACAGTTCTTCACCAATCTGAAGCTCTCCATGTTCGGCGCCGCCTTCATCGCCTTTCCCGTGATCGCCGGCCAGATCTACGCCTTCGTCGCGCCGGGCCTCTACAAGCACGAGCGTCACGCTTTCCTGCCCTATCTCGTGGCGACGCCTCTGTTCTTCGGGCTTGGGGTGGTGCTGGTCTATTTCGGCGTCATGCCCATGCTCATACGCTTTTCCGTGAGCATGCAGCAGATCGGCGAGGCCGGGCAGGCGACCATCGAGCTTCTGCCCAAGGTGAGCGAATATCTGTCGCTGATGATGTCGCTGGTCTTCGCCTTCGGCATCGCCTTCCAGCTGCCGGTCATCCTTACCCTTCTTGGCCATATCGGCGTCATCGACTCCGACTTCCTGAAACAGAAACGCCGCTACGCCATTGTCATCATCACGGTGGCCGCCGCAGTGCTGACGCCCCCTGACGTCATCAGCATGCTGGCCCTCGTCGCGCCCATGCTGCTGCTTTACGAGGGCGCGGTCATTGCGGTGACCCTGATCGAGAAGAAAGCCGCCAGGGCCTCGGACGACTGACGTCCGGCGGCCGATGGGCCGTTGGATCGAGGTTGAGCATGGGCGAGGCCCTGGCAGGCTTGACGAGCGCGCAGGCGCGGGCGCGGCTTGAGGCCGAAGGCCGCAACGAGCCCCCGGCCGCCGACCGCCGCACACCCCTCAAGATTATGCTCGAAGTGCTGCGCGAGCCCATGCTGGCGCTGCTGCTGGCCAGCGGGCTTCTCTATCTTGCGATTGGCGATCTGAAGGAGGCGTTGATCCTTCTCGCCTTCGCCATGATCTCCATCGTCATCACCATCGTGCAGGAGACCCGCACGGAGCGCGTGCTGGAGGCGCTGCGCAATCTGTCGAGCCCGCGCGCCCTCGTCATCCGCGATGGCGAGCGCCTGCGCATCGCGGGCGTCGAGGTGGCGCGGGGCGATCTGCTGGTGCTGGAGGAGGGCGAGCGCGCGCCCGCCGACGCGCTTCTTCTGCAAAGCCACGACCTCATGGCGGATGAATCGCTTCTGACCGGCGAGTCCGCACCCGTGCGCAAGCGCGTCGCCGACGATGGCGCCCCCGCGGGGCCCTCAAGGCCCGGCGGAGAAGATCAGCCCCATATCTATTCCGGCTCCCTGATCGTGCGCGGTTCGGCGCTGGCGCGTGTGACGCAGACCGGGCCCCGCACGGTGCTGGGGGGCGTCGGCCGTTCGCTCGCCGCGCTGGAGCGCGAGCCGCCGCGCCTGCAGGCGCAGACGAAGCGCATGGTCCTGCTGTTCTCCGTGGCGGGCGTGAGCTTCAGCCTGCTGACCGTGCTGCTCTATGGCCATACGCGCGGCGACTGGCTGCAGGCGGCGCTGGCGGGCATCGCCATAGGCATGTCCATGCTGCCCTCCGAACTGCCGGTCGTGCTTGCGGTCTTCATGGCCATGGGCGCCTGGCGCATCAGCAAGGCGGGCGTCCTGACCCGGCGCGCCGCAGCCATCGAGACGCTTGGCGCAGCCACGGTGCTTTGCGCCGATAAGACCGGCACGCTCACCGAAAACCGCATGACCATTGTGGAGCTGCGCCTTGCGGACGGCGGCGCGCTGCGCCTTGGCCCCGGCGGGGAGGAAGGGGTGGCGGCGGACTTCCACGGCCTCGCCCATACGGGTCTGCTGGCGAGCGCGCGCCATCCGGTCGACCCGATGGAGCGGGCCTTTCACAAGCTTTTTCCGGAGGGCGGCGCCGGGCAGGGGGGCGACGAACTCATCCATCGCTTCGGCCTGCGGCCTGATCTTCTGGCGGTCACCCATGTCTGGGCGCTCAATGGAGACGACGCGCTGACGGTGGCCGCCAAGGGGGCGCCCGAAGCCATCGCCGAGCTTTGCGGGCTGGATGGGGCGGCCCATGCCAGGATGCGCGCGGACGCCGACGCCATGGCGCGCGAGGGGCTGCGGGTGCTGGGCGTCGCGCGCGCGATCTGGCGGGGCGGCGACCTGCCGGGCTCGCCGCGCGGCTTCGCCGTTGATTATCTTGGCCTCGCCGGCCGCGCCGACCCCCTGCGGGCGGGGGTGCGCGAGGCGGTGGCGCAGTGCCAGCAGGCCGGCGTCCGGGTGATGATGATCACCGGGGACTATCCCGTCACCGCCGCCGCCATCGCCAGCGAGGCGGGGATCGGGGCCGGGGCGATCATCACGGGCGAGGAGCTCGCGGGCATGGACGAGGCGGCGCTGGCCGCCCGGCTGCCCCAGACCCATGTCTTCGCCCGCATCATGCCCGAGCAGAAATTGCGCATCGTCGAGGCTCTGAAAGGGCAGGGAGAGGTGGTCGCCATGACGGGCGACGGCGTGAATGACGCGCCCTCTCTCAAGGCCGCCCATATCGGCGTCGCCATGGGCGGGCGTGGGTCGGATGTGGCGCGCGAGGCGGCCTCCATCGTTCTGCTTGAAGATGACTTCAGCGCCATCGTCGCGGCGATCCGTCTGGGACGGCGCATCTATGACAATCTGCGCAAGGCCGTCTGCTTCATCTTCGCGGTGCATATTCCCGTTGCGGGCCTCGCCGTGCTGCCGCTGCTCTTCGGCCTGCCTGTCTTGCTGGGTCCGGTGCATATCGCCTTTCTGCAAATGGTGATCGACCCCGTCTCCTCGCTCGTCTTCGAGGCCGAGCCTGATGAAGCGGATGTGATGCGCCGCCCGCCGCGCGATCCGCAGGCCTCGCTGTTCTCGCCGGGCCTTCTGCTCTGGGCGGGGGCGCAGGGTCTGGCGGCGCTTGGCGTCGTCGTCGCGGTGTTCTTCATCGCGGTGGCGCGGGCCATGCCGACGCCGGAGATCCGCGCCCTCTGCTTCTTCGCGCTGGTGGTTGCGATCCTCTGCCTCGTGCTGGTGAACCGCTCCTTCGCGCCCTCGTTGCGGGCGGCCTTCGCGCGGCCCGGCCTCGCCATGGCGCTTGTGCTGGCTGCGGTGATGGCGACCCTGGCGGGCTCGCTGCTCTGGCCCGTGGCGAGCGATCTTTTTGTTTTCGGCCCGCTTCATGCCGACGATTTGATGATTGTGGCGGGCGCGGGATTCGTCATGCTGGTGGGATTGGAGATGGTGAAGCTGTTGAGCCCCCCGCCGACGGCAGTGCGAAAGGCCAGATGACGACATGGGTGAAAGCTTTCAGGACGCCAGCCGCATGAGCGCCCGCGACACGATGCTTGCCGTGGCGGTGGCGGCGGTATGGGGCGTGAGCTTCGTGCCGATCAAATGGGGCGTGGTGGAGCTCTCGCCCCTGATGCTCAGCGCCTTCCGCTTCTTTTTCGCAGCCGTGCCTGCGGTGTTCTTCATCAGACCGCCGCGCGCGCCGTTTCGCACGGTCGTGGCCTATGGCCTGACGATCGGCGTCGCGCAATTCGGCCTGCTCTTCATCGCCATCCATCTGGGGATGCCGGTGGGCCTGTCCTCGCTGGTGATGCAGCTCCACGCCTTCTTCACGATCTTTCTGGCCTGGCTCGTCATGGGCGAGAACCCCACGCGGGCGCAGCTCAGCGGGGCGGGTGTGGCGCTTCTGGGCGTCGCCATGATCGGGAGCCAGAGGCTTGGCGGGGCGGCGCTGATCCCCTTTGCGCTGACCATCGCCGCAGCCTTTTTCTGGGGCGTGGGCAATGTGATCGGCAAGACGGCGGGGCGTGTGGACATGATGGGTTTCATGGTCTGGTCGAGCCTCGCCGCGCCGCTGCCTCTTGTGGGACTGTCCCTGCTGGTCGAGGGGCAGGCGGGGCTCGACGCCTTGCTCCATCCCAGCCTCTTCGGCCTCGCCTGCGCGGTCTTTCTCGCCTATGCCGCGACCCTCTTCGGCTTTGCTGTCTGGGCGCGGCTGCTCGCGCGCTACCCGGCGGCGCTCGCGGCGCCCTTCGCCCTGCTGGTCCCGGTCTTCGGCATGAGCAGCGCAGCGGTGATTTTCGGCGAAATGGTGAGCCCGCTCGAATGGCTCGGCGCAGCCCTCATCCTCGTGGGGCTCATGTGGAACGTCAGGGGCGATCGGCCAGCGCGCTGAACTCCCGGCTCAGTTGAACAACAATTCCGCCACCAGTGTGATGAAGCTCACAAATCCCAGGGCCGGGATCACTGTGATGAACAGGAGCGCCAGAAAGAAGGCCAGAGCGGTCTGGACAAAACCCCAGGAGATGCGCTCGAACTTGCGCCAATTCGACTCGAAATCGCTGATTCTGACGCCTTGTGACATGACTCAACTCTCAGTTTTCTGCGCGTCGTCATCATTGCAGGGCAAAGCCCCCGTTCAAGGGCGGACTCGCCGATTGGGAGACTTTTGCACAGCTTATGGGGAATGTCCGCGGTCCTGACGCAACGGCTTATGGCGCAGACCTGCATCCCCCACCTTTCCCCGATCCCCGTTTTCCCCTACACACGCGCTCAACCGCGTCCGCGCCGAAATTGAGTCCCGAGGCCCTCATGCATCGCTATCGTTCCCATACCTGCGCCGAGCCCGCCGCCTCCCTGATCGGGCAGGACATTCGCCTGTCGGGCTGGTGCCACCGCATCCGCGACCACGGCGGCGTCCTCTTCATCGACCTGCGCGACCACTACGGCATGACCCAATGCGTCGTGGACCCCGATTCAAATGCCTTCGCCGCCGCTGAGACGCTGCGCGCCGAATGGGTCGTGCGCTTTGACGGCAAGGTGCGCGCCCGCCCCGAAGGCACCGAAAACGCGGACATGGCGACCGGCCAGGTCGAGATCTATGTCACGGAGATCGAGGTGCTCGGCCAGGCGGCGGAATTGCCGCTGCCGGTCTTCGGCGATCAGGACTATCCCGAGGAGACGCGCCTCAAATATCGCTTCCTCGACCTGCGCCGCGAGCGCCTGCATAAAAACATCATGCTGCGCGTGAATGTGGTCGACGCCATGCGTCGGCGCATGAAAGGCGCGGGCTTCAATGAATTCGCGACGCCGATTCTTACGGCCTCGAGTCCCGAAGGCGCGCGCGACTTCCTCGTGCCCTCGCGCATTCATCCCGGCAAGTTCTACGCCCTGCCGCAGGCGCCCCAGCAGTACAAGCAGCTCCTGATGATGGCGGGCTTCGACCGCTATTTCCAGATCGCGCCCTGCTTCCGTGATGAAGACCCGCGCGCCGACCGTCTGCCCGGCGAGTTCTATCAGCTCGACCTCGAAATGAGCTTCGTCACCCAGGAAGACGTCTTCGAGGCCATCGAGCCCGTCATCACCGGCATTTTCGAGGAGTTCGGTGGCGGTCGCCCCGTCACGCACAACTGGCCGCGCATTCCCTATGCCGAGGCCATGCGCAAATATGGCTCGGACAAGCCCGATCTGCGCAACCCCCTCGTCATGCAGGATGTGTCCGAGCATTTCCGCGGCTCCAACTTCAAGGTATTCGCGCGCATGCTTGAAGCCCCGAAGAACGAGGTCTGGGCGATCCCCGCGCCCAAGGGCGGGCAGCGCACCTTCTGCGACCGCATGAACTCCTGGGCGCAGAGCGAGGGCCAGCCGGGCCTTGGCTACATCTTCTGGCGCGAGGATGGCGCGGCCGGCCCCATCGCCAACAACATCGGCCCCGAGCGTGCGGAGGCCATCCGCGTGCAGATGGGCCTTGAGGCCGGCGACGCCTGTTTCTTCGCCGCGGGCGACCCTGAAAAATTCGCGAAGTTCGCCGGCGCCGCGCGCACCAAGGTCGGGCAGGACATGGGGCTCATCGACGAGAACCGCTTCGAACTCGCCTGGATCGTCGACTTCCCCATGTTCGAATGGAACGAGGACGAGAAGAAGGTCGACTTCTCCCACAACCCCTTCTCCATGCCGCAGGGCGGGCTTGAGGCGCTTGAGACGCAGGATCCCCTGACCATCAAGGCGTTCCAGTACGACATCGCCTGCAATGGCTATGAGATCGCCTCGGGCGGCATCCGCAACCATCGCCCCAAGGCCATGGTGAAGGCCTTCGAGATCGCGGGCTATGGCGAGGAGACTGTGGTCGAGCGCTTCGGCGGCATGTATCGCGCCTTCCAGTATGGCGCGCCGCCCCATGGCGGCATGGCGGCGGGCGTCGACCGCGTCATCATGCTGCTGGCGGGCGAGCAGAACCTGCGCGAAGTCGCTTTGTTCCCGATGAACCAGCGCGCCGAAGACATCCTCATGGGCGCGCCGTCGGAGCCGACCAACAAGCAGATGCGCGAGCTGCACATCCGGGTGAACCCGCCGGAGAAGTGAAAATTACCCTCCCCCCTTGTGGGGAGGGTCGGCCGCGTCAGCGGACGGGGTGGGGGTCTGCGCATGATGATCGCGAGCGCGTCAGTTAAAGGCGTTCACGACAAAGGCCTCACGACCCCCACTCTCTAATCTCTCCCCACAAGGGGGAGAGAAGCTGCAAACGTCGCGCAATCATAATTCAGTTTTTGATTCGCGCTTTAATCACCCCCGCGTCACCAGAGCCTTCACCCGCGCCTTCTGCTCCGGCGTGATCTTCGACACGACCGAGCGCACATTGGCGAGGGTGCTCTGGGGGTCGAGATATTCGATGATGCGTTCGGTGCGCTCCCCATCGGCGATGAGCTGGGGATCGTGGAGCACCTCTTTCACCACGCGCTGGAGATAGGCGAGCCGCTCCTTCGGCACATGGGGCGGCAGGATCATCAAACGGCCGAGGTCTTCGACGCCGCCCAGAAAATCGAGCAGCCACTGGCCGTCCGCGTCGATGTCGAGGCCTTCGAAGATCGTGGGCCGATCGAGGAACCAGCGCGACTTCTTGCGGGCCACGGTGGCGAGCGCGAAATTCTGCTTCGCCTTGACGAAATGATTGGCCGAGGACTCCGGAATATAGACCGCGTCCATCTCGCCCTTGGTCACCGCAAGGGCCGCCTGGTTGCTGCCGGTGTAGCCCATCACGATCTGGCATTCGATCTTCAGGGCCGCGCAGGTGAAGGCCGCGCCATTGCCCAGACCATCCGCCGGACCCGACGCCGCCCAGCGCCAGATCTTCTTCGACGCGATGGCGTCCTTGAGCTGGGTCGCCTCGGGGTCCGGCCCCACGAGCCAGAGGCCGGGAGGGGCGCCGACGGTGGCGAGATAATCGAACTCAGCCAGATCGAACCGCAGGCCCGGCTGGTCGGTGATCTGTGCGAAGGCGGCGGAGGTGCCATTGGCGAATGACATGGTGAGCCCATCGGGCGGGCTGGCGTAGAGGCGGTTCATGGAGGTGATGCCGCCTGCGCCCGGCTGGTTCTCGACGATGACCGTCGCGTCGAGCGCCTTCGACAGATAGGGCGCGATGAGCCGGGCATAGACGTCATAGCCCCCGCCCGTGCCCGAGCCCACGACCATGCGGACGGTCTTGCCGTGGAAGAAGGCTTTCTCGGCGTCCTGCGCACAGGCTTGCGAAAGCGCCAGCATGGCCAGACAGCCGATCAGAAGGCCGCGCGTCTTTTGAATGGTTTTCATGGTCTCCCCCCTTGGTCGTTCTGCGCAGGCTGCACGAATGAGGGGGCGGCGACAAGGGCCTACCGCAGCGTGGGCGCCTCGCCGAACAATCGCTGGTGCTCGATGAGCGCATAGCGGTCGGTCATGCCCGCGATATAGTCGCAGATGAGCCGGGCCGTGCGGGTTTCGTCGCCCCTGATCGCCTGCGCGCCTGCGGCCCATTCGCCGGGCATGAGCGCGGGGTCGGCCAGAAATGCGCGGGCGATGCGGCGCACCACTTCGGCGGCCTCGATGCGCACCTTCATCACCTTGGGGTGGCGATACATATGGGGATAGAGAAAGCCCTTGATCGCCTTGTCCGCCGCCTGCATGGCGTCTGAAAAGGTCACCATGGGCCGATCCTGCGCGCGCACCTCGTGGGCGCTTTCGGGAGCGGCTGCGGCGAGGCGTCCGGCGCCCTCGCGGATGGCGTCCTCGACAAAGCGCGTGATGAGGCGCCGCCCCAGTTCATGGACGAAGCGGTTGCGCTCCAGGCCCGGGTGCTTCGCCTCGATCTCCCGCACGAGATCGCCTACAAATTCGACCCCGCGCAGATCCTCGATGGTGAACAGCCCCGCGCGCAGTCCATCGTCGATGTCATGGGCGTCATAGGCGACGTCGTCGGCGATGGCGGCTGCCTGCGCCTCGGCGCTGGCGTAGCTCGCCAGATCAAGCGGCAGGCGCGCGTCGAATTCGAGGATGGCCACGGGCAGGCCGCGCGCGGCATATTTGGCGATGGGCGAGCCGTCGCGCCGCAGGAGCGGGCCATTATGTTTGACGAGGCCCTCCAGCGTCTCCCAGGACAGGTTCAGCCCGTCATAATCGGCGTAGCGTTTTTCAAGGCTGGTGACGATGCGCAGCGCCTGCGCGTTGTGATCGAAGCCCCCATAGGGCTCCATGACCTCCTCCAGCGCATCCTCGCCCGTATGGCCGAAGGGCGTGTGGCCGAGATCGTGGGCGAGGGCGAGGGCCTCGGCGAGGTCTTCATCCAGCCGCAGCGAGCGGGCGATGGCGCGGGCGATCTGGCCGACCTCGATCGTATGGGTGAGGCGGGTGCGGTAGTGGTCGCCCTCATGGGGCACGAAGACCTGGGTCTTGTGGGCCAGCCTGCGGAAGGCGGTGCTGTGGATGATGCGGTCGCGGTCGCGCTGGTATTCGGTGCGCGTGGGGGAGGCGGCTTCGGGCGAGAGGCGGCCCCGGCTCAGGCGCGAGTCCACCGCATAGGGCGCATGATTGGCGGAATAAGGGGGCTGCAAGGTCAAGGAATGGCCCTCTCACGAAGCGGTGCGTTGAACGCGCGGCTTCTCGGGCTTATATCTGGGGAGCGACCCGTGGCAAGTCCGGGGTCCATAGAGAGCGCCGCCATGAATGAAACCGCAGACGCCACGCCAGTCGACCTCACCGAGCGCGCCGCACGGCGCATCAACGATGTGCTCCGCAAGGAGCCGCAGGGGTCGATGTTGCGCGTCGCGGTGAACGGGGGCGGGTGCTCGGGCTTCCAATACGCCTTCGACGTGACGCAGGAGCGTCAGGACGGCGATCTCGTGATCGAGCGTGAGGGCGCGGTGGTGCTGGTGGACAGCGTGTCGCTCGATTTCCTGCGGGGGTCGCGGATCGATTTCGTCAACGATCTCATCGGCCAGAGCTTCAAGATCGAAAACCCCAACGCCACCGCCTCATGCGGGTGCGGGACGAGCTTTGCGGTCTGATCAGATCAGCCCTGTCGCCAGCAAGCCCCGCAGCGTCACGACGACGCCGATGAGAGCGACCAGCGCGGCGGAGAGATAGGGCAGGCGCTCGGTCCAGCCAGCAAGGCCCGACCAGCCCTCCGCCGCCTTGCGCGCGCCCCAGGCCGCCATCACGCCAACGGAGATGAGGGTGATGGCGAGGCCGAGGCTGAAGCTCGCCACCATCCCGAAGCCCAGCGAGAAGGCGCGGCTCTGCAGGCAGATCAGCAGCACCGCCACGGCCGAAGGGCAGGGCATGAGGCCTGCGGTCAGGCCGAACCATGCGATGGCGCCATTGCCCACCTTGCGGCCTGCGAAACGCTCGGAGATTTCGCGCTCGTGCTCCTGCGCATGGGAGAGCCTGGGGGCGTCATGGCCGTGGTGATCGTGGTGGTGATCATGGTCATGGTGGTCATGCCCATGGTGGTCGTGATGATCGTGGTGATGATGATCGTGTTCGTCGTGTTCCCGGCGGAACAGCACGAGAATGCGCCAGGCGAGGCCAAGGATCATCAGGCCGGAGATCAGGATCAGCCATGGCTCGGCCTTTTCGACGATCAGCGCCTCGCCCAGCCACAGCCCCGCCGCCGCGAGCGCCCAGACCACGAGCGTATGCCCCAGCGCGGCCGAGCCGCCCAGAAGCGCCGCCTGCGCGGGCGTGCCGCGCGTCGCCACCACGAAGGCGGCCATCATGCTCTTGGAATGGCCGGGCTCCAGCGCGTGGAGGGCGCCAAGCAGGACCGCAAGCGGCAGATAGGCCCAGGGGTTGGCCGCATGGGTCTGGATGATGGCTGCTATGTCGGGCATGAGCTCACAAATATCTGGCGAGGGTTTTGAGTTCCGCAGCGAGCGACCCGCCGGTGGAGTCGTCTCCGGGCAGCCGGTCTTCGAGGCGGTGGTCGATATGGTGCTGGATCATCTCGCGTTTGGCCGCGACTATGGCCGCCTCCACCGCCTGCAGCTGCTGGGCGATGGCCACGCAGTCGCGTCCCTCCTGAACCATGGCCACGACGGCGCGCAGGTGCCCCTCGGCGCGGCGCAGCCGGGCGAGAATGGCGGGATCGGTCGCGTGGGACATGCATCGAGCCTATCCCCCCGGGGGGGATATTTCAAGGCCGATCCAAGTCCCTTTAGCAAGCCCCGCGCCTTCCAATCGCCTCATGGGGCGCTAGACTGAAGTCTCCCCCCTCGAGGATCATCCCATGGAAGCGCTCTTCATCGGCCAGACCTATATCGACGTGACCCTGATCGCCGATGAGATGCCAAGGGGGGACGAGAAGGCGGTGGCGAAAGACTATGCCGTGTCCTTTGGCGGCAATGCGCTGACGGCGGCCTTCGCCTGCGCGAAGCTCGGCTTCACGCCGGACCTTCTGACCTCGCTGGCCGATGACTGGCTGGGGCGCATGTTCCTCGACATGGCCGCGAAATATCAGGTGCCCGTCCATGCGCGGAAGGTGAAGCGCTCCTCGCTCTCCTTCATCCTGCCCCGCGAGGGCAAGCGCGCCATCCTGCGCGCCCGCGACGACGCCTATCTCCATCCGTTCCCGACCCTGAACCTCGGGGGGTGCCGGGCCCTGCATCTCGACGGCCATCAGGCCGACGCTGCGATCCACTACGCCAAACTTTGCCGCGAGATGGGCGTGCTGACCTCGCTCGACGGCGGCGGGCTGCGCTCCAACACCCATGATCTCCTTGGCTTCATCGACATCGCCATCGTCGCCGAGCGCCTGTGCGAGCAGATGAATCTCGATGATCGGGCCATGCTTGATTATCTGAAGTCCCGGGGCTGCCGCATCGGCGGCGTCACGCAGGGGGAGCGGGGGATGCTCTGGTATGACGAGGCGGGGGAGGTGCGCCGCCTTCCGGCCCTGCCGGTTCCCGCCTCTCTGATCGTGGACACGTCAGGCGCAGGCGATGTGTTTCATGGCGCCTATATAGCGGCTTATCTGGCCCAGCCCGGCGGGGCCTGGGCCGATCATTTCAACTTCGCGCGGGGCGCCTCGGCCTTCAAGATCCAGCATCTCGGCAATGAGGCGGGCTTGCCGGGCCCTGATGACGTTCGCCATATGCACGCGCTCTATGGCGCTCAGAAGTGATCGCGCCGGTCGCGTGAGAGCATGACGGCCTCCCTGCGGCGTGCGCCAATGGTCTGGCCCATGAGCCTGTTTTGCAGGGACAGGTACTTGATCCGCCTCACGATCCATTCGACGAAGAAGCCGAGCATGACCAATGAAAAGAGCGCGCCTATGCGCATCAGGATGGCGTGGGCCGTCACGCCGATCGCACCCGTCAGATGCCCCTCGGAGCTGCGCACGATGTCTGTCGCCGCCTCGCTCCAGTCCGTGCCGATGATGAGATAATCGAGCTTCACGAAGCGATTGTTCAGACGGTCCACGAATCGCACTTCACAGAGCTGGAGAACATAGGCCGCCCCTCTGCACTCCACGGGGCGTTCACTTATGTCGGCGGCGAAAACCCAGCGACCGGCATAAGAGCCGTCCTTCCAGATCAGCGGTCCGTAGAAATAGACGGGAACCGAAAGGGTGACGATCAGGACAAGCCGAATGAACCTCTTCATGCGCCTATATTCGACGTCCATAACCTCAGGCAACACGCTGGACATTTGGGCCACCCCCGGGATGCGCAATAATTCTGAAAAAGGGAATTGTTACAAATCTTTCCTTGAAAAATCGATTCACGTCATTCTATGAGATTATTCTTTCGCTTTCAATAGGTCGATTGGCTCCCTCGATGTTTAATTTGCACAGGCGCAAAAGGACGCGCGCGCCGCGCATGGGTGGGGAGCCCATGCGCGGATGGTTTGAAATGTTTGACTTTATTTCACTTTCGGGGGCGTGCCGAGCCGTTCAGCCCTGCTCCGCCCGCTCATAGGTCTGGGCGTCCACCGCCGCGATGGCGGTCATGTTGACGATCCCGCGCGCCGTGACCGAGGAGGTCAGGACATGGGCGGGCTTTCTGGCGCCCATGAGAATCGGTCCCACCGGCAGCGCGTCGGAGAGCGCCTTGGCGAAGTGGAAGGCGATGTTGGCCGCGTCCAGATTGGGGAAGATCAGCAGATTGGCCTCGCCCTTCAGCCGCGAGCCCGGAAGAACCTTCTCGCGGATGAGTTCGGACAGGGCGGAGTTGGCCTGCATCTCGCCATCGACTTCGAGATCGGGGTGCTGGGCCTGCACCAGAGCCAGGGCCTCGCGCATCTTGCGGGGCGAGGGCGCGTCGCTTGAGCCGAAGTTCGAATGGGACAGCAGCGCCACCTTCGGCTCAAGGCCGAAGAGGCGCACATGCTTGACGCAGGAGGTCGTCATGTCCGCGATCTGCTGCGGGGTCGGATCGGTGCGCACATGGGTGTCCGACAGGAAGAACACGCCGCGCGGGGAGATCAGCATGCTCATGGCCGAGAGGCCGAGCACGCCCGGCGCAAGCCCGATGATGTCGCGGATCTGCTTGAGGCGACTGGTGAAACGCCCCTCCAGCCCGCACAGCATGGCGTCCGCCTCGCCCCTTTGCACCGCCAGGGCCGCGATGACCGTCGGCGAGGTGCGCACCAGCGAGCGCACCACATCGGGCGTGTAGCCCCTGCGGCCGGCGACCTGCAGGAAGGTGTTCACATAGTCGCGGTAGCGGGAGTCGGATTCGGGGTTCACCAGTTCGAAGTCGCGTCCCGGCTGCAGGTTCAGGCCGAAGCGTTCGATGCGGCTCTCGACGACAGAGGGGCGGCCGATGAGGATGGGGGTCGCCAGACCCTCCTCCAGCACCACTTCGGTGGCGCGCAGCACGCGCTCATCCTCGCCGTCGGCGAAGATCACGCGGCGCTTGTTGGTCTTGGCCTGCGCGAAGACCGGCTTCATCACAAAGCCCGAGCGGAAGACGAAGCGGGAGAGCGTCTCCCCATAGGCCTCGAAATCGGTGATTGGCTTTTTCGCGACGCCCGACTCCATGGCGGCCCGCGCCACCGCAGGGGCGATGCGCAGGATCAGGCGGGGGTCGAAGGGGTTGGGAATGAGGGTCTGGGGACCGAAGGTCCGGGTCTGCCCGCCATAGGCCTGGGCCGCGACCTCGGAGGGCGCTTCGCGGGCCAGCGAGGCGATGGCGCGCACGGCTGCGAGCTTCATCTCCTCGTTGATCGTGGTCGCCCAGACGTCGAGCGCGCCGCGGAAGATATAGGGGAAGCACAGGACGTTGTTGACCTGATTGGGATAATCCGAACGCCCCGTGCAGATCAGCGCGTCGGGCCGGGCCGCCATCGCCTCTTCGGGCATGATTTCGGGATTGGGGTTGGCCAGCGCCAGGATGAGCGGGCGCTCGCCCATGCTCTTCACCATGTCCGGCTTCAGCACCCCACCTGCCGACAGGCCCAGAAAAATGTCCGAGCCGGGGATCACCTCGGCGAGGGTGCGCGCATTGGAGGGCTGCGCATAGACCGCCTTCCAGGGGTCCATGAGCGTTTGGCGTCCCTCATAGACGAGGCCCTCGAGATCGGTGACCCAGATGTTCTCGCGCTTTGCGCCCAGCATGACCAGCAGGTTGAGGCAGGCGAGCGCCGCCGCGCCCGCGCCCGAGGCGACGATCTTCACATCGCTGATTTTCTTGCCGGAAATTTCAAGCGCATTGGTGACGGCGGCGCCCACGATGATCGCGGTTCCATGCTGGTCGTCATGGAAGACCGGAATGTTCATGCGCTCGCGAAGGCGCTTCTCGACCTCGAAGCACTCGGGGCCCTTGATGTCCTCGAGGTTGATGCCCCCGAAGGTCGGCTCCAGCGCCGCGACCACATCCACGAGGCGCTCGATGTTCTTCTCGGCCACCTCGATGTCGAAGACGTCGATGCCCGCGAATTTCTTGAAGAGGACCGCCTTGCCCTCCATGACGGGCTTGGCCGCCAGAGGGCCGATGTCGCCAAGGCCGAGCACGGCGGTGCCGTTGGACAGGACGGCCACGAGGTTCTGGCGGGCGGTGAGATGGGCCGCCTGTGAGGGGTCATCGACGATGGCCTCGCAGGCCACCGCCACGCCGGGCGAATAGGCGAGGGCGAGATCCCGCTGGTTGCCGAGCGGCTTGGTCGCCTGAATTTCAAGCTTTCCGGGGGTGGGATGGCGGTGATAGGCCAGCGCGCTGGCGCGCAGCTCCTCGGAAATATTGGTCGCCACGGACGCTCCTGAAGCAGTTGAATCACGACAGACCTCAGGTGTCGCACTCCCCCGCCCAAAGGGCAAGACGGGGCGGCGCCCCCTCAATCCGTGCGTTTGCCGAGCCGTCCCGCCAGATCCTGAATGAACTGCCAGGCGGTGCGGCCGGAGCGGGCGCCGCGCGTCGCCGCCCATTCGATGGCCTGCGCATTCATCGTCGCGCGATCCATCGCAAGGCCGAAGTGGGCGGCGTAGCCGCTGACCATGGCGAGATATTCATCCTGCGAGCAGCGATGGAAGCCCAGCCACAGGCCGAAGCGGTCGGAGAGGGAGACCTTCTCCTCCACCGCCTCGCCCGGATTGATGGCGGTGGCGCGCTCATTGTCCATCATGTCGCGCGGCAGGAGATGGCGCCGGTTCGAGGTGGCGTAGAACAGCACATTGGGCGGACGCCCCTCGATGCCGCCTTCCAGCACCGCCTTCAGGGATTTGTAGGACGTGTCCTCCGCGTCAAAGGAGAGGTCGTCGCAGAAGAGAATGAAGGGGTAGGGGGCTGGGCGCACCCGGCTCATCAGGGCGGGGAGCGTCTCGATGTCCTCGCGGTGGATCTCGACGAGCTTCATGGGGCGGAAATCGGCGGTCCCGGCGTCGACCGCGTTGATCTGCGCATGGACGGCCTTCACGAGCGAAGACTTGCCCATGCCCCGCGCGCCCCATAGCAGCGCATTGTTGGCGGGCAGGCCCTTCGCAAAACGCTCGGTGTTCTCCACCAGAAGGTCGCGCACGAGGTCGATGCCGCGCAAAAGCCCGATGTCGACCCGGTTCACCTTCGGCACCGGCGTGAAGCCGCAGGAGGCCGCATGCCAGACGAAGGCGTCCGCAGCCTCGAAATCGACGGCGGCGGTGGTCAGCGGGGCGAGGCGGTCCAGCGCATTGGCGATGCGCCCGAGGGTGGCGAGGAGTTCTGTCGTGTCGATGGTCATGGAGGCGTCCCGCTGGTTACGCTGGCGCCTATAGCAGCAAGGCGCGCCGCGACATAGCCCTGCGCCGCAGCAAGGTCCGCATTGACAGGGAGGGCGGCTGGCCCGGAAGCTTGGCGCGGTTGATGGTCAGGGAGGATGCGCCATGGCGCTCGCAAAGGGTTTCACATCTCAAGCCAGGGGCGCTTGTCTGGCGGGCCTTCTTGCTGCGGCCGCCCTGAGCCCTGCCGCGGCCCAGAACGCCGCGCCCGAGCTCGCCTCCCGCGTCGAGCTGCGCCCCTTCGCCTCCCTGAGCCTCAGCGACTCCCAGTTTCTGCAGGGGGACAAGACCGGCGTCCCCGTGACGATCGCGGGCGAACTGCGCTTCCCCGCAACCCCGGCGCCCGGGGCGAAGCTGCCTGTGGTGATCCTGGCGCATGGCTCGGGCGGCCCGAGCGCCACGCCTGAAAACTGGGCGCGGATCTTCAACCGCATGGGCGTCGCCAGCTTCATGATCGACAGTTTTTCGGGCCGGGGCCTGACCCAGGTCAGCACCAATCAGGGCGCCATGGGGCGCTTCAACATGACGCTCGACACCTTCCGCGCCCAGGAGCTCCTCGCCGCCCATCCGCGCATCGACCCCGAGCGCATCGCGGTCATGGGCTTCTCGCGGGGCGGCACGGCGGTGCTCTATACGGCCATGCGCCGGTTCCAGAAAATCTGGTCGCCGGGCTTCAAGGTCGCGGGAACCTTCCCCCTCTACGCCTCCTGCTTCGACCATGTGGAGGAAGATGTGGACGTCGTCGGCCCCATCCGCGAATATCATGGCGAGGCTGACGACTATGCCTCGCTCCAGCAGTGCCGCGACTATTTCGCACGGATGAAGGCGGCCGGGCGCGACGTCGCGCAGATGTCCTTCCCCGGCGTCCACCACGGCTATGACAATGTGCTGGGCGCGCCAAGGCCGACGGTCTCGAAGGGGGCCCAGAGCCAGCGCAACTGCAACGTGCGCGAGGAGAAGGGCGTGCTGGTCAACCAGCAGACGAAACAGGAATTCACCTACAAGGACGCCTGCGTGACGCTCGATCCCCAGTCAGGCTACGATCCCGACGCGACGGCGAAGACCATCGCCGCGGTGACGGGTGAGATCAAGGCGCTGTTCAAGCTGCCGTAAAGAGTGCTTGACCTTTGCTTTTTGTGGGCCATTGTTTGGGGATGATCTGTGTCGCCCCCCATTCGATCAGGTTTGTCTGCTCTGATGCTGTGACGGGCATGCAGATGAGAAAGTGTTGACTCTCATGTCAACACTCGTAGAATTGGTCGGCGCAGGAGAGTTGATCAGGCTTGATCCGGCGCTGGAGGCTGAGGAGCTTGAATGGCGAAGCGTCTATGCGCTTGCCCGGTTGCTTCCCACACTTCAGAAGGAATTGCCGACCTATGTCTCGCAATGGCGGGTGGAGCTCAGTCCAATTCAGCAATTCGACGCGCTGCTGGAGGTTTTTTGCGCGGGAGAGAGGCTGACCTTTGATCGCATGTTCAAACCCTTGACGCATATTCAGGACGGCGTCTGGGAGCTCAAAACGGCTGATTTGCGGATCTTCGGGTGGTTCGTGATGAAGGATTGTTTCGTAATGGCCGCCATCGACACCGCCTTCAAGGTGAAAAGCCATAACCTCTACGTCGGTTACGCCAACATGGCCGCCTACTGGCGGAGTCAGCTTCCGCTTGACCAGCCCAAGTTCATTCCTGGCGAGGATCCGAACGATGTCGTTTCGAATTACGATTTCCCCTAAGGATCAGGCGGCCGGTCGGTTCGTGTCGCGCGTTCGGCGGGAGCTGCAGAAAGCCCTGGCCGAGGAGTCTCAAAAGCGCGGGCTGACCCAGAGCGACCTTGCGCGCGCCATCGGGGTGAACCGTTCGGTCATCAGCCGCGAGCTTCGAGGCCACAAGGATCTGAGCCTCAGCCGCGTGGCGGAACTGGCCTGGGCCATGGGGCGGCGTCCGGTTTTCGAGATTGTCGAGACGGCTCCGGCTCAGGCGGCGACGGGGCTGGCGGCGGTCGACGCCAAAACCGACTGACAGGTCACTCCGCCGCCTCTGTGGAGCCTGTCAGCCAAAGCTCCAGATCCGCCCGCGCCCGATCCGTCAGGGCGCGTTTTTTGGCGGCGGCCTTCTCGGGGCCGCGCAGGCGTTTGCCGTCGGGGTTCTTGGGGGCCGCTTCGAGCGGGGGGAAGAGGCCGAAGTTGACGTTCATGGGCTGGAAGCTTTTTGGCCCGGCGTCCACGGTCTCGATATGCCCGCCGGTGATGTGGTTCACCAGCGCGCCCAGCGCGGTCGTCACCGGGGGGTGGCTGATGGGCGCGCCCAGCGCCTCGGCGGCGGCCCAGCGGCCCGTCAGCAGGCCGATGGCGGCGCTCTCCACATAGCCTTCGCATCCCGTGATCTGGCCTGCAAAGCGCAGACGCGGCTGTTCTTTCAGACGAAGAAACTCGTCTAATACCTTTGGAGAGTTCAGGAAAGTGTTTCTATGCAGCCCGCCGAGCCGCGCGAATTCTGCGCCCTCAAGGCCGGGAATGGTGCGGAAGACCCGCGCCTGTTCGCCGTGCTTCAGCTTGGTCTGGAAACCCACCATATTGTAGAGCGTGCCCAGCGCATTGTCCTGCCTGAGCTGGATCACCGCATAGGGCTTCACGCCGGGCGTATGGGGATTGGTGAGGCCGACGGGCTTCAGCGGGCCATGGCGCAGGGTCTCGCGGCCGCGCTCGGCCATGACCTCTATGGGCAGGCAGCCGTCGAAATAGGGGACATGCTCCCATTCCTTGAAGCTCGTCTTCTCGCCCGCCAGCAACGCGTCGATGAAGGCCTCGTATTCCTCCTTCGAGAGGGGGCAGTTGATATAGTCCGCCCCGGTTCCGCCCGGCCCCGCCTTGTCATAGCGCGACTGGAACCAGGCCTTGTCCATGTTGATGGTGTCGCGGTGGACGATGGGGGCGATGGCGTCGAAGAAGGAGAGCTCCGCCTCGCCGGTCAGGGCGCCGATGGCTTCGCCCAGCTTCCCCGAGGTCAGGGGCCCGGTGGCGATGATTACGCTTTTCCAGTCGCTTGGCGGCGCTTCTTGAATCTCTTCGCGAGCGATCTGAATCAAATCCTCAGCCTCCAGCGCCGCCGTCACAGCCTGCGCGAAGCCATCCCGGTCCACGGCGAGGGCGCCGCCTGCGGGCACCTGATGCCTGTCCGCGCAGGCCATGATGAGCGAGCCCATGCGCCGCATCTCCTGATGCAGCAGGCCCACCGCATTGCTGGCGGCGTCATCGGAGCGGAAGGAATTGGAGCAGACGAGTTCGGCGAGCTGGTCGCTCTGATGCGCGTCGGTGCCGCGCGTGGGCCGCATCTCGTGGAGGATGACGGGCACGCCCGCGCGCGCGATCTGCCAGGCGGCTTCGGAGCCTGCAAGGCCGCCGCCGATGATGTGGATGGGAGTGGGGGTGCTGGACATGGCGCGCAACCTAGGCATAGCGGGGCTGCGGGGCAAGGGCGCTGGGGAGGCCTGTAGCAAGCTCACGATCTGTCCGGTTTTTGTAGCGCGCGATCTGTCCGGTTTTCATGGGAGCCCGGGAGGGCTTCGCGATGAGACGTTCGGAGGTGCTGCAGGGGGTTAGATCGATGCGTTTTGAGGCGCTTCTGGATCGGCACGAAGGTGGGGAGCTGTCGCAGG
>CANGFT010000009.1 GCA_947453205.1 Beijerinckiaceae bacterium | reverse complement strand
GAATTTTTATGTTGCGTGACCGCACAAGGGTGCAATCTCGACTGCCGACTGCCGACTGCCGACTGCCGACTGCCGACTGCCGACTGCCGACTGCCTATTTCCTCACCGCACAAGAATGTTGCGGAACTGCCAGGGGTCGCTCTCGTCGATGTCCTCGGGGAAGAAGCCGGGGCGGTTCGTGAGCGGCGTCCAGTCGGTGTAGTAGCCCTTGACCGGGCCGAGATAGGGCGTCTGCACTTCAAGGCAGCGCTTGTAGTCCATCTCGTCGGCCTCGACGATGCCTGCGTTCGGATTCTCCAGCGCCCAGACCATGCCCGCGAGCACGGCTGAAGACACCTGCAGGCCCGTTGCGTTCTGATAGAGCGCGATGCGCCGGGTCTCCTCCACGGACAGTTGCGAGCCGTACCAATAGGCGTTCTTGCCGTGGCCATAGAGCAGCACGCCAAGCTCGTCGATGCCGTGGGCGATCTCCTCCTCACCGAGAATGTGATGCTTCTCCTGCATCACGCCCGCGCGGCCGAAGAGCTCATGCAGCGAGAGCACGGCGTCGTCCGCCGGGTGATAGGCGTAGTGGCAGGTCGGACGATAAACGACCGTCTCGCCATCGCGCACCGTGTAGTAGTCGGCGATGGAGATGGACTCGTTATGGGTGACGAGGAAGCCATATTGCGGGCCGGGCGTCGGGCACCAGCTGCGCACGCGGGTGTTGGCGCCGGGCTGGTTGAGATAGATCGCCGCGCCGCAGCCCGACTTGTGGGTTCCGGCGTTGGCGGGCATCCATTTCTCATGGGCGCCCCAGCCGAGTTCGGCCGGCTGCATGCCCTCTGACAGGAAGCCCTCGACCGACCAGGTGTTGACGAAGACGTCGCGGGGCTTGGGAGACTTCGCCACCTGCGTGTCGCGCTCAGCGATATGCACGCCCTTGACCCCAAGACGATGGGACAGGCTGGCCCATTCCGCGCGGGTCTGAGGCTCCGGCCAGTCATGCCCGAGATCGCGCGCGATGTTGACGAGCGCCTGCTTCACGAACCAGGAGACCATGCCGGGATTGGCGCCGCAGGTGGAGACTGCGGTGGTCCCGCCGGGGTTGCGGCGGCGCGCTGCGAGCATGGTCTCGCGCAGGGCGTAGTTCGTGCGCTCGTCAGGCCCGAGCGACGTGTCGAAATAGAAGCCGGTCCAGGGCTCCACGACCGTGTCGATATAGAGCGCGCCCAGCTCCCGGGATAATTCCATCAACGCGACCGAGGAGGTGTCGACCGAAAGGTTGACGCAGAATCCCTGCCCGCCGCCGTTGGTCAGCAGGGGCGTGAGCAGCTCGCGGTAGTTTTCCTTCGTCACCGCAGCCTTGATGTAGCGCAGGCCGCGCTCGTCGAGCAGCGCCCGGTCGCGATCATCGGGATCGATGACGACGAGGCGGCTGCGGTCGAAATGGAAATGCCTCTCGATGAGCGGCAGGGTTCCCTTGCCGATCGAGCCGAAGCCGATCATCACGATGGGGCCGTCGATGGTCCCGTGGATGGGCCAGTCAGTCATGCGAAATCTCCAGATAGGGGCGAGGCCCGGCGGGCGGGCCTCCAAGAGGTCGCCGCGTTTCAAGCAAGCGCGGCTTAGATGGTCAAGCGCGGATCACGCCGCCCGCGCGATCCGCTTGCGCGCGCCGGTGGCGACCACCATGCCGCCCGCGCCAGCAATAGAGCCTGCCTCAAGTTCAAGGCCCAGGAACCGCGCGGGATCATGCCATCCCGGCAGATCAAGCCGTTCAGCATGGGCGCGGGTGAAGCCGAAGCGGCTGTAGTAGGGCTCGTCGCCTACAAGGATGACGGCTTTATGACCGAGGGCCTTCGCACGGGCCAGACCCATTCGCATCAGCGCTCCGCCGAGGCCAAGCCGCTGCGCGTTCTGCGCCACCGCAAGCGGGCCAAGCAGCAGGGCGGGCGCGCCGCCTGCATTCACATGCCAGAAGCGCAATGTGCCGACGAAGGTCTCGCCCGCGACCGCGCAGAGCGACAGGCCGTGAGCGGCCTCGCGCCCTTCGCGCAGACGCTCGCAGGTCTTGGCGAAACGCTCTGCGCCGAAGGACAGATCAAGCAGGCGCTCGCGCGCCTCCACATCGCTTCCGCGCTGATCGCGCATGGTGACGTCGGCATGGCGGACGACAAGCGGAAAGACGGGCGCGCAAGCGCGCGCAGCAGCCATCAAGGTCATGCAAGCCTCCCTGGGAGACGAGACGACCCTCGCACCCACGGGGCCGGTCAAAGCCTGGGGCCGTTCGGGACAGGAGCGGATGAAGGCTCCCCGCGCGGGGCGGGGAGAAAGCGACGGGCGCGCGGCCCGTCAGATCACATAGGACTGCAGGGGCGGGAAGCCGTTGAAGCCCACGGCGGAATAGGTCGTCGTATAGGCGCCTGTTCCCTCGATCAGCACGCGGGTTCCGATCTCGAGGCTCACGGGAAGGAAATAGGGATCCTTTTCGTAGAGCACATCGACCGAATCGCAGGTGGGGCCCGCAAGCACGCAGGGCTCGACCTCGTCGCCGTCGAATTCGGTGCGGATGGGATAGCGGATCATCTCGTCCATGGTCTCGGCGAGGCCATTGAACTTGCCGATGTCGAGATAGACCCACTTCACCTTGTCGTCCTCGGCCTTCTTCGAGATGAGGACGACCTCAGCCTCGATGACGCCGGCGTTGCCGACCATGCCGCGGCCGGGCTCGATGATCGTCTCGGGGATGCGGTTGCCGAAGTGCTTGCGCAGGCTGCGGAAGATCGCCTGCCCATAGGCGCGCACGGCAGGCACGTCCTTGAGATATTTGGTGGGGAAGCCGCCGCCGAGATTGACCATCGACAGGTGGATGCCGCGCTCGGCGAGATCGTTGAAGATGGCGGCGGATGCCTTCAGCGCGCCATCCCACATGCGGGGGTTGCGCTGCTGCGAGCCCACATGGAAGGAGACGCCATAGGCCTGAAGCCCGAGCTGATGGGCGCGGTCGAGCACCTGCGTCGCCATTTCCGGCGCGCAGCCGAACTTGCGCGACAGGGGCCATTCGGCGCCCGAGCCGTCGCAGAGGATGCGGCAAAACACTTTCGAGCCGGGGGCGACGCGGGCGATCTTCTCGACCTCCTCGACGCAATCGACGGCATAGAGACGGATGCCCAGAGCGTAGGCGCGCGCGATGTCGCGCTCCTTCTTGATGGTGTTGCCGAAGGAGACGCGCTCGGGCGAGCAGCCGGTCGCCAGAACCTGCTGGATCTCGACCACGGAGGCCGTGTCGAAGCAGGAGCCGAGGCGGGCGAGCAGGTCCAGCACCTCAGGCGCCGGATTGGCCTTCACGGCGTAAAACACACGGGTGTCAGGCAGGGCCTGCGCGAATGCGCGGTAGTTGTCGCGCACGACTTCGAGGTCGAGGACCATGCATGGCCCTTCATCACGACCCTCTTCACGGCGGCGGCGGAGGAATTCTTGAATACGGTCAGTCATCGCGGCATCCCTTCCACGCGCGCGGGTCTCCGCACGCATTCACAGTGGCTTCCTGGATGGCGATGCCCTTGACGGCGCGCGGTGGAGACGCGACCGCTAAGGTTGACCCGCCAGCCATGACCGGAGCGCTCCGAGCCGCAAGGGCGTCAGATGGTCCGGACGGTTGAAGCGCCGTGGACACTTTCGCCCGCGAAGCGTGAGCTAGCGGGTTGGGTGGCCTTCGTTTGGATGGGATGAGCTCCCCTCCGCACGTGCGGCAAGATAGACAAGCCTCTTCGGTACGTCGGCTTTGGAGGCCGACAGAGACGAAAAAGCCCGGTCCGTCGTTGCTTTAAGTCGCGTCCCCCGTTTGGCGGGGTTCGCCGGTTCGCTCCGGCTGCCGGTTTTTTCTGACGGTTAACCGGCCTCTTGTCCGGATCCCCGCCAACCGACACACGACCACAGGCACGTGCGATTTGGGCAAGCCGATCCATAATGGGATTTTCGCCGGACACAAGCGAAATTTTGCTCTCCAGCCCTCACTTGTGCAAAATATGTAGCCGACGCTCCCGGGGCGGGCGCGGCCCCCTGCCTGCGCCCCAACTTGCCGACCCGCAAAAAGCCCGTTACCTCATTTTCGGCCGCTCCAGCCGCAGGGAATCCGCCTCCGCCATGTCCCAGATCGATCGTCGCAAGTTCGTCGCGTCCGTGGCTCTGGCGCTGGGCGGGGCCGCCATGGGGCCAGCCGGCGCCCAGCAGAATGGCGCGGGGCCGACGCCGCAGCCTGCGCCGACCCCGTCTCAGGGCTTCAGCCACGATGATGTCCTGCGCCGCGCGCGGGAGCTCGCCTCCGCGCCGTTGAGCGCGCCGCCCACCCTGCCCGAGCCCCTCGCCCGGCTCGATCAGGACGCATGGCGCGAGATCCGCTTCCGGTCGGAACGCTCGCTGCTGGGCGCCAACAATGGCGGCGCCTTTCGCCTGCAGCCCTATCATCTTGGGTCGATCCACCGTCGCCCGGTGATCGTGAACACGATCCGCGACGGCATCGCCACGCCACTCCCCTATGCGGCTAACCTTTTCGATTACGGCGGCGCGAAATTCGAAAAGCCCCTGCCGGTGAACACGGGCTTCGCAGGCTTTCGCCTGACCTATCCGCTCAACGATCCCCGCGGCTTTGACGAGCTGATCTCCTTTCTTGGCGGCAGCTTCTTCCGCTTCGTCGGGCGCGGCCAAAGGCCCGGCGCTTCGGCTCGTGGCCTTGGCGTGAACGCGGGCGGCGCCAATGAGGAGCTCCCCTTCTTCCGCGAGTTCTGGATCGAAACGCCCGAGCCCGGCGCGGACAAGATCATCCTCCACGCCCTGCTCGACGGCGAGGCTGCGACCGGCGCCTATCGGTTCGAGCTGCGGCCGGGCGTCGATGCCACGGTCGACGTGAAGCTCACGCTCTTCGCCCGCAAGGCGGGGGCTAAAATCTCCTTCGCGCCGCTCGCCTCCATGTTCCACCATGGCGAGGGCGACAAGCGCGCCAGGGCGGACTATCGGCCGGAGGCGCATGATTCGGACGGGCTGCTGCTCCATACGGGCGCCGGCGAATGGCTCTGGCGGCCGCTGCGCAACCCCGCGCAGGCGCTGATCTCCGCCTTCATGGGCCGGGACATCCGCGGATTCGGACTCATGCAGCGCGACCGGAATTTCGAGCATTATCAGGATCTTGATCTCGCCTACGAGCGGCGCCCGAGTCTCTGGGTGGAGCCGGTGGGCGATTGGGGCGAGGGGCATGTGGAGCTGGTAGAGTCGCCCGGCGCCGAGGAAAGCGCCGACAACATCATCGCCTCCTGGATTCCTGCCGCCTCGCCCGAGCCCGGCAAGCCCTTCACGCTCGCCTATCGCATCACCTCGACCCTCGATCTTGCGCGTCTGTCGCCGGGCGGGCGGGCCATAGGCGCCTTCCTGACGCAGCCGAAGGCGGCTGGGCCCAAGGAGGCGATCGCGCCCAACAGCCACCGCTTCCTGATTGATTTTGCGGGCGGCGATCTGCCCTTCTTCCTGCCTGACGCCGCCGCCATCGAGGTGGTGGCGACCGCCAGCGAAGGGCGGGTGCTGCGCACCTTCATCACGCCCAACCCCTACGCCAGGGGCTTCCGCGCAGGCTTCGACCTGCAGCTGGAGCCGGGGCGGGCCAGCGACCTGCGCATAGCCCTGCGCTATGGGTCGCGCGTGCTGACCGAAACCTGGACCACGCCATTCCTGGCCGAGTGATACGCTCGCCCTGCCGCAACGTAAGCCGTCAGAAAGACCGATTCCACACCACGCCGGGGGCCCGCATCGGCCAGAAGGAGCATCATGACCAATCGCCCGACCATCTTCGCATCCGCCATCGCCCTTCTCAGCCTCGCCGCCACCGCGCAGGCGGCCGACAAGGTGACCTTCGGCACCAACTGGCTCGCCGAGGCCGAGCATGGCGGCTATTATCAGGCGGTCGCCGACGGCACCTACGCCAGATACGGGCTTGAGGTGAAGATCCTGCAGGGCGGACCGCAGGCCAACAATCGCCTGCTGCTCGCCGCCGGCCGCATCGAATTCGCCATGGGCGCGAACATGATTCAGGCCTTCACGGCGGTGGAGCAGAATGTCCCCAGCGTGGTCGTGGCCTCCCATTTCCAGAAAGATCCGATCGTCTTCCTGTCCCATCCCGGCGCGGGCCTCGACACATTCGAAGACCTGCCGAAGGCGACCGCCTTCATCGGCAAGGACACGCTGGCCTCAGCCTGGCAATGGCTGAAGCTCGCCTATGGCTTCAGGGACGAGAAGGTGAAGCCCTACACCTTCAACCCCGCGCCCTTCATCGCCGATAAAAATTCGATCCAGCAGGGCTACGCCACCTCCGAGCCTTTCGAGGTGGAGCGGCAGGGCAAGTTCAAGCCCAACGTCTTCCTGCTCGCCGACTACGGCTATGACACCTATTCCACCACCGTGGAGGCCCGCCGCGACTTGATCGAGAAGAATCCCGATCTCGTGCAGCGTTTCGTCGACGCCTCGACCATCGGTTGGTACAATTATCTCTACGGCGACAACGCCGCCGCCAACGCGGCCATCAAGAAAGACAATCCCGACATCAGCGACGAGCAGATCGCCTTCTCCATCGCGAAGATGAAGGACTATGGCATCGTCGATTCCGGCGACACGCTGACCCGCGGCATTGGCGCGATGACGGACGAGCATGTCAAAAGCTTCTTCGACAAGATGGTGAAGGCGGGCGTCGTCAAGGCGGACCTTGATTATAAAAAGTCCTATGATCTGCGTTTCGTGAACAAGGGCGTCGGCCTGTCGCTGCGGCCGAAGAACTGATCGTGGCGGCCATGCTGACCCTGCGTGGCGTCGACAAGGTCTTCGCCAATGGCGCGCAGGCGTTGGCGGGGCTTGATCTTGACGTGCGCGAAGGCGAATTCCTGAGCCTGCTCGGCCCCTCCGGCTGCGGCAAGTCCACGGCGCTGCGCATGATCGCGGGCCTCGGCGAGCCCACGCGCGGCGCCATCGCCTGGCGCGCGGGGCGGCCCGAGGTGGGCTTCGTGTTTCAGGACGCGGTGCTCATGCCCTGGGCCAGCGTCTTCGACAATGTCTGGCTGCCCCTGCGGCTTGCGGGCCAGTCGCGCGCGCAGGCCTCTCCCAAGATCGAAGCGGCGCTGGATCTGGTGGGCCTTCAGGGCTTCGCCAGAGCCTATCCGCGGGAATTGTCGGGCGGCATGCGGATGCGCGTCTCCATCGCGCGGGCGCTGGCCATGCGCCCTGCGCTGCTGCTCATGGACGAGCCCTTCGCCGCCCTCGACGAGATCACGAGGCAGAAGCTCAATGACGATTTGCTGCGGCTGAAGCAGGAGCTTGGCGCGACCGTGATCTTCGTGACCCATTCGGTCTTCGAGAGCGTCTATCTCTCCGACCGCATCGCCGTCTTCAGCGCCCGTCCGGGACGGGTGACCGCTGAGATCGAGGTGGCCGCGCCGGCTTTGCGCAACGACGATTTCCGTCTGAGCCAGACCTATGCGCAGGCCTGCAGGTCGGCCACCGACGCCCTCCACGCCGCCATGGGAGAGGCCTGACATGCGCCGCTCCCTCATCGACTACGTCCTGCCGCTGTTCGTCTTCCTCGCCATGCTCGGCCTATGGGAGGCGGTGGTGCGCATCAACGCCATTCCGCCCTATGTGCTGCCCGCGCCATCCCTCATCGGCGCGACGCTGGTGAAGGATTGGGACACGCTCTCGGGCGCCTTGATGGTGACGCTGCGCATCACCTTTCAGGCGCTGCTGGCGGCGACCATCGGGGGGGTGACGCTCGCCATTCTGTTTGCGCGCTCGCGCTGGATCGAGCGGTCGTTTCTGCCGCTGGCCGTGGTGTTGCAGGTGACGCCCATCGTCGCCATCGCGCCGCTGCTGCTGGTCTATCTCGAGGCCAATACGGCGGTGCTGGTCTGCGCCTTTCTCGTCGCCTTCTTCCCGATCCTCTCGAACATGGCGCTGGGGCTCGCCTCGGCCGACCACAATCTCATCGACCTCTTCGAGCTCTACAAGGCCTCGCGCTGGAAGCAGCTCGTGCTGCTGCGCCTGCCCGCTGCGTTGCCCTATTTTCTTGGCGGCTTGCGCATCGCAGGCGGGCTCGCCCTGATCGGCGCCATCGTCGCCGAAATCGCTGCGGGCTCGGCGGGGCAGGGGGCAGGCCTCGCCTTCCGCATCGTGGAGGCGGGCTTCCGGCTCAACATTCCCCGCATGTTCGCGGCGCTCGCGCTGATCTCGGCGAGCGGGGTGCTGATCTATCTCATCTTCACGCTGCTCTCATGGGCGCTGTTGTCGCGCTGGCATGACAGCTCGCGCGAACGCGGTCTGTGACTAGAG
This sequence comes from Beijerinckiaceae bacterium, assembly GCA_947453205.1. Classification (GTDB taxonomy): domain Bacteria; phylum Pseudomonadota; class Alphaproteobacteria; order Rhizobiales; family Beijerinckiaceae; genus Terripilifer. The sequence goes on along the minus strand of CANGFT010000009.1, from coordinate 84,065 downwards.
GGCGAAGCGCGCCATGACGCCCAGCCCCGCCATGACGCCCAGCCCCGCCATGACCAGCACCACCTGCATCAGCCCCCAATGCAGGCGCATGACCAGCACGAAGGCGAGCGCCGAAAGAAGCGCCGCCTTCCAGTCGAATGTGGCGAGCTCCACGGTCGGCCAGCGCAGGGCGCCGAAGGTCTCCCATCCGCTCCGCCCGAACAGCAGATGCAGGCCGAACCAGGCGGCGAGATAGGACATCACCCCCACCACCACCGCGGTGATGGCCGAAAGCGCTGCGGTGAGCCGCACATTGGCGCGCAGGCGCTCCACATGGGGCGCCCCGGCGAAGATCCAGAGAAATGACGGCGCGAAGGTCGCCCAGGACGTCATCAGCGCGCCAACCGCCGCCGCCACAGGGGCCGAAAAGGGCGCGGGCGCGCGCCAGGCCGCTAGAAACCCCACGTGCTGGGTGACGAGGATGGTTGGCCCGGGCGTCGTCTCGGCAAGCCCGAGGCCGTCAGCCATTTCGGCGGCGCTGAGCCAGCCCTTCACGGTCACGGCGTCCTGCGCGAGCCAGGCGAGCAGGGCATAGGCGCCGCCGAAGGAGAGCATGGCGAGCTTGCCGAAAAAAAGGCCCAGCGTCGTGATGATGTGATGCGGCCCGAGCAGGAGGGCGGCGAGGGCGACCGGCGCCCACCAGACGCCCGCCCAAAGCAGGATGGCGCGCAGGGTCTCGCCCCAGCCGCCCCCTTGCGGCGCCTTCGCCTCGAGTTGCGCGCCCGCGCCGAAGATGGCGGGCGCATGGGGCTGGGCGAGATAGCCGATCAAGCCCGCGCCCAGCACCACCGCAGGAAAGGGCGCGTCGAGGAACATCAGCAGCGCGAAGGCCAGCGCCGCGATGGCCATGAAGGCCCAATGTTTGAAAGCCCTCTTCGCGATGCGCGCGATGGCGTGGAAGACCACCGCCAGAACCGCCGTTTTGATGCCGAAGAACAGCCCCTCCACAAGGGGAAGATCCTGCCCATAGGCGTAGAGGAAGCTCAGGGCCAGCATGACCACAGCGCCGGGAACCACGAACATCAGACCCGCGAACAGCCCGCCGCGCGCGCCGTGCATCAGCCAGCCGATATAGGTCGCGAGCTGCTGGGCTTCGGGGCCGGGCAGCAGGGTGCAGTAGTTCAGGGCGTGCAGAAAGCGCGCCTCGTCGATCCATTTGCGGTCATCGACGAGCATGCGGTGCATCATGGCGATCTGCCCGGCCGCGCCGCCGAAGGAGGTGAGCCCGATCAGCGTCCAGACGCGGGCCGCCTCGCCGAAGGAGACGGACGAGGCCTGATGATCCTGATTTTCCTTCATGAGCCGCGCCTTCCCTGATCCTCCCGCAGGCTTGGAGGAGGGCGGGGGCCCTGTCAAATCGCGGATTTCCGCCTTGACCGGGCGCGCGCAAAGCGGCATCCGGTCAGCAGCAAATCTTCGGAGCTCGACCATGGACCAGACGAACCTTCCCTCCCGGCGCGGCTTCCTTGGCGGCGCGGCCGCCCTGTTGCTGGGCTCGGCCCTGCCGCTCCCGGCTCTGGCGCAGGCGACTGCACAGGCCTGGCCCACCAAGCCCGTGCGCGTGCTGGTGCCATTCGGCGCAGGCGGCATCGCCGACATCACCGTGCGCATCGTGGCCGAACGGCTCGGCGAGAAGCTCGGCCAGCGCTTCGTGATCGAGAACCAGCCCAGCCCCGGCGGCATCAATGCCGCGCGCGCGGCCCTGCAGGGCGGCACGGACGGCTACAGCATCGCGCTCTTCTCCAACGGCACCGCCGTGGCCGCGGGCCTCTTCAAGAATCTGCGCTATGACCCCGTGAAGGAATTCGCGCCGGTGTCGGCGCTCGGCTATTTCGACTTCGTCTTCGCGACCGGCGGCGAGAGCCGCTTCAAGACCCTGGGCGACCTGCTGGCCGAGGCCCGCGCCAAGCCCGGCGCGCTCAACATCGGCACCATCGCCAGCGGCAGCACGCAGAACCTGTCGGGCGAACTCTTCAAGAGCAGCGCCAACATCGATGCGCGCATCGTGCCCTACCGCACCACGCCGGATGTGATTCTCGCGGCCATGCGCGGGGACGTGGACCTGATCGTCGATTCCTACGCCTCGATGAAGGCCAATCTCGAGGATGGCAAGCTGCGCACGCTCGCCACCTCCAGCATCAACCGCTCGGTGTCCCTGCCCAACGCCCCCACCGTGGCGGAAGCTGGCGTGCCCGGCTTCGACGTGACCTCGTGGAACGCCATCTTCGCGCCCGCCGGCACGCCTCAGCCGATCATCGACGCGCTGAACAAGGCGATTCTGGACGTCCTCGCCATGCCCGAGACGAAAAAGCAGTTGCTCGATCTCGGCATCGAGGCCAAGGGCTCGACGCCCGAAGAGCTTGGCGACAAGCTGAAGGCTGACATCGTCAAGTGGACCGCCATCATCGACAAGTCCGGCATCGAGAAGCAGTGAGCCTGTAACGCGGCCAAGGGGAGGCGTCTGTGGCGCAAGATGATTTGCTGATGCCGGTTCCCCTCCCGCCTGTGGCGCAGGAGGGGCTGGCGAAGAGCTTCCGTCTCATCCGGCTCTGGGAGGAGGCGGACCGCAAGGCGGCGCTCAAAGCCATCGCCCCCGGCCTGCGCTTCATCGCCACGGGCGTGCCGATCCTGACCGAAGGCGTTTCGCACCCCATCGACGCCGCCTTTCTGGCGCGCTTTCCCAAGCTGGAGCTCGTCGCCAATCTCGGCGTCGGCTACGACAATATCGATATCGACGCCTGCGCCGCGCGGGGGATCATTGTCACCAACACGCCGGACGTGCTGACCGAGGAGACCGCCGACACCGCCTTCGGGCTGCTGCTCTGCGCTGTGCGGCAGCTTCCGCAGGCGGATCGCTTTGTGCGCCGGGGCGATTGGCTCAAGGGCGCCTTTCCGCTGACCGCGAGCCTGCGCGGGCGCACAATGGGGATCGTCGGCCTCGGGCGCATCGGACGGGCCATCGCCCGGCGGGGCGAGGCCTTCGGGCTGAAGATCGCCTATCACGGGCGCAAGCCCCAGGCCGACGCCCCATGGCCCTATTACGAGCGGCTGGAGGATATGGCGAAGGCCTGCGACATCCTGATGGTCGCGACCCCCGGCGGCCCGGCGACCCGCAACCTCATCGATGCGCGCATTCTCGACGCCCTGGGCCCGCAGGGAATCCTCATCAACATCGCGCGCGGCTCCGTGGTGGACGAGCCCGCGCTCATCGCAGCTTTGCGCGAGAAGCGGATTCTGACGGCGGGCCTCGATGTCTTCGCAGGGGAGCCTGACGTTCCCGCCGAACTCATCGCCATGGACCATGTGGCGTTGCTGCCCCATGTGGGCTCAGCCAGCCATGTCACGCGCGACGCCATGAGCGCGCTGGTGGTCGAGAACGTGCTTGCCTATGCGGCAGGCGAGGGGCCTGTGACGCCTGTCGCGGAAACGCCTTGGACTCCGGGCGGGCAGGCCGCACAATAGGTCCAATCAGACGGCCGATTCGTAACCGGTACGATCATGGGGAGACTGACTCACATGGGCGCCGCCTATTTCAGATCATCCATCCTTGCGCTGGCCGGGGTCATCCTTGCCTTGACCCTGCGGCCTGCTTTCGCCCAGACCGTGCAGCCCGGGCCAGCGCCATCGGCGCCCGGCGCCGTCACGCGCCAGCCGGCCAAACCGACGCCCATCCTCGACAAACCGGCGCCCACCGCGCCTGCGCCGGGCTCTGCGCCTGCGCCGCAGGGCGTCGCGCCCAATGCCGCTGCCCCTCGGGCCGCACCCCCCGGCGATGTCGCGGGCCGCTACATCATCCTGCGCGAAGGCGGCAAGGATGTCGGGTGCATGTTGACCCTCGAGGGAGCCGTGCGCGGCCCCGGAGGCGACCTCAAGGCGCAGCTCGCCCCCGCCTGCCGCGATCAGGGCATCGTGGTGTTTGATCCCGTGGCCTGGCGCGTGGAGCGCGGGCGCCTCATTTTGACCGCCCGCAAAGGCCATGCGGCGACCTTCGACAAACAGCCCGACGGCGCCTGGTGGAAGGATCCCGCCGAGGGCGGCAAGCCCCTTGGGGTCAAGAAAATCTAGGCGGAAATCGCGTCCGGCGGCGCTGGTTGACAGGGGCAGGTCGATCGCCAATGGTGGCGATACGGATGCGAAATCCGGTCCGGGGAGGACGTCTGCGAGCGCCAGCCGTGCTTCGCCAGACAGGCCCCGCCCCGCGATGACCTCGCATGATCCAGCAGGCGGTGAAACAGATGACATATCCCCTTTCGCAACAGGGCAAGGTCGTGCTCGTCATGGGCGGAGCCGGCGGCGTCGGGCGCGCCTGCGCGCGCATGTTCGCGCAAGCCGGCGCCCATGTGGCCGTGACCCATCGCCCCGGCGAGGAGAAGGCGCGGGAGGCCGCAAGCTTCGTGACCAGCCTGCCCGGCTCCAACCACGCAGCCTTCGCAGCGGATGTGGGAGACACCGCGACGCTTCTGGCGCTGCGCGATGCGATGGCCGCGCGCTATGGGCGGCTTGACGTGCTCGTGAACAGCGCAGGCTTCACCAAGCCCATTCCCCATGCGGACCTCGAGGCGCTGAACGACGACCTCATCGATGAGATGTTCCGCATCAACTGGCGCGGCCAGTTCGCCACGGTGCGCGCCTTCGCGCCCATGCTGAAGGCGAGCGGGGACGGGCTCATCGTCTCGATCTCCTCCATCGCCGCCCTCAACGGCAACGGCTCCAACATCGCCTATGGCGCGGTGAAGGCGGGCATCGACGTCATGACGAAATCGCTGGCGCGCGCGCTCGCCCCGGAGGTCCGCGTGATGGGCGTTTCGCCGGGCGTCGTGGACACCGGCTTCGTCGCGGGGCGCGGCGCGGAGTTCAACGCCAAGACCGCCTTGACGACGCCGCTGCGGCGCGTGGCGAGCGCCGACGATGTGGCGGCCGCCGTCCTCTCCTGCGCCACCCATCTTGGCTATTCCACCGGCTCGACGCTGATCGTCGACGGCGGCCGGGCTCTCTGAGGCGACGCGATGCAAGCTCCCCGCGACAAGATCTTCATCACCTGCGCCGTCACCGGCAACCTGACCCTGCCCGAGCAGACGCCGCATCTGCCGATCACCCCCGAGGAGATCGCCGACGCCTGTCTGGGGGCGGCGGAGGCTGGCGCGGCCATCGTCCATATTCATGTGCGCGAGCCCGGCAGCGGCAAGCCCTCCATGGAGATCGCCTATTATCAGGACGTGGTGGCGCGCATCCGCGACCGCAACAAGGATGTGATCCTGAACCTGACCACCGGCCCCGGCGGGCGCTTCGTCCCCTCGGAGGAAGATCCCAAGGTCGCCGGTCCCGGCACGACCCTGATCGTGCCTGAAAAGCGCGTCGAGCATATCGCCCTGCTGAAGCCCGAAATCTGCACGCTCGACCTCAATACGATGAATTCGGGCGGGCAGGTCGTCATCAACACGCCCACGAATGTGCGGCGCATGGCGAAGGTCATCGCGCAGGCGGGCGTGCGGCCTGAGATCGAGCTTTTCGATTCCGGCGACATCGCCTTGATGCACGACCTCATCAAGGATGGGTCGATCAAGCCTTCGCCGCTCTGCTCCTTCGTGCTGGGCGTCAACTACGGCTTCCAGCCGAGCCCGGAGACGGTGATCTACGCCCGCAACATGCTGCCCCCCGGCGCGGCCTTCACTGCGCTGGGCGTGGGGCGGCACATGTTCACCACGGTGGCGCAATCCTATCTCGCGGGCGGGCATGTGCGCGTCGGCATTGAGGATGGCGTCTATCTCTCACGCGGCGTCCTGGCGCCCTCCAACGCAAGCCTCGTCGAGAAGGCGCGGCGCATCGTCGAGGATCTCGGCGGGCAGATCGCGTCAGCGCGCGAAACGCGCGCCATGCTCGGCTTCACCTGAACAGAATACCGGAGAATTTGGAATGTCGACCAACGAGGTTCAGGCGACCTGCCTTCGCCTTCATGCGAAGGCCGCCGAGGCCAGCAGCGTGAAGCCTGTCATTGAACAGATGACGCTCGCCCGCCGCGACGATGGCGACGTCATCGTCGAATTGCGCGCCGCCGCCGTGAACCCCTCGGATGTGAAGGCCGCCATCGGCATGATGCCCTACGCCGTCTTTCCGCGCACGCCCGGCCGCGACTATGCGGGCGTGGTCGTCGCTGGGCCCGCAGACTGGCTGGGCGCGGAAGTCTTCGGCTCCTCGGGGGATCTTGGCATCCGCAGGGATGGAACCCACGCCACGCACCTCGTGGTCGAGGCGGATGCGCTGGTGCGCAAGCCCGCGTCGATCTCGCTCAACGAGGCCGCGGGCGTCGGCGTGCCCTTCGTCACCGCCAATGAGGGCCTGCGCCGCGCTGGCATGCCGAAGCCCGGCGAAACCGTCCTCATCATGGGCGTCAATGGCAAGGTGGGGCAGGCGGCCGCGCAGATCGCCGCCTGGTGCGGCGCGCGCGTGATCGGCGTCGTGCGCCGGCCCGAACCCTATGCGGGCTTCGCCAGCGCGCCGGTCGAGATCGTCGACTCCTCGGCTGTGGACGTGGCGACGCGCGTGCGTGAAATGACTGGCGGCAAGGGCGCGGACATCGTCTACAACACGGTCGGCGACCCCTATTTTCAGGACGCGCACAAGTCGCTCGCGCTAAAGGGTCGGCAGATCCTGATCTCCGCCATCGACAAGATCGTTCAGTTCAACATTTTCGAGTTCTATCGGGGGCGCCACACCTATGTGGGCATCGACTCCCTGGGCATGTCCTCGGTCGAGACCGGCGCCGTGCTGCGCGATCTTCTGCCGGGATTCGAAAGCGGCAAGCTGAAGCCCTTCCCCATCGTCGATGCGGCGATCTATCCGCTCTCGAAGGCGGCGGAGGCCTATGTGGCGGTGATGGGCTCGGCCCGCGACCGCGTCATCTTCGACCCCAAGCGTTGAGGCCACACATGAACGTCACCCGCTTCAAAGATGCGCCCGCCTATTTTCCGGCCGAGCATTTCGATATGCGCTGCCTGCGCCTGCAGGGGCACGAGGCGGGCCCCGCCACGCAACTTTGGATGGGCATGTCGCAGATTCTGCCCGGCGGCCATATCACGCCCAGCGCCTCGCCCATCGAGAAGATCTATTTCGTGGTCGAGGGCGAGCTGACCGTGGAGACGCCCGAGGGCGCAGCCGTGCTGCAGCCCTATGACTCCTGCCGCATCGCGCCCGGCGAGTCCCGCGCCCTCTACAACAAGACCAACCGACCCGTCATGGTGGTGCTCGCCATGCCGCTGGAGCCGCCGAAATAAGTCCACAGGCACGCCAAACCCATCAAGCGAGGGAAACATCATGATCAAGCAACTGATCGCAGCAGCCAGCCTTCTCGCCGCCGTCGCTTTGCCCGGCGTCGCGGCGGCGCAGACGCCCGTGAAGATCGGCATCGGCTTTGGCGTGGGCTTCCTGCCCCTGTTCATCGCCGATGAGATGAAGCTGATCGAGAAACACGCCAAGGCCGCCGGCGTCGACGTGACCGCCAGCTACCAGCGTTTCTCGGGCTCCGCCGCCATGCAGGACGCGGTGCTCTCTGGCTCGGTGGATGTGGGCGTCTATGGCGTCGCGGCCATGCTCATCGCCTGGGACAAGGCGCGCAATTCGCCGCAGCAGATCTTCGGCGTCGCGGGGGTGAATTCAAGCCCGCTCGTGCTCGTCACCAACAAGCCGGACGCCAAGACCCTCGACGACCTCGGCCCCAATGACAAGATCGCCATGCCTGCGCTGGTCTCGCCGCAGATGTACGCCCTGCAGATGGTTTCAGAAAAACGCTGGGGCAAGGGCCAGCAGGACAAGCTGAAGCCGCAGGTCGTCGCCCTGCCTCATCCCGAAGCCGTCAACGCCATCATGAGCGGCGGCACCGAGGTGAAGGCCTATTTCTCGACGCCGCCCTTCACGCAGCTCATCCTCGACAGCGGCAAGGCCCGCGCCATCGCCTCGTCCGAGGACGCCTATGGCGGACGCTCCACCTTCCTCGCGGCGGGCGCCACGAAGAAATGGATCGAGGCGAACCCGAAGATGGCCGGCGTGCTCATCAAGGCCATCGACGAGGCGAGCGACATGATCCGCAGGGATCCTGCGGCCGCCGCGCGCATCTATCTGAAGGTCGAACCGTCCAAGCTGCTGGACGAGGCGAAGGTCGAGGCCATGCTGAAGGCGATGCCGGATGATTTCGGCACGGCCGTCCATGGCGTGAAGACGCTGGCGGACTTCATGGGCCGCATCGGCGGCCTGAAGACCATCCCCGCCAAATGGCAGGACGTCTTCGTCGCCGAAGCCCATGGCTCGGCCAGCAACTGACCGGCCCATTGGGAGTCCTCCATGTCGCAAGTCACAGCCAACTCCCCGCTTGTGCGCGTTGAAGGCGTGACGCTGCAATACAAGACTCCCGATCATCTGGTCACCGCGACCTATCGCGTCAGCTTCGACATCCATCAGGGCGAGCGGGTGGTCCTGCTGGGCCCTTCGGGCTGCGGCAAATCCACCATCCTGAAGGCCATCGCCGGCTTCATGCCCCCGGTCGAGGGACGCATCACCCTCAAGGACCAGGTCATCGCCAGTCCCGGCCCCGACCGGATGATGGTGTTTCAGGAATTCGACCAGCTGCTGCCCTGGAAGACCGTGCGCGCCAATGTGGCCTATCCCATGCTCGTCAACGGCGTCAGCCGCGATGAGGCCGACAGCCGCGCCTGCGAGGCGCTCGCCAAGGTCAATCTGTCGAAATTCATCGACGCCTATCCGCATATGCTGTCAGGCGGCATGAAGCAGCGCGTCGCCATCGCCAGAGCCATGGCCATGCGGCCCGATGTGCTTTTGATGGACGAGCCCTATGCCGCGCTCGACGCGCTGACCCGGCGCAAGATGCAGGAAGAACTGCTGCAACTATGGGACGACATCGGCTTCACGCTGGTCTTCGTCACCCATTCCATCGAAGAGGCCATCGTGGTGGGCTCGCGCGTCGTCGTCCTTTCGCCCCATCCCGGGCAGGTGCGCGCGGAGCTGAATTGCGATCATCTGGGCTTCGCGGAGCGCGAGAGCCCTGAGTTCGGCCGTCTGGCGGGCCGCATCTCGGCCATGCTCTTTGACGACCATGCAGTTGCGCACTGAGGATCAGACATGAACGCCATGACGCGCAGCCCGCCGCCCGCCCGCCCCGAAGCCGAATTCACTGTGACCGCGCCGGTGGGCCTTGGCGATGTGGCCAAGCCCTTGCCCTTCATCGAGAAGATCTTCGAGAACGCGGCCGTGCGGCGCGGCCTGATCCTCATCGGGCTTGCGCTGGTCTGGGAGATCTATGGCCGCTGGCTCGACAGCCCCCTCACGTTCCCCACCTTCCTCGACACCATGACCGCGCTGAAGGAGGGGATCGCCTCGGGCGTGATCCCGAAGCGCATGGCGGTGACGCTGGAGACGCTCATCATCGGCTACGCCATCGGCCTCGTGATCGCCGCCCTTCTGACGACTGTGGCCGTGACGAGCCGGGTGGGAACGGATCTGCTCTCGACCTTCACAGCCATGTTCAACCCGCTGCCCGCCATCGCGCTTCTGCCGCTGGCGCTGCTGTGGTTCGGGCTGGGTCGCCCTTCGCTCGTCTTCGTCATCGTCCATTCCGTGCTCTGGGCGGTGGCGCTCAACATGCACTCGGGCTTTCTGTCGGTGTCTGAGACGCAGCGCATGGCCGGGCGCACCTTCGGCCTCAAGGGCCTGCGCTTCGTGCTGGGCATCCTCATTCCCGCCGCCTTCCCCGCCATTCTCGCGGGCCTCAAGATCGGCTGGGCCTTCGCCTGGCGCACCCTGATCGCCGCCGAACTGGTCTTTGGCGTATCCTCCGGGCAGGGCGGGCTTGGATGGTATATTTTCGAGAACCGCAACACGCTCGACACGGCCGCCGTCTTCGCGGGGCTGCTGTCGGTGATGGCGGTGGGCCTGCTGGTCGAGGCGGTCATCTTCCGCATCATCGAGGCCCGCACCGTGCGCCGCTGGGGCATGCAGCGGGGTTGAATCAATCTGAGCCCGAAGGGCCCTGTGGAGGACAACATGATCAAATCAGCCATCCTGCAAGCCGCCGTTCTCGCTGGCCTCGCCCTTTCGGCGCCCATGCAGAGCGCCCGCGCCGAACCCCTGAAGGTCGTGGCCTTCGCGGGCTCCTCCAACTGGGCCTTCTGGGTGGCGCAGGAGAAGGGCTATTTCGCCAAACACGGGGTCGAGCCGACCCTGACGATCACGCCGGGCTCCGTCGCCATGGCGAAGGATCTCTTCGCTGGAGCCTTCGATCTCGCGCTCACCGCCGCCGACAACATGATCGCCTATAACGAGGGTCAGGGCGAAGCCGATCTTGGCGGTCCCTCCGATTTCGTCGTGCTCTTCGGCGTCGATCCCGGCATGCTGCAGATCATGGCGGCGCCGGGGATCAAGAGCCTCGAAGACCTCAAGGGCAAGACCATCGCGGTGGACGCCATGACCTCCGGCTTCGCCTTCGTGCTGAATGATGCGATGGCCAAGCACGGTGTAGCGGTGGCTGACGTGAAATGGGAAAAGGTCGGTGGCGGGGCGCAGCGCTTGCAAGCCCTGCTCGAGGGCAAGCAGGATGCGACCCTGTTGAACTCGCCGCTCGACATAGCCGCCGAGGCCAAGGGCTTTGTGCGTTTGCAGGACGCCTCGCAGGCGCTTGGCGCCTATCAGGGCATTTCGGGCTCCGCGCGCCGGGGCGCAGCCGCCGCCAAGCGCAAGGAGATCGTCGCCTTCATCCGCGCCTTCAAGGATTCGATGGACTGGTTGACGGCGCCCGCCAACCGTGAGGAGGCCATCGGCCTGCTGGTGAAGAACATGCGCGGCATGGAGCGCCCGCAGGCGGAGCTTGCCTACGCCAAGCTGCTCGATCCCAGGCTCGGCATGTTCCGCGACCTGCGCATCGACCCCGAGGGCATGAAGACCGTGCTGCGCCTGCGCAGCACATGGGGCGAGCCGCGCAAGGAGCTCTCGGACATGTCGCGCTATGTTGACGAGAGCTATCTGAAAGAGGCGCTGAAATAAGCATCGCGACGCCCCGGGCCAGATGGCGCCGGGGCCTTCGCCTCAGATCCCCTTGTTGGGATCGTGATAGAGCTCGCCCACGATTGCGGTCTCGCCGGGCGTTCCCTCGGTCAGATGATAGCGTCCGTCCTTGTCGCGGCCGAGACGGCCTTGCGCGCGCAGCTCATCAAGCGCCACCGCCACTTCTCGCCCATCGGAGCTGCCCACGGCCTCCACGAGATGGCTGTAGTAATGCGGGGCTGACTCCAGCGCCTGCTCGACGGTCTGGAAGCGCGCGGCGCCGCCAAACTCTTTCGCCGCGCAGCGCGTGAGAACGATGGCCTTGGCGCGTCCGAAGGGCATGGTGCAGTCAAAGCCGGCCTTGGCGCCGGTGCGCTTGCCATTGAGCGAGGGGTCCATCGGCCTGCCCATCATGCCCGTGACGAGCACGATGTCCTCATCCGCCTGAAAGCGCGTGCCGAAGGCCCAGTCGCATTGGCCGTCATCGGCAGGATCAATGTCCTCGTCGAAGACATAGACATGCTTGATCTGCGGCATGGCCGCGAAAATGCCGAGGATGGCGTTGCGCGCCTCGCCATGGCGATGCTGCCTGAGGGAGATGCGCAGATGGCCAGAGCCGCCCGACAGTGAACGCGAGCTGACCGCGATGGGCTCCTGCACGATGTTTTTCAGGATCCGCATGGCGTTCGCCTCGATGCGCAGTTGCGTCATGCAGGCGGCGTCGGTCTGGTCGAGCACGAAGGCGGAGCCATGCTGCAGGGTCTGGTGCATCACGTCCCGGCGCATGGTGATGGCCGTGCAGGTGAAGACGGGATCCATATGAATGGCGCCGTAATAGCCCATATATTCGCCATAGGGCCCTTCGGGCTCGCAATAGCCGCGCTCATCAAGATAGCCTTCGATGACGATCTCTGCATCGGCCGGCACGAGAATGTCGTTCGTGAGGCTCTTGACGAATGGCGCGGATTCCCCACGCAGCCGCGAGATCATGTGATGTTCATCGCCCTGCAGGCGCGTGGTCGCCGCGAGGAAATCGAGGGGATGCGTGCCGATGGTGAAGCTGATGGGCAGGCGCTCGCGCCGCTTGGCGCAGCCCTCATAGATGCGCTTGAGGTCCGAAGGCGAGGTGACGTTGGTGCCCGCCTGATAGCGGTTGCGCAGGGCGAGGCGGCGGCTGCCGACATTGGTGCGCCCCGACACGGGATCAATGACGTAATCAATGCCCGAACTGATGTAGCAACTGCCGTCGAATTCGTGCTGGGGATAGAAGGGCAGCTTTGTCAGATCAACGTCCTTGCCGCTGATCTGCACCGCGTGGACGGGCGCCTCATGCGAGGGAATCTCCACGGACGTCTGGTGCGTCGCGATGCGCGTCAGCAGCTTTTCATGAACAGTGGCGGGCGTGGCGTCGAGCGCGAGCATCAACCGCTGGCGGCTGGCGGCGACCTTGGCGGCGAGCTCCAGCCGCTCCGGCCCGGCCTGCTTGAAGAGCACGGCTTTCGGCGTCTTCTCGATGATGGAGCCAAGCGCCGTGAGCGCCACCGGCTCTTCGTGAACGACCACATCATCGTGCGCGATCAGTTGATCGACGAAACGCCGCAGGCGGTATTTCTCGAAATCAAATTCATGGCCCTGCATGCCCGTGCCGCTCATCTGGCTCGTCTCCACCCGTTCAATGTCGTTTTACTGCGTCGCCAGCGCCGCGCGGACCTTCTCCACGAGATCGGGAGGCGTCGCAAGGCTTTCCTCGACGATCTCCGCCACCCGTGCGCCGCTGAGCGGATTGAGGTCGAGCTGCATCTTCTCGGCCTCCTCCAGAAAATCGGGATCGCTCATGGAGGCGCTGAAGGCCTTGCGCAACATGTCCACGCGATCAGCGGGAACGCCGGGCCCCGTCATGAAGGGGCGGCCGAGCGCGACCGGCGAGGAGACGAGCTTGAGCAACATGCGCTGCTCGTCGTTGCGCGCAAGCTCGGCCATCAGCGGCACATCCGGCAAAGACTTTTCGCGACGATCGCCGACCTGCGCCAGGACGGCCACCTTCTTTGATGAGAACCAGTCGGGATGCTCCTGCATCATGCCCACGATGCTGCCGCCGCTACGCGCAGCGACCTCGCCGCGCTCCATGGCGATGTCGAGCTCGGCGGTGCTTTTGTAGCCCATGACCAGCTTGAACTTGGTGCCCAGCACCATGTTCATCACGGTTGGATAAAGATAGGTGCCGGAGCCCGTTCCGGTCGCCCCCGTGACGAGCTCTTTGTCCATGACATCCGCGATGCTCTTCACCCCCGACGTATGCCAGGCCACTGTGGCGAGATTGGCGATGCCCGTCGAGCCGATCCAGTTGAACTTGCGCGCGTCATAGCGCACGCCCTTGCCATCGATGAGTTGATGCAGGGGAATGGAGTTGGCGACGACGGCTATGACCGTTCCATCCTTCGCGGCCTGATTGAACATGTAATTGGTCGCCAGCACATGGCCTGCGCCCGGCATGTTCTGCACGACATTGGCGGGTTGGCCGGGCAGGTGCTTCGTCATGAACTTGCCCACGAGCCGGGCCACCATGTCATAGGGGCCGCCCGCGCCGGTGCTGGTGATGATCGTCAGCGTCTTGCCTTTGTAGAAATCGGCGCCGCTCTGCGCCATGGCGGCGCCTGCGCCGCAGACGCCCAGCAAAGCCGCGGCCATATGCAGGCTGGCCTTGACGAAACCCATTCGACCCTCCCTCAGGATGTCCGCTTCATTTCCGATGACGAGTTGATCGTCGCATGCAGGTTGCGCGCGAAATCGACCGCGCCCTGCACATCCATCTGCATCGCGGTCTTCAGATATTCCTTCACGCCAAGCGTCGCCGGTTCTGGCGCATTCAGAATGGACTGACAGACGCGCTCCAGCGCCGCCTCCGCCTCATCGCGCGGGACGATGTCGCCGACAATGCCGAAGGCGAGCGCGCGTTCAGGGCCGATGATCTGCGACGTGTAGACCAGATGCGAAACCGCCTTGCGCGGCAGCCGGTCGATGAGCGACGACATGACCATGGTCGGCATGATGCGATGGGCCATTTCGGGAACCTGGAAGCGCGCGTCTTCGGTGGCGATGGTGATGTCGGCCAGCGCCGCCATCGCGCAGCCAAAGCCGAGCGCGCGGCCCTGCACGAGGCAGACGATGGGGATGGGCGTCTTGCGGAAGGCGCCGTAGCAATCGAAGATCACTTCGGTCGAGCGGCGCCGCTGCAGCGCCTCGGGGGCGGCGACGCGCGTGCGCCCGGCGTCGCGGCCGGTGCAGAAATCCGCACCCGCGCCGCGCAGCACAACGAGCCGGTAGTGATCGCCCGCATCGAGCAGAAGGCGCGCGAGCTCCGCCGCCATCTCATCCGTCGCGCCATTGCCGACCTCGGGGCGATTGAGGGTTATGCGCAGAATGGGACCATCCGCCATGGTCAGAATGGCGTCGCTCATTTTTCTCTCCCCTGGATCGCCGCACGGCCATTGACGCGACCGCCAGGGCGACGCCCTTGCTGTGTCTTAAACCGCGCGTCATTGGGGGCGATGCTACAGAGGGCTCCGCCGTCTTGCAACCCGCGCTTGCTTGACCCACCCATCCGGCGGCACTAAAAATTCATCGCGATAAACAGAACGAACGCGAAACCGCGCAAGGGAGCAGCAGGCGATGACACCTTCGTGGACGCAGACCGAACCTGCGAAAATCGGCGACGCCATCAAGCGCAAGGAAGACCTGCGCCTGTTGACCGGCCGCGGGGGGTTCAGCGACGACATGAATGCGCCGGGGCAATCATATGCTGTGATGGTGCGCTCGCCCCACCCGCATGCGATCATCAAGGGGATCGACAGCGCTGCGGCGCGCGCAATGGCGGGCGTCATCAGCGTGCTCACCGGCGCGGAGGCGCTCGCTGATGGGTTGAAGCCCATTCCGCACGGCCCCATGCCAAGCGGCCCGCTCGATGTGCATCTGACGCCGAAAAGCGGAAAAATCTTCATCTCGGCGCATCATATCCTGCCATTGGACCGCGCGCGCTATGTGGGCGATCCCGTCGCGGTCGTGATCGCCGACACTGTCGCGCAGGCCAGAAGCGCGGCCGAAGCCATCGTGGTGGATTATGACGTTCTGCCCTTCTCCATCCGCGCCTCGCAGGCGCGCGACCCCGGCGCTGCGCTGATTCATCCGCAGGCCAGTTCGAACATCGCGCTCGACGCCGAGGCGGGCGACCGCGCAGCCACCGATGCGCTTTTTCAAAAGGCAGCGCACAAGGTGCGGCTCGAGACCTGGATTCAGCGCGTGACAGGCGTGCCCATGGAGCCGCGCGCGGCGCTCGCCAGCTATGAGGATGGGCGGTACATTCTGCAGGCCGGCAGCGGCAATGTGGTGCGCCAGCGGCGCGAACTCTCCACCGTGCTTGGCGTGCCCGAAGCGCAGGTGCGCGTCATCGCGAAAGACGTTGGCGGCAATTTCGGCACGCGCAACGCCTTCTATCCTGAATTCGCCATCATCTCCTGGGCGGCGAGGCGCGTCGGGCGTCCGGTCAAATGGACCTGCGAACGCAGCGAGGCCTTCCTCAGCGATTACGGCGGGCGCGATCTTGAGGTCGAGGCGGAGCTGGCGCTCGATGCGCAGGGAAATTTCCTCGCCATGCGCGGCCGGAACTGGAGCAATGTCGGCGCGCAATCCGTGAGCTATGGCCCCCTGAACAAGGGCGTGGAGCTGGCGACGAGCGTCTATCGCATCCCTGCGGCCCATGTGGAGGCGCAGGCGATCTTCACCAACACGCCTTCGACCAACTCCTATCGCAGTTCGGGACGCCCCGAGGCCATGTTCATCATCGAGCGGCTGATTGATCTGGCCGCGCGCGAAACCGGCTTTGACCGCGTGGCGCTGCGCAGGCGCAACCTCATCCCCGAGGCCGCGCAGCCCTATCAAAACGCCATGGGCCTCACCTATGACAGCGGCGCCTATGAGCGGGTGATGGACATCGCGCTGAAGGAGGCTGATTGGGCGGGCTTCGATGCGCGTCGCAGGGAAGCTGCGGCGAGTGGCCGCCTGCGCGGGATCGGCGTCGCCAATTATATCGAGATCGCCAGCGGCGTTCCGCGCGAGCGGGCGGAGGTCACGGTGCTGCCTGAAGGCGTCATTGAGGTCGTCATCGGCACCTTATCCAGCGGGCAGGGGCATGAGACGAGCTTTGGCCAGCTCATCACCCACGCCTTCGGCGTCGGCCTCGACGAGGTGCGCCTCGTGACAGGCGACACTGATCGGGTGTCGGCGGGCGGCGGCTCGCATGCGGGCCGCTCCATGCGCCTTGCGGGCGTCGTCATCGGCAAGGCGTCCGATGCGGTGATCGAGCGCGCCCAGCGAATCGCGGCCCATGCGCTCGGCGTCGACGGCGCGCGATTGAAGCTGGCGAGTGGGCGCTTTTCCGTCGAGGGCGCAAATGAATCGATCGGGCTTTTCGAACTCGCCGCCCTCGCCGCGCGGGAGGACGATTCGCTGCCTGAGGGCCTGCGCGGCCCCATTGCGGGGGTATGCGACGAAGTCTCGCAAGCCGCAGGCTTTCCCTTCGGCGCCCATGTCTGCGAGGTCGAGATCGACCCTGAAACCGGCGCTATGGAGATCGTGAACTATGTCGGCGTCGATGACGTCGGCCGCGCCGTCAATCCGCTCATTCTGCACGGCCAGGCCCATGGGGCGATCACCCAGGGGCTCGGCCAGGCCCTCAGCGAAATCTGCGCCTATGATGCGCAGTCCGGTCAGTTGCTGGCGGGCTCCTTCATGGACTACGCCATGCCGCGCGCCCACGCCCTGCCGCGCTATGAAACCATCATCAGCGAAATCCCCGCCACCACCAATCCGCTGGGCATACGCGCAGGCGGCGAAGGCGGCACGACGCCCGCCCTCGCGGTTCTGGTGAACGCGGCGGTGGACGCCCTGCGCGACTATGGCGTGACGCATCTCGAGATGCCCGTCACGCCCCAGCGCATCTGGCGGGCGATGCAGGAGGGGAGATCGGTCAGCGCAAAACCCTAAGCCGCATTTGCGGGACGATGGGTTTTATCCTATGAATTTCTCAGTCTGGGGGAGAAACTCATGGATCGTCGCCAAGTTCTGGGCGCGCTCGGCGCGCTGCCTTTCGCATCCACCGCCAGCCTCGCGCAGAGCTGGCCCTCGCAACCCCTCAAGATCATCGTGTCGCAGGCGGCGGGCGGCACGCCGGACATTCTGTGTCGGCTCGTGATGGGCGCAGTGGAGAAGGTTATCGGCCAGAACATCGTGGTGGAGAACAAGCCTGGCGCCGCCAATATGATCGCCGCCCAGACCGTCGCGCGCGCCGCGCCTGACGGCTATACGCTGTTCTGGGCGACGGCCGCTGCGCTCGTCACCAATCCCCACACATTCAAGACGCTGACCTATGATCCGCAGAAAGACTTCGCGCCCGTGGGCAAGGTGGCGGACGGGCCCTTTCTTCTGCTGGCTCATCCCAGTCTTCCCGTCAAATCGTTGCCCGACCTCATCGCCTATGCCAAGGCCAATCCCGGCAAGCTCAGCATCGCCACTGATGGCGCACGCAATTTTTCCGGGCTCATCGCCGCCTGGATCAACAAGCTTGCAGGCACGGACATTCAGATGGTGCCCTACACCAACATGCCGCAGGGCGTTCAGGACACGCTTGCAGGGCGTGTGCAGCTCGTCATCATCGCGATTCCCTCCGCAGCGGGCTTCGTCAGGGACAAGTCGCTGATCCCAATCGCCATCAGCACGAAAGCCCGTGCGCCGGGCTATGAAGACATCACGCCCATCGCCGAGACATTTCCCGGTTTCGACTTCAGTGGCTGGATGAGCGTCGTCGCCCCTGGAAACACGCCTGAGCCCATTGTGCAGCAGCTCAATCGCGCCATGGACAGCGTGCTGAAGCAGCCGGAGATCGCAGGCAAGCTGCGGGAGATCGGCTTCTTTACGACGGGCGCGGGAACCACCGCTGAAACAGCGGCTTTCATCAAGGCGCAGTATGACGCCTTCGGACGGGTGGTGCAGGACATCGGCCTGCAGCCAGAATAATGGCGGCTCCATCATGGTCAGCGTGACGCCGAATTATCCCGACGCCTATCTGCGCTCGCCCACTCCCCCTGACCATGTCAGTCTGCAGGAGAACCTGCGCGCCCCCATGCGCGACGGGATCACGCTGGCGGTTGATGTTTACGCCCCGAAATCGGGCGGGCGTCATCCCGTTCTGCTTTCGCTCTCGCCCTATTCAAAGGACATCCAGCAGAACCCGCCGCAGTGGAGCCACGCCATCGAATCCGGCGCGACAGGCTTTTACGTCTCGCATGGCTATATCCATGTCATCGCGCAGGGCAGGGGCTGCGGACTTTCGCAGGGTCAGTGGCGATGGTTCGATGAGAAGGAACGAACCGACGGCTATGATCTCATCGAATGGATCGCAAGCCAGCCCTGGTGCGATGGCAATGTTGGCATGATCGGCGATTCCTACTGGAGCTGGAGCCAGTATTTCGCCGCAGCCGCCCGGCCGCCACATCTGCGCTGCATCTGCCAGTGCGACGCGACCACGGATCTTTACCGCGACGCCGCCTGGCCGGGCGGCATTTTCAATGCGGCCTTCATGACCGATTGGATCGCCTATCAAACCGCCATGGCCGCCTGGCCCGGCGAGGTCGAGGGCAAGTCTGCGCCCATGAACACTCATTTCGAAATCGCCAATCATCCGGTCGATGGGCCCTGGTGGCGCGAGCGCTCCGCCATCACCTATATCGAGCAGATCGAAGTTCCCGTGATGAGCATCGCGCCGCAAGGCGGGCAGATGCATTTTCGCGGGCAACTCGTCGGCTTCACGCAGATCAAGGCGCCGAAGAAGCTGCTGGTGGTCCCGCCCACGGGCTTCTGGTCCCATGTGCGCTACCTCACCCATCCCGCGCTCAATGCGCAGATGCTGCGCTGGTTCGACCACTGGATGAAAGGCAGGGACACTGGCCTTATGGAGGAGCCGGAGGTGGCGATCTTCGACTCGGGCACGCGGAGTTGGAGCCACGACAGCGCCTATCCGAGCCCGCGCACGCAATGGGCGCCTTTTTATCTGGATGGCGCGACGCTCTCGCCAATGCCGCCGAGCGGCGCGCAGGAGCCCGACAGCTACCGCCTGCCCGACAGCTATGCGTTGCATGTGAAGGGCAAGCCTTCCCTCTCATATGAGAGCGCGCCCTTGACGGAGCCGCTCCGCATCGCAGGGCCGTTGAGCCTGACGCTTTACGCATCAACCAGCCAGATCGACACGCTCTGGTTCGTCAATCTTCTGGATGTGGACGGCGAGGGCAAGGCCACTGCGCTGAGCCGGGGCATGCTCCGCGCTTCCTTCCGCGCGGTGGATGACGATAAATCAAAGCCCGGCCAGCCCTGGCGTCCCTTCGACAAGATGGAGCCGTTGGAGCCCGGCCGCGTCTATGAATTCCAGATCGAAATGCGCCCGGTGTTTCATACTTTCGGCCAAGGACACCGGCTGCAACTGACGATCTCCAGCGAAGATATCCAGTTCAACAATCCCCTGCGCAACATAGATGTGCAGCTGCTGCCCTGGCCGGTGGAGAACAGGATTTTTCACGACGCGGAACATCCCAGCCATCTGGTTCTGCCGATTTGCGCCGCTGATGAAACGCAGCCCGTCCAAGCGCCGATCAAGGACATCCTTTGGCCCCTGGCTCCCGGCCAATGGATGGCGGATGTTCAGGGGCATCCTCTGAAGGCCTGAAGATCCAAAGCGCAGGCGCCTTGATAAAGCCACCTGAATCGCTGCTTATGACGCCGCTGACAAACTGCGGATCCCCCTGGTGAAATACAGAGCCGACATTGATGGACTAAGGTCGCTCGCGATCCTCCCGATCGTGCTGTTTCACGCGGGGTTCTCGACCTTCTCCGGCGGGTTCGTCGGCGTCGACATTTTCTTCGTCATCTCGGGCTATCTCATCACCTCGATCATCGCGGGCGAGATGGATGAGGGGCGCTTCAGCCTCTGGCGCTTTTATGAGCGGCGGATCAGGCGCATCTTCCCGGCCCTCTTCGCCATGCTGCTGGTCAGCTCCTGCGCGGCATGGGTCCTGCTCTTTCCGCTGGACTTGCAGGCCTATGGGGAGAGCGTCGTCGCCTCCACCGGCTTTTTCGCCAACATCAGCTTCTGGCGCCAAAGCGGCTATTTCGACACGCAGTCGGACCTCAAGCCCCTCTTGCACACCTGGTCGCTGGCTGTGGAGGAGCAGTTCTATCTCTTCTTTCCCCTGCTGCTGCTCGCCTTCCATCGCTGGACGAACAGCCAGCGCGCGCTGGTCTGGGCTCTGCTGATCTGCTCCTTCGCCCTCAGCCTTTATGGGGTGAGCCATTGGCGCGACGCGGCCTTCTATCTCATCCCCACGCGCGCATGGGAGCTGCTGATCGGCTCCGTGCTTGCGCTGCGGGCGGCGCCGGTGTTGAGAGGCGCAACTCTGCGCGAAGGCCTCGCAGCGCTGGGGCTTGCGCTGATCCTCATCCCCGTCTTCGCCTATGACAGCCGGACGCCTTTTCCCGGCCTCGCGGCCATGCCGCCGTGCCTTGGTTCGGCGCTGATCATCTGGACCGGCGACCGCGAAAGTCCGACGCGGGTGGCGCGGCTCTTGATGATGCGGGGCTTCGTGCTGATCGGGCTGATGTCCTATTCGCTTTACCTCTGGCACTGGCCGGTGATCGTCTTCAGCCATCATTGGGCGCTTGAGGCGCATGGGCCCGGCGACAAGATCGCTCTCGTGCTTGTCTCGCTCGCCTTCGCCTTCGCCTCCTTTCGGTGGATCGAGGATCCCACGCGCAAGCTGGGCGCAAGAGTGTCTCAACCAGCGGTTTTCGCGAGCGCCACATTGGCGGCGCTGCTGCTCTTCGCCATCGGCGGCCTGTTCTGGCGCGACGGCTTCCTCAACCGCTATCCGCAGCCCCTGCAAAAGCTGCTGGTGGAGCATGAGGCGCAGACCAGGGGTTTTCGCGGATTGATGGAGGGCGCAGGCGGACACAGGGTCGAAGGCCTGCCGCCCGGCGGCTTCGTCACCGCAGATCCAGCCCTGCCGCCGCAAATCGCCATCTGGGGCGATTCCCATGTGGGGGCGATTTTGAGCGGCCTCACCGAAGCAGCGAAACCGCAGGCGGCGCCGCGCTTCAGCGTCTTTGCGCTCGGCGGCTGTCGGCCCATTGTGGGTGTGTTCCTCGCCGATGACCCAAGGCCCGATTGCAAAGTCCATAATGATGCAGTGCTGGCCTATCTCAGGGGCGGACCCGAAAAGAAGGTGATCCTTCTCTCGCGCTGGCCCATCTCGCTCTTTGGCGATGTGCGGGCGCAGGGGCGCGGCGCCATGCCCGGAACCATCGCGCGGGCGCCAGGCGTGAGCCTGCCGGAAGCCGAGGGCGTCGCGCTTTTCAAGGAGGCGCTGGGCCGCACGATTGACGCCCTGCAGGCGGCGGGCAAGGAGGTGGTGCTGGTCGACGCCATCGTCGATCTTCCCATCAACGCGTCGCATCAGACCTTCAAGCGCCTGCTGCGCGAGCCGCAGGCGGGCGCGATGACATGGGATGCGAGGCCCTATCGCGAGCGCTTCACCCTGACCGAAGATGTGCTGACAGACCTGCAGAAGACCCGCACATTTCTTCGCATCCGCCCGCGTGATGCTCTCTGCGAGGATTGGCGCTGCGCTTACTATGCGAATGGACGCCTGCTCTATACGGATAACAACCACCTCAGCGAGGCGGGCGCCCTGGCGCTGGCGCCCTTGCTGCGGCAGGCCTTGCGCTAGAGCGGCGCCCCATCAAATTGGAATGCAGCCCGCAGCGGCGAAGCAGGTTTTGCATTCATCGCGCAGGACGAGAGCGATGAGGCGGCCACCAGGGCGCTCCCATCTACAACCGCTCTATGCGCGGACAATCGTCACGGCGCTGGGTCGCATTTGTTGAACGGAATGTTACGAAAGTGAAAGCGTGACGCGCTGGACCGATGCTGGATCGCCTCTGGCGGCAGGCCTGACGCTGCGCCGCGATATTCGGGAGGTTTCATTCTATTGATATGCGGGCCAGAGCTTGCGTCCGGGGCGATGATGACCACCTTCATTTGCGTGACTTGATGCCTTCGACCACGCCTTACGCCTGGTAACATGATTATTTAAATATTAATTTTCTCAGCTTATTCACTTACCGTAAAGGTCGCATCGCTCGACTTCGGCTTATTTGGGCATATCCATGAACCAGCCAGTCCTTCATCAAAAGACCGTCTTGGACATTGCGCGGTTCATCGCAGACAATCATCCAGAGGTGGTGGCCTACTTCGTCGAAAATCGTCGTCAACTTCTGGCGGATCTGATCTGCAAAACACACAATAACGCTGTGGCCCATGGCCCCTTGAAGGGCATGCGCCTGCATCAATCCGCCCATTGGGGGCGGGCTGACAAAGCCGCAATGATCCTTGGAATCTATGAAGAGGAAGTCCTCTCTGATCTGGCGAGGCAAAAAGGACGCTACAAGACATTCATTGATCTTGGAGCTGCTGACGGGTTCTATGGCGTTGGCGTTCTTGTGGGCGGTCTCTTCGAGCGCAGCTATTGTTTCGAAATAGCAGAAGCGGGGCAGAGGATCATCCAGGAGACGGCGGCCCTCAATCAGGTTTCGAATCGCGTGCGTGTTTTCGGCGAAGCAAAGCCGGATTTCGCCTCCCTGATAGCGCCGGAGGATCTGGCTGACGCAGTCTTGTTCGTCGATATCGAAGGCGCAGAATTTGATCTTTTCTCGCCTCGGGTCTTCGAGGACTTCAGGCGTTCGCGCATCTACATCGAGTTGCATGACTGGTTTTTCCCCGATGCGGCGAACCGCGTTGAGAAGCTTAAAAATGAAAGCAAGCTGACCCATCGTTGGTCAGAAGTGAGCACGTCGGCGCGTGACCCGTCCCGTTTCCCCGAGTTACGCAATCTGTGCGACACCGACCGTTGGCTGATTTGCTCTGAAGGTCGCGGCCGCTTGATGCGTTGGGCCATTCTCGATCCGATCTGAGATTTTTGAGTTGGCGATCCATTGATGCGCAGCCAGCGCCCTCTCAAAGCCGGGTCGCAAGAGAAGGCTGTCCTTGCTATGCGAAACGCAAATTGACCGAACTGGGCAATGTGCCCTCGGGAAATCAACGGCATTGCAAGACATCCTTCGCCGCGCTGGCCAGTTGATAAACAACCGCGTGAACATCGACTGGGCGCTCATGACCAGGCTAACGACCTGCGGTTTGCCCCGCATACCCTCGAAAAACGCGCTGAGCCGATCTTGAGCGGGTGGATGGATCGCCAGAGCCGACGGCGGCCCGGCGGCGATTTTGCGCAGTCTCCCCCTTGATTGATCCATGCTTGAGCAGTCTCGTCTTGAACCGGCAAGTCGCACAACGGATGGATGCGCCAGCAGCGGCTCAACCGGAGCGAGACGCCTGTTCCCTGTGCAACCTTCTGGATGAGGGGCCGCCTTCTTGCGTTTTTGCGCGGCGAACAAACATCTTTCAAATCGCGGCTGGGCCATGATAGTTTAAAAAAAAGAGCATGCGATGGAGAGGAGGCGGCCCAAATGACGGTCATCGGCGATTTGCCGCGTCGGAACGCCTATCGGCGGCCGGACTCAATTGCGTTCGTAGCTGGCGACTTGCGCATCACTTGGCGCCAATTCAATGATCGCGTGAACCGTCTGGCAGGTGGGTTGACGGCGCTTGGGCTGCAAAAGGGGGATCGTCTGGCGATCCTGTCCACGCCAAGGCTTGAGGTGGTCGAGGCCTATTTCGCCGCCGCCAAGCTCGGCCTCATCATCGTTCCCATCCATACCGGCCTTGTCGATCGCGAAGTCGGCTTCATGCTGTCAGATGTCGGCGCGCGTGCAATCCTGATTGAAGACGCCTATTGCGGCGCCTTCGGCCAAACAATTCAGGGCGTCGAATCGATCGTCCATAAAATCTCGATGGGAGCCTCTGAAGGTTTCCGCCTCTTCGAAGAGGTCGCAAACTCCGGGTCTTCAGAAGAGCCGCCGGAGATCGTGGCTGACGACGAACTCTTTGCGATCCGCTTCACAAGCGGCACGACCGGCCTGCCAAAGGGTTGCCCCAGCACGCACCGTGACTGGCTGCGCCGGTCCATGAACTTCATCGCTCATGTCCAGCACACCCATCGTGATCGCGCGATGCTGCTTTCACCATTATCGCTTGGCGTCGGCTCGTCGATGTTGATGAGCTATTCGCTCGTCGGCGCCGCCATGTATCTGCTGCCGCGCTTTGACGCCTCCGCCGCCATTAAAATGATCGAGGCCGAACAGATCACCACCTTCATGATTCCCGTTCCGACCCTCTTTGCGCGGTTTCTCGACGCGCCGGAAATGGCTGGTGCGAATCTTGGAAGCCTGCGCATGGTGGGCTATGGCGGCGCCGTCTTTCCACTGCCTTTATTGCGACGCACCCTTGAGCGCTTCCGATGCGATTTCTTTGGCGTCTACGGGCATCTGGAGGCAGGCGGCTTTTCAACCTATCTGATGCCGGAAGATCACCGGCTTGACGGCTGCGAAGGTGAGGCGCTGGAGGCGCGCATAAGAAGGCTTGGTTCCTGCGGACGCGAGGCTCTGCAGGCTGATGTACGTGTCTTCAATGAATTCGGCGTGACCGTCGCCCAGGGCGAGGTGGGCGAACTCGTGGTGCGCACGGAAGGGATGATAACCGACTACTGGAACCGGCCTGGCGAAATCGCAAAATCCATCCGCGAGGGCTGGTTCCACACAGGCGACGGAGCATGGATCGATCAGGACGGATATGTCTTCATCTCGGACCGGCTGAAGGACGTCATCCGCAGCGGCGGCATGAACATTTCCGCCATGGAGGTCGAGAGCATCATCCTCAACCTTGATGGCGTTGCTGATGTCGCAGTCGTAGGGGCGCCAGACAAGCGCTGGGGCGAGATTGTGATCGCCTGCGTGGTTCGCAAGCCCGGGGCCATGATTGAATCCGACGACATCGAGGCGCATTGTCGCGACCAGCTCGCCAATTACAAAACGCCAAAGCAAATCGTCTTTTTCGATGAGCTGCCAAAAAACAGCATGGGGAAAGTGCTGAAGCGCGAATTGAAAGATCTGGTCGTGGACATGGGGAAGGAAACCGCGTCATGAAACCATTCCGCGCATTCGTTGGACGGCGCGGCGTGATCGCCGCATTGCTGACGACATTCCTCTTCACGCCGCAACTCGCCTGCGCGCAAGGCAAGGCCCCCGTGACCCTGCGCGCGGCCTATTTGAAGTCGCTGAGCTTCAGCCCGCTCTTTCTCGCGATGGAAAAGAAATATTTCGAGGAGGAGGGGTTGAACATCGAGCTTGATGCGGTTCAGAGCGCCTCCGATGTCATCGCATTTCTGGGACTGGGACGTCTCGATCTGGCTTTCGGAAACATCGGCGCCCCCCTGATCAACGCAGGCGAGCGAAACATCAATGTCCGCGTGGTCGCCGCCACGTCCTATTATCCAGCGGACCGCGCGACCCTAGCTCCAGCGCCGATCATCGTGCGCAAGCCGCTGGCTGACTCGGGCGCCGTCAAGACGCTGGCGGACCTGAAGGGGCGCAAGGTCGCCTTCAACACCCGTGGCGGCGTCATTGAATATCTGGTCGGGGGCGCGTCCCAGCGGGCGGGGATGCAGGTCTCGGATTTCGATGTCGTCACCCTGCCTTTTCCCAGCATGAGCGCCGCGCTCGCCAATGGCGCTGTGGACGCCGCGGTCATGCCCGAACCACTCGCGACAGCCGTGCGCGAACAGGGCATAGGCGCCGTGCTTGATCCCAATCCGCTGCCTGCAGCGCTCGCGACCGTGCTGATGTTCGGCCCCTCGCTCCTCGAGGGCGCTGGCGAGGAGAACGGCAAGAAGGTGATGCGCGCGCTCAGGCGCGCAGCGGCCGATCTTGATGCGCCCGCAAAGATCATGTCCGCTGACAATGTGCGGATCTGGGCCAAGCATACGGAATTGCCGGCTTCGCTCATCGCCAAAACAGCGCCCTATGTTTTTGATCCCCAACTCGCCGTCTCCGTGTCGGATCTGATGCGCCAGCAGGCGTTCCTCAGGGCGAGCGGACAGATTTCTACGACGCTTTCGATGGACAAGATCCTCGACCGGCGCTTCGCAATCGAAATCCCCTGAGACAGGGGCCAGGAGCCAATGCTGATGAGCCTGCGCAAAAGCAAGATAAAGTCCCTGGCCGAGGCGGTCGCGGATATTCCCGATGGAGCCAAGATTCTGGCCGGAGGCGTGCATCTCAGCAATACGCCCATGGCGCTGGTTCGCCAGTTGATACGCAAAGGCGCAAAAGATCTGGAGATCATCCCGACACCGGCGACGGGTCTTTGGGTTGATATGTTGATCGCGGCCGACGCGGTGCGGAAAATCCATGTATCTTATATCGGGCTTGAGTTCCTCGGCCTCGCCCCCAATTTCCGCCGTGCGGCGGAGGCTGGCAAGATCGAGGTGGTGGATGTCGACGAGCCCACGATCTTCCATGGATTGCGGGCTGCGGCGAGCGGGTTGCCCTTTGTTGTGTTCCCGCCCATCCATCTTCTCACTGACCTGCCGAAAGTCAGTCCGCAGGTCTATAAGAGCATCGTCGATCCCTTCACCGGCAAGACCGTCGTCGCTGTTCCGCCCTTGCAGCCTGACGTCTGCTTCGTGCATGTCGCCAAGGCCGACATCTATGGCAATGGGCTGAGCCTGGGCGGACGGCATATGGAGGACATCATAACCAAGGCCTCAAAGCGTGTGATCCTGAGCGCGGAGGAGATCGTCGACAACGCCGAATTCTGCGCCGATCCGACCCGGACCACCATTCCCGGCGTGCTGGTGGAGGCGGTGGTCCATGCCCCGATGGGCGCGTGGCCTGGGGCTTGCCCTGGCGTTTACGACTACGACCGTCCGCATCTGCTTGAATATAATGAAATGGCGAAGAAGAACGAGACGTCGTCTTATCTTGACCGCTTCGTGCGGCCCCATGCGGATGACACGGCGATGATCGCCGCTCTGGATGACGAGCACCTGTCACGCCTGCGCATGGCGCGCTGAGATTCCGGGAGATGATCATGGGCGACTATACGAACTCTGAACTGATGGCTGCGGCCATCGCCCGGGAACTCAGCGACGATGATTTCGCCGCCGTGGGAACAGCATCGCACATTCCGGTCTGCGCCTTGCGCCTCGCGCAGCGCACGCATGCGCCGAATCTCTGGTTTCTCTATGGCGGCAGCGGCGCTTTGAATTCGAAGGCTGAATCGCTTGTCGAAATGGCGGCCGATTTCCGCAACCTCGCTGGCGCCGAATATCGCACGCCGCTTCAGGACATCATCGACTTCGAATTCACGGGCCGTTTCACAACCCTCTTTCTGGGCGGCGTCCAGATCGACCGCTATGGAAACATGAATATGGCGGCGATTGGCGATTACGCCAAACCGAAGATGCGGGGACCGGGTACGGTTGGCCTCGCCTTCACGGCCTCCGTCCGCAAGGTCTTCATCTACGTCCAGCATCATGATCCCCGACTGTTCGTCGAGAAGGTCGACTTCATCAGCGGACGCGGCCACAGCGGGCCGGAGGAGTTGGCGCAACACCGCTGCGCATGGGCGCAGGGCCCGACATGGGTCATCAGCCCCATGGGCGTGATGGATTTCGAAACGCCGGACCGGCGCATGCGCTTGAGGTCGGTTCATCCGGGCGTCACGGTCGCGGATGTTCAGGCGAAAACGGGTTTCGAACTCGCAATCACCGGCGATGTGCCGACAACGGCCCCACCCACCGCCGAGCAGTTGCAGATCATTCGCGAGATCGACACAAGCGGCGTGTTAAGACGCTGATCGGGGCCTCGACATGACCGGCGTGAAGATCACCAGAGACATCACCTATGCGCAGCGCGGCGAAACGAGCCTCACGCTCGACCTCTATGCGCCAGATGGAGGCCAGGCTTTTCCGCTTGTCATCTTCGTCCATGGCGGGGGCTGGCAGGCTGGAGACAAAGCCTCCGGCGCGGGTTGGGGGCAATATCTCGCGCATCGCGGCATAGGCCTCGCCGCCGTCAAATACAGGCTTGCGGCGGGCGGCAAGGCCTTTCCCGAAGCGCTGGAGGATCTGCGCGACGCCATAGCCTTTCTTCGGCAGAATGCGGAAAGCAGGGGTATCGACCCCAAGCGGATCGGCCTTTTCGGCGTCTCTGCGGGGGCGCAAATCGCCGCGCTGGCCGGATTGACGGGGAAGGACGCGGCGGCGGTCAAGCTCGTCGTCTGCGGCTATGGCGTCTATGACATGCTCGCGCAATGGGAGCATGAAATAAGAATGCGGCCGCGCAACAATCTCGTGGAGACCTACCTTGGCGTCCCGCCCATGGACGATCGCCGTCTCTATTTCGAAGCTTCTCCGCTCAGTCACGCCATTTCAGCGAACCGTCGCGTGAAGTTTCTCCTGACATGGGGGCTTCAGGACGATGTCGTCGAACCCTCGCAGTCCCAGACATTCATGCGGGCTCTCGAGCAAGCCGGATTTTTCGCACGTTCTCTTGTTCTCCCGGACGCAGGCCATTACTGGCTGTCAGATCCGATCGACGAGACGCACAGTTTCTCCGGCCGCTTCGCCCCGACGCTCCTGCGCTTTCTGCAAACCTGGCTTTGAGGCCGCCGGTCAGCGTTTGATAACGGTCTGAACGATCTCGCGTGTGCGGGCGATCACGCCGGGCTCGACATCAAACATCCCGCTGATCGCTTTTTGCGTATCAGCGCCGCTGAGCGGACCAAACTCGATATTGAGACGTTTCACGTCCGCCAGGAAAGCTGCGTCGACCACCATCGCGTCAAAGGCGCCGCGCAATTCAGCGACGCGCGCCGGATCAACGCCAGGAGCGGTCACCAGTGAGCGGCCAAGCGTGCCCGTGCTGGCGAGCAGTGCGAGAATTTGCTTCTCGATCTTGCCGTCAGCCAATTCGGTGACGGCCGGCACATCCGCGAGTTCAGGAATTCGCTCTGCGGTATAGACGACGAGATAGTCAATCTTGCGCTCGCGGATCCAACCGGGGAAAGCGGTCTTCATCGTCGACCATGTTGCGAAGGCCCCGTCGGTCTCGCCACGTTCCATGGCGGCGGACATTTCAGCATTGCTTTTATAGCCGGAGATCAGCTTGAACTTCGTGCCGATTACGGCGTTCAGCACCATGGGATTGAGCGAGGTCGGGGAATTCGGTCCGGTCGCAGCGATCGTGATTTCGCGTTTCTTCACTTCGTCGATGCTGCGGATTTTTTTATCGCCCCAGGTGATCTGCAGATCCACGCTCGGCGCGATTCTTCCGATCCAGGTCAAATTCGCGACCTTGAAATCCACCCCGTCGCGCCCAAGGGCCTCGCTGAGGGCTATGTCCTGCACCGGAATCTGCAGCACGGTGCCGTCTTTGGGCGCCAAAGAATAAAGATGGTTGATGGCGCGCAGTCCGCCCGCTCCCGGCATGTTTTGAACGATTCCAGTGGGAGCGCCCGGGAGGAGCTTCACCATATGCGTCGCCACAAGGCGCGCGTAAAGGTCATAGCTCCCGCCGGGATCTGCAGGCACGACGATGTTGATCGTCCTGCCCTTGAAGAACTGGTCGGCTGCTTGCGCGGCAAGCGGGGCGGCGGCCACCGCCGCAATTGCGAGAACACCGCGAAACATCATCGCACCGCCCATCTTGCGCTCCCGATTCAGTCTTTCAACAGTGGCGACAATTCCATCTGCGTGAATTCGGACGCCAGATGGTCGAACACAGGCATGTAACAAAAGGCGATCCAGCGGCAGCCCTTGGTCGGATCGAGGTTGTAATGCTGATGTTCGATGCCATTTGGCTTGATCGGCAGGAGGAAGAGATCTCCGGCCTCCCAGTCGATGCGCTCGCCATCGACGACAGAATAGCCTGTACCTTCGATCACATAGATCACGAAGCCGCCCTGATGGCGGTGCTTCCCCGAGTGGGTCTTGATGTCCTGCGTGAACACACGCCATTCCTGAAGCGGCGTGTCCTTGAAGACCATACCATTCAGGTAATAAAACATCCGCCCCTGTCGGGTGATCTGGTATTCGCGGTCAGACGGCTTGATGACGATCTGTCCAGTCTGCTGTCGTTCGTCGAATTCCTTGCGGGCGCGCAAGAACATCTCGTATCCGGACGTCTCCATCGTTCCGCGCTCGCGCGTACGGGTCCTTTCCTGTTCGGCCATGTCTGCGTCCTTTAATTGTCGTCTGGCGCTTTTTCGAGAAGTTCAAAGCCGCTGCCGCGATCCACGGTCGTGCAATTGAGCAAGTTGGGTTCGGTTGCGACGAGCCGAGCGCGGTTTTCACCATCAGCGTTGAAATGCTGGATGATGATCCCATGACGCCTCAGCGGCAGGTTGAGCACATCTCCCGCCTCCCAATGATGTTTCACACCATCGATGACGGTATATCCCTTGCCCTCCACGACGAAGAGGACTTGCCCTCCCTGAAACTTCAGTCGTCCAGAGCGGCTGCCGGGCGGAATCTCCAGCTCATAGAAAAGCAATGTCGACAGGGCGAGCTTGGGTAATGAAGGGTGCATGTACCACCGCATCAGACCAAGGTCGTTTTTCTCGGGCGGCAGGCTGGCTCTCTTGACGATCTGGATCGCACCCTTGCGATCCTCGCGTTGATCATCCCGCAAAGCGATGATTTCGTCCCAGAGGTTTCGCGGATTTTCTGAGCCTGAATCGGCTTTCGTCATATTCCCCCCTGATGGATCATCTTTGATTATGTAATCCATACCATTCGCCCATATCTCGCGCAATGGCGCGAAGACCTGATGAACGGCAAGAACCAAGCTTGGCTTGCGGCGGCGGCGGAAAGCCGCTTTAATTCCACCAAAGATAGCCGGGACGCGTAAAAGATCGCAAAAGGTCTGGCGACGGATGATTGTGGGAGGGACAGGATGAATAAACGATCCATTCATCGCCTTGCGGCTTGTTTGGCGTTCCTCGCCACATCCGCTTGCGCTTTCGCCCAGAGCGGCGATTTTTATGCTGGCAAGACCATCGAGCTCGTCGTCTCGGTGTCGGCGGGCGGCGGCTATGATTCCTACGCCCGGCTGCTGGCGCGGCATATGGGTCGCTTCATTCCGGGCAATCCGAACTTCGTTGTCCAGAACATGCCGGGGGCAGGCGGTGTGCGGGCCGCCAACCATCTTTATAATCTGGCCAGCAAGGACGGCGCTGTGATCGGCATGATCACCCGGGAGTTGCCGCTTCTGCCATTGCTTGAGCCAAACAACTCGGGGCCGCGTTTCGATGCGCGGCGATTTGGGTGGATCGGCAGCCCACAGCAGGAGACCGGGCTTTTCGTTGTTCATGGGCGCTCAGGCGTTGGCGCCCTCGGTGATCTGAAGACCAGAGAGCTGCCCGTGAGCTCGACTGGCGCAGGCACGGCGCCATCGGTGTTCCCGCGCGTGTTGAGCGATGTGTTCGGGTGGCGGTTCAAGATCATTGAGGGGTATCCCGGTTCGGTGGAGGCGCTGCAGGCCATCGAGACCGGGGATGTGGATGGCCATCTGTCGGGGGGCTCGTCGGCGGCGTTTCGCGCGCGCATCCAGCCATGGGTAGACGCCAGGCAGGCGAATGTTTTGCTGCAGATGGGCTTCCGCAAGGATCCAGCCTTCCCTGACGCGCCGCTGGCGTTTGATCTGGCGGCGCGGGAAACTGATCGTCAGTTGCTCGAACTTGTGCTGACGCCCCAACTCATGGGGCGACCTCTGGTGGCGCCCCCTGGCATTCCTCCGGAAAGGCTGGAGACACTGCGAACGGCCTTCAACATGGCTATGAAAGACAGCCAGCTATTGGCGGAGGCTCAAAAGCAGTCGCTTGAGATTCAGCCAGTCGAAGGCGCTGAAATCTCGCGGGTGCTGGAAAAAGTCTATGGGGCGCCAGCCGAACTTATCGCGCGCGCGCAAAACGTCCTGAAATAGGCCTTTCGCAAAAAGGGGCTCATCCGCCCCCTTGAAATCGTCAGCGAAGCCCTACAGTATGCTCAAAAAGCCGCTGAAAGTCGGCACAGGGGAGGACGCGCGGCATGCGCCTGCGCAACGACAACCAGTTCAAACTCGGCTTGTTCGGCATGAATTGTTCGACCTCGGTGGCGACGACCGCTCCCGAGAAATGGACAGCCGACTGGCAGCATAACGTCGCGGCGGCTCGCCTTGCAGATGAGGCGGGGCTGGAGTTTCTGCTGCCGATCGCACGCTGGAAGGGGTATGGCGGCCAGACGGATCGGCAGGGCGCGACCTATGAGACGCTTTCCTGGGCGTCGGCGATGCTGGCCTCCACCGGGGCCATCGACGTTTTTGCGACAGTCCATGTTCCCCTCGTCAATCCGGTCTTCGCCGCCAAAGCCTCGGTCACCGCCCACCATGTGGGGGGCGGGCGCTACGGCCTCAATGTCGTCTCGGGTTGGAACCTTGATGAATTCGGCATGTTCGGCGCCAAGTTGCTCGAACACGACGAGCGCTACGCCTACACCACCGAATGGCTTGAGATCGTGCGCCGCATCTGGGCAGGGGAGACCTTCGACTTCAAGGGGCGCCACTTCGACGTCGCCAATGTCAGCAGCAAGCCGCTGCCCCTGAATGGTGAAACGCCGCTGATCATGAGCGCGGGATCATCAGCCGCAGGCCGGTCCTTCGCCCTCGCCAATGCGGACTGCCTCTTCATGGTGATCGACGATGACCGCAAGCTCAAGGACGAAATCACATCCATTCGTTCCGCCGCAGCGGGACGCCGCGTCGGCATTTTCGCAAGCGGCCATATCTTGTGCCGGGCGACGCCGAAGGAAACGAAAGATTACTATAATTATCTCGTTCATGAGAAAGGCGACTGGGAGGCCGCCGAGGCGGCCATCGCCAAGCGCATGGCCGGAGACACGCGCTCGCTGCCCCATGCGCGCCTGCAAGAACTCAAGGAGCGCTTCATCAGCGGCGGCGGAACCTATCCGGTCATCGGCAGCTACGACGAGGTCGCGGCTCAAATCCTGCGCCTTTCCGAGGCCGGGCTGGACGGCATGGCTTTGGCTTCCGTCAACTATGTGCGCGAAATGCCAGTCATCCGCGACGAAGTCCTGCCCCGGCTTGAGCGGCTGAAGCTGCGCCGGCCTGCAGCGGCGTGAGGGAAACTCAATGAACCAGCGCGAAAACCGCATGACCAACGCCAACAGGTTCAAGCTTGGCCTGTTCGGCATGAACTGCTCGACGAATTTCGCAACGCTTGCTCCCGAGCGTTGGCTCGCTGGCTGGGAGGAGAACCTCGCCGCCGCCCGAATGGCCGATGAGGCGGGGCTGGAATTCGTTCTGCCGATCGCGCGCTGGCAAGGCTATGGCGGCAAGACCGATCGTCAGGGCACGGCCTTCGAGACCCTTTCATGGGCCTCCGCCATCCTCGCCTCGACCAACGACATCACCGCCTTCTCGACGGTTCATGTCCCGCTGGTGAACCCGATCTTCGCGGCCAAGAGCATGGTGACCGCCGATCATGTCGGGCGGGGCCGCTTCGGGCTCAACATTGTATCGGGCTGGAACATCGAGGAGTTCGGCATGTTCGGCGCAACCCTGCGCGAGCACGATGAACGCTACGCGGTTTCAGCGGAATGGACCGAGATTTTGAAGCGCGTCTGGTCCGAGGAGGAGCCCTTCGACTTTGACGGGACATATTTCAAGCTCAAGGGCGTGAGCGGCAAGCCGAAACCCTGGGGCGGCTCGCGCCCCATGCTCATGAGCGCGGGATCGTCGCCAGCGGGACGGCGTTTCGCGGTGAATAATGTGGACTGCCTCTTCATGGTGATTGGCGAGGAGAAAAACCTCACCGCGGACATCGCCGCCATCCGCGCAATAGCGGGGGCGGAGCGCATAGGCCTCTACGCCAGCGGACATCTGCTATGCCGACGCACCGCCAAGGAGACGCAGGACTACTATCACTATCTCGTTCACGAGATGGGGGATTGGGAGGCGGCGCGCAATGTCGTCGAAAAGCGCGAGCGGGGCGGGTCGCAGTCAATGCCGCCGGGCCTGTTGCGCAAGGCGATGGAGCGCGTGATCAGCGGCGGCGCAACTTTTCCGGTCATCGGAAGCTATGATGAGGTCGCCGAGACCTTCCTGCGCCTGTCCAACGCCGGCCTTTCGGGCATGGCGCTGATGTTGGTGAATTACGTGCAGGAGATGCCGATCCTGAGAGACGAGGTGCTGCCTCGCCTTGAGCGTCTGCAACTGCGACAGAAGAACGGCTGAGGAGGAGCGGATGCATCCATTACGCGACAAATATGCGATCGCCGGGACGGGTAAGAGCCCGCTCGGTCAGGTCGGGTTGAATTCTATGGCCCTGCTCGAAATCGCGATCCAAAACGCGCTTGATGAAGCTGGCCTGACCGTGAAGGATGTCGATGGCCTCGTGGTCCGCGGCGCTGACGACATATACGCCCATCATCAGGTCATGGCCGAACGGCTCGGCATCGACGTCAATTTCTCCACTTCGCTCGATAACGGGGGCGCAAGCCAGATCATGGCCATCATTCTCGCGGTCATGGCGATTGATGCGGGAATGGCGACGACCGTCGTTTGCGGCTATGGCCGGGACAGCTGGACGCGGACCCACCGCAACGAGCGCGCGCGAATGGGCGGCAATCTCGTTCCCGATTCCCAAAGGCCGCGCGAGCATGGTCCGGAGTTTGGCCACTTTGGCGCTGTGTCGCACCATGCTTTCGGCGCGACGCGCCATATGTTCGAGTTCGGCACGACGCGCGAGGACTTCGCTCATATCTCGGTCGCCTTCCGGGAACATGCGCTGCGCAATCCCGAAGCTCAAATGAAGAAGCCGCTGACGATCGATGAGTACCTCTCCGCGCGGATGATCGTCGCGCCCTTCGGCCTCTATGATTGCAGCCTCAACAGCGACGGGGCTGGCGCGGTGGTCGTCACCTCGCTTGAACGGGCGCGCGACCTCAGGCGCCGGCCGGTGCTCATCAAGGGGTTCGCCACCCATAACAATACGCGCGGCTTCATCGCCGACGACCATATGCTGGTGACCGGCGCCCGCAAAGCAGGCGAGCGCGCCTATGCGATGGCGGGGCTTGGGCCACAGGACGTCGACACCGCGCAGATCTACGACTGCTTCACCTATATGGTCATGGCGCAGCTCGAAGATTATGGCTTCTGCAAGAAGGGTGAGGGCGGCGCCTTTGTCCGCTCCGGCGCCCTGCGGCTGGACGGCGCCTTGCCGACCAACACCTCCGGAGGGCAACTCTCCGAGGCGCATGTGGAGGGCATGCTGCAGATCGTCGAGGGCGCGCGACAGTTGCAGGGAATCTACGGGCCGGACCGCCAGGTGAAGGACGCCGAAATCGCCCTCGTCAGCGGCCACGGCGGCAACCAGGTCTGCCATTCCAGCCTGATCCTAGGGAGGGCGTGATGCTTGAATACAAGAAACCCATTCCGGTCCCTTCCGATGAATCGAAGCCCTATTGGGACGGTCTGCATGAGCACAAGCTGCTCATGCCGAAATGTTCGGCTTGCGGGGGCCACTGGTTCCCGCCGACCCAATACTGCACCCATTGCCGCTCCAAAGACTGGGCCTGGTCGCAGGTCAGCGGCAAAGGCAAGGTCTTCAGCTTTGTCGTCTACCACCGGGTCTATCATCCGGGTTTCGTCGACGAAGTGCCCTATGCAGTCGCCGTCATAGAACTTGAGGAGGGGCCGCGCATGCTCAGCAATGTCGTTGGCGTCCCGGCCGAACAACTCGTCTGCGACATGCCCGTGGAGATCGTCTTCGATGATGTCGTGGAGGGCGTGACGGTGCCAAAGTTCAAACCCACGGCGCTCTGACATGACGGACGCAAAAGGCGAGGGGGCTCCAGTCGGCGCGCTTGAGGGCGTGCAGGTGCTGGAATTTGCGAGTTATGTGAGCGGTCCTTTTGCGGGAATGCTGCTTGCTGACCTCGGCGCGGATGTGATCAAGATCGAAAATCCCGACGGAGGCGATCCCTTTCGGGATTGGGGTCGGCGCGACTACAATGGAACCTTCGGGGCGATGAACCGCAACAAGCGGAGCGTCACCCTGAACCTGAAGGCGCCTGACGATCTTGAGGCGGCGCGGCGCCTCGCACGCAGCGCGGATGTCATCATCGAGAACTTCCGCTCAGGCGTGATGGATGCGCTTGGACTTGGCTACGAAACGCTCGCAGCTGAAAACCCCGGCCTCATCTATTGCTCGATCACGGGCTTTGGCGGCGAGGGGCCTTATAAGGACAGGCCTGGCTATGACACGGTGGGGCAGGCCATGTCAGGCCTCCTTGGCGTGCTGACGGACCGCAAGGCCCCTCAACCCATGGGCGTCTCTTTGTCAGACCATCTTGCCGGGACTTTCGCCGCCTATGGGGTGCTCGCGGCGCTGCAAGCGCGTCAGCGCACGGGACGCGGCCAGAGGGTCGAGACATCCCTGCTGCAGGCGACGCTCGCCTTCATGGGAGAAAATTCGGCGACCTATTTCGAGGATCAGCGCTTGCCGAGCCGCGCCTCGCGCTGCCAGCGCGCCCAGGTCTTCGCCTTCACAGGCTCGGACGGCCTGCCGTTCGTCGTCCACCTTTCGTCACCTCCGAAATTCTGGACGGGCCTGCTCTCAGCCAGCGGACTGGAGGCTCTCGGGCAAGACCCGCGCTTCGCCACCCGCCCGGCGCGTGTCGACAACTATGATGCGCTTTCGGCGGCCCTGCAGGAGCGTTTCGCCACGCGCCCGCGCGGCGAATGGCTTGCGCTTCTGGGCGCGAAGGACGTGCCGAGCGCGCCGATCAATTCGCTGGAAGAAGTCTTTGCTGACCCCCAGGTCGAGGCTCTCGGCCTCAAGGTCTCGCTTCCCCATCCCCGACGCGGCTCGGTGAGCGTGGTCGCCAATCCCGTGCGCTTCAGCGACACGCCTGCACGTCATGTGACCAGCGCTCCGGATCTGGGCGCCGATAACGATTCGGTCCTCAACGCCGCGCGCGTCGTGTGACCGCGAATCTTTTCGCGCGTCGCTGGATGCGCTATGATTGATAAAATACAGCGGCCGAAGATGCCGCAAGGGAGGGCGCCGATGAGTGTCATGAACCGGGTTCTGCAAAGGACATGTCGCCTGGTGGCGATCGCCATGCTCGCGCATGCATCTGCCGCAAGCGCGCAAGGCGTTGATGAGATCGCCATGTATAAGGGCCCGGACAGACAGCAACGTCTGGTGGACGGCGCGCAAAAGGAAGGCGGCCAACTCACGGTCTATTCCTCCATGATCGTGGATCAGGCCCTGCGCCCCCTGCTCGATGGGTTTCAGGCCAGATATCCCTTCATGAAGCCCCAATATGTTCGTGAAGATCCTCCCCAGCAGCTTCAGAAAATATCTGCGGAGGCGCGCGCCAACCGCCGGGTGGGAGATGTGGTGGAGAGCACGGGCATCGAAACCTCTGTTCGAGCCGCCAATCTCAACCAGCAGTTCTGGTCGCCCGAACTCGAAGCCTATGCGCCGGAGCGCCGCGATTCCGAAAACTACTGGGCTCCCACGCGCATGAGCTATATCGGCGCCTGCCACAACACCAATCTGGTCAAGCCAGCCGAAGCCCCGCGCAGCTTTGAAGATGTGCTGGACCCAAAATGGAAGAACAAGCTCGTCTGGTCCGGCAACATCTTCGGCGGCGTGCTTTTTGTCATCGGCGTGCGCAACTTCATGGGCGAGGCGAAGGCTGAGGCCTATCTGGAGAAGCTTTCCCAACAAAATATCGTCAATGTTCCCTCTGCCAACCGCACCGTGGTCGATCAGGTGATGGCTGGTGAATACGCTATCTGCCTCGACGCCTTCCTCCATCATCCCATCATCAGCGCACGCAAGGGGGCGCCGGTCGCCTCGATCCCCTGGGATCCCATCATCACCATGGCGAGCTCCGTGATGCTTCCGCGCAGCGCCCCGCACCCCCATGGCGCAATGCTCTTCATTGATTTTCTGCTGTCGAAGGAAGGCCAATCGAAGCTGCAGGGCGCAGACTATTTCCCGGCCCGCCCGGATGTTCCCGCCAACCCGGATCTCGACGCCGTGGTTCCGCGCAAACTCGGTATGAAAGAGAATTTCATAACGCCCGCGCGTTTTGCAGCCGACGTGAAGAAGTCCCGCGAGATCTATGAACGGCTCTTCGTGAAGTAGAGCCGATGCAGATCGCGGGATCAGACGCAAAAGTGGTGGCGCAGCCGGACAGGCTGGACCGTGTCAAGCGGTTCGACACAGCCGAGCTGCCGTGGCTGGTGATTGCCCTCGTCGGGCTCCTCGCCCTCGCGGTTCTGCCTCCTTTTTTGTTTCTGATTCTGGCGAGCGTTCACGAGTTTGAACTCGACGGGAGCTATGGCGCGCTCACCCTCGACCATTTCCAAGCGATCATGGCGAGCGGCAAGCTGTCTACGCTCGTCCTGAACAGCGCCATTTATTCCGGGGGTTCGGCCCTGTTCGCCCTTGTCGTCGGCGCGACGCAGGCTTGGCTCGCAGAAAGAACGGATGCGCCCTGGCGCAACTGGCTTTGGTTCGCGTCCATGATTTCGCTCGGTGTGCCCTATGTGCTCTATATTGGCGGCTGGCTGCTCTTTCTCGGCAAGAGCGGCCCCGTCAACGCCCTGCTGAAGCCGCTGCTGGATGCGGCTGTGGCGCCGGTCAACATCTATTCCATTCCCGGCATGATCTTTGTCGAGGGCATGATCTGGTCGCCCCTGGCCTTCCTCATGCTGACCTCTGTGTTCCGCAATTCTGACGCCTCCTTCGAGGAAGCCTCCATCATGAGCGGCGCCAGCACGCTCACGACCCTGCGGCGCGTCACTCTGGGCATGGCGGGGCCGGCGCTGCTGGCTTTTGCGATGATCGTCTTCATAAGGGCCTCCGAGAGTTTCGAAGTGCCCGCCCTTGTGGGCATACCAGGCTCGGCGCGGGTCCTTACAAGCACCATCTTCCAGAGCCTGCATCTTGATATGCCCCCCAATATCGGTGAGGCCGCCGCCTTCGGCGTGATCCTGCTTGTCATCATGACGGTGCTGCTGCGGCTTTATGACAGGATGGTCCGCAACGCCCATCGTTTTCGCACCGTCACGGGCAAGGGCTTTCGGCCGCGGGTCATCGCGCTTGGTCCCTTGCGCCCGGTCGCCGGACTGTTGATCGTGATCATTCCGGCAGTGGTCATCGCGATCCCGCTGTCAAACATCATCTGGGCCGCGCTTCTGCCCTATTACGAGCCGTTCAATCTGGCGGCGCTGGGCAAGGTCACCTCTGTAAATTTCGTCAAGGTCATCAACTCCCCCTCGTTCCGCGAGACAATCTTCAACACGCTGCTGCTCGGCGTCGTGACTGCGACGGTGGTCAGCGTGCTTTCGGGTGTGGCGGGCTGGTGCCTTGCACGGCGGCGCCCTGGAAGCTGGCTGATCGATACGCTCGCCGCCATGCCGCTTGTTTTTCCCGCAATCGTGCTGAGCCTCGCCTTCCTCGAGATCTTCGTGCATTCGGGGGCTCTTTATGGCAGCCTGACATCGCTGGCCATCGTATCTTCCGTCGCCTTCCTTCCCTATGGCCTCCGCTACGGGCAGATCGGCGTCATGCAGATCCATCCGGAGCTAGAGGAGGCGGCGGCGCTCTCGGGGGCGCGCGGCTGGGTGATCTTCCTGCGGGTCATCGTTCCGCTGATCGCGCCTGCGCTTGTGTCATGCTGGCTTTTCGTCTTCTTGCTGGCGGTGCGGGCCATGGCGCTGATCCTGCTGCTCGTCGGCCCGGACAGCCATGTCGTCGCCGTCTCCCTCTTTGAACTCTGGCAGAATGGAGCGATCGGCGAGGTTGCGGCGCTCGGCTGCATCTGGACCGCGATCATGACGGTTTTCAGCGTATCGTTCTATCTGGTCGCCCGCAGAACGCAGACGCCCATCGGTTGATGCTGGCGTAGTCTTGATCGGATCAGATGTTTGAAAGAGTCTCATCTTCCGGGAATGGTTGCTTACTTTGCGGGCGCCTGCCTATTGTCAGGGCGCCTCCGATCTGCGCAGAATCGTGATTTCATGAAGAGGCCATCCTGGTCCGGTGCTTCGCTTGCCTGCGCCTGACCCGTCGATTCCATCAAAGACGCCTGTTTTCTCAGGGGGCGCCGCTCTCCTCAGGCCGACATCGGGGTTGGCATCATTCGTGATTGCCTCGACATGAACCTTGCGGAGCCGTGATCCCACGAAGCGTCGCCGCGTCAGAGAGAATGCCGGTATGTCGATCGCTGTCGCCCTCCACCATGTCACGCATTATAAATACGATCGTCTGGTGACTCTGGGGCCTCAGGTCATCCGGTTGCGCCCTGCGCCCCACAGCCGCACCCAGGTCACCAGCTATTCGCTGAAGGTCATTCCCTCCACCCATTTCGTCAACTGGCAGCAGGATCCCCACGGAAACTGGTTGGCGCGTTACGTCTTCCCGGAGGAGACGAAGGAGTTCCGCGTAGAGATCGACCTGAAGGCCGAGATGGCCGTGGTCAATCCGTTCGACTTTTTCATCGAGCCCTATGCGGAGCGCTTTCCCTTCGAATATTCAGCGGATCTGGCCGTCGAGCTGGCCGCCTATCGCGCTGTGGAGAAGCCGGGGCCTCTCCAGCAAGCCTTCATCGGTTCTCTTCCAAGCTCCTCGCTTCGCACCGTTGATTTTCTGGTTGATCTGAATGCGCGGCTTCAACGCGAGATCGGCTATGTGATCCGCATGGAGCCAGGCGTCATGGATCCGGAGGAGACGCTCTCGCGTTCGTCGGGCTCCTGCAGAGACTCCGCCTGGTTGCTCGTGCAGGTCTTGCGCAATCTGGGCCTCGCCGCGCGGTTCGTGTCGGGCTATCTCATCCAGCTCAAGGCGGATCTCGATCCGATCGATGGCCCAAAGGGCACGGATCAGGACTTCACGGATCTGCATGCCTGGGCTGAGGTCTATCTGCCCGGAGCGGGCTGGGTCGGCCTCGACGCGACGTCGGGCCTCTTTTGCGGCGAGGGGCATATCCCGCTTTGCGCGACGCCGCATTATCGTTCGGCGGCGCCGATTTCAGGCGCGGTGGACAAGGCGGAGGTCGAATTCGCTTTCGAGATGCAGGTGACGCGCATACGCGAGGCGCCGCGCATCACTGCGCCTTTCTCAGATGAGTCATGGGCGAATCTTGATGCGCTCGGTGAAATGGTCGACCGCGACCTGATCGCTCAAGACGTCCGCCTGACGATGGGCGGCGAGCCCACCTTCGTGTCGGTCGATGATTTCCAGTCGCCGGAATGGAACACCGAGGCCGTGGGTCCGACCAAGCGCGGCCATGCCGATGAATTGATCCGTCGTTTGCGCGACACCTTCGGGCCCGGTGGTTTCCTGCACTATGGGCAAGGCAAATGGTATCCGGGGGAAAGCTTGCCGCGATGGGCTTTCGCTCTCTATTGGCGCAAGGACGGCCAGCCGATCTGGACCAATCCGGATCTGATCGCCCGCCCTCATGGCGCGGTCGGCGCGACGCGCGAGGCCGCCGAACGCCTCGCCTGCGACATCGCCGACAGGCTTGGCGTCGGCGCGGAGCATGTCATTCCAGCCTATGAGGACGTGGCGCACTGGCTCGTCAGGGAAGGCCAGTTGCCCGACAATGTCGATGTGACCGATCCGAAACTTGAAGATCGCGAGGAGCGCGCGCGGATCGTCCGCACCTTCGAGCGGGGGCTCGCCGAACCCTGCGGCTTCGTGCTGCCAGTGCAGCGATGGAACGCGCTCGCCGCCCCGCGCTGGATCAGCGAGAAGTGGGCGCTTCGGCGCGGACGGTTGTTTCTCGTGCCCGGCGATTCGCCTGTGGGCTTTCGCCTGCCGATGAACTCGCTGCCATGGATCCCGCCATCGGCTTATCCCTACATCCATCCGCAAGATCCGCTGGAAGAACGCGGACCGCTGCCTGACCCGCAGAAGATGCAGATGCTCTACGCGCTGGAGCCCGGTCATAAGCAGACGGTTTTCGGGCAGACGGCGATGGCCGGATCCGTCCGCACAGCGATCACGATAGAGCCGCGCGATGGCGTTCTATGTGTTTTCATGCCGCCGGTCTCGACGCTCGACGATTATCTTGAGCTTGTCGCCGCCATCGAGCAGACAGCGCGGGACACGGGACTGCCCTTGCAGATCGAGGGCTATCCGCCGCCTTGGGATCCGCGGCTTGGGGTCATCAAAGTCACCCCAGATCCCGGCGTGATCGAGGTCAATGTGCATCCCGCCGCCTCATGGCGTGAGGCCGTTGAGACGACCACGAAACTCTACGAGCTGGCGCGCTTCACCCGGCTTGGCGCCGACAAATTCATGGTCGATGGCCGTCACACCGGCACGGGGGGCGGCAACCATGTGGTGCTTGGCGGCGCGGACCCATCGCAGTCGCCGTTTCTGCGCCGGCCAGACCTGCTCAAGAGCCTTGTGCTCTACTGGCAGCGCCATCCATCCCTGTCCTATCTCTTTTCAGGCCTTTTCATCGGGCCGACGAGCCAGTCGCCCCGCATCGACGAGGCCCGGCATGATGCGCTTTATGAACTGGAGATCGCGCTCGCAAATGTGCCCGACCCAGATCAGGCTGGCTGGACGCCGCCCTGGCTTGTCGACCGCCTGTTCCGCAACCTTCTGGTGGACGTCAGCGGCAACACGCACCGCGCCGAGATCTGCATTGACAAGCTTTACTCGCCCGATGGGCCTACGGGACGGCTCGGGCTGATTGAGTTCCGCTCCTTTGAAATGCCGCCGGATGCGCGCATGAGCCTCGCGCAGCAACTTCTTCTGCGCGCGCTCATCGCCTGGTTCTGGCGGGCGCCGCAGAACGGCGGCCTGGTGCGCTGGGGCACGGCGCTGCACGACAAGTTCATGCTGCCCCATTTCGTGTGGGCGGATTTCACCGATGTGCTCGATGATCTGCGGCGCGCAGGCTATGATTTTGACCCCGAGTGGTTCCGCGCCCAGCTTGAGTTCCGTTTCCCCGCCTATGGCTTCGTCGAACATGGCGGCGTGAAGCTTGAGGTGCGCCAGGCGCTCGAGCCATGGCATGTTCTGGGCGAGGAAGGCGCCGTGGGCGGCACCGTGCGCTATGTCGATTCCTCGGTCGAGCGGCTCCAGATCAAGGTGAACGGCTTCACGCCGGGACGCCATGTGATCTCCTGCAATGGTCGGCGCCTTCCCATGACAAGCACAGGCGTCAACGGTGAAGCGGTCGCCGGCGTGCGCTTCAAGGCCTGGCAGCCAGCCTCGGGCATGCATCCCACAATTCCGATCCACGCTCCGCTCACCTTCGACATCATTGACGCCTGGACCTCCCAGTCTTTGGGGGGATGCGTCTATCATGTCGCCCATCCCGGCGGGCGCAACTACGACTCATTTCCAGTCAATTCCTATGAGGCTGAAGCCCGCCGACTGGCGCGTTTTCAGGATCACGGTCATACTCCGGGCGTCGTGTCGGCCCCGCGCGAGGAGTCGACAAGCGAGTTTCCGTTGACCCTAGATCTCAGGAGGCCCCTTGGCTGGTGAGCGCGCAAGTCTCCGCCGCAACGACGCTGGAGCGCAGCGCCGCATCGAGGCATGGACCGGCGACTATGCGCCGCTGCCGGGCGTTCTGGACGAGTTCCTGGACCCGGCCGGGGCGCCGCGTCCGCACTGGATGAAGCTGCTTAGCGCGCTGGCGCGCCTTGAGCCCAGCGAGATCGAACAACGTTTCGCCGCCGCCGACCGCCGCATTCGCGAGATGGGCATATCCTATCGGGTGCATGGGGAGGCCCGCGAGCGCAGCTGGCCCCTGAGCCACATGCCCCTTCTGGTGTCGGAAACGGATTGGAACGAGATTCGCGCAGGCATCGAGCAGCGTGTCGACCTGCTGGAGCGCATCCTTTCCGACGTCTACGGGCCCGCAAAACTCATCGCCGAAGGCGCCTTGCCTGCGGCCGCGATCGCGGGCTCCCCAGATTTCGTGCGGGCCATGCGCGGCGTGAAGCCGCCGGGCGGCCGCTGGATCCGCCTTTACGCCGCTGACATCGG
The DNA here is from genome assembly GCA_947453205.1 of Beijerinckiaceae bacterium. Classification (GTDB taxonomy): domain Bacteria; phylum Pseudomonadota; class Alphaproteobacteria; order Rhizobiales; family Beijerinckiaceae; genus Terripilifer. The sequence goes on along the minus strand of CANGFT010000009.1, from coordinate 39,835 downwards.
CCGCGGGCCGGACGGGCGCTGGTGGGTGCTCGGCGACCGTGCGCAGGCCCCCTCGGGCGCAGGCTATGCTTTGGAGAACCGGCTCGTCCTGTCGCGCGCGTTCGCCGGTCTTTACCGCGACATGAACGTGGAGCGTCTTGCGCCTTTCTTCCGGGATTTCCGCACCGGCCTCGCACAAGCGGCGCTGCGCAGCGAGCCGCGAATCTGCCTGCTGACGCCCGGCGCCTGGAGCGAGACCTATTTCGAGCAGGCCTATCTCGCACGCTATCTTGGCATGTTGCTGGTTGAGGGCGAAGACCTCGTGATGAGCGAGGGGCGCCTGCATGTGCGCACGATCGCAGGCCTCAAGCGCGCTGATGTCATATGGCGCAGAATCGACGCCGACTGGTGCGATCCTCTGGAATTGAACGCCGCCTCTCAACTTGGCGTCCCCGGCATGCTGGAGGCGATCCGCCGAGGCGAAGTGGTGGTGGCCAATATGCCAGGGGCAGGCCTCATCGAGTCCCGCGCCTTGCTCGCGTTTCTTCCTGCGCTGGCGCGTCGGGTGCTGGGCGAAGACTTGCGTCTGCCCAATATCGCAACATGGTGGTGCGGGCAGGAGCAGGAGCGGAAACTCGTTCTCGATCAATTCGACGAGATGACCATCAGCGGCGCCTTTTCAGAGACCGTGCCGGGGTTGGGCGGCGCACGCGACGTTCTGGGAAGCGACCTTGGCGCTGCTGAGCGCAAGGCGCTGATCAGCGCCATTCACGAGCGGGGCATGGACTTCGCGGGTCAAGAGGTGGTGCGTCTGTCCACGACGCCAGTATGGAGCGGCGGCGCGCTCGCGCCGCGCCCGTTCTCCTTGCGCGTCTATGCGGCCGCGACGCCGGATGGCTGGCGCGTCATGCCGGGCGGGTTCTGCCGCGTCTCCGGCCGCAGCGATGTGCGCGCAGTCAATATGGGCGAGGGCGCGCAATCGGCCGACGCCTGGGTCATCGGCGAGAAGCCGGTCGAAATATCGACGCTGCTGCCGACCGCTGACAATGTGAAGATCGTGCGTCTTCTGGGCAACCTGCCGAGCCGCGCGGCGGACAACCTCTTCTGGTTCGGCCGTTACCTCGAGCGCGCGGAGGCCACCCTGCGGCTTGTCCGCACGCTCTGCGGCCGCATCATGGATGCTGACATGCCCGCTCACGGTGGGCGTCAAAGCATCGAGAGACTGCAACGCATCCTCGCCGCCTGGGGCGCCGCGCCTCCAGGCGCCGACGAACTGAGGGGCTTCAGCATCGCCGCCGCCCTGCGCAGCGAAGAGGCCTATGGATCCGCGCTCTCCATCGCCCGCGCAGCGCGGCGCGCAGCTTCGGTCATTCGCGAACGCCTTTCACAGGACGCCTGGCAACTCGTCGGCAGGCTGGAGACGCGTCTCACCGCAGAGGAGTTCGGCGGCGCCTCCGAACCTGAGATCATCGAAAGGGCCGAGGCGGCGCTGCACACGATCGCTGCGCTTTCCGGTCTTGTGAACGAGAACATGAACCGCGTCGCGGGGTGGAATTTTCTCGACATGGGACGGCGCATCGAACGCGGCATCAACACCTGTCGTTTCGCACGCCAGTTCGCTGATCGGGACGCCCACGCTGAACAGCTTGATGTCCTGCTTGACCTCATCGACTCGCAGATCACTTACCGCGCACGCTACATCGTCGGGGTGGCTCCCGCGCCGGTGCGCGACATGGCGTTGCTCGATCCCTACAATCCGCGCTCCGTCGGCTTTCAAGTCGCGCGGCTGGACGAACATCTCGGGGCATTGCCGGTGCTGCGCGAAGACGGGATGCTTGAGACGCCGCGCCGCATCGCCACGAAATTGCGCGCCGACCTTGCCATCGAGGATGCGGATCAACTCGACACACAAAAAATCCTCGGCTTCGAGCAGCGCCTCATGGGGCTCGCTGAAGCCATCGCCGCCCGTTATTTTCTTGATGGGGGTCAGGCGGCGCAGGCCAGCAGGCCAGAGGGGCTCGCGTGATCTACGACATTCGTCACGTCACCACCTACCGCTACGATTCCCATGTGGCTTCCGCCCGCTGCACCGTGCGGCTGCTGCCGCGCGCGCAGGATGGGCAGCGCGTCATCGACAGCGGACTGGAGGTTTCGCCCCAGCCGGCCGAGAAGCTGGAGAGCCTCGATTATTTCAACAATCGCATCGCTGTGCTGCGCATCGCCGCCGCGCATCGTGAGTTGCGGGTCGCCGCGATGGCGCGTGTGGAGGTCACGCGCAGGGAGCCGCCCGCGCCAGTCCTGACGCCTGCATGGGAACAGGTCCGCCGCGACGCGCTGTCCTTCCCCAGTCTGGAAGGCATGTCGCCTGTGAATGGCCTCTATCCCAGCCGTCTGACGCCCCTGTACGCGCCTGCGACCCGCTACGCGGAAAAAATCTTCACGCCTGGCCGCCCTGTTCTCGAAGGCGCCGTCGAATTGATGACGCGCATCAAGGCGGATTTCAAATACGATCCTTCGGCCACCGGGGTCTCCACGCCGCTTGCGGATGCCTTCGAGAAGCGCGGCGGCGTGTGCCAGGATTTCGCGCATATCATGATCGCCGCCCTGCGGGGCCTGGGCCTGCCGGCGCTCTATGTCAGCGGCTATATCCGCACGATTCCGCCACCCGGCAAGCCGCGCCTCGAGGGCGCGGATGCGTCTCATGCCTGGGTGACGATTTGGTGCGGGCCTGAATTCGGCTGGCGCGACCTGGACCCAACCAACGCGATCATGGTTGGCGACGACCATATCGTCGTCGCCATAGGCCGCGATTATGCTGACGTCTCGCCGCTCGACGGAATCATTTTCGCCTCGGGACGTCAGAAGCTGTCGGTGAGCGTGGACGTCATTCCCGTCACTGACATGAGGTGAGGTCGGCAGGGCGGGCGCGGAGAATTTTCTCGCCGACACGCCGCTCATCGGGGACTGAGCCCGGACCCCCCTTCGCCTTCAGAAACGGGACACGGGCGTGACGGGGCGCTCGGCGCCCAACCGGATGCGGATCACGGAAGGTAGACCCCGCCGTTCACATGGATTGTCTGGCCAGTGATATAGCGCCCCCTTGGTCCCGCAAGGTGCCGAACCATCGCAGCGACCTCTTCAGGCAGGCCGCGCCGTCCAAGCAGCGTCGCATGGTGCTTATGATGGTCCGGCCGGTCAGCCGAGCGCCCCTGCCGCTGCGTGTCGATAAGGCCGGGCGATATCAGATTGACCGTAATCCCCTGCGGCGCGAATTCGTGGGCCAAAGCCTTGGTGAAGCCATCAAGCCCTGCCTTGGCGGCGACCACATGGGCGCGTTTGGCGGCGCCTGTATAGGCGGTGAGGCCGCCCATATTGATGATGGCGGCTGAATCGCTCTTGCGCAGGAGGGGCATAAGCGCCTGCGTGGTCAAGAAGGCGCCATCAAGGTTGACGGCCATGACCTCGCGCCACTGATCGAGCGTGATCTCCTCGAAATGATGTTCGGCGCGAAGGGCGGCGTTGTTCACGAGAATGTCGATGCGGCCAAAGAGCGCCTCAACCGAAGCCGCCAGAGCCCGGACAGAGGCTTGATCCGTGATGTCGGCGAGAACCACTTCGGCCCGCGCCCCGGTTGCGCGGATAATGGCTGCAGTCTCCTCAAGCCCGGCTCTGTCCGCGCGGGCGACGAGCGCCACGCTGGCGCCTCCTGCGGCGAGATCGCAAGCGATGGCGCGTCCGATATTGCGGGCCGCGCCTGTGACGACGGCAACGCGGCTGGCGAGTTCTGTCATGGGCTGCATCTCTTTCAATTCCGCAGTTGGCGCAGGGCGCCGAGCGTCTTCGCGTCGAACAGTTGCGAGATAAGTTGGCGCGCATCTTCGGCCTGACCGCTCGACCAGCCGCCATAGACCGCATTGTCGACGAACTTCGTCTCAAGCTCCTGCAAGGACATGGGGGCCTGTGAGCCGCCGCGCATATATCCCTGCTTGATTTCACGAACCTCCCCATTGCTGAGCGTCGCCCTTAGGGCGCCGATGAACTGGTCGGGATAGGGATCGTTGGGATCGATCACATAGCTGATCTTCGCTGCAAGCGCGCGAGCCGCTGGATCAGCGATATGGGCTTCATCGAACTGGCTGAGGCCCGCCTTGCCTTCAAGGAACGCGATGGCCATGCAGAAGGGGGTCGAGAACTTGGCGGCATAGGGCGTCTGGGGCCGGTGCTTCACCGCCAAAGGCTCCCAAAGACGATGCACGGTGCCTTCGCCCACAGCGCAACTGATGGAGACGATGTCCTGCGCATTCACGCCCTGCCGCGCGAGTGCGATGGCGCAGTCGATGAAAGGCTGCGTCATGGTTCCGCAGGCGTAGGGCTTGAAGATGATGTCGTCGATGACCCAGCGCTGCCCGAGTTCGTCGAGAAGAAAATGATAGGCTGGTTTGCGTGAGGGCGCGAAGGCGTGGAAGAAACCATGAGAGCCTTCGAAAACAGTGCGCGGTCCGAGGAATCCCCCGCGCGCCATGAGCGCGGCGCGGATGCCCGACTGCGCAGCCCAACCCGCATGCATGCGTTTGGTCCAGGTGCCCTCCGCGAGATATTCGATGATGCCCGACGCCATGCTGCCAGCGATGCCCAGCGCGGAGACCGTCTGCTGCTTGTTGAGGTTCAGCGCGACCGAGACCGCCGCGGCGGCGGCCATGGCGCCGATGACGGCCGTGGGGTGGAAGCCCGCCTTGTGAATGGCCTTTGGCGTAACCAGGCTCAGGCGGCAGAGAAGCTCTGACCCATAGGCTGTGGCCAGCAGCAGACGCTGACCTGAAAGCTGCTCCATTTCACCGATGGCCATGACGGCGGGAATGATGACCGCGCCGGAATGGACCGGGCCGCCCTCGAATGTGTCGTCATAGTCCTCGCCATGGGCAGCGGTTCCATTAATCAGGGCCGCGCTGAAAGGATCAAAGCCACGCGCGTGGCCGATGGCCGTGGCGTCGCCCGGTCCGCCGGCGCCAAGGGTGGCGAGGACGTAATCTTCCCGGCGCGCGGCTATGCAAAGGCCGGTGACGTCGAGCGCGATGCGTCGGCACATGTCGATGGTCTGCGGCTGAAGCTTGCTGACGTCTGCGCCGACAAGCCAGTCGGCGAGCGTTTCGGCGATGGGAATGGAAGGGGACTCGGTCATGCGGCTAACCCGATCTGCTTCGCCTTCGCGACGTCGCGATAGTGGCGGACGATGGAATAAATGAGGAAGACCGCCGCGAGCAGAAGAAGAGCTGCGCAAATCGGCTCCTCGACGAAGGTCATATGGTCGCCGTCGGACAGGACCAGGGCGCGGCGATAGTTCGACTCCACCATGAAGCCAAGAACCACCCCGAGGATCATGGGCAGCACGGGCATGGCGAGGATCTTGAAGGCGTAACCAAGCACCCCGAAGCCTATGGCTATGCCGACGTGAAACAGGCTGCCCTGAATCGCGTAAACGCCTGACAGGACCAGAGCGAGGATGAAGGACATGAGGTAATGCTTGGGCCTGTTCACGAGCCAGATGCAAGGCCGCAGGATAAGATAGCCAAGCACCAGCAAGGCGACCAGGGAGATCACCTTGCCTGCATAAAACCCCGACATGATGTCAGCATGTTTGGTGAACAGGAGCGGTCCTGGCGTCATGCCGTGAATGAGGAATCCGCCAAGAAGAACCGCCGCTGAATTCGAGCCGGGGATGCCGAGCCCCAGCATGGGGATGAGCGACGTCGCGGAGACCGCGCCATTGGAGGCTTCGGGCGCGGCGACGCCTTCTGGCGACCCCTTGCCGAACTCCTCGGGGTTCTTCGACCAGCGACGCGCTTCGTTATAGGAAATGAAGGCCGATATGGCGCCCCCGCCGCCCGGGGTCAGCCCTTCGATGAAGCCTATGATGCAGCCGATGACCTGCGACAGCCGCAGCCGCGCCCGCATCAGCGGTCCTGGCATCTTGAGGCGGGCCTCATTGCTATTGGTCTGGACCCATGCAGGCGTGCTCGCCTGTTCCAGGAGATTGGTGATGGCGTAGACGCCGACCATCACGAGGATGGGAGGAATGCCTGAGAGAAGGTCCGGGTGGTCGAACGTGAAACGGTTGACCCCGGTCACAGGATCGGTGCCGACGGTGGCGATCATCAAACCGATGACGCCCGCCATGAGGCCTTTGACCAGCGAACCTTCCGAACAGGATGCGATGACGCTGAGCCCAAGCACGCCAAGACCCACATAGGATTGCGGCTGAAATGCTAGGGCCACCTGCGCGAGCGGTTGCGTCAGCGTCAAAAGCATCAGGACGCCGAAGACGGCGCCGACCAGCGTGGAGTAAAGCGAGATGCCCAAGGCGTCGCCCGCCTTGCCCTGCTCTTTCATCGCATAGCCATCAAGCACGGTCGCTGCGGCTGAATTGGTGCCTGGCGTTCGAATGAGGATGGCCGGGATGGAGCCGCCATATTCGGCGCCAAGATAGGTGCTGGCCAGCAAAACAACAGCCGCGGCAGGATCCGCGCCATAGGTGAACGGCAGCAGCAGCGCCATCGCGATGGATGGTGAAATGCCAGGCATCGCACCGCCCACAATGCCCCAGGCGGTGCCGACGAAAGCGGCCACGATGATCATCGGCGTTCTGACGACCGCCTGAAACATGTCCATGATCTCGTTCATGCGCGCAACCTCTCGATCAGATCAGGCAACATGCCCTCTGGCTGCGCTATGTGAAGAAGATAGACGAATACATACCAGAGCGCGGCTGCGCCAAGCACCGATGTCAGCGCCAGAGACCATGAGAGGCGGCCTCCCTGATAAAGGGCGGCCACCGCGATGATGACGGCGATGGTCAGCGTGTAGCCAAGGACGGGAACGGCGGCCACATAGGCGCAAGCGATCAGCAGCAGACCAAGAGCGCGCCATGCGGCACGACCCTCTTCGCCCTCGTCGCCTGTGGGCTGCGTCCTTTGCTGAAGCAGCGCCCGCACCCCAAGGAGCGTCGAAAGACCACCCAGCATCCACGCATAAATGCGTGGCAATCCGTCTGGCCCGACCTCGTCAGCCAAAAGTCCGGAAGCGATGTTCGATGCGACGATATGATAGCCGACGGCGAGCGTGATGCCGATCAACGCCGTCACAAGATCGCGGTTCACTTGATGACGCTCGCAGCCTTCAGGAAAGCCTCCGTGTCACGCGCGAACTCCGCAATGAAGGGGCCGTAGTCCTTATGGGGGATGAAAGCCGGCTGCAGGCCGTTTTCGACATAGACTTTTTTGTAGGCGGGATCAGCAAGCACTCTCTGGATCCCCGCTTCCCAAGCCGCCACAATCTCAGGCGGCGTGCCTTTGGGTGCGGCAAGGCCACGGAACTTGCGCACGGACACATCGACGCCCTGTTCCCGCGCGGTCGGAACATCCGGCATCTGCTCGATGCGGGCGTCCCCCATGATCGCGAGAACACGCAGTTTGCCCGCCTCCAGTTGCGGCTTGATCTCCCCAAGCTCCCCAATGCCGATGTCAAGCGTGCGGTTGAGCACATTGATCTGCATGTCGCCGCCGCCTTCAAAGGTGACGACGGCGGCGCGCACGCCTGTCACGGTCTTCATCCGTTCCAGCACCTGACGCTCCAGCGAAGCGGGATTGGCGGCGCCCCACTTGCCGCGATTGGCGCGGGCGTTGTCGATCACGTCTTTCAAGGACTGGAATTTGCTTTCGGCCGCCGTGTAGACGACTTCCGGATCATAGAAGACGTTCACCAGAGGTTCGAGGTCGCGATAGCTTGTCTCCACCTTGCTCATCAAAGAAGTGTAGATGAACGTGGGCGTCGTCGCGTAGAACATGCCGCCATCCGGCTTGGCCTTGGCCAGCACCGCCATGGCTTTGGCGCCCGAACCGCCGGAGATGTTCTCGACGGCGAAATTGACGCCCATGGCGCGCGTGAGATGGGGCGCCATTTCCCGCAGGAAGACATCGCTGCCGCCGCCCGGGCTCGAATGGGTGGCGAGGATGACGGTCTCTTTCGGATATTTCGGCGCCGTCTGCCCATGGGCGGATTGCGCCAGGGTCAGACAGGCGAGGGCTCCCAGAACAGGGCGAAAGAAAGTTTGCAAACGCATCGCGGTCTTCTCCCAGCCCCGTCGCATGACCGGCGGGGACGAGGAAGCTCTTAGCCGAACCGACCCTCTGCTTCAACTTCGATCACGGGCGGGAAGGTCACCCGTAGGAAATGGTCTACATCTCGGCCGCGAGGCTTGACCCGTCGCTGCGTTGTGGCTCGGCCGGGACCATGCAAGACTGATCGCGTCGCCATCCCGCGCACAGGCGGAGGCGCCGCATTGAACTCACAGCGGATTCCGCACAGAATCAAAGAGTCCAGTGCGATTCGCCTCCAAACCCAAAAGCAGGGGTGCGGGAGCAAGCGGAGGAACGCATCGCATGACGCTTTCGCCCGCCCGCAGTGGAGCCGCCGCCATGCCACAGAAAATGCGCCTGCGATGGCTCTTTTCGATCCTCGTCGTGTTGGCGTCGCCCGCACAAGCGGCGGCGCAAGGGGCGCTGCAAGAGCGGCCTTTTTATCAGGGCAAGACGATTAGCCTGATCATTGCAGGGACCGCTGGCGGGGGCCTCGATCTTTCCGCGCGCATCGTTGCGAGACACCTGGCACGGTTCATTCCTGGTCAGCCCGCCATGATCGGTCAACTGATGCCGGGAGCAGGCGGAATCCGCGCTGTCGAGTTCATGTCGTCCACAGCGCCGCAAGATGGCACGAGCCTCATCATTCTGCCGCCAGGGCCTATTCTTGAGCCCTTGATCGGCGCCCGCAAGACGAGCTATCGAATGGTGGACTTTCCGGTGCTTGGCGCGATATCGCGCGAGTCCTCCATCTGCGCCGCATGGCACGCTACGAGGTTCAAGTCCCTTGAAGATGTGCGTCGAGCGGAGATGATTGTCGCTGGCACCGGGGCGGGCTCCTCGACGGACCTTTATCCCGTCGTGATGAACGACCTTCTGGGCACCCGGTTTCGCGTGATAACGGGATTTCAGGGCAGTCAGGAATCGTCTTTGGCGATCGAGCGCGGGGAAGTCGACGGCCGCTGCGGCTGGGGATGGACGAGCCTCAAGAGCACAAGCGCCACCTGGATCAAGGAAAAGAAGCTCACCATCCTCATGCAGTTTGGCTTGTCGAAGAACCCTGAACTCCCCGACATTCCCCTCGCCATCGATCTTGCTGAAACCACAGAGGCGAAACAGATGCTGCGTCTTCTCTTCGCGCCTTTGATGCTGAACAAACCGGTCTTTGCGCCGCCCAAAACGCCATCGGCGAGGGTTGACGAGTTGAGGGCCGCCTTTGCGCGCATGACAGCCGATGGCGCTTTCCGTGATGAGGTCATTAAATCCAGCGGCGAAGAGCCTAGCCCCACCGGTGGCGAAGAAGCGCAAAGAGTGATGGAAGAAATTTATCAGACCCCGGCGTTGGTCATCGAGCGCCTCAAGAAAGTTCTTAACTGACCCACAGCGCATAGGGGAGAAGAAGATCAATGGTTCAAGCGATCCGCATCGGACATCTCACGCTTGAGACGCCAGACATCGAGCGGCAGCTTGATTATTACAGGAATGTCGTTGGGCTGATATTGGTCGAGCGGACGCCAAAGCAGGCTTTTTTCGCCACACCACTTGGCCAGCTTGCGGTCGAGTTGCGGGTGAGTGACAGAGCTGCCTGCAGCCGCATTGCGCTGGAGGTCGCGCCGCATCTCGATCCATTGGACATCATGAGGGATCTCGAACGTCTGGGCCTTGCGCCACATCGATCTCGTGAGCCTTTTCCCGGTGTGACCGATGTCATCACCTTCCGGGATGACAAGGGCGCTGAAATCGATCTGTTCATGGGCGGCCGCTTTGTTTCATCCAACCAGGACGCCATCGGGGCGGCGCCAATAAAGCTCGGCCATGTCGCCTTCTGCGTCACCAGTCCGCAAAAGACCGCCGATTTCTTCACACGGTCGCTCGGGTTCCGCGTTTCCGACTGGATACAGGACATATTTGTCTTTCAACGCTGCAATCCCGATCATCACACCCTGAACTTCGTGAAGGGCGAGCGGGAGGAGCTTGCGCATTTCGCTTTCGAGTTAAAGGATTTCGCCCATCTGCAGGCGGCCTGCGACACGCTTGGCCGCCATCGCATCACGATTGCGCGCGGTCCTCTGCGGCATGGTCCGGGCCACAACATCGCTGTCTACCATCTGACGCCCGATGGCCTCACCATGGAATTCTTTGTTGAGATGGATCGGATGTCCAATGAAGAGCTTGGCTATTTTGATCCCAAGCCCTGGCACAGGGACTTTCCCCAGCGGCCGAAGACCTGGGACCGGAAGGACAATGGCACGGTCATCTGGGGCGTTCGGCCGCCCCGCTGACGCCATGGCTATGGGATGGCTCTGGGCAGCAGCGGAAAACCGCACGTGAATTTTGAGCTATGCCTGAAAGCTCAGATCTTTTGAGCCTATTCAGGCTTCAGACTGCCGCCGATCCTGCATGGCGATAGTTGGTCACTTGCGATCATGGGTCCGTTGGGGCGGGCCTGAGGCAGATTCCCGAATTTTCCGGATTTCCGGGATGATGGGCCAGGCGCTCCCCCAAAACGAGGCCTGCTTCAGGAACCGCGGGCAACCTTATCGCCCTTCATACAGCCCGAATTGTTGCATCGCAGCAAAAGTCGATGAGTCATATGTTCTATTGAATGTGTCGATCCTTGGAATTAGACTTTAAAAAAATAGGCGCTTGCGCGCAAAGGGGCTCCGCTCCGAATCTGGGAGGAAGCAATGCCAACTGGAAAATCATGGTTGAAGATTGCTGCGGGTATGTCTGCGGTCGTTCTGGTCAGCACCGGGGCGTTGGCGAATGGCCTTTCGGGGATTGTCACCTCAACGGCGGAGCCGACGATGGAGGGTGTTCTCGTCACCGCGAAGAAGGCGGGATCAACGATCTCCGTCACAGTCGTCACCGATGCACAGGGGCGTTTTTCTTTTCCGCCCGACCGGCTTGACGCAGGAAAATACGCCTTGAGCATCCGTGCGATCGGTTATGTGCTGGACGGACCGAAGGAAATCACAATCGAACCTGGCTCCGAGGGCAAGGCGGATCTGAAGCTTTCAAAAACACGGAACCTGGCGTCTCAGTTGTCCAATGCGGAGTGGATCATGTCGATCCCCGCGCCTGATCGCGACAAGCGTTTCATGGACGATTGTTCGGGCTGCCATACGATTTCGAAAGTCTTGAACACAACCTATGAGGCCTCCGAATTTCTGGATATTTTTAAAAGGATGGGCCTCTACTCGCCTGGTTCGATGCCCACCAAGCCGCAACCCCTCCTGCCTGGGCCAAGGGGAGAGCGTCCGCGCGTGAACGCGGCGACAGCCCCGAGAGCCGCCGAGGTCCTTGCAAACGCCAATCTTAGCCAGTCCCCGACCCGCAGCTTTGAATTGAAGACATTGCCCCGACCGAAGGGCCGCGCCACCAAGGTCGTCATCACCGAATATGATCTGCCCCGCAAGGATTGGCAGCCCCATGACGTCATCGTCGACAAGCAGGGAGAGGTCTGGTTCTCCGATTTCGGCGATCAATTCATGGGCCGAATGGATCCAGTCACAGGGAAGGTCGCCTCCATCGCGCTCCCGATGATGAAGACAGATGGTTCGCCCAAGGGAGGCCTTGAAATTGGTGAGGCGCCAAATGGCGACATCTGGGTGTCCGGGATGTATCAGGGGGGAGTCTATCGGTGGGAGCGCGCATCGAACAAGGTGCACGCCTATAAGATCCCCGATCAATGGCAAACGCCCAGCACCCAGGAATCCATGGTTTCGCCACAACATTCAGATGTCGATGGTTACGTCTGGACGAATGACCAGCAAGATCATTCCCTGCTGCGCCTTGATCCGAGGACCGGCGTCTATGAACAAATGGGTGAGACCAAGGACGCATCAGGCAAGCCGATCCCCGGTTATGGCATGCCGACTGATCTGAAGAATCGACCATTCCTGCTTGAGTTTTCAGGGACGCGAATTGGTTGGTTCGACCCCGAGAAGAAAGTGGCGGATGTCTTCACCACGCCCTTCGTCGGCTCACGGCCGCGCCGCGGACGGGTGGATGCCGAGGGTCGTCTATGGTTCGCCGAATATGGCGGCAATGGCATCGGCATGTTCGATCCAAAGTCCAAATCGATCAAGGAGTGGCAACTGCCGATCCCCTGGAGCCAACCCTATGATGTCGTCGCCAGCAAGGGAGGCGCCGAGGCCTGGACTGGTTCCATGCTCACAGATCATGTGAGCCGCCTCGACACAAAGTCAGGTGAGGTCGTGGATTATCTGTTGCCACGCAACACCAACATCCGGCGCGTCTTCGTGCAGGAGGCCGGGGAAAAGCAGGCGCTATGGGTTGGGTCCAACCACGGCGCCTCCATCGTGAAACTTGAACCTCTTGATTGACCATCCTTGCGCTGGCGACGACCCGAAGCGCGGCATCGAACGCATGCGCAGCATCCTTGAGCAGAAGACTTCAAGTCGGAATCCAAGCCTATGATGACGTTCCTCTTTGTCATGCACGGCCTCTTCGCCATCGCGCTATTGGGCGCGGTCACCCATCAGGCGGTGGCGGTCTGGTGGCCTTACAAGGCGTCAGAGCCGAATTTCCTTGGTCGTTTCCGAGCTGTGAAGGCGGCCAGCTACACCAATGCGATCATCATCCTGTTTCTGTTGACCTTCGCCTTGGGCGCAGTCGTTTACCCCTCCTACCGCATCGGCGCACGGGTTTTCATGGAAAACCTGCGGATGAGCGCGGCAGTCGGCTCATTTGAGGTGAAGGAGCATCTTGTCAGTTTCGCGCTCGGCCTTCTGCCGGCCTATTGGTATTTCTGGCGCCAACCGCTTGATCCCGACCATCAGTGGACCCGGAAAATCATTGTTCTTTTAATGACTCTTTTCATCTGGGCAGGCTTCATGGTCGGACATGTCCTCAATAACATCAGGGGAGTGTGAGATGAACTTGTCCCGCGCCTGCCCGGCCTTTTCGGTCATCTTCATGATCGTCTATCTGGCCTCGATGTTCCTGCACCCAAACCTCACCATATTCACCTTTGCGCCGAGATCAGGCGATTGGCATATGGGAGTGCCGGATCTGGGGCGGGGTGGCCCCGGGATGTTTTGGTTCAGTTGGCTGACGACGGCGTTCCTGGCCGGTCTTGGCGGCGGACTCGTCGCCCTCTTCGTTCCCCAGGACGTCGGCAAAAAGGTCTGGACAGGGTGGGTTTGGGTTGTGCCAGTCCTCCTCACCGCCTTTCTTTTGTATATTGAACGCACCTGGTTCGGAATAAAATAAAAGGTCGTCAACGCCAATGAATGGAACCTGACATGCGTGGCTTGTTTATTCGGATCGCCCTGCTGTCCATTCTGGCGCCTGGGCTCAATGCGCTCCACTATTCGGTCGCACACGCTGGCGGCGGTTCTTTCGATGATGCTGACGATCATGACGACGAATCCGGCCCCCCGTTCATCGGCGATGTCAAAGACAGGAATGGGCAGCCCATCGCAGATGCGAAAGTCTCCATTTCTGTCACCGCCTATAACTCGACCGTCTTCATCCGGGCTGATGACCAAGGGCATTTCACCATCAAGGGCTTTGATAAGGACATCAACCCGGATGACATCGAAATCACCTGCAGCATGGATGGATACAAGGCCTACGCCATAAGTCGCCAACCTACAGGACCAGATCCTCGCTCCCCCATTGAAGTCATCTGTCTCCTTGAAAAAGCGCGATAGCTAAGCCATGGTTCGTGCAGCAAGACGGAGCGCGACGGCTCTTTTTTTCATCTTATCCGTTTTTTCATCATCCGCTTGCGAGGCGCAAGAGGTTCTGGAGCTGCGTTACGCGCAGACTGCCTCAACCTGGCGCAGCGTCTTTTCACTGCCGATGCGCATTGCGGACAAAGAAGGTTTCTACACGGCGAACGGGCTGAAATTTTCAATGGTGCAAATTGAGGGAGGCGCGGAATCCAGCCTCATCGCGCTCGAGGAAGACAAAGCTGATGTGGCGCATGTCGCGACATCCTTTCTCATCACGGCCGCCCTGCGTGGATCAGACACGGTCGCCATCATCGCGGAGTTCAACAACCCCATTTACAGCCTCATCGCCAAGCCCTGGTATAAATCCATTGCGGAATTAAAAGGGCGTCGCATCGGCATGGCGGACATGAGCGGATCGGTGTCTCTGGCGACCATGGCCCTGTTTGAGAAACATGGCGTCACGCAAAGCGACATTGACATCAACGTCATCGAGGGGACGCCGGGGCGTTTTCAATGCTTGATGCGAGGCGATTGTGATGCGGTTCCACTGGGGCAACCACAAGATTTCCATGCGCTGCGGCAGGGGTTTCGTCTGCTGGGAGCCACCAATGAAGCGGTGCCGGATTTTGTCTACACGGTCACAGCCGCACGCAGATCCTGGGCTGTCAACCATAAGGAGGCGCTGACCCGCTATGTCCGGGCCATGCGTGATTCTTTCCAGTTCATCCGCAATCCCCAAAATCGCGGCCGAATCGCCATCCTGATGAAGGAATGGTGGGGCTCATCGGAAGATACGGCGCTTTCCACGCTCGACCTCTTTTTCAACCCGGAGAAAAATGTTCTTCCTTTCGAAGGGGAGATCAATCTCAGGGGCATGGAGCAGGTCATTCGTTTTTTGCAGGATGGAGGCGTCGTCACGCAACCGGTCCCGCCGGCGGAGACCTTTGTGGACCTTCAATATCTAAAGGCGGGTCTCGCGCCCACGGGGCGGTGATGGCTTAACTCCAAAGGCGCCTCGCTGTTCGGTTGAGCGCAGGGCGCCGCAAGCCAGACGGCTCAGCCCCTATTTGGCTTCATCATTGTAATAGAAGTAGCCAACCTTGTTATTTGCGGAGCTTGCGTACCACATGCGCCCTTTCTTATCGAGGAAGAATTCGCGCATGGAGATTTCCGGATGCGGGTAGGGATATTCGGTCACTTCGCCCGTTTCAGGGTTCAGTCGGTTCATCGTGTCTTGTTCGTGTGAGGAGTACCAGACCATGCGATCTCTATCGATGCCCACTGCATAGGGGCTCGCTTCCGGTCCTGGGAGTGGATATTCCCTGAAGGTCTCGGTCTTCGGATCGAACTTTCCGATCTTGTTGCCTTGCCGCTCGCTGAACCAGACATTGCCGTCCGGATCAAGCTCGAGGCGCTGTGGCTTGCCAGCCGTCGGGGGCTGGAACTTCGACAGCACGCCGTCTCTTGAGATTCGCGCGATCACGCCATCAGCCCGGAAAGAGGTGAACCATTGATCGCCATTCCGCCCGACCGTATTGGCGTAGGTCGCCGGCACATCGTAATGTCTGAAGGCCTGCGTCTTGGGATCATACATGGAGATCACGGGCCCGCCGCTGGTCCACACCAGACCCCGTTCGTCAACGCGGATCGTATGAGCGCCAGCCTTCTTGCCATCGGGCAGAGTCGGCGCCTGGAATTCCTTGATCTCCTTTGTGGCCGGGTCCAACTGCGCGATCCGGCCGAGCGCCGTCTCCACGAACCAGACGGTTCCATCCGCTGAAGGGATCACTGAGTGAATGCCGGCTGTCCGGGCGAAGGGCAGTTTGAAATGCGTCATTTCAGCAGTATCGGGATCGAGCCGGATGACTTCATTGCCCCGACCGTAATAGGGGATCCAGATCTTGGCGTCGCGGTCTTCCACGCCGCTCCACGGGCCCATGCCCAGAGGCGCGGGCATGTCATATTCCACATAAGCGATGTTCATCGCCTTGGGGCTGAAGCTGCGCACGAGAGGCTTATATTCTGGCATCGTCTCGGGAGACTCAGGCTTGGGTGAGTCCGGTCCGAAAATGACCGTGAGATATCTGGCGAAATCCTCCATCTCCTTGGGTGTGATGCGACGTCCCTCGCCCGCCATCACCGTATCGCTCATGTATTTCACCCGGTCGAACCATCCATCGTAGTCACGCACGCCGACCGCCATGCGATTCTGGAAGGAATGACAGGATTGGAAACAGGTGGAGAAGAACGTATCCTTGTGGCTGAGATCATGCTCGGCGGTTTTCGGCAGGAGTTTCCGGCCTTGATAGGTGGAGAGCTCGCTCCATTCGACGGGACGCCGCTGCACGGCGAAATCGAAGGACATTTTCTGATCGAGGGCTATCGCCACATCCCGCTGGACGTCGGCTTTCAACCCAATCGCTTTGACCTTGATATTGTAACTCGCCGCAGGCAAAGCGCCGATATGATAGCGTCCGCGCTCATTCGAGAGCACACTGACGGTCCGCTTTGTCTTCACATCCTCGGCGACGACAAAGACGCCCATTTGGGGCTTTCCATCAGGGCCGGTCACCGTCCCGGTTATGGTGGCGGCGCAAGCGGGGCTTGCGAGGGAGGAGCCAAAGGCCATGGCGGCCAGGAGTTTTGATCTCATTCGCATAGTTCCCCCTGACCGATCTCTAGAAAAATTGGCGCCATAAAAGCCCATGCACGATTCACGCTGGCGCGCGGACGCCTTCTATTGCGCTGACAACCTCGCCCCAAGCGGTGACCGTCACCGCAATGGCTTGGGACAGCATGCCTTATGGTTTGCTGTTCCGCGCCTTGCCGTAGATCACTGAACCGCCCGCTTCGCCGCAGCCAGATCAGCTTCGCTGCGCAGGGTCATGACCCCCAATTGACCGGTTCGATAGATGGGAATCAGAACTTCCAGCTCACCGCGGGTTTCATCCAGAGAGATGAAACGGACTTCTGTTCCACGCCTTGGAATTTCAAAATGTGTATAGCGTCCCTGTGCCGGATCATAGCGGAAGAGGTGATCCGAACCCCATAGGTTGCCCCAGGCGTTGTGCTTGCTGTCGACATGTATGTGGTAGGGCTGATCGTTCTTCGGGTCAGCCATGGGGATCATAGACATTTCGCCGGTTTTGACGTCGATCTTTGTCAAAGATCCGCCCCAGGAATTGCCGATCCAGAGCGTATCGCCATTCTTGTCGACACCCATGCGGCGCGGCCCCTGTTGCCAGGGGTAGGGATAGTTGAAGCCTAGTTCATTATGTTCATAAGCTTTCAAGGCCTCCGGCGACTGGCGTTGCCTGACGCCCGTCACCTCGGGCAAGGCGATCGCCTCCACCTTGCCGGTTTCGAAATTCGCCTTCCCTATGACGTCGATCGGCATCTGAGCCCACCAGCCATTGCCATATCTGTCGGCGGCGACGCCGTAAGTGGTGGCCAGACCATTGGCGGTCTTGAAGGTCGGGGATTTGAATTCTGTGAACTTCTCGGTGTCCGGATCAAAGCGCAGGGCCCCGTCTGGAGCGGAGGCCCAGATCTTTTGCTTGCCGTCGACGTCAATGGTCACCGCCCCGCCCAAAGGCGACATATTGTCAGGCGTGACGAAAACCTTGATCTCCTGCGTCTTCGGATCAAGCCGCCCGAGGCTGCGGCGCCCCGTGTTGATGTCGAACCACAGATAACCCTTCGCATCCCGCGCCAAGCCGTGGGAGTTGGAGGAAAGGCCGTTTTTGGCCATCAGTTTGAGAAATTTGACGTCGCCGGTTTTGCGGTCCACCCGTCCAATGGAGACATGCTTGTTGGGATTGTTGCTCGTGAACCACATGTGGCCATCGAGGTCGAACCAGGCGTCATGCATCATGACGTTCTTGGATGGCGTGCCCTTGGTCCAGTCACTTCCATCTTCGGTCATCGTCCAAAGGCCAAGGCCGGAGTCTGGATTGACGGGCATGTCGTATTCGCGCCAGACGACCCTCGCGGCTTCCCCGGAAGGTCGGGCCCGGTCACGGATCGTCAGGGGCTTTGCATCAGGCCCGCGCACCTTCGCGAGATAGGCGGCCAAGGCCTTCTGATTGAAATCCATGACGGCGTTGACGGGGTTCTTCTCGCTATATACGCCGGTTCCGGGCAGACGCTTCATGAGATCAATGATCTTGAACCAACCCTCTTCGTCGAACTTGTTCTGGAGAATGTAGCTGGGCGTATGGCACCCCGTGCAATTATTATGGAGCACACCCTTCATATTCGCATCATGGGGCGTGGAGTCCGGCAGGGCGGCCAGCATTTCATCGCCAGGCAATTGGCGCCAGCGTGTTTCATAATCCGTGATAGGCTTCAATGTGACGTCGAACTTTTTGACGGCGGCGAGGTCGACATCGCCCCTCACATGTTCAAAACCAAGCGCGTTTGCCCAAACTTTATATTTTCCGTCCGGCAGGGGCGGAAAGTAATAGGCGCCCTCAGCGTCGGTGTAGACCGTGGTCGTGATGGTCGATCCGTCTCGCTTTGCGGCTACGGCGACCCCGCCAAGCCTTTCGCCCGTTGCGGCCTTCACCGCCCCGGACAATATAATGTCGGCGGCGCTGGCTGACCGGACAGGCGTCAACGTCAGAAGTCCTGCGGCCAGAAGCAGATGCATATTTTTCATGGCGATCTCCTATCGGTCCAATCTAGCGGGCAGGGGTCGGCGCGATGGGCGTCGGGGCAGGAACAGTCTTCAGGTATGCGACGATGGAATCGATCTGGTCGGCCTGATACATGTGTTTGAAACCCGGCATATGCGGCATGCCGTTCGAAATCACGTCACGTAAGATCGATTCATTCCCATCAAGGGTGGCTCGGCTCAATTGAGGCCCAAAGGTTCCTGCCCCCAATTGTGGGGGGAGATGGCAAATCGTGCAGGATTTACTGAATAGCGCGCGCCCCTGGGTCTGATTGGGGTCAAGCTGCGGAGGGGCTGGTTGCTGCGATTGAGCGGCGCTGGCCACGACAAATGCAAGGGTGAAAATCACCAGACGAGCGATCATGCGCAGCCTCCCCTTATACGTTCTTTTGTTCAGATTAATTCATCCGGGCGATCGAGGGAAGCCCTGCTTTCCTGTTTGAGACGATTTATCTCGCCTTCCGGCGGGCTTGAGGTAGGCTAGGAAAACCCCACCCAAACGGGCGCGAGGCCCAGACTGAACTGGCGCTGCCAGCAGCCATGTTGAATGGCGCGAAAACCAATGCGACTTCCCGGAATGTCTTCATTCAGAGGGCGCAAAGCCTCGCGTCCACTGACCAGATCGGGCTCCAATTTCTCGCCAAAGCCTCGGGGGATCGTTGCGAGACAAAAATCATGCGACTGCATGCCAATCTGCGCCCGGCGTCCAGCCCGCATAGCCATTTCCCACGAGCGTTGTTCCGTTCAGCTCCCAGATATAGCATGTGCCGTCATTGGCGTTCTGGAGCAAGACATCGCTCTTGCCATCGCCGTTGAAGTCGCCCGTTCCCTTGGCCTGCCATGCGGAGCCAGGCGCCCAGCCCACATAGCCGTTGCCCACGAGAGAGGTTCCATTGAGCTCCCAAATATAGCATGAGCCGTCGTTGGCGTTCTGGAGCAAGATATCGCTCTTGCCATCGCCGTTGAAGTCGCCGGTCCCCTTTGCCTGCCATGCGGAGCCGGGCGTCCAGCCCGCATAGCCATTGCCCACGAGCGTCGTGCCATTCAACTCCCAGATATAGCAAGAGCCGTCGTTGGCGTTCTGGAGCAAGACATCGCTCTTGCCATCGCCGTTGAAGTCGCCGGTCCCCTTTGCCTGCCATGCGGAGCCGGGCGCCCAGCCCGCATAGCCGTTGCCCACAAGAGAGGTTCCATTGAGCTCCCAGATATAGCATGAGCCATCGTTGGCGTTCTGGAGCAAGACATCGCTCTTGCCATCGCCATTGAAGTCGCCCGTCCCTTTCGCCTGCCAGGATGCGCCTGGCGCCCAACCCGCATAGCCATTGCCCACAAGAGAGGTTCCATTGAGTTCCCAGATATAGCAAGAGCCATCGCTGGCGTTCTGGAGCAAGACATCGCTCTTGCCGTCGCCATTGAAGTCGCCCGTCCCTTTCGCCTGCCAGGATGCGCCCGGCGCCCAACCCGCATAGCCGTGGGTTAGGAGGGAAGTTCCATTGAGTTCCCAGGTGTAGCATGCGCCATCGTTGACGTTCTGGAGCAGGACATCGCTCCTGCCGTCGGCGTTGAAGTCCCTCACTGTGGAGCCGCCTTCAAAAACGTCGGTCACTGTGACCGCCACATTCTTGGTCGCGCTTAACGCGCCATCTGAAACCTGAACAATGATGTCGTAGACGTTGTCCGCTCCGGAATCGGCGGGAGCCTCAAAATCCGGTGAGGCCTTGAAAGTGACTGCGCCAGTCAAGGCGTCGATTTTAAATAAATTCGCATCGGCGCCGCCCTGAATCGCATAGGTCAGGATGGCGTTTGTGTCCTGGTCTGTCGCGGTGACGATATAGACGGCCGTAGCATTGTTGACGCCTTCGGGCGTCGTCGATGTCGCGGCTGAATTGATGATGGGCGCTTCGTTGATGTTGGTCACGGTGATGGCGAGCGCTCTGTCCGCAGCAAGAGCGCCATCTTCTGCGTGAACCCTTATGTCATAGACATTGTCGCCGCCAAAATCGGCGGGGGCCTCGAAATTAGGCGGCGCCTTGAAGGTGATTGCGCCTGTCATCGCGTTGATGTTGAAAAGATCGGCGTCCGTCCCACCCGAGATGGAATAGGTCAACGACGCGTTGGACTTGGGGTCGGTCGCAATCGCCGTGTAAAAAGGCGTTGCAGGGGTGATGTTTTCTACGACGCTGGCTGTCGCTGCGGATTTGAATTGAATGTTGTTGGGATCGATCACCCCGACGACCACGCTCTGGGCAATGGGATCGCCCACATTGACGATGATCGGCTCTCCGCTTTGAACCGTTGCCGCAAGCACGCCGCCCCCAACAACGCTTAATTCATTCGCATTGGCGAAATTTGACAGGGCCACAGTCCCGATCTGTTCCTGTTCTCCGTCACTAAAGACTTCGCAGACGTTTCCTTCGAGGCTGATGATGATCCCAACACCCAGAACATCCTCAAATTGAGACGGTGTTGATTGGGTTTTGTCGACAAATGAAATATGCGTGCTTCCAATGACGGTCGATGTCGCGCCAGCGGTGGTTTTGACAATCAAAAGGTCTGTTTCGTCCGGGGTTAGAAGTGGCAGGTCTATTGACAAAAATCCGCGTGCAAGATCACTCGCCTCAATGGCTTTGCTCCAGGTTTGGCCGGTTCCATTCTCGACCGTCACGAGTTGATTGACTCTGTAGGAGCCTGGCACATCAACCCTGACCTGCGTCCAGGCGCAGACAGGCGTGAGAAGAGCCGCAACCTCTGCAGAAAGAAATGAGTAGCCGTTAAAGGTCACGGACCCGTTAGTTATGTCGTCAAACGTCACGACATGGGTCAATGGATCCCAACCATTGATAGGCCATTCAAGATAGACTACGGATCCCTCTACAGACCCCTGCGGCAAGTCTACGACGATGGCGCCGTAAGAGCGTTGAGCTTTGACTGCGAGAGGACTTAGGTTGGCAAGGTCATAAGAGGTTTCATAGGGCCCGAAGCCCAATAGGAAGCAGCCTTCCGCTGAGATGATGCCGCCGTTGGCGTCGATTGAAAATTGGCCGGAGCGCGTGAAGCAGGTTGCTAAATCTCCACTGAGTGGATCGAAAGTCCCCAAGGTGAAGTATCCTGCACCTTCTAATTGAAGCTTGTTCAATGTCACCGCCGAGAAATCATCGGTGATGCCGCCCCAATTATAGTCAACCATGATGCGTACTCCAGGCGATCTGCCCGTATCGAGGATGCGGTGTCAATCGACGCTGACTTCTATAGCAGCGCGCCGCACATGCCGATCTTAGTGGATCGCCTTAAATTTTTGTTTAAAATGTTATTTTCTTTTGCCGTAAAATTTATTCATTGAATAATTACATTTCAAAAAAATTCAATGCTCGCCGCTCAAACGAACATATGATCCGTGGATCGATCACAAAATATGCGCCGTCAGCGCGAGGCGCCTTAGCAGAAGTTTTCTTTGAAATAAGAGATGGTTTGCTTCAGGCCTTCTTGAAGCTCGATCTTTGGCTCCCAATTCAAGGAGGTGCGAGCCTTTGAAATGTTCGGCTGACGTTGTTGCGGATCATCCTGGGGCAAAGGCTCGAAGACAAGCTTTGATCGTGAGTTGGTCATCTCGATGACGAGCTCGGCAAGCTGCCTGATGGTGGACTCGTTGGGGTTGCCCAGATTGATAGGGCCAGTGAACGCTGCTGGCGTATCCATCATGCAGACCATGCCTGTGATAAGATCATCGACAAAACAAAAGGAACGTGTCTGATTGCCCTCGCCATAGATCGTGATTGGACTATTCTGCAACGCCTGCATGATGAAGTTGGACACAACGCGACCATCGTCAGGCTGCATTCGCGGACCATAGGTATTGAAAATCCGGATCACCTTACCGGCTACGCCGTTCTGCCGGACATAATCGAAGACGAGAGTTTCGGCGCACCGCTTTCCTTCATCATAGCACGCGCGTATTCCGATAGGGTTCACATTGCCCCAATATTCCTCGGTCTGCGGATGCACGTTCGGATCGCCATAGACCTCCGATGTGGAGGCTTGCAGCATCGGAATGTGCAGACGTTTGGCGAGGCCGAGCATATTGATCGTGCCCATGACGCTCGTCTTTGTCGTCTGAACAGGATCTCTCTGGTAAAAGACTGGCGAGGCTGGGCAGGCCAGATTATAGATCTGGTCGACCTCCACGAAGAGCGGGAAGGTCACGTCATGACGCAGCAACTCGAAGCGTGGATGCTGCAACAGATGGGCGATGTTGCGACGGCTGCCCGTGAAGAAATTATCTACGCAGAGCACCTCGTCGCCCGCCGCAATGAGCCGGTCACACAAGTGAGACCCAAGAAAACCGGCGCCGCCGGTCACAAGGATACGTCTAGATTTCCGGCTCATTCGGTCCTCACAACAGAGCCCTGCTCAATGCCAAGCTTATGGTCAAAGGCTCAATAACTCAACCATTTCTTATAGCGCAGTTTGTTGAAATCTTGCTCAAGCCGAGAAACTATCTTGTGGAAAAGAGGCCTTCTTGCGTGCTGCCCCTTTGGCCCCTTGCGCTTCATCAAAATCACGAGTTCCGCGCATACTGCGTCAATTCGACGATTCAATCCACTTCGCCACATCCTCGAAATTTGTGACGGGAAGCGATGCAAGATTGTCAAAATAGTAAGTGAAGTGCCGATCGTCGAGGTCGCTGCGCAAGTCTGTCAGGCGGATGGGGCCAGAGGTCAGCTTGCGCAGAACGCCTACGCCATGATCGATGCGCGCGAGCCGAAACTCGATGCCGGGCGTCTGCGCGAGCTCGAACGCGACCTTCCAAACGTCTCCGGTCCAGTCGCCGCGCGACATGTTGGGCACATGCTGCTCAAGCCATGTTGCGGGCAAAGAATCATGGAAGGCGATCCAGCCGCCATCATTCAAAATCGCCAGCGAATTGTTGATGTCCCTGCGAACCTGGTGGTAGGTATGCAGCCCGTCGACAAAAATGACGTCGAAAGTCTGCGTATTCGTCGCGAAAAAGTTGTCAGACGTATCACGGATGGTGCCGCCCGACAGCGGATCAACGCCTACCTTGTGCAGGGCTGGCACGGAGTTGAACAGGACATCATTCGCGCAGCCGATCTCCAGATAAGACGGGTGACGCTTTGCGCCAATCAGCTTTGAGACAAGCGCGAGGCGATTGTAGGGGATCTGGTCCCAGCCCCAGTCAATGACACGCTCGTCTGCGAGATGCGCGAAGCGTTGGAGATTTCTCTTCCGCTCCCAAGAGATTCGCCATTTCTGGATGCGGGAGAGGTACCGGCGCTTTTCAGGAGATTCAATCATGTCTGAATATTGGAAACAAAATCGTTGGAAATCAAGTCGAGCAGCCAATCTCCATCTCGCGGGCTCGGCGAGTCCGGTCCGGGCAGCGCTCGGTTTGCCGATACTTGGATCGTTCGGCGACCTTGCCGTGCTTTCATCACATCGCACAAGCCGGGACGATGGGCTTGTGCTGGGGCGGACGAGCGTGCGGCGGTCACGTCCGTGGAGGAAGGGGCGGCGCAGATATTTGAATGCCTCTTACTTCGAATATTATATCAATTACTTAATGGAATGCTATGAGATCATGCAGGCCTGCTTCAGGAATCGTGTTTCATGCGAAAGCATTCCAGCGTTGGCCCGTTTTCATCGAAAGGCCCCGCTGCCGGTTGAGGGGGCGAGGCAGTCGGGCGCTCGGGGGGTGCCTCGGGTCTGTTTGGGCTAGCGCAGCGCATTTTTTACGGGGTCCCTAGCCGGTCAGGCGACGTGGTTGGTGTGCTTATCTGGCGATCCGTGTGCCAGCGTGGGCTTACCTTCGGTGATGGATAGGGGAGCGAGGCGGTGCGACGCGATGGGATGCCGTGGCCTGGAATTACAGGTGAGGCTTAACCGCCACCTAGTGGCTAATCTCGCGGTTCTGGTAATGGGAATTCATAATAGGCGCCCGCTTCCTTGCCGAGCCTCCAATTTTAAAATAGGACGCAGTTGCATTCAACGCTGAGAAAAAGTGACGCGGGGAGCCTCACTTCAATTTAAGAATGGTCGCCTCAGGCGTCATTTATGGCTCCGACTTCGTCCTGAAACAGGCCTTGCGGAGGGCGGATCTCACTTGTATGAATCTTGGCTTCTGAAGGGGGTGGGCTTGGCGAGCATCGAGTGGCATTCGTTGGCATGGCCCAATATGGATGAGCGCATGATCGCGGCCCAGAGCGCCGTCATGCGGCATTTTGGCGTCGGCTTGAAATATACGCGCGAGCAAATCGTCCATGGCGTTTGGATGGACGGGATCATGCGTCATGCCAAGAGCGATATGGTCGGATTTTTTGACGCCGACTGCGTGCCGACGAATGGCGAGATCGTCGGAAAATGCATTGACTACGTCTGCAAACATAAGTCATTCATCGGCTTGGCGCAGGTTTCCAACCATATCGGCCATCGCAACCATATTTTCGCCGCGCCATCTTTCTTTCTCATCTGGCGTCAGTGCTGGCTCGATCTGCGCAGACCAACATTCATGGCCATCAAGCGCAAAGCGGATGTTGCGGAGAATGTGTCTTTCGAAGCTGAGATGGTCGGCGTTTCCTATCGCGCGCTCTATCCCTCGCATTACGAGAAGGATCCGCCCGGGAGCATCTGGCATCTGGCCAATTATGGACGCTTTGGCGTGGGCACCACCTATCATGGTGGTTTTTATCATCTTTATAATTCCCGCTTCAATGAAAACATCGAGCTCTTCGCGAAGCGCTGCGGTGAGATTGTTGAGGGCTCATTCTCAACGTCAGGAATGATCCCTTCTCGGTCTTTCGACCTGAGCGATGGGTTCAGTGTTTAGGCGTAGGCATGCACCATGGCGCGGAATGCGCGTCGGATAAGGCCGCGGCCATAATAAAGATTATAAAGAAAGAGTGTCCGTTCTGATACGCCGTTCTTTTGTAGCTGGAATTGCTCTGAGCTGAGATCTTCATGCTTGGCGCCGCTGAAGATTTTGGCGATGTCGGCTGAAAGTTTTTCTTTATAAGCTTTATACCAGCGCGCGACCTCATCCTGCTTTTTGCGCAATCGCGCCGGGTCGTTGAGCAAAGCCTCCATTTGCTTTGCGGCACGCGCCCATGTGCGGTCGATGATGAAGGGATGGTCGCCCATGACATAACGGAAGGGATCATGGTCCAGAAAACAAAGAACGACAGGAATGCATCCGTGCTCAAGTGATTCCATGAGGCGGAACGAGTCGGGATTGCGATTTCCGAAGGGGCAGGGCGCGAAGATTGAGCGCTTGTAAGTTTGCGCCATCTGTTCCACTGAAAGCCCGTTTGGATCTGCCCACTGCGATGTGAGCACGATCTTATGCGGTTCGAACCTGGAGAGCTCCTTCACCATTTTCTTGCGATTGCTTTTGATCTGGCCGGCAAAGCACCAGACCAGCTCTTTCATGCTGAAGTCGATTTCATCGCGTTTGTTCAGGAATCCAGATTGAAATCCAAGCGGTAGAGTGAAGACATTTGCAGCCGTGATACGTGGATCATAGTAGGAGCGGAGCACGACGCGCGCGTTTTTGTAATATGAGTTTTCGTGGTGAAGTTGTTCTTCCGAGAGGTGGACAAGACTGTGGCCTTCGCTCCTGGCGAGATAGTCCAAGAGCTCTGGCGCCGCCTTTTCACGAAAGGTGGAGTAGACGATGGTTGCGTCGGCGCCATCTGCGCAATAGCTCGCATTGTCGAAAATGGCTGTGCAAGGCATTTTCGCAAAAACAACATCAAGCAAAAACTCCTTCTCGAATTCCGTTTGCTGTCCGGGCTGCGTCTGCCAAATTATGCGCATGATGACATTCTCTCTTCAGTCAGCTTTTGAAATAGACGGCGGTCATCAGCCCTAGCCGTGACGGGAATGTTGAGCGCGACGCCCAGATGCTGCGCTCGATGTTTCGACGATTGCGGTATTTGCGCAAGGTGTTTCGCGCGAGCTCCTGAGCTTTGATCTGCGCATTATCATGGCCAGTAAAGGCATGCTCATTAAGTCTTCGCAATAGCTTCATCCGTTGCTTTTCATATGCCGATGACCGAATGAACGCGCGATTGCGCCTGGAAAAGATTTTTTCCATTTGACTTATTTTTTAATGTTGCATTTTTCCCTTTTCAAGCACTAGCATATCCCTTATTGCATAGTCCAGAGCCAAAATAAATGTCTATAAAGAACTGTTTTTAATAATTTATTCGGATTGGCTGATTACACACAAGAGGGTTGGGCGAACAGTCGCCAAACACCCCACAACAGGCGCTTGGCGGCTGCGTTATGCACTGAAACAGAGAGCTGCTTCTTTCCCACTGCGTTTTGTCTGACTTAGATGGATAAACATCCGGTATTTTGACGCTGCAGGCAGCTCCGGGTCCAGGCTCCCTGCGTCCGCAGCTTGGACAAACGAGTGATTGTATCGAGCGGTTCAGCAAGTACGTCAATCTCAATAGCTGTCATTCCAATTGCTGTGGCCAGCAAAGCTTGGCGCCGTAGCGCACTGCGAGCAGCAAAGAGCCTGCAGCGTTCCTAAATCACGACTGCTTCGCACGCAAAGGGCGTTGCACGCAGTGCGGTTCTCTCTGCCCACCGTATCCGCCCAACGCATTCGCTTGTCCGGTGAAGCACCCATCTGTTCCTCGGCCAAGCAAAGCTGCTCGTTTAGCTTTACAATCAGCTTTCGTCTGCGACGCTCCTCAGCGACGGTAGGATTGAAGCGGCGCCAACTGTCGCTGCGTATCTATGATGAAGCAGTGGATGACGCACCTTCAGCAGGAACCTGGCGGCGACGGATATGGACACTTATGTTATCGGAACCTGCTACTCAATAAAGCATCGCAACCATATAACGCTGCATTGTGACGTCAACGATGAGCAGTTATGGCTTGCGGTAGAGTTAGCTTGATCTTCACGATACATTGATGTAGCTTGAGAATTACAAAGCTTTCTTTCCAGCAATCGCAGCCTACTCATTTCCGCGTCGAAGTTGACTTATTCAGTCGGCTGGAGCCGCATTGCTAAACAGGTTGAGCTTCACCTAACTACGATAGGAGATCGAGATGTCGTTGGCTGCTTTTGTGATCAACCTGGATCAAGCAACGGAGCGCCTCATCCATTTCGAGGCGCAAGCGCGGGCAGCCGGTATATTATTTGAGCGCCTATCAGCGGTGGATGGAAGACTGATGGCGCCTGCGGAATGTGCCGAATGGCAAGATCCTGCCGCCATTTACCCGCTTTCACGCCCTGAGATCGGCTGTATCCGAAGCCACCAAAAGGCATGGCAAAATATTATCGAAAGTGGTTCAGATTGGGGTGCTGTTTTTGAGGATGACGTGTGTCTCAGTACCGAGTTGGGCGCTATCCTCGAACAGACCGCTCAGATACCTGCGGAAATAGACTTAATTAAGCTTGAGGCTATAGCAGATCGGAGGGTATTATTGGGAGGCACTCGTTCATACTTGGCTGGACGCCCACTTCGCCCTTTACGCGGGATAGCACTCGGTTCAGCTGGCTATCTGATCTCAAATAATGCTTGCCAAAGACTTTTACGGGCCACGCGGCTTCCGAGCATACCTATTGACATGTATCTCTTCTCTCGTTGGCATGGCGCCTATCGAAATCTGAACGTTTATGTCCTCCTGCCATTGCCAGTCATTCAAGCACATACTCTACAAACTGCGCCAGCAGACGTGGTTTTCTCGTCGCAGATCTCCGATCGTGGGAAAGCAATGCTTCCAAGGCTGTCGCTCTCAAAACGGCTTAAACGTGAATGGTTTCGCATCAAGGCGCAGGTGAGTGGGATTGGTGCGGAGCCTGTGATTTTGGAGTGGCGATAAGTGAGAACCATTGCTTCTTCCAACCATTCTTCTTCCCCGTTCGCTTCGCTGCATACTGCTCCTGATTGTGTGGACGCCGTCTATTATCTCGGGAAGGCGGTCAAGAATTGCAAATGCTGTTTAGCAATGACGAGGCAACTTGTCGGGGCGCCGAGCCATTCTCGCGTCAACCCCGCCAGCGTTGTATAGCCATAGTCTTCGTTTTGCGTGATCGAATAGCCGATGCCCTCGGCGTCGCCGAATTTGGTGTTATTGGCGATGACGAAATTCACTTCGGGATTGGTCTGCAAGACTTCAGCGACGGCGGATAGATGATCCGGCCGCCAGCGGTCATCAGCATCAAGAAGCGCGACGAAGGGGCTGTTCGCTGCAGCGATTCCGAGTTTCAGTGCGTTCAGCTGCCCGAAATTTGCGCTTACAAGCAGCGTGACGCGCGAGTCGTAGGCGGACTTCACAAAGTCTTGTGAGCCATCGGTGGAGCCATCGTCGACGAGGATGATTTCCGCAGGCTTGCGGGTCTGGTTCAACGCGCTCTCAATCGCTTCAGGCAAGAACCGAGCGTAGTTGAAATTGTTGATCACGACGGAAATTTCGGGAGGTGTCCGCATCGCCTTCCCATCAGAAACGCCACAGTTGCGTCTAAAGGCTTCCGTCATCATTGTAAAGCATGAGTTGCGCGCGCTTTGCGGGGATCTTATAAGCGCCGGGGGGATCCGCCGTCATGCCGCGTACGATCGTTACATATTGGGAAGGCTCAGTGTCCTGGCTTGAGCGGCTTTCGCTCGCCTCGATGCGCGCGGCCGGGCATCCGGTGGAGCTCTACACCTACGGAGCGGAGACGTTGCGCGCTCAGGGGCTGGGCGTGGATGTTTATGATGTGCGCGAAATCCTGGCGGAAGCGCCGCCTATCTCCACCTATCGCGAACAAAACCGGCTCGAACTCTATTCAGACATCGTGCGTCTGCAATTGATGCGGCTCGGGCGGGGGCTATGGTGTGATGCAGATTGCATTGTGCTTGACCAGCTCACTGATGGCGCTGACAGCTATACGATGGGATGGGTGGATGACGGCAAGCGCATCAACAATGCAGTTCTAGGCATTCCGCAAGGCTCCGAGCTTCTGGAGCTTTACTGGAGCGCGGCCACTTCGCTTCCTGTCCGTGCGCCCTGGGCGACCTTTCGTGTGCGGATGAAGCGCGAGATCGGCATTTTGTTTGGGCGTGATATGCCGGGGCGTTTGCAGAAGATGTCGATCGGCCCGCGCGCGCTGACGTATTTTGTCAGGCAGTTGCATCTTGAGCCGGTCGTGTCGACGAAAAGCCGGTTCTATCCGCTGATTGATGTTGAAGCGCCCGCCCTCGTCGATGCGGATGATCGCGCAGCCCTGGCGTTCATGCGTCCTGACACGCAGGTCGTTCATGCGTGGCGCGGGATGCTCAATCTGCGCGGCAAGATTGCGCAGAGGCCCCCAGCATCAAGCTGGGCTGGTCAGCAATGCGCCAGATATGGCGTGTGACGTTTCCGGCGTTTCACCGTGGGTTGGTGGCGCAAGGCGTCAACCGGGCGGCGCCGGGCTCGGCTGGAGCTTTTAACTTGAATTTCTTATTCCGGTTGCGTCCCGATCTGCTCTCCAAGCCCTCATCCCCGCGGCTTAGGACCGATCATTCGCCGACCGCTCTGGAGGCGTGGTGAGGGCTCAATGCCGCTGGACTTGGGAAGAATCCCGGCGAGCTGGCCGATCCCGCGCCGTAAGCGCTCAATGCAGGATCGTCTTTTTCGGCTGCAGCTTGGCCGCCAGGGCCGCCAGGGCGTCGTCGATCTTGAGCTTTTCGACATAGGCGCGCTCATAGGCCTCGCCATACCAGTCGAGCTCGCGGTCGCTGAAAGGCTTTGGCCTGCGGGCGTCGGCCTGCGCCTTGCCGCCATCGTCGCTTTTCCTGCCGCTCATGACGCATTTCCCTCTACGCTACGCGAAGCATGAGGCCATAGTGAGATCGGAGCGGCAAGCTGGATTGGGGTCGATGCTTAAGAATGGGTTGTCCGGTAAAGTATTATTTCTGTTAATTTGCGGGAATTTCGGAGTTTTTTCTTGAGTTGTGGACTGCAGGTGTGGTTATGTAATGTTTAAACTCAAAATGATTATTGTCTTCTATCATGATTAAATCGCGTAAACCATAACGCGTGGCGGGTCTATTATCGCGGTGAGCCGCCACCATCGCCCCCTGTCACACTCAGGCGCGGCTCAGCGCTCATCGGCGGCCCTCGCCCCCAAACTGGCGCTTCGTCTCCAAATCATCTATGTCCGACGCGCTGCGCGGCGTTTCCGCGCCCCACTTTCCTGACCGGTCCAAAGATGAACGACACCGCCAAAGGCCCTGACTATTCGCAGTCGCTCTACCTGCCGCAGACCCAGTTTCCCATGCGCGCGGGCCTGCCCCAGAAGGAGCCGCAGATTCTGGAGCGCTGGCGGGAGATGGATCTTTACCGGCTGATGCGCGAGGCCGGGCGCGGTCGGCCGAAATTCGTGCTGCACGACGGCCCCCCCTATGCCAATGGCAACATCCACATCGGCCACGCCCTGAACAAGATCCTCAAGGACATGGTCTGTCGGTCCCAGCAGATGCTCGGCAAGGACTCGAATTATGTGCCGGGCTGGGATTGCCACGGCCTGCCCATCGAATGGAAGATCGAGGAGGACAACTACCGCTCCAAGGGCAAGCCCAAGCCCGAGCTGTCCGACAGCGCCGCCATGATCGCCTTCCGCAGGGAGTGCCGCGCCTATGCGGAACGCTGGCTCGACACCCAGCGCGAGGAGTTCAAGCGCCTCGGCGTGACCGGCGACTGGTCCCATCCCTACGCCACCATGAGCTTCGACGCCGAGGCGCAGATCGCCCGCGAGATCATGAAATTCGCCGACAACGGCCTGCTCTATCGCGGCTCCAAGCCCGTGATGTGGTCGGTTGTGGAGAAGACGGCGCTGGCCGAAGCCGAGGTCGAATATGAAGACCATGTGAGCGACACGGTCTGGGTGGCCTTTCCCGTGACGAAGATGCGCGGGGGTGAAGCGCTCATGGGCGCGAGCGTCGTCATCTGGACCACGACCCCCTGGACCATGCCGGGCAACCGCGCCATCTCGTTCTCCCATAAGATCGCCTATGGGCTTTACCGCATCACCGCCGCGCCCGAAGGCAACTGGGCCAGGACCGGCGGGCTCTATGTGCTCGCGGACAAACTGGCTGGCGATGTCATGAAATCGGCCAAGGTCGAGGCTTTCGAGCGCGTCAGCGACGCCAATCCGGCGGAGATTTCGGCCTGCGCCCATCCGCTCGCGGCCTTCGATGCGGGCTATGGCTTTGATGTGCCCCTCCTCGATGGCGACCATGTCACCGACGACACCGGCACGGGCTTCGTCCACACCGCCCCCGGCCATGGCCGCGAGGACTTTGACATCTGGATGTTCAGCCAGCGCGACCTCATCGCGCGCGGCATCGACACGCGCATTCCCTATACGGTGGACGCCGATGGCTTCTACACGAAGGACGCCTATGGCTTCGGACCTTCGTCAGATGGCGGCGCCAAGCGCGTCATCGACGACAAGGGCGCCAAGGGCAATGCCAACGACACCGTCATCAAGGCGCTGGCCGCTTGCGGCAACATTCTGGCGCGCGGACGGCTGAAGCATCAATATCCCCATTCCTGGCGCTCCAAGAAGCCGGTCATCTTCCGCAACACCCCCCAGTGGTTCATCGCCATGGACCGGCCTTTCGAGGCGCCGGGCGCGGGCGCCGATGCGAGCCTGCGGGATCTCGCCCTCAAGGCCATTCAGGAGACGCGCTGGGTGCCCGCAGCGGGCGAGAACCGCATCACCGGCATGATCGCCAACAGGCCGGACTGGGTGGTTTCGCGCCAGCGCGCCTGGGGCGTGCCGATCTGCGTCTTCGTCAAGCGCGGAACCCACGAGATCCTGCGCGATGGGGAGGTCAACAAGCGCATCGCCGACGCCTTCGAGGCCGAGGGCGCCGACGCCTGGTTCGCGCCCGGCGCCGCCCAACGCTTCCTCGGGCAAGCCTATGACGCGCAGGACTACGAGAAGATCGACGATGTGCTCGACGTCTGGTTCGATTCCGGCTCGACCCATTCCTTCACGCTGGAGAAGCGTCCCGACCTCGCCACCAGGCGCATCCGCGACGGCGGGCCCGACGAGGTCATGTATCTGGAGGGCTCCGATCAGCATCGCGGCTGGTTCCATTCCTCGCTGCTGGAGAGTTGCGGCACCCGTGGCCGCGCGCCCTATGACGTCGTCCTGACGCATGGCTTCGTTCTCGACGAGAAGGGCCAGAAGATGTCGAAGTCGCTGGGCAATGTCGTCGCGCCGCAGACCGTCATCAAGGACTCGGGCGCCGACATCCTGCGCCTTTGGGTGGCCGCCTCCGATTATTCGGACGATCTGCGCATCGGGCCGGAGATCCTCAAGACCTTCGTCGAGACCTACCGCAAGCTGCGCAACACCATCCGCTGGATGCTCGGCGCCCTGTCCCATTTTGAGACAGGCGACCGCGTGGCGAAGGCTGACATGCCCGAGCTTGACCGGCTCATGCTGCACCGCCTCGCCGAACTCGACCCGGCGATCACCGAGGCCTACGCCAATTTCGACTATAAAAAGGTCGTGTCCCTGCTCAGCCATTTCATGACGAGCGACCTCTCGGCCTTCTATTTCGACATCCGCAAGGACACGCTCTATTGCGACGCGCCCTCGAGCCTCGCCCGCAAGAGCGCGCTGACCGCCATCGACGTCATCTGCGACGCCATCCTGAAGTGGTTCGCGCCCATTCTCGTCTTCACCACGGAGGAAGGCTGGCTCGATGTGCGCCCGAACGCCGAGCCCTCCATCCATCTGGCCACCTTCCCCGCAGGCCTCGCCGTCTGGCGCGACGATGCGCTGGCCGAGACCTGGCGCGCCATCCGCCGGGCGCGTTCGGTGGTCACGGGGGCGCTGGAGCTGGAGCGCGCCGCCAAGCGCATCGGCTCGTCGCTGGAGGCTGCGCCGCAGGTCTATGTGGCGGACGCCAGCCTCCTCGCCCTGCTCCGGGGCGTCGACTTCGCCGAGGTCTGCATCACCTCGGGGATCGAGCTTCTGGAAGGGGAGGGGCCGCAGGACGCCTTCCGCCTCGCCGAGGCTCCGGGCGTGGCGGTGGTTCCGCAGCGCGCCTCGGGTGTGAAATGCGCCCGGTCCTGGAAATATTTCGATCCCGCGACCGCCGATCCGGCCTTCCCCGACGTGACGCCTCGTGACGCGAAGGCCCTGCGCGAGCTGCGCTCGGCCGGCAGATGGGCCTGAGCGCGCGCCCATGCCGCTGAGCCCGCGCGCTCTGGGATTTCTGGTCGCCGCCGTCACCCTGGCGGTCGATCAGGGCCATAAGATCTGGATGCTCGACGTCTTCGACATCGCAGCCCGCCAGCCGGTGGCCGTCGCGCCGTTCCTTGACCTCGTGATGGCCTGGAACCCCGGCATTTCCTACTCGCTCCTGAGCGCGGAGACGCCTGAGGGCAGGTTCGCCCTGCTCGCCCTTTCCCTTGCGGCCACCGCCTTGCTCGGCGTCTGGCTATGGCGCGCGCCCGACAGGCTGACGACGGTGGGGCTCGGGCTGGTTGTAGGTGGGGCGCTCGGCAACGCCTATGACCGCTTCGCCTATGGGGCGGTGGCGGATTTCTTCCATTTCCATCTGGGCGGCTTCCACTGGTACATCTTTAACCTCGCCGATGTCGCCATCGTTGCCGGCGTCGGCCTTCTCCTGTATGAAAGTTTTTTTATGGCCGGAAAGAAGAACGAGAGCGCTCAGGGCGGTTGAGCCGCCACCAAATTGACGCGAAGCGTCGCCAGTCTGTGCTGCGGACATCGACAGCGCGTCGGACGAATGGGGTAGCCTGTGATCAACATGTTCTGCAAAAGCCCATCCACCCTTCTGGCGGCCTGCGCAGCGGCGGGTCTTCTGAGCGTCACGCCCGCCTTCGCCATCAATGATGACGGGCGCGGCGGCATCTACGAATCCCTCATGGACATGGTCGGCATGAGCGAAAAGGCCGATCCGCCGCCGATCGCCTATCGCGAGCGCTCCCCCCTCGTGGTCCCGCCCAAGATGGAGTTGCCAGCCCCTAAGCAGGCCGCCGCCCAGCGCGCCGCCGCCTGGCCGACGGATCAGGAAGTGGTCCGCGCCCGCAAGAAGGCCGACACCAGCGGTCGGCGCAAATATTTCGAGACCAACGGCGGCGAGATCGTCAGCGCGGAGGAGCTGCGCGCCGGGCGGACCGCCCAGCAGCCTTCTGGCCCCGTGAGCGGGCCGGGCGCCGGCTGCTCCATGGACCCCTTCGACAAGTGGGGTTGCTCGCCGCAGGAATACTGGAGCAAACTCTCCGTCACCGCAGGCAAGAAAGAAGAGCCTGGCTTGCAGGCGGGCGTCGAGCCGGAGCGCGAATATCTCACCCAGCCGCCCAAGGGCTACATGAAGGCCACGCAGAATGTGAAGGCGACCTTCGAGCCCTACAAGAAGGAGGATGATGATCCGCGCGCCTATTATTGGGATCAGGCCCGAAAGAAGGCTGAGTAGGCTTTCACCACTCCATGAGACGGCCGGTCCGGCAGGGATCGGCCGTTTGCTTTGGGGGATTATGGCGAGGGTGCTGACAGAAGCCGTCCCGCCACCCTATATTCATCTGACATCCTGAGGGCGGACAGCGCCCAGCCAGAACGGGGAACCATGTCCCAGACTCCATCTTCTGTGCAGCATCATGCCGATGGCCCCGCCATCAGCGATTTCCGCCTCGACAATGGGATGGAGGTGGTGGTGATCCCCGACCACCGCGCCCCCGTCGTGACCCATATGGTCTGGTATCGCAACGGGTCGGCTGACGATCCGCCGGGCAAGTCGGGCATCGCTCATTTTCTTGAGCACCTCATGTTCAAGGGCACGAAGAACCACGCCCAGGGCGAATTCTCCGAAGTCGTGGCCGAGCTTGGCGGACAGGAGAACGCCTTCACCTCGAACGATTACACCGCCTATTTCCAGCGCGTCGCCAAGGAGCATCTGGCGGTCTTGATGGACTTTGAGGCGGACCGTATGACCAATCTCGTCCTGACCGACGAAGTGGTGGCGCCCGAGCGTGATGTGGTGCTGGAAGAGCGCCGGATGCGGACGGATTCTGACCCCTCCTCCCAGCTCAACGAGGCCGTGCAGGCCGCGCTCTTCACCCACCATCCCTATGGCAAGCCGATCATCGGCTGGATGCATGAGATCGAGGATCTCGGCCGTCAGGACGCTTTGGACTATTACGGCCGTTTCTACACGCCCGAAAACGCCATTCTGATCGTGGCGGGCGACGTCACCGAGGGAGAGGTCCGCGCGCTGGCGCAGGAGACCTATGGCAAGATCCCCGCGCGCGGCGAGCGCCCGATGCGCCGTCGCCCCAGAGAGCCCGAGTCCCGCGCCGAACGCCTGGTCAAGCTCGCCGATGAGAAGGTCGAGCAGCCCAGCCATCAGCGCGTCTATCTGACGCCCTCCTACGCCACCGCCAAGCCCGGCGAGGCCGAGGCGCTGGAGCTTCTGGGCCATCTTCTGGGCGGCGGCCAGACGAGCCTGCTCTATGCGAGCCTGGTGGTCGAGCAGAAGGTCGCGGTCATGGCGGGCGCCTATTACATGGGGTCGGCCCTCGATGACACCCGCTTCTGGGTCTATGCGGTGCCCGCGCCCGAGGTGAGCCTCGAGGCGCTCGACGCCGCCGTGCTGCAGGTCGTGGCGAAGGTGGCGGAGGAGGGCGTGACCGAGGAAGACCTCGCCCGCGCCAAGACAAGGCTCATCGCCGACGCCGTCTATGCGCAGGACAGCCAGGCGTCGCTGGCGCGCTGGTATGGCGCCGCCCTGACCACAGGCTGCAGCGTTGAGGACATCAGGCAATGGCCCGCCCGGGTCGACGCCGTGACCGCAGAGGATGTCCGGCAGGCCTGCCGCCAATGGCTTGAGCCCCGCCGCGCCGTCACCGGCTTCCTGCTGCCCCATACGCCCGCGCAAGCGGCCTGACCTCTTGCGCGATCGGATTGCTGTGATGACCACCAAGACAAAGAGCCGCGCGGACAGCGTCCAGAA
The DNA here is from genome assembly GCA_947453205.1 of Beijerinckiaceae bacterium. Taxonomy (GTDB): domain Bacteria; phylum Pseudomonadota; class Alphaproteobacteria; order Rhizobiales; family Beijerinckiaceae; genus Terripilifer. Next base: position 3,352 of record CANGFT010000009.1, on the reverse strand, counting down.
GGTGACCTCCGCAGGCGGCCTGCAGGCCTGGCTTGTCGAGGACTACGCCGTGCCGCTGGTCGCCTTTGAATTCGCCTTCCTCGGCGGCAGTTCGCAGGACGCGCCGCTGAGGGCGGGCGTCGCCTCCATGCTTTCGGCTCTGCTCGACGAGGGCGCCGGGCCCTATGACGCCGACGCCTTCCACCGCGCCATGGATGACAAGGCGGTGGAGATCTCCTTCTCCGCAGGCCGCGACTCCTTCAATGGCCGCATGAAGACCCTGACGCGCCATCTTGACGCCGCCGCAGGCCTTTTGCGCCTCGCGGTCTGCGAGCCCCGGCTTGATGACGATGCGGTGGAGCGTGTGCGCTCGCAGATCGTCGCCGGCCTCAAGCGCGAGGCCAAGGATCCTGACGCGCTCGCGGGAAAGGCCTGGCGCGAGGCGGCCTTTGGCTCCCATCCCTACGCCATGCCCGCGCGCGGCGATCTCGACACGATTCCCGCCATCACCCGCGATGATCTCCTGGCCATGCGCCGACGCCTGATGGCGCGCGACAATCTCAGAATATCGGTCGTGGGCGCCGTCGATGCGGGCAAGCTCGCCTTGCTGCTTGATGAGGTCTTCGGCGCCTTGCCAGCCCATGGCGACCTTGCGCCAATCGCCGATATCGTCATGGCGGGCATGGGTGAATGCAAGGTCGTCGATCTCGACGTTCCCCAGTCCACGATCCGCTTCGGCCTGCCGGGCCTGCGGCGTGACGATCCTGATTTCTGGGCGGGCGTCGTGGTCAACCACATCCTGGGCGGCGGCGTGTTTTCGGCCCGTCTCTTTCGCGAAGTGCGCGAGAAGCGGGGCCTCGCCTATTCCGTCCATTCCCAGCTCATGACCTATGACCACGCCGCGCTCTTTTCGGGCGGCACCTCGACCAAGAACGAGCGCGCCGCCGAGTCGCTCTCGGTGATCGAGGAGGAGATCGCCAAGCTCGCCGAAGACGGTCCGACCGCCGAGGAGCTCGACAAGGCCCGCAAATATCTCATCGGCTCCTACGCCCTGCGTTTCGACACCTCCACCAAGATCGCTGGCAACCTGACGCATCTGCAGGTCGAGGGCTATCCGGTTGAGTTCCTCGACGAGCGCAACGGCTATATCGCCGCTGTGACGCTGGACGACGCGAAGCGGGTGGCGAAGCGCCTTTTTGCGGGCAAGAAGCTGCTGGTCGCCGCTGCGGGCCGTCCGACGGGCATGTAGCCCGGGCGCTGATCTGCTAGTGTGGGCCGCCGAAAGGATTCGGAATGCCCGTTCGTCGTCTTGATCCCATTCTCGTCGACCGCATCGCTGCGGGCGAGGTCGTGGAGCGCCCCGCCTCCGCCGTGAAGGAGCTGGTCGAGAACGCCCTCGACGCCCATGCGCGCCATATCGAGGTCGTGGTGGAGCAGGGCGGGCGCAAGCTGATCCGCGTGGTGGACGATGGCGCGGGCATGAGCGCGCAGGATCTCGAACTCGCCGTCGAGCGCCACGCCACCTCGAAAATCCCTGATGGCGACCTCTCCAACATCGCAACCCTCGGCTTTCGTGGCGAGGCGCTGCCCTCCATCGCCTCCGTGGCCCATGTGGAGATCCACAGCCGCATGGCCGATGCGCCCCATGGCTGGATGATCCGGGTCGAGGACGGCCGCAAGCGGCCCGTGGCGCCCGCCGCCCATGCAGCGGGCACGCGCATCGAGGTGCGCGACCTCTTCGCCGCCACCCCCGCGCGATTGAAGTTCCTCAAGACCGACCGCACCGAGGCGCAGGCCGTCGCCGATACGATCAAGCGCCTCGCCATGGCCCATCCGCAGGTGCGTTTCGCGCTATCGGGCGACAATCTCGCGGGGCTCGAATACGCCGCCTGCCCACAGGGGCCGCAGGGCCTGCTGACCCGCATTTCGCAGGTGCTGGGCGCCGAGTTCCGCGACAACGCCCTGGCGGTCGACGCCGAGCGCGAGGGCGTGCGGCTGACGGGCTTTGCGGGTCTGCCGACCTATCACCGCGCCAATGCGCAGGCGCAGTATTTCTATGTCAACGGGCGCCCCGTGCGCGACAAGCTGCTGCATGGCGCCCTGCGCGCAGCCTATATGGATTATCTGCCCTCCGACCGGCATCCGGCGCTGGCGCTCTTTGTGGAATGTGATCCGCGCATCGTCGATGTGAATGTCCATCCCGCCAAGGCCGAAGTGCGCTTCCGCGACCCCGGCCTCGTGCGCGGGCTCATCATCGGCGCGTTGAAACAGACCCTCGCCGAAGCCATGCACCGGGCCTCGACGACGGGCGGTTCGCGCACCATCGACGCGCTCGCGCGCCGCAATTTCGCGCCCATGCCCTCATTCGGCGCAGGCGCCATGCGCCCCGCGCCCGCCGCCAACTGGGACTGGCGCAATTCGCCTGCGGCGCCGACGCCTTTCAATGCTCCGCCGGGCCTCGCCGAGGCCGCGCAGGCCGCCTTCACCCATATGCCCGCCGCCGACACCCGCGCCCACGAAAGCGCACCAGCGCCGGACTTGCTCGATAATCCGCTGGGCGCCGCGCGGGCGCAGCTGCACGACACCTACATCATCGCGCAAACCCGCGACGGCGTCGTGCTTGTGGACCAGCACGCCGCCCATGAGCGGCTGGTTTATGAGCGCCTGAAGCGCGAACGCGAGGCGAGCGGCGTCGCGCGGCAGTTGATGCTGATTCCCGTCGTGGTCGATCTTGATTCCAGCGAGGTTGACCGCGTCATGGACCATCGCGAGACCCTGGCGGATCTGGGGCTCGTGGTGGAGAGCTTCGGGCCAGGCGCCATCGCCGTGAGCGAGGTTCCCGCTTTATTGAAGAATGGCGACATTGCGCGGCTGGTGCGCGACGTCGCCGACACCCTCGCCGAAAACGGCGCCGCCACATCGCTCGAACGCCGCCTCGATCATGTGCTGGCCACCATGGCCTGCCACCATTCCGTGCGCGCGGGGCGAAGGCTCACGGGCGAGGAGATGAACGCGCTCCTGCGCGAGATGGAGGCCACCCCCGGCTCCGGCCAATGCAACCACGGCCGCCCCACCTATGTGGAGCTGAAACTGTCGGATGTGGAGCGGTTGTTCGGGCGGAAGTAGGTTTTGGAGGCGGTCGGCGGTCGGCATTAGGCGGTCGAAGCGTTTTCAGCGTTTTGCGAAACTAAGCTCCATCATGCGCCTCCAATAACCCTCCCCCTTGTGGGGAGCGACTGTCTTGCGGGTCAAGCTTCTTTTAGCTGCCATGGCTTTTTATCTCGCATGATGGCGTTGAGCATGACGATGAGGCGGCGGGCGATGGCGATGAGGGCGACCATTTTTGGCTTGCCCTTGTTCACCAGAGCTTTAT